>CAXUKS010000031.1:0-42480 GCA_964251675.1 uncultured Armatimonadales bacterium
TGAACCCCCTCGCTGGGGGGCGCGGACGCCTTGAACCCGCCTGCGCGGGTACGGAGCAGGGTAGGAGAAGAACCTGTTCCTGTGCTTGGTCCTAATCTTGTTCTTCACCCGCGCAGGCGGGTTTTAAGGCGCTTCGCCCCCCAGCGAGGGGGTTTAGCCCCTCGGCGCTACGGCCTGTGGGGAATAGGCAACGCAAAATATATCGCCAGTGGTTAGATACGTCTACCCTGCGTCAAGCCGCCTGCGCGGTTGACACCCGGCCTGCCCTGTGCCATACTGACGGCATGATTTCTTCGCCTTCCTCCCCCGCCGCTCTCACCGTCCGCGAGCTGAAAACCGATGCCGACCATGCCGCCTGGAACCTCTTTGTCGGGCGTGTTCCCGAAGGCGATGTCCTGCAGGCGTGGGAGTGGGGCGCGGTGAAGGGGGCGGATTGGACGCCGATCCGTCTGGGCCTGTTTCGGGGCGAGAGCTTGGCTGGCGGCGCGGCGATCCTGCGCCGGACGCTGCCGCTGGTGGGGCCGTTTTATTATGCGCCTCGCGGGCCGCTCTTAGAAGACTGGACCGATGAGGCCGCGCTGACGGCGCTGCTGGCGGCGATCAAAGAACGTGCCCGCGCCGACGGGGCGGCGTTTCTGAAAATCGACCCCGCCGTATCCATAGAGCGCACTGACGTGACAGCCCTGCTCCAAAAGCACGGCTTCATGCCGCCTGCGGACTTTGATGTGCAGGGCTTCGGTGGCACGCAGCCGCGCTGCGTGATGCAGCTCGATCTGGCGGGCCGCTCCGAGGCGGACCTCTTGGCGGCGTTCAAGCCGCAGGTACGGCGCAATATCAAGCTGGCGACGGAAAAGCACGGCGTGGAAACGGTGACAGACCTGACACGGGACGATTTGAAGACGTTCAACGACTTGATGCAGGTGACGGGCCAGCGCAACGGCTTTCGCCCGCGCCCGCTGTCGTACTTCCAGACGCTCTGGGACAGTCTTGTGCCTTCTGGTCTTGCCAAGCTGTTTATGACTCGTTATGAAGGCCAGATTTTGTCGGGGGCGCTGTGCTTTACCATCGGCGACAAGTGCTGGTATGTTTACGGCGAGTCGTCCAACGAGCACCGGAACGTGATGCCGAACTACGCGATGCAGTGGGCCATGATCCGCTGGGCGCGGGAGGCGGGCTGCAGGTGGTACGACTTCCGGGGCGTCTCCCCCCGCCGCCGTCAGGAAGGCGAGTCGTCGGCAGACCTGGAAAAAGAGGATCATTTGCAGGGCCTGAACCGCTTCAAGGAAGGCTTCGGCACACGCTACGTCGAGTACATTGGTGAGTTTGATCTGGTCTACAACAAGCCTGCGTACTGGCTGTATACCAAAGGCAAGCCGACTGCTCAAAAGCTGGTGCGGAAGCTGAAGGGGAAGTAGGAACCTCCCCCAGCCCCTCCTTCAGAGGGGAGCCAGAAATTAGGAGAAGAACCGGACCTGTAAGGGCAGCGGCTTGTCCCTGCCCTCTTGATTCTTTCCGTCTTTATCCGACCCCCCTCTGAAGGAGGGGCTGGGGGAGGTTGCCCTGCAAAATTGCCGGGGTTTCCCCGATACTTAGAAACAGAGGATGCACGTTATGCCTCGATTACTTGTTCTTGCCGCCCTGCTGGCACTGACGGCCCTGCCAAGCCCCGCGCAGGCCGAGCGTAATTTGAAACGCCCGCCGGGCACGACTCGTTACGCGCCAATGGTGCAGCAGCTCAGAGCTTTGCGCGACTACGACCAGGCGCACAGCAAGCGGATGACGCTGACCACGGTGGGCACGTCCGTCAAAGGCCGCTCGCTGTGGCTGGTGACGGTCAAGGCCGACGCGGAAGCCGAGGGCGCTGTGCCGAAGAAAATACTCTATATTTGCCGTCAGCACGGGCATGAACCGGCCTCCACCGAAGCGGCGCTGGCGTTTCTGACTCAGCTCGTCAAAGCCGAAGACGGCTCCACGCTGGCTGATGCGCTGACGCGGGCGACGGTGTCTGTCATCCCGATGGCGAACCCGGATGGCTCCGAAGCGTTCCTGCGGCACAATGCCCATGATGCCGATCTGAACCGGGACTGGCTGAAACGCACGCAGCCGGAGACGCGGGCGCTGTACCAGACGGTGCTGCGCCTGCGCCCGGACTTTGTGACCGACCAGCACGAGCTGTACCCGAACGACACGCACCCGGACTTTCTGGAGATCGTGGGACCGGGCAGCAGGGCGAGCCAGCCGCTGATTGCCAGGCTGGAAGACGAGCGAACCACTGTGCAGAATGTGATGCAGGCCGAAGGCTTCCCGGTAGGGCGGTTCACCGTCACGGACACGCATCTGGCGCGGCTGGCGCACCGCTGGATCAGCCTGAAGCTAGGCATTCCTGCCGTGCTGTTTGAGACGCAGCGATTGAACGGCACGGGCCGCACCGTCGCTTCCCGTGCCGCCGCGCACAAAGAGTTCATGCTGACGACCCTGCGCTATGTGTCGGGAGACCGCGACGCGATGCAGGCCGAAGTGCAGGCGTGGCGCGGCAAACAAACGGCTCCTCTAACACTGCCCGCGCCGCCGACTGACCCAGACCCCGGAGACGATACCGCGCCATGACGCCTGACACTCTGCCCGAACTGATGCCCGATGCCTGGATTGCTGTCAGCCGCGCTGCCCTGCGCCACAATTTTGAGGCCATTCGCGGCCTCGCCGGGCCACAGGTGCAGACAATCGCCGTGGTCAAAGCCAATGCGTTTGGGCATGGGGCGGTCGAAACGGCGCGGGTATTTCAAGAGGCCGGGGCGGACTTTTTTGCTGTCACGACGCTTGCCGAGGCATTGGAATTGCGTCAGGTAGGCATGACTGGCCGCATTCTGGTTTTTCTGCCCCTCCTGCCGGGGCAGGCGGCGGCAGTCGCCGAAGCCAATTTGGACCTGACCGTGTGCGATGCGGCGGGCCTGAAAGCAATCGCCGACGCGGGTAAACTGGCCTCGGTGCATCTGAAAGTGGACACCGGCATGGGGCGGCTGGGCGTGCTGCCGGGCGAAGCCGTCGCGCTGGCCCGGCAAATTGTGGAAACGCCCGGCGTCAGGCTAGCCGGGGTCTACACGCACTTTGGCCGGGCGCTGGAAGCCGATGCCACGCACACGCGGGTGCAGTTTGCGGCCTTTCAGCGCGTCCTGGCAGAGCTGTCGGCGGCGGGGATTGATCCCGGCCTGCGGCACTGCGCCAATTCGGCGGCGCTGTTTCGGTTTCCCGAAATGAAGCTGGACGCTGTCCGGCCCGGCACGGTGCTGTACGGGCAGTACCCGTCCGCCGCTGTGCCGCGCTCGGTGGCGTTTAAAGAAACCTGGCGGATGCAGGCGCGGATTGTGTCGGTGCGCTCAGTCCCGGCGGGGACGCCGATAGGCTACGGCAGCGAGTTTGTGACTCGCCGGGCGTCCACCCTGGCCGTGGTCCCGGTGGGTTATGCCGACGGCTATGCTGTGTCTCCCGCCAGCGCCGCGAAGGGCCTGCGCGGCCTGAAAGCGTGGCTGCGGCCCACTCCTCTGACATTGACGGTGCGCGGGCGGCGCGTGCCAGTGCTGGGGCGTGTCGCCATGCAAATCTGCACGGTGGATGTGACGGATGTTCCCGGCGTCTCGGTCGGCGATGTGGTCACGGTTCCGGGCCGCCGCCTGCTGGCAAGCGCCCGCCTGCCGCGTGTCTACACCGAGGCGCTGCCGGAGGATGGGGCGTGATGCGGCGGGTCTTTCCTAACTTCTGGCTCCCCATGATTGGGGCGGGGGGTCTTCCTCTGCTGCTCTGCCATTCCGCCCCTGCTGCCCGGCCCGTCGTCACGAGCTACCCGGCGCTGACGGCCCGGCTCAAGGCCGCCGCCGCCAAATCGCCACTGCTGCAAGTCGTTTCCATCGGCAAATCCGCGCATGGCAAGCGCGATCTGTGGCTGGTTCGCGCCCAGGCTCCCGGCGCGGATGCCGCCCATGCCACCCGCATTTTCTTGATGTGCCGTCAGCATGGCGACGAGCCGGCCTCTACCGAAGCGATCCTGGGATTGATTGACCGTCTGGCGGCTGGCGGTGATCTGTCCCTGCGGTCGGCCTTAGCTCACACGACATTTTATTTTGTCCCGATGGCAAATCCCGACGGCGCAGTGGCGAATACGCGCAAAAATGGGGTGGGGGCAGACCTGAACCGCGACTGGGGAGCGTTTCAGCAGCCGGAAACGCGGGCGCTGGCCGGGGCTGTGCAGCGCATTGCTCCGGCGCTGGTAATTGATGCTCACAACTGGGATGGCGATGATGAGTATGACGCCGACTGCCTGGAAGTCCCCCGTGCGACCACCACCGCGCAGGACCGGGCCGAACATACCTTGCAGCAGAAGGCCGTGCGGATACTGGCAGTGTCCGGCTATGCCGTCCATCCGACCGCCTGGGGGGCGGAAGCCAAACCGTCCCTGGCCCATCGCTGGTTTGCCCGGCAGGGGTATTTGAGCGCCCTGGTGGAAACGCATTACGGCAGCCCGTCCGACACCGCTGACTTCCAGCGGCGGCAGGGAATGTATGTGGCGCTCGTGCATCTGCTGGCCCGCTGCTCGCTTCCGCCTGCCCCGAAAGACACACAGGAAGCCGCCTTGTTTCCTGTGGCGCCGCCGTTGGCCCCGGCGCGGCCCCGGCTGCCTCTGGCCGCCGCGCCGCGACGCCTGGCCTGGCTGTGGGCATTCGGACTGTATGGCCTGGCTCTGTGGGGCCTGCGCCTCGGCCCGGTGGGGACTGAGCCTCCGCCCCGAAAAGGTCGTTATTACTCTTTCACACGGAAGCGCGACGGCTCAGCTATCAAAGCCCTTTCGCTGGCCCGAAAGGGCTTTGATAGCTGTGCCGTCCGCAGACCGACCTAGTAATATGCCCTCCGTCTTCGGCATTGCAGGCCGATATTCTTACTGGGCGGCTTGATCTCCTGTGGCTTTTTTTGACTTGCCAGGGTATACTCTAGGCTGTTCGCCCCGTTTAGCTCCCTTGTTGTAGCGGTAGCAAATCAGATTTACACTCTGCGAGTGGCAGTTCAACTCTGTCAGGGAGCATTTTTTCTCGGCCTGCCTCTTGCTTTTTCTGAAAGCCGCAGGTATAATTCGTCTCGTCAGGCCGCCTTAGCTCAGTTGGTAGAGCACTCGACTGAAAATTGAGGTGTCATCGGTTCAAGTCCGGTAGGCGGCACAGTTACCCACCAGTTCACAACGCAAGAAAGGAGAGCAGTGCTCTCCTTTTTTTTGCACATAGGTCTTTGGCCCTTAGAAGCGCACACATCTATGCCCTCCCTGCTGCGTTCTTTCCCTATTGTCGGTCATCGCGGAGCGCCGTATTTGGTGCCGCCGGGCAACACGCTGGCTTCCCTGTGCCGGGCGATTGAGGCGGGGGCCGGAATGCTGGAAATGGATGTGCGGCGCACCCGCGATGACATTCTGATTCTGGACCATGACAGCGTGCATCTGCTGGATGGGGCTGAGGTGGCGCTGCGGGACCGCAGCCTTTCGCAGTGGCGGCTGCATGGGGGCGACTGGGGCGATACGCTGACGACGCTGGACGAGGCGTTTGACCTGGCCCGGCAGGAGCACGTCGGCCTGATGCTGGACTTCAAGGAGCCGGGCACAGAAAATCTGATGGCCCGCGCCATTCGCCGCCACAACTTTCCCCGCGAGTCGCTGCTGGTGGCCGGGGCGGGAGACGCGAGCCGCCGAATCCTGCGCGGTCTGGACCCGCGTATTCCCCTCAGCCTGACGCTGGATATGGACCAGGGCGCGGTTATTACCTCTGCGTTCCTGCTGGCGCTGGACACTGAGGCGGTCACCTGGCATCATCGGCTGCTGACCCCGGCGCTGGTCGAAGTCCTGCATCGCCGGGACATTCTTGTGTATGCCTGGACCGTAGACCTCAGTGAAGACGTGCGCCGGATGCGCGATGTCTGCAAAGTGGATGGCCTCATCACCAATTGCCCGGATCAAACTGCAAATGTTCCGTTCGCTGCGCCCGCCGCCTCTTGACAGCCGGGTCACCATCGAGTATAATTAGTTTGTTAACATCAAAAGCGTTCATAGCAAAAGGTCCTGCCGACATGGCTCAGTGGTAGAGCAGCTGTTTCGTAAACAGCAGGTCCGCGGTTCGAATCCGCGTGTCGGCCTTTAACTAGTCAATCATCCCCTTCACTCTCGTTTTTAGAGTGGGGGTTTTCTTTTCGCGCAGTATGTTATCCTGAGAAACATCACAGTTTTTGCAGGAAACACTTGGGGTCAGGGGGGTTCAGCTTTGGCAAAAATAGAGGCAAGAACAACTATGAAATCAGATGTAAAAACCGATGGTCGGCGCGTCAATCTGCTGCGCGGCGCCGCATGCGAAGATGAAGAGGACGCCGGGGCACTCCCGGCACTGGCCGCCGAAGAGGCGAACTGGGCCGACCTCGTGGAAGACTGGCGGGCCTTCCTCATTGCGGGCCGCGCCCCGAAAACGGTCCTCGCCTACCTCGACCGACTCGCGGGCCTGCGCCGCTGGTCAGAGCAGCAGGGGCTTGGCGTGTGCGCCTTCCGGGGCCGTCACCTGACGCGCTACCTCGCCTCCCGCGTGGAAGCGGGCATCAGCCCCACCACGCGCCGCCACGACGCCGTCGTCGCCAAGATGTTCTTTGCCTGGGCCGCGAAAGACGACTACCTCCCTGGCAACCCGCTGTCGGATTACAAGGTCGTCAAAGCACCCAAGCCGTTCGTGCGGATGCCGACCGACGACGAAATCCGGCGGCTCCTGAAGGCCCTCGATGAGCGGTGGAGCATCAAGGCAAACCCGAATGCCCGCTTCATGCCCGCCGCGTCGCGTCAGTTCTACCTGCGCCGCAATCGCGCCATCGTGTCAGGGCTGATTGAGACGGCCATGCGGGCAGGCGAGATGCTGTCGCTCAGGCTCGAAGACTTCGACGCCGTCAAGCGCCAGGTGGCCGTCCGCACGGCAAAAGGCAAGGAGCCGCGCCTGATCCCGGTGTCGCCTGCGTGGATCGAGATCGTGCAGGCGTATCTGAAGAAGCGCCCGGCGTGCGGAAGCGAGTTTCTGTTTGTCACCGCCTTTGGCACGCGCATTGACTGCTCCAACTTCAGTGGCGACTTTCGCGGCTACCTCGCCTACGCAGGGCTGTCCGGCTTCAGTTTGCACGGCCTGCGCCACTACGCCATCACAGAGCTGTCCAAAACGAACGTCTGGGCCGCCAGCCAGATCGCCGGGCACAAGGACCTAAAGACGACGATGAACTACCTGCACAATAGCATGGAACACGTCCGGGAGACGCACACTGCCGCCGCGCCGCTCACCCGCCTGCTCGTGAACACGCGCAGCGAGAAGGCGAAGCGGAAACGACTTTTGTAGGTTGTTGACTTTGATAGGTTGCTGACTTTCCGCACGGAAAGTCGCGGGCTAGGTAAACGTCTTCCCGCCGTCGACGCTCCGCAACGTCGTGATTCCGCTGCCTCTCCGGTACGCGAGGAACACATCGCCCGTGTCGGCGTTGTGCCAGGCCGCGAGCGCATCATCGGCGGCGCCGGACGCGACGACGGTGGCCGCCGCCATCAGGACGTGCCCCTGCGGGTCCAGGACGCAGCTCAGCACCTGCCCCCCTGCCACCCAAAAATGATGCTGCGTGCCCGTTGGCGTGATGCAGAAGGCCGGGAACTTGCCCGTGCTCGTCACAGTGGTTGGCATGGTCCAATTCGTCCCCTCGTTCTCGGTAGTGCGCGTCAATATGCCGCCCGCGTCTTCGTAGCTGACCCGCATCTGGTGCATCGGCGAGCGCCGGTCGTAGCGCAGACAGGGCCGGGCGGCAGCGAATGTTGCCAAATGGTCTTCCCAGGTTTGCGCGGCGTGGTTCGTCGCTAGAGACAGCAGCAGTTTCCCGCCGGTGCCGGTGGTGACCCGTGCCGCCTGCCCCGTCGCCGAACGGTCGGCAGACAGCCAGGGCGTCACGGCGGGAGGCGGCGGCGGGGCATAGGTGCAACTTCCGTCGTCCTGCGTGGCATTCGGGTTGTAGTTTGTGGCAGTTGGGTCGGTGCAGCCTTTGACAATGATCCGGCCTTTATCATCGGTGTCAAATGAATAGCTTTTTGTAACACGCACCTTGCATTTGTTGTCCGCTGTAATCTCTGCGGTGACATTCGCTGTGTAGTGATGCGCGGTCGTTTTATCGATTTTGGCCCTGTGCGAAGCCGATGTCTCACCAGGAATTAGACCGCCCCCACTACTCAGCCAGCCGTATTGATAGGGGCCGTACGAATTGGCGGGAATGGCTGTGGCTAAAACCGAATAATTGCCGTCAGCTTCGGTGCGGGGGTCGCTAAACACGATGTCGCCTGTGATGGTGCAGGCAATGACGGTTTGGCCGAGATAATAGAACTCATTCCTGCCGGAGCTGCCCCGGCCAGGATTGTAATACTCAACCTTGACATTGATGACGCCGCCTGTGGCGACCCAATCCGGGCACGTCACGGCAACGATGATTGGTTGCGGCCTCAACCCCGAATCGGAAAGTCCACGCAGTGAAAGATTAAAGGACGCAGTGGCCGGGTAATTATTGACACTCGAGGTGGCCGCACGCACATTATATAGGACGTCGGAGACCGTAGAGGTCACATCGCCAGAAATCAGGGACTGCTGCGGCGGATCAGGCGGCAAAGATGCGTCGCGCCGTGGATACGTGGGACTATTCCCGTCAAGGGTAACATTAATTACGGCCATAAATTATTCGCCTTTGAGGCTACCCCCAGACAACATCACAGTTTCAGCGTAAATCACTGTTTACAACCGCAGTCCCCGGTACGTGGCGCGGCGCACTGGCACAACGCCTTCGAACTGAAACTCGCACGACAGCGACAGGATGCGGTAGTCGCCGCGCACGGTCCCGCTGGCCCTAACGATCCGCACGACGTCGCCCTTCCACAGAGGCACGCCCGTCTGTGGGTTCATCAACAAATCGCTCTCCCACTCAATAATGTCGCGTCCGTAGACGAGCCGCGCCGCGATGATGTCCCTCGCCCGGTCGCACGTCGCCTGCGTGGAGAAGTCCGGGCTGATGACCTGCACGCGCACCGTCTGGCCTCGCCAGTTGGCCGGGCGCAAGGCAGGCGGCGTGGCCGGGTCCTGGCTTGCCGCATCGTCAAACTGGGAGCGCAGGTACTGCCGCGTGCCCTTGTCGTAGCCGATGATGATGACCTGATTGCCTTCGGGCGGCTCGGGGTGAGTGGTGAGGCTTCGCACCGTCTGCCGGTACAGGTAGTCCGGGTCAGCGTCGTCGCTTAGCGCCGCGTCCCGCGATTCGTAAATGGTGATTGCCGGGGCCGGGTCAAAGCTGTTGGGATCGCGGAAGCGGTAGACCATGCCCGCTAAAGAAGGTGCCCAGCCCGTAATCCATGTCGCCGCGTAGTCGGCCCGCAGCTTCGTCAGAAACGAAAACGGCGTGTCTCCGCGCTGGGGCAGTACCTGGAAGTCGCCTTTGCTGACGCCTGGCGAGTAGGGCAGCAGGAAGCCGTCGTCGGTGACGTCAACGCTCCCTGCCGCAAAGCCTGCCGTTGTCACGAGGTTTTGGACCGCAAAGGCCAGCGAGTGCCCGTCGTAGGCGCGGGCACGCACGAACGAATAGAGATGGAGCTGGAGGTCGCGGTCACTCGCAGTCCACGACAATTCTTCCAAGTCGCTGAGGCGGGCGACGGTCAGGTCGGGCTTTGCCGCCGTGCCCCGGAAGAGGTCAATCGGATAATCGGAGAAGTCGTCAATGCGGAGCGCGACCGGGCGGTCCCCGACGGCGACGATCTGCGACAGCCCTGCCTGCTGCATCTTGCCCGGCGTGCGGCACGTAAAGTGCAGGCTGGCCCCGCCTTCCTCGGGCACGGCCAGAGACAGGCTTTTAAGGTAGGGGGTCATGTCGAAGGCCGCGCTGCCGTCCGTCGTCGTGGTCACCGGATTTGAGACCATATCGGCGACGTACACAAACTGGCTGCCTGAGCCGTCGCCGGTCAGATGCACTTTAATCCGCGCCTGCACGCCGCCGGGGGTATAGGGCGTCAGGTCGGGATTGACCAGCGTGGCGACGGCGGCGCTCACGCCGTCCAGCCGGTCAATGTCGGAGGCGAGGTCGGCAAAGAACGTGCGGCCCGACTCGGGCGGATAGAGGAACGTGAACACGGGGGAATAGGCGTCGCCCACGGTCGCACGCGGGCAGAAGCTCATCTGCACCGAGGCTTTGCCGGTCGGCACGCGCCACCAGAACTGACCGGCGGCGGTGATGATATTGATGAGGGAGGGGTCGAGGTCCGCGAAGGCGTGCGTGAAGCCCGCGCCTTTGTTGGCAAGCACCAGCAGCTCCCGGCGGCGGCACGGAATGATGCAGAGGTTGACGGTTTGGTCGACCAGGCTCGCCGTGCGGTTTTGCGTGGCCCCGCCCGTCAGCGACGAGATGCCTTCGAGGTCATACAGGCCGACGACAGCGACGCCTTTGTAGACCGCGCAGTTGCCGTCCGAGTAGAGGCGCAGCGAGACCGTCCCTGCCGCTCCGGGCGTGCCCCACCCGCATTCGAGAATAGCCGCTTTATCCGAGCCGACGCCGGGGCAGTAGAGCGACAGGTACACCGACTGGTTGACGTTCTGGGGGGCCGTCACGGTGACAATCTCGCCGACATTTGTGCTTTCCAGGTACACATCGCCCTGCCCGCGCCGATGGTTCTCCCGCCAAGCCGCAGGCGTGATGAGCGTGTAGTCGCTTTTCTTCAGGCGGGTGTAGACCCCCGTGAATGTCGATGCGTATTCATAGGTCAGCACCAGCGGACGCAGCATCAGCGTCTTTGTCACCGGGTCCACGAGGTAACCCGTGCTGACCGATTCGTCCCACGGGGTAGAGCCGTCCACGCCCGCGATCAGCGCCTCTCGCAGCAGGCGCGGCTCGGCGACGTCCATCAAAAGCTGAATTGCCATTGCTTACGCTTCCCTCGGCCTAAACCCCGCGCCGGAGGTTTTGGAGATGACTTCCTTGACGACCTTCTGAATGGCCCGTTCCAGCTCATTCGCAGCAGGCGCAAAGCTGACCTGCACCGGCTGCGTGTTGCTTTCTTTGACACGCGGGCCAGCGGAATAGCCACTGCGCTCCGTTGTTCCGAAGGACTGGGACCGAGTAGCCCGCCCGCCGCCGTACCCAAGTTCCGTCGGCGTCGCCCCGAGCTGAGCCAGCGCGGCGCCGCCATACGTCGCCCGGCGAAGGTCCAGCATATCCGCCGCCTTCGCAGTATTCCGCTCAATCGCCTCTAGTGTGCCGGTCTGCTTTTGCATGGCCGCGCCCGCCGCGCTGACCACCGGCGTGACTGCGTGTTCCGGCAGCGGCGGCGGCGCGGCGGAAGCGGCCAATATGCGCCGCTCAAAATTGGGCGCGTCTTTCAAGATATTAGTCAGCGGGGTCAGCCCCTCTAACCCGCGCAGGTTCGGCGCGGCAACGCCGGTGAAGTCGCCAACGGCTCCCTGCAAGATGCTATTTCTGCCCACCTGCTCTACCGGGTTGACATCCCCCCTTAGCGTGTCGAGCGCATCGCTAAAATGCAGGCTTTGCATCGAGCTTTGCATCGAGAGCAAAGCCGACGGCAGCGCGGACAGCTCTTCTTTGATGGTTTCGATGCCGGTCTGGAAAGCAATGACCAGCACCTGAATGGCCGCCCGCCCCTTTTCCTCCAGGTAGCGGAACACTTCCCCGGCGTCCGTCCTCAAAATGTCAAACGCTGTGCCGATGTTTTTGCCGACTTCCCCGGCGACAGTAGGCAAATTCGCCATCACAGACAGCGCTTGGGCGAAGAAGTGCGTGAACGCATCGCTGGCTTTGCCGCCGCCCACCAGGCCAACTAGTCGCTCGATGCCGTCGGCGGCCTGATTGATCACGTCGCCCAGAACGCCGGAGTTTGCCACCTTGTTGAACAGGTCAGAGATGCGCCGAACCACCGGCTCCATCCGCGTCAGCACGCCTTCAATGGCCGGTTCCGCCGCCTCAAACATCCGCGCCAGCCCCTGCCCGATGGGAAGGAAAGTGAGCTTGATTTTATCCGACAGGTTCTCTAGGGCATTCCCGGCCCCGCCTGTGACCTGTGGCAACTTGGAAAGCTGGGCGATAATTTTATCAATAAAATCGTTCGCGGTCACTCCCATTTTTTGGAGTTGTTCGGTGTCGCCTGTGCCAAAGGCGGCTATCATCGCTTGTCTAACCTGAGGTGTACGCTCCTGAATCTGGTTGATGTCTTCGGCTGTCACCTTGCCTTTGGCGGCAATCTGCGTCAGTGCCAGTGTCACTCCGTCAAGGTCCGCTTTGCCTTTGCCCACCGTCGCCAGTGCGTTGCCAAAGGCGGTCAGCGCTCCTTCCGCCCGCGTGGCCGACAGCCCCGCCGCTTGCAGGTTAATGCTGCCCTGAATCGCTTCTTCCAAGCCGAGTCCGGGGAGCTGGGCCACGACGCGCAGTCGGGCCATCTGCGCCGCTGTCTCTTTTCCGCTCCCGGTGACTGCTTGCAGTCCCCGCGAAAGACTGTCAAAGCGGATGCCCTCGTCGAAGAGACCTTTGGCGGCGACAGCAGTGACCGCGCCGAGGGCAAGCGCAGTCAGTCCTGCGGCTTTGGCTGCGTTCCGCAGCCCGTCTTCAAGTTTGCCCAGGCCGCTGCCTCCGGCCTGGGCGGCCCGCTCGACAGCGTGAATGGCAGAGGTCGTGCGGCTCAGGGCGCTTTCCACGGCGGATGCACCCTGCACCGATATTTTAACAATGAGTTCAGCGAGTGTCATCGGGTTCTACTTTTCTTGCGCTTCTTCTATTTTTCTTGCGCTTCTTCTATTTTTCTTGCGCTTCGATTTCCCACTCGTGATGTGCGCCAAGTTCAGCGATGTCGGTCCACGTTAGCCCCTGGCATTGACGCGGATGTCGGTGCAGGTAGGTCGTGCATAAAAACAGGGCGGCCCGCTGCCCCCACGCTTCGGGCCGCCTCAGGCGTTTTTTGCGTCGTCAATCGCGGCAGGCAGGGTGTCGGCGCTGGCAAACTCGGTATTGTAGGCGGTCATCACCGCGCTAAACGCATCCGCGTTTTGCTTTGCCAGCCGCTCGTAAAAGATGCCCGGCCCCGTCTTGCCGGGCGGCGGCGCAGCGTGCGAGTGCGCCAGCGCGGCGACGATCCGGCACAGGCTGTCCGGCCAGGTCGGGTTCCGCTTCTTGAACACGGCCACTTCCGCCGCCGCCTCAAACGTCGCGGCTACATCCGGCTCGGTGAGCGTGATCACCAGCGGCGCCTTTGTCCACTGGGAAATGTCCACGTCGCAGGTGCGCTGCGGGCGCACTTCAATCTCAATTTCGTCTAGGTTCATTTTCACTTCCATTATCATGCAGTCGAAGACAGGTATTTTGAGTGCTGTGCCTGTGATGCTCATTGCTATGCGCCGTTCGCGCCGAGTGTGATGGTGACGGACTCAGTCTGAGCACCTTCCGGAAAGTCCATCGAATAACCGGAAACGACACCGCTGAAGATAGCCGGGTTTGCGAGGCTGCTATTTGATTTGATGCTGACCTGGGCATAGTAGCCCAGGGCGCCGTCAAACTGCGGGCCGGTCTCCTCAATCTCCAAATCAAAGGTGATTTTTCCTCCGCCGCGCACAAACTGCATTACGTCGAAGTCGTCGCCGATGGCGGACATATCGGTCATCGTGCTGCTGTCTTCGCGCTTGATGGTTTTGGCAAGGGCCACAATCGGGATGGCGTTGCCGTATTGCGGGGCAGACCCGTCCTGTGGCCCGCCGATCTTGACGAAAATAGCGGCGTTTTTGCCGATAACACGATAAGGCATAATAAATCCTCTTCTTAGGTGTGGGGCTGGAAAGTGACAGCATACATGGCCCCGGCCAGGTTGTAGCGCACGTTGTCTTTGAAGTCCGGGTAGCGGACGAATCCCTCCCGGCTTACGGTGATCTCGCACGACGGCAGAGACGCCGCCGCGCCGTGCAGCAGCCGGTCGCTGGCAGACACCAGCGGCCCGAGCGGGCTGAAGCTGCTGCCAGTGGTGACGGCCAGCACGGCGTAAACCATGCGGCCCGGCCCGCGCTTACCGCCGATGGTATTGTCATCAATGCCGCTTTGCAGGTTGTGGACGACGTAAGGCGACGGGGTGGCCAGGAGCGCGATACCCGGATACAACCGGCCTCCCGACAGCTCCGAGAACTCGGCATCTGCCAAAAGCGTTTCCACCAGCCAGTTATCCACATCAAACGTTTCAGCGGCCATAGTTAAATCCTGAAATTAAAATCCTGAAATTATCTCGCCTTTTCCAGCACGGCTTTGATGGCCGCCATCAGCGGCCCGCGCACCCGCTCGACGGCGGGCAGCAGGAACGGGCGCTTGAACTCCACCGGGGCGGCATAAGAGGCGCCGACGGCGACGTGTGCGGCCAGGTCTTCGCCGGGCGCGTTTGCCGGGAACAGGACGACGCCTGCCTGTTTTGCCTGCGCTTCTGCCGCCGACTGCGCGTAATCGGTCTCGCCGCGCATCGCTACATAGATGGAAGCTCGCAGAGCGCCCGTGTCCACCGGCGCGGCGACTTTGGCCTGCCCTTCGATGTCAAACGCGGCTTTGCGGACCACGGCGGACAGGTCCTGCCGCAGCTCGCGGGTGAGGTTCGGGATTTTGCTTTTAACGATCACGTCCATGCCCATAATCAGCCTCCTATAACGTCACAGTTAATCTGCCGGGGCAGCGGCGCACAAACACTTGGTCCCCGATGATGACCTGCACATAGACCCAGTATGCGCCCCGCGCTAGGCCCAACAGGCTCACATCGAGCCGCGCATAAGTGCCCCCCGCCGCGCCTGCCGTCCGCGTCAGCCAGTCGCCGCTCTGGTAATCCTCCGCGTTCGGAGTGCGGCTTGAAATGGCTATTTTTACGACTGCCCCCACTTCCACGAGGTCCAGCGTGTCCCCGGTGTCGTTCGCCGTCGCTGTCACCAGGGCGTGAACAAAGCCTGCACCCCCAGACAGGACGCTGCGAGCTGCGCCGATGTCGGTGAGCGCCATCCCAAGCGCGATTCCCAGGTCCAGCAGGTCTGCGCCCCCACTGCCCGGATCGGGGTCCACCGTCCCCGTACCGTCGCCGAGGGTAACGGGCACAACCACATCGTAGGGCTGTCCGTTCACGGCCCCTGTAAAGAGCGCCGACGCAGCGGTGGCCGCAAACGGCGCGGGCAGCGGGGCAGGCAGATTGGAGACGGTCAGCACCGCCGCGCCGCCCTCATTGTAGGACACCGCCACCGGGAGCGGCCCCAGCTTCGCCTTGAACTCGCGCAGGGTGCAGGTGAGGATGCCAAACACGTCGTCTGCGGTGTAGTCCGTGTCCGTGTAGGTGAGCGTCTGCGTGTCGCCGCCGGGATCAGGCGCAAGAGAGGCAAACTGATACGGATCGTCGCCGGGCAGAGCATTCGGGTCAAAATCACTCATGGTCGCTCCTACTATCACTCATGGTCGCTCCTACTGGCGGCTGGTGATAGTGCCAGAAACGATAGTCAATGTGACCGGGCTGCCGAGGGGCGTTCCGTCATCGGCGAGCTGCTGCAAAACCTTTGTGGTTGGGTTGTAGGTGTATTTGCCGAGGCTGTTGACGGTTCGAAAACCGGCCTTGTCTGTGAGCGAGCGGTTGTTATAAGCCCAAATATCAGCCGCTGTTGGCCCACTGCCCCCGCCTCCATAGCCCGTGGGAGCCGTGCCGGGCAGCGTGACTGACTGCCCAGCCTGCTGTGCGGTCGATGCTGCCAGCAGCTTGGCCTGCTCTGCTGCCAGCAGCACGGACGTATTGCCGAGCCAGGCAGGGGCCGTCGTCTGGCCGGTGTTGTTGAAACTCTGCGCACTCGCCAGCGTCACAGGCGTCTGGGGATTGCTCTTGACGTTGCCGCCACTATCGAACAGGATTGGCTGAGACAGGTTCGCGGCCAGCGCAGTAAAGCGCACGCTGTTGGCGTCTATCTCCTGCCGGATTTGGATGGGGGTAGGCGCGGCGACAAAGTTTGTGGCTGTGCCGCTGTAGCCCGCCTTGTCGTTGTTGGTCCCCACCGTGACAGGGGCGGTGACGCTGGACGCCACAACCGGCGCGGTGACGGAGGCCACAGGACCGCCAGCATAAACCGAGCGCGTCTGAATGTCCGCCGACAAACTTGCCCCAACCGGCGTGCCTAGTTTGGCGCTGACCTGCCCGATTGCCGTGCCGTTTGCGGTGGTGCTGGTGGTGATGCCTGCGAGAGCCGCCGCGCCTAAATCGCTGGCTGGGTCAAAGCCCACAATCTGCGCCGACGAGTCGCCAAACGTGGTCGCCGTCGCCGTAGACACGAGATGCACCAGCAGGGTGTTCCTACTGCCTGCCGCCGCCGTCTCTGCTGCGGTGGGCGTGTAGTCATACACGCCGTTGCCGTTCTCTGACACCGTGCCGAGTCCCGCGACATAAGCTGACGCGCCGGGCCTGCGGACGGTGACGGTAAACGCCGTGCCGAGGCCAGAAACCGCGCTGCCGTCGGCGGCAGTGACCATCGTGGGGATGGCATCCGTGCCGCCGCTTTTGATGAGCGCGGCAGCGGCATGGACGGGGGCAGGTGCGACGGCAACAACCGTCATGCCTGCCAGCATCAGGGCAGAGAGGGCGAGGGGTTTGAGTGTGCGTGTCATTATTGGAGTGTCCTTTTAGGGCGAGCAACAGAAGAGGCAGCAGTTAACCTGCTGACGGCCTGAGCCACATAATTGGCAACAATGGCGTACCCAGCATCTACCAGATGCACATATTGGTCAAGACCACTGCCGGGGTTGTAGTAGTAGGTTCCGTTTGCTTCTGTGCCAGGATAGCCAATGCGGGCGTCTGCCGCTACGTCTGCTTCCCCATCTGAGAAGCTCGGCCAGTTTGCCCGCATCCAAGTATTGATGGTCTGCCGCGCTGCTTCATCATCGCCGCGCATTGTGGGCTGAAGCTGCCGGGGGAGCACCGTCAAAACAATCACTTTCCAGCCCGCCGCCCGCCGTGCCAGGCAATACGCCTTGAACGCCGCTTCTGTGCTGGTCGCCGTCGTCACGCCGGGGTTTTCCGCCAGTTCGTTGCTGCATTCCCAGACCACAAGGATGTTAGGCAAAGAGCCGGACAGATGGCTGTCTACCGCCGCCGCACCAGAAGTAAGGGTGACATACCCGCTGGGGTTGGGGCTGGGCACGGTGGCAATCGTCGCGCCGCCGATGCCGAGGTTGTACGGCGTGGTCGCGCTGGCGGCAGGCACAGTGCCATAAGCTGGACCTAAGAGGCGCATACACACACTCGGATAATCATTGCCGGGGGTGCTGTGCGCTCCTTGCGTCAAGCTGTTGCCGACAAACCAGAGATTGTAGGTTTGCACGGGCGCAGCGGAGGCCGTAAAATTGTCAATATGGATGCCGGTGGTGTTAGAGCCTGCGAAATTGTAGAAGCCCACCCCCGCATAGCCCGCCGCCGCCACATGGGTATCCGTCCCGATGGCAACCGTGGAGGTGACGCCGGTAGAGACATTGGTGACATAGGCCGCAACCGTGCTGCCCCGCAGAGAAATCTTGCCATGATAAAGGCCGGGGGAAAGTGTCATCGGCAGTGTGGAGCCGACTGTACCGTTGCTGCCGCCCGCATTCCAGCCAAACTGCCAATAATTTAGGCCGTTGCCTGCGATATAGGAGAGTGCGTATCCCGTGTTTGTGGCCGCATTTTGCCGTGCCAGTACCGAGGCAAAAGAAACGACTGTCGGCACAGACTTGACGACAAAATCTCCCTCCGCATCATAATCCGCACTGGCCGGGGCGATTGGGTCATAGTAGGCCTGGTTGTCAGTTGTTGCGCCGTAAACGTCCCCATTCGCGGCGGAGACTGTCGCCGTGCCTGTGCTGAGGGCGGTCACTCGCGCCCAGTTCTGGGTACCGCTAATCGCCGCATCCCCAAACGGTTTGTAAGAGGCTAGGGGCGTGTCGGCGCTCGTGGTGAAATTGTCTTGGGCAAAAGCGGTGGGAGCGGGAGCCTGCGCCCGCCCCGCCCCCGCCCCGCTCAGCGCCGTGTGAGAGACAAACAAAATGGCTGCTAAATGTTTAAGTTTCATTTTTACTTTGTGCCGATGCTGCACTCCCAGAGCCAGGAGCAAGCCCAATAAAAGTGCTGCGGGAATCAGAACAATCGGAGATTTGAGGCGGCGTAGAAGGTTTTTCATACGCTTCTATTCAACGTTCAGTGTTTGCAGTCCTGCTCATCGCCAACCATGCCAGCAAGCCAAAGTTCAGTAGTGTTCGTTTCGTGTTCAATGCGTTCCCCTCGCCTTCGCCCTATAGTGCGCCTCGCAGTAAAACAGGCCGTCGCCGGGCCACAAAAACAGGGGTGGCTCCCAGCAGTCCGCACAGCAGGGTGTGGCTGTCAGCAGTCGCAGAGTGGTGTTCAAGCCGTTCCCCCTAGTAAACTTCCAGCCCCGTGGCTGAAACCGCAGTAACACTCTTGCGCTGCGTCACATCCACGCTCGGCTGCCCGCCATACAAAGCCGCCGTCATGTCCCCCTGGCCCCCCGGCGTCGTCTCCCACACGCGAAGCATCACCCGCTGCGCCGTCCCTGTCAGCGGCACGTCAAACGCGCAATCCAAAGGGTATTGGTCCGTGTAGTGCGTGGCAAACGTCCCCTGATTGCGAAACCGCTCCAGTCCCTGCGCGGGCTGGCTGATGTCGCCCTGATAGACTAAAGCGCCCGTCAGAGATGCCGACGTATATACGCTGGCCCGGATAATGCCGCACTGCGACTGATAAGGCCGGGCGGTGGTGACGATCAAATGATGGACCGTGGCCGCGCTCGGCAAGGTAACCGTGAGCGTGTAGGGATACACCGTGTCCCCGGCCAGAAAGCTGTCCGTGCGGCCACCGCGATTGAAGAACTGGCTGTCCGAACTCCACAGAGCGCGGGAGCCATTTAGCAGGGTCGCCGCATGGTCCTGATTGGTCGGCGTCGTGATTGTCCCCGCCGCCGCGAGGTTCACGCCGTAGTCCGTGCCGAGCGGCGTCAGCGTGAGTGCCGTGGCATGGCGCACATAGTAAATCAGCCCGTCGCCGGGAGGCAAGGTAGCGACGCCCCCAATTATGGGGAGGGTGGCCGTGTTCCCCCACGCATCCGCCCCGACCAGCGAGGACGGAACGCTCGCGCCGGTCACCGTCAGTCTCAGCACCCCGCCCCGTGCGCCGTTGCCGAAGAAGACCGACACGCTCTGGCCTGCCTTCGCACTGCCTGCCGGGGCGTCATAGCGATTGCCGGTCCATAGCGCACTGCCGCCCGCGCCGAACGTGTAGGCGCTGGCAAACTTCGTGCCCCAGCATTCCGTCGCCTGACGCCTGAACCAGAGCGCCTGCGGGTTGTAGCTGCCGTCCTGGTTTTCCAGATAGGTCTGAAACGTGTAAAAGGCGCGGGTAAACCAGTACGAAACGCGCTCCGGGGGCAGGTTGTAGCGCGGGTAGAGCATCATCTGCTCGCACCACTGCGACCCCGCCCGCCAGGGCGTTCCGACGCCATACTGCGCCATCGTAAAGCCGCCCTCGGTCATCCATCGCGGCTTCCCTTGCTGGCCCGTGCGCGTCAGCATCCCGACCATCGCGTCCATCGTCCTGGCACCGGCGCTATTATAATCATGGAAGCCGTAGCCATCGATTACCGCCCCGCCGCCTGCGGCCAGAAGCGACTCGACTCCCGGACTGCTGGCGTTGACGGCCTCAAAGCCGAGGACGTTTGCCGCCGGGTCCCCCGCTTTCACGCCTGCGTAATACGCTTGCACCTGGGGCAAAAACGAGGCGTTGGGATTGCCGCCGGGTTCATTGCGCCCGGCGTAATTGACGCGCACCCCGAGGTTTTTCAGGGCCGCCGCAACCTGCGTGAGACCTGCAACCTGCGCCGGGAAATTGGCATCAAAGCTCTGGTCGTTGACGTACAGCTCACGCGGGTTCACCGGGTCGGTGGCCTGTCCGTTTCGGCCATTGATATAGAGGCTGATTTCTGCCTGGGCGTCGGCGGTGATGGCGCTGATATTGGGGCTGGCGGGATTGTCGATTGCCAGGCGAGCTGGCCCCGCCGCCGACGCCCAGGCCCGGCAGTTCATATCCTCGTTTTCGTTGCCGTGCGTGCCGCTGGTGCTGTAGCGCAGCACGCCGTCCAGCGTTTGCAGGTTGGTGGTAGGATCATCGGGAGGCACGACAGAAACAGCGGTGGAGGCAAGGCAATCCCCGTTTGCCGCCAAGAGGTCCACCAGATACCAGCCGGGCCGGGTGAGCTTGGGCAAGGGCAAAGAGGGGTAAGCGCCAACAGGAGCCGCGCCTTTGTCAATCAGCGCCCCGCGAAAGTCTCTCGCCTCATACGAGGCAGCCCGCTTGTCTTCGTTGTAGAATATCAGGCCGGGCGCGGCGGGTTTGACGAATACGTTGCCCCGCGCCGCGTGCTGAAAGCGAAACCCGTAGTCCGAAAAGGGGCTGGCCGGAACCACAGCGTAGTCGATGGTGTAGGTGCTGTAGACGCTTGTGCTGAGGCCCTTTTTGGCGTCACTGATGGTCATCTTAACCGCGCCGGGCGAAAGCGTGGGCACATACGACACCTGATACTGACCAGTTGGCAGGCGCGAAACCACCTGATTTGTCACCGTGCCGCCGGTGGACGTGAGGGGGGCGGCAATGGCGGGCACGACGCCTGCCGGGTAGGTGAGGCTGTACCGGGCCGGGGGCAGGTATCCGCCGAGCCGGGCATCACTGGCGGCAAAGGCGCGGGCAATAGGAGCGACGCGCAGGACAGGCGGCGCGGGGGCATGAGCCGCGCCAGGGGCGACAGTCAGGATCGGCGTCTGGGCCAGGGCAGAGACAGCCAGCAGTATCAACGAGGCGGCGGCAAAGAGTGAGCGTTTCATGTGTTTCCCTTAGACGGCGGCGACAGGCTTAACGCCTTTTCGCAAAATAATGACGCCCTGGTCCAGAGCGGCAGAGAGCGTCGGGTCGCCCATAATCTGAGCCAGTGCCGTGGCCTTGATGTAGGCATGGCCGTCTGTATACAGCAGAGCGCTCTCTGCCGCCATGCCGATGACCGCGCCGGTGGCGTTGTCAAAGAGCTTCACCGTGCGGAGCGGATTGACACTGGCGGGAGGCGGCGCGTCGGACTGGACGGGGTCATAGGTCACACGCGGCTCGGGACGGCCCGCCAGCGCGAAATCTACCCCAAGCTGGAAGTGCATCTCATCGCGGAACTGCCCCTTGAAGTCGCCTCCCCAAAAGAAGCCGAGGGAGCGGGCAATCGTCACCAGAGACATCGGCATATCCCCATCCGTCCCCTGCTCGTTCGTGGCCGCGTCGATGTCAAACGCCGCGCCGTAAGCGTGCATGGAAAGCTGGTTCGGGTTCGTGCGCTTGGGGCGCGGATTGTAGCAGCCGTCAAAGGTTTTGATGAGGTCGCCCAGGCCCGCTGCATTCACCAGGGCAAAAAATGCCTGAATGTTCGGCGCGGCTTTTTCGTGTGCGGTGACGCGAAACGTCCGCGTGCCGCAGGGAACGGCAAACGTGGTTGTTTTGATCGGAGCGTAGAACTCTTTGACGGCGGCGAGGCCAATCGGCGGATTGGATAAGTTCATCGTTAGTCTCCCTCCGTCCCTTCTGGAATTGAATCGCCTGCTCCATTGCCCGCACTAGGAACTAAAGCGCCAGTGATCGGTATATCGCCAATGGGTGAAGCGGACTCCGCAGTCTCAGTGGCAGGTTCCGCTATTTCGGTCAGTGCCGGTGTTTCCTGGGGAGCGGGCACTTCAACTACGGGCGCAGTGCCAAGTGGGATGACAGCGACGGCTACCGGCGCGGGCGGCGGCAGATTAGCGGCAGTGTCGAGCGTTGAACGATCAATCACCTGCGTGGCGTTGATGTCGACAGGGGGCGGCGACGCCACTGTGGACGGCGACGCTGTCATAGTCAGGTTTTTGAGCCACTGAATGATCGGACTGTTATATTTCAGTCGCAAGTAAAAGACCTTGCTGTACGTGAAAATGACGCTGACAGCCGCCGCAAGCGGGGCGAGGCTATGAATGCTCGTAAACGAGCCGCCACCCTGCCAGAAGGCAATCAGGCCCGCCGCGAGGCAGACGACAAACGCGATGATTTCATTGACAACGCGGGGCAGCTTGGACTGCGTGAGGAACGCCGCGATGTAGGGCGTCGCGCTGGCAAAACCGAGCGAGAACAGCCCGATAATGGTCAAATTGACGCCAGGCAAAGTGGGTGTCATCGTAAAAATCTCCTTACAGTTTAATCGTCCACTTGTCCAGCACGTCGGACAAAAACGGCAGCAGGAGCGGGGCAACAGCGCTGTATTTCGGGTCGTGACCGAGTAGGGCGGCGCGGCTCATCAGTTCCGCTTTCACGGCAGGAAGAGCGGCGTTTACCAATCTCTGCGCGATGCTCTTAAAAATGTTGTTCATTTTTTCACTCCTTTGTCTGCGTTCATCTCGCATAGCCGCTCTTCGGCCAGCTTCAATTCGCGGTTCTTGACGGTCAGCCGCTCTTCCAGTGCGGCAATCTGGGCGAGGTGCATAATCTCACTGGCCTCATACTGCTCTTTCTTGATTTCGAGCGAGGCGATCTGCTGCTTCAGGTTGATAATTTCCGCCGCGAGCTGCATCTTGTCGCCGTGCAGCTTCTCGATCTTTTCGGTGTTGGCTTCCACTTTGGCTTCCAGGCTCTCGACGCGCTTCCAGAGTAGTTCGCTTGATTTTTGCTCGGCGGCGATGGCCTCCATTTTCGCCTTCTGGTTTTGTGCTCCCCGGCCAAACAGAAACGCCATTATCGGCGCGAGGGAGAGCTTGAGCCAATCCTGCCAGGTCATGTCCGTCATCTTGCCCACCCCTGCCGCTGGAAAGGCGACTGCTCTATCTGTACTAATGGCTTCCACAAGAGAACTCAGCCTTTCTTTTGCGAATCGTCCGGCACGGAGTTAGCGCGAGGGAATGCCCGGTCATACAGCCAGACCACGGCGGCGAGCTGGCCCAGGGCGATGACCGTGAGAAACACGAGTGCCGAGGTGCGCGGATCGGCGCGAAAGATCATCAGCCCCCAGTAATCCCACAGCAACGCGGCAAGGACGCCAATAAAATAGCGGGCTTTCGGCGCATCGTAGTCCCAGGCAACCCACTGGGCAATCCCCAGCAGCAGAAAAGCCAGCCCGTAAACCCATTCCGGCAGCCAGCTTAGGTGAATGTACAGGCGAGGGGCCGTCGCAAACATGGAAAATGGCATCAACATCCACAGCCCGAAAACGACCTTCAGCGTCCCCAGCAGCCACTCCAAAGCGTCCGGCGGACCCGCAACCATCATGATCATTCGCCGCCGCCGTCGCTCTTCGCGGGACATATCGCCGCCGTTTCTAATCACGCCGAAACTCCTACCCAACCCGCTTGCACGTTACCATTTGCCCGATATTGTCCGACGCGCCGCTATCCGTGCCTGATACCAGCAGGGTTAGTGCCCCGGCCTGCAACTTGTCCCCGGCCCGCACGTCCGCCGTGGCTGGCAGCATCGCCATCCAGTCCGACACGGAAGGCATCGCGTCGGCGGTCAACGCGAAGCGCACCCGCTGCTGCCAAACCGCGCCTCTCACCGGCAGGCCGACCGGCTGAAAGTCATCAATCTCGCCCCCGTCCGGGGCACGCTGGCCTTCGTTTCGCATGACGACAATGACGGTGTCAAAAGTGCGCTCTAAGCTCGCATTCAGCCGCGACATCTCGCTGTCCGAGATAAATCCATCACAGGGCATCAAGTCACCTCAGACGACAAAAAAGGAGCCGCCGGAAAAACTCGCGGCCATTGATTTGCAGTGCTCAATCACCTGTGACCGCGACAGTTTCTGATCGGCACGGGCGAAGTCGTAATCCCCGGCGACTTTCCCGGCCTTCTTCATCCAGCCTTCATAAGCTGCCGACTGAAAGTCAAATCGGTCTTTGGCGGCCAGTCCGTCGTAGCGCCAGAGCACGCCGCCATCACTGACGCCGTACAGCCGCCCGTAGGCAATTTCGGCATACGCCCAGGCCGGCTCCGCGTCCCCAGAGACGCCGCCCTGCACCGCCCGGAAGTAGACGCCGAAACGAGCGTCTTCCAGGAGGCCGGTCAGCCAGCCCCATGACAGCACGCCCTCGGCAGGATTGACCTGCACCCGGTCGCCGACTGCGTAGGCCGTACCCGGCGACCACAGCAGCGCCGTCTGATGCCGCAGCAGCAGGGCCGTCACCTCTTCGCCGGTCAGGCAGGGGTAACTGTCCGCTTCCAGCAGGGAGGCAAGATGGCCTTCTGCGTCTGTCGTGGGGCCGGTGGGGATTAGGGGCGCGGGCATCTTACAGCTCTCCGCCGACGACAGGGGACACAGGGATAACAACCGGCGCGGCCTTGTCAGCCTTCGCCTGAGCATCGGCAGCCGACTTGTCAGCCTTCGCCTGATCGGCCTTGTACTGCTCGAACGCGGCGCGATCTTTCGCCAGCGCATCCTGGTCCGTTTTCAATTTGTCCTGCGCCGACCGCAGCGCCGCTTGATTGAAAGCCAGGGTGTCCTGCCCCGACTTCAGTTCAGCCTGGCCCGAGACGAGCGCGGCCTGCTGCTGCGCCAAGTCAGAAAACTGTCGTGCCAGATCAGCCTTTTCTGTGTCAAGGGCGGACACATCAACCGCTGGCACGACGGTCGATTCTTCGATCAGCCCGTATTCCATCGCCCGTGCGCGGGGCAGCTTTCCACCCACACCAACGAGCAGTTCCACACGGTCCGGGCTGTCTTCGTGGACCACCTGCCCGTCCGCGTCGAGGTACAGCCGCTCCGTGGCAACATACGGCGCTCCGGTGACTGTGCTGGCATCGGCGGCATTTGTCCCAAACACCGGCAAGTTGGTCTCGCTCGTGACAGGCGCAAGAGCGTCCGTCTTCATCTCATTGGCTGGCGCTTTAATCATAGTCGTGTCCTTTGTCAAAAACTGTGACCCCGACGGGGCATAACGCAAAGGGGCCGAAGGGCCGCAAACGCAGCCCCCGGCCCCGCAGATGATGCAGTGCATCAGTTCAGTCCTTAAGCGAAGGCGATGGTACAGAAAGCCTTCGTGTAGGTGACCCCAAACGCAGCCCGCAGCTCAGCGAGGATAGCGACGAGGTTACGAATAAAGAAATCCGCATGGCTGTTGCTCATCGTAATCGCCGCCTGCATCCGGTCCCATAGCACCGCATAATGCCAGTCGGCAAGGATGGCCGTGCCCGGCGGCACCGCCTCCGATTCGACGACCGGGACGCCCCACAGGCGCGGGTTACCCATCACCTGCGGCCCGCCGAAGTAGTACATCCCCTGCTCGTTCTGAGACAGGTCAATCGTTTCCCAGTCCAGCGGGTTCATCACATATGCGCTGGGCGTCACGCGGCCCGGCGTCTTCAGCTTCGTGCGGGCTTTGCGCGTGGTCTTCAGGATGTCGGTGACGAACGTCTGGGTCTGGATACCGCCGGTGTTCAGGATGCCCAAGAAGTTCTCGCCTGTGCCGTCGCCCGCGATTATCTGGTCTTCCAGCTTCTGTTCCAGGCCAAACTCCAAGAAGCCATCAATCAGCGTGCGGATTTGCGGCGCATCCTGCAAGGCGCGGGTGGTGACTGGCATGAAGTGAGCCACGGTCTTGACCTGAGCGTCCACTTTCACGAGCTGCATAGCACTTTCGGGTTTGACGCCGCCAGTGACGGTCGTGATAACCGGGTTACCAGTGCCGATAGCGCCGGAATACTGCGCTTCGGGAACCATGCCTGCGTTGTTTGTGTAGCCAACGATCTGCGGATACTCGACTGTATCGCTGCTGGTCTCACCGTTCGTGAGTAGGTCCCGAATAGTCAGTGGACGAAAGGGCGCGGCGTCCACCAGGGGCTTGTAATCCAAATTGACGAGTGCCCCGGCGCTGGTGCGGCTGGCCCCGGTTAGCAGCCCCTTCGCCGACAGCACAGTCTTCATATTGACGGCAGGCGACTGAAGGTGCTGCTTGGCGGGGACGTGTCCGTTCACCATGATGCCGCTCAGCCAGGCCTTGACTTCATCCGAGCCGACAAACCGCTCGCCGAGGCTTTTGGCCTCGCGGAAGCGGTCCGAGGGGTTCGGATCTCCACCTTTGTCGCCGTCGTCCGCGACGGGGAAGGGCAGGCGGCCACGAAGGCGAGCTGCTGACTTCATATCTTCCTGCTCTTTAAGTTCGGCGAACTCCAGCTCCGAGTCTTCGAGCTTTTTGTTGAGGGTTTTCACCTCTTCCCGTTTGTCTTTGGGCAGGTTCTCATCACCCGCCTCGTCCCAGAACTTGTTGACAGCTTTGACACTGTCCTCAATTTCCTTCTTCAGCTTTTTCAGTTTCTCGCTCATTGGGTTTCCTCAGTTGGTAAGGTCAGCGCAGTCGTAGGCGGCTAAGCGCTCTCTGCGTCTGTGTCCTGAGCCGAAGCGTTTCCGTCTCGGCTAAATCAGCGTCTTTGGTCGTCTTCCCACCCGCCTCGCACGCGGCCATGAGGTCGGCAAGCGCCCCGTGCGCGGCTTTGACTTTGGAGAGAGACGCGGACGAGAGAACGCGCCCACTCTTGATGCGAAGGTCATTCGCGTCTCCAGCGCGGGCCGTGACAGCTTTGACGGCGGCAAGCGCGGCGTCCAGCTCTTCAGCGAGGGGCAGACCAGCACGCGGACGCCCCCCGCCGGACAGTAACATCTGTTTGATCGCGGCCTTGACCTCTTCGGCAGGCTCCGCGCCTTCCGCCGCGCCATTTTTCAGCAGCGAGGTCAGGGTCTGAACCGCCAATTCTTTGTATTCGTCGAAGCCGTCCGAAATCGCGGCGATCTGGGCATCCACGGTCATCGCGTCGCCGTCCGAGGTGTAGCCGTACAGCATGTCCGTCACCTGGTACCAGAACTGGTCCTGAATGGTGGACAGGGCGGCGATGGTGAGCTGCACGGGCAAGCGGTCGCTGAAGAAATCCTTGACAGCTTTGCTGTCCGCCCACGACTTCAGCGGCATACAGGCGTTCTTCGGCTCGCACGGCGTCGGCGTGAGACTGGCATCAAGGCCGAGCGGCCAGCGCGTGATTTTGTAGGCCCCGCCCACAGCTTCCCGGTCCACGAGGTGCGAGGCTGTGCCAGAGGACCAGCCCAGCTTGTGCTTGGCGGCCATGCCCGCGACTGCCTTCTCGTACTCCGTGCGCTCCTGAAGCTGCGCTTCGACCCACACGCCGACGTCGTCTTTGGTCATCGTGCCGACGCCGATCTTGGTTTTGCCCATCTTGGCATCCATGCCGTGCGCGTACAGCACAGCGGTCTTGACTTCGCCGCCGTCCCAGTCCACGCCGAAATCGGTGTCCGCCGCGAAGAAGTCGCCTGCCAAGTCCGGGCTTTTGGCATCACTGAAACGCACGAGGTAGCCGCCAACTTTGCCATTGCCGAGCGACTTGACTTCGCCGCCGCGATTGATGAGAGTGTCCATAAATCTACCCCTTGCCCTTCGCCATCGCCTCTTGCACCGTCGCGGGCCTTCGCATCGTGCCCCACCGCGCATCGCTTGTCTGCGTCACCATCGAAGACAGCGGCGTGCCGTCCGCATACAGCGCGTGCAGTCCCGGCCCCAGTATGATCTTCTGGTCGTCTTCGGTCAGGGTGTCAAACACCTCTGCCCCGGCGCGGATCGTAGGCCGCGTGTCTGGGATACTGTCGTCCCCGGTCAGCTCTGCCCAGGAGACGGTATCCGGCACGGAAACGCACCGGCACTGGCAATGGCCGTCCAGCGGCTCGCCCAGCGGGTGATGCGTCCCGTGCATGGCCCAGCAGGCCGGGCACGTCCGCAGGTCCAACGCCGCAAGCCACGTCCACCCCTTCACCACATCCTGATTGGCCCGGTAATTGTCAAGCGTCGCCGTCCGGGCCGCTCGCAGCGTTTCCGTCCGTGCGATGTTCAGGGCGCGGGCACGGCTGATGTTTCCCTGCGCCGCGACGCGGGCCGCGATGGCTTGCGGGTTATCCCCAGCAGCCACACCGGCGAGCAGCGCATTTCGCACCGCCCCCGCTGCGTCCGGCCCGAGTGCGGCCAGCACCGAATGCAGCGGGCTGCCGTCTGCCGCAAATCCCACCAAAGACTCCAGTGCGGCGGCAGGCAAGTGGTTCCAACTAAGCGTGACGCCAGCCTCGTTTGGCCCGATAGCCGCCCGCGCCTGCGCTGAGGCCTGACTACTCGCCGCTTCCACAAAGCCGCGCTGGGCCTCGGCGAGCGACGGCGCGGCAGTGTCGGCAAATACGGCGAGCTGCACTTCAATCTGTTGCAGAAGCTGCACGTACCTTTCTTCCGCCAGCAGCCAGTTCTCATTGATGGCCTCGCCTGCGGCGCTCGCTTCTTCCATGCGCTCCTGCAGGGCGTCCAACCGCTCCTGAATGACTGCGCTTGCCACGTCATAAGCGGCGCTCATCTCGGACACCGCCGCCGCCTCGCGCTTTAGCAGATCGGCACGAAATCGAGACGACACGCTGTCTAAGTCAGATGCTTTTTTTTTACAGACCGGCGAATACTTTCCGTGCGGAAACTTTTCACCGGGAGCGCCGTCGGGTCTGCTGCCACCAGTTTGTTCGCCACCAGCAGCGCCAGTGTCGCCGCGTCGGAATCGTATCCGAGTTGTGTGCGGCATTCTTCCAAAGTGATCGCCCCGGCAGCGTACTGATCAAGAGCATCTTCATTCTTCGCACTCTCGTCTTCATGCAGGACGCGCACGCCAGAACGGTCGTAGCGCACCACGACGTCTTCGCTGCCAGGGAACAGCCGCGCCGCTTTCGTCCAGACGGAGGCGAAGTAGTCACCGACCGGGATCAGGTTGTCTTCCCATGCCGCCTTCTTGGAGCTATCGTAATTGGAAAACGTATTGCGGTCCAGGCCCGCGCCGAGGCCGACGACGCCGGGCGGGATTTGGAACAGGGCACAGATGCGCTCTTCCGGCGTCTGCCGAAGGCTGGAGACATCCATGTCTTTCGGCGAGAACGCAACTTTGTTATATTCCAGCGCGACCGGCATCACGAGGACCTGCCCCCGTGCATCGCCCGTCGTCGCCTGCTGCCAGGCAGCTTTGATGAGCTTGCTTTCTGCCTCGCCAAGCGGCTTCGACGGTGCATCCGGGCCAGATTTTGCCGGGGACAGGATGCCGCCCATCGGCACACCGTTATTTAGCGCAAGGGTCGCGGCCCACTCGGAGAGCGCGTTATCGGCGACGATTTCGCAGGAGGCCGACTCCAAAGGCGGGTAGCCTTCCAAAAGGTTGTTCGGGTCAATGCCAAACCGAAAGTGCAGGACCTCCTCTGGCGGGATTTTGATAGCCTTACCATTTGGCTTGTACTCGAAATAGCCAAGCCGCCCGTCCGGACCGGGCCGAGCGCGGGTGCAATAGGCAGGCAGGTACATTAGCTCCACCGGCCCCATTGGGCTAGGAACCATGTGGCAATAGGCGCGGCCTTTAGACCAGAAATCTTTGAGCAGGGACTGCTCCATCCACACCCCGCCCGATTCGTCGCTGGGGTCCCGCAACAGCGAAACCAGGGGGTGCTCCGGTTCCGGGTCCTCCTCATCCCCGTTTGGGCGCATCACCTGGACGGCCTGCTGGGGCCACGACGTGCAAATCCATTGCAGGTTCGCCGCGACCGCACTGTTTTTCGTGATGTCCCCGGCTTTGGCGGTCCAGTTCATCGGCCCGCGCTGGCCGAAGACGCCGGAGAACAGCCCGGAGAGCATCCCGTCTCCGCCATTCGGCATCGGCAGCCGCCCGCTCAGGTTCGCGGCTTTAAACGGGTTGTGCAACGGCGTTTGCAGCACGGACCAGATTTTGTCGAGGGTGGGCATAGGTGTTTACAGTGGCGCGAAGGCGACTTGCGGACGGCCAATGGCAAAGGCAAGGTTCAGGGCGTCAGCGTCGTCGGGGGAGCGTTTGATGCGCTTCTTCGTGTCGTCTTTGGGTTCCACCACGCGCCTGCCCGCGCTGTCGACTTTGTATTTTGGGATCATGAGCTGTCCGCGCAAGAGCTTCCGCGAATCGGCAGATAAGCGGGATAGGTCAAGCATCCCCGCGTCGGCCCGCTCGGCCACGGTAAACCAAAGTTCCGAGCGCCGGTTCGGATAATCTTCGGCTTCCTGTGCCCGGCTGGCCCCGCTGACCGGTTGGAAGTTAAAGCCGCCCGCCGCATCCACCACGCCGCCGCCCACGCCGTCGTCATCAATCTTGATAGCGACTTCGCGGGGGTCTTCGCCGGGAAGGGAGTATTCTTTGGCAAGCTGCTTCAGCCGCCCCGCCGTCTGTGCGGTGCTCCATCCGTTGTGCGTCTCGTGATGCAGGACGCACGGGCCGCGCCGGACGACGATACTGGTGTAGTCGTCGCCGAACCGGGCCACGTCGCAGCCGATTTCTAGCGGCTGCGCGGGCATGACCTGGGGAGCTTGAGCCGCCAGCCACATGGCTTCGGTCCAAACACTCGTGCCGCCTTTGGTCGGCCAGCGCCCTAGGACGCGGCCCTCAAACAGCGGGCCAGGCCGGTACCAAAGACCGGAGTCAGGCGGGAACTCCACATCGCCTGCCCGGTGATCGGCGGCATCAACGCGGGCGCACCATCGCTTGAGTTTGTCTTGGAGCCAGGCAAGGGACACGGCTTTCGGAAACGGAGGCGGCAGCCCCAATAGCTCGGCGGCGATATTCGGGTGGTCGAGAACGCTGATCGGGATGACGTTCCATTCGCCCGACATCTCCTCTTCATAGGCGCGGCTGCTGGTGTCGGTCGGGTTCAGGAAGATGACCCACCGGCATCCCGACGTCGTCATCATGCCCTCGGCGGCTTCCCAGAACGCGCCGTCAATGTCCACGGCCTCGTCAAAGAGGATAAAAACGCGCTCTTCATGGCGGCCCTGAAAGGCGGCATCGGAGCGGGCAGTGAAGCCGGAGGCGACGTGATCGACATCCGTTTCCATGCGGGCAGCTTTCGGCTGAAGGCCGGGCCGACCCTGCCGCTGGGTTCGCACTTCTTTCCAGAGGACATCTTCCACCTGCTTCTTGGTGGGGGCGGTGGTAATCGTCACAGAGGGCTGATAGCAGTCAAAGTTCCAGTTGACAATGCCGCCGCCAAAGTGAGACTTGCCAACCGAGTGACAGGCACGCACGAACGTCTTCGGGTTGTCGCGCACAGAGCGAGCGACTTCCTGCTGCTTCGCCCACCACCGAACGCCGAGCACCTGCTGCGCGTAGAGGTCCGGGTCAGCCCGGTAAATCCGCTTCAGCTTTTCGGCCTTCAGCTTCGGCAAGTCGTCGGTCGAGTTCATCGTCGCTCATCTCGCCAAACAGTGCCGCGCCGTCTTTGCCGGTTAGCTCCACCCGCGCATTGTCGCGGAACTTGTCAGGCCGGTTGCCCTTCAGCAGAACGGTCAGCAACGTGTCGCTGTATTCGCGGATTTGGCCGACTTCTTTGCCCTTGTAAAAGACGGGCTTTAGCGTTCCCGTCTTTGCCCGTCGCCAAGCTTCCTGCTCTAGGGCGTCGCTGGCTTCTTCTTGGGCATCGGCCATCGCGGCGGCGAATCTACCGTCTTGACTGCGTCGGCTCCAAACGGTCGTTCGGGAAACGCGGGCAGTGCGGGCGGACTGGGATATGTTGCCGTTTTTACGGTAGGCTGCTAAGAACTTATCGGGCCAGTCGGCGGGCGGGTTTGGCTGCTTCGGGCGAACTTCTTCCATCTGGTTTATCTGTTAAATCTGTCAAGCGGCAGTGTCACCAATTGGCGACAGATCAGCAGCCTTTCACCGGGCCAGTGTCTCCAAGATGCCCCGGTTGCGGGTTAGAACATACTGCACGGGAACCGTGGCGCTGACGGTGCTGTGCCGAGACTCGAAGACTTTGAGGAAGTCATCGGCATCGTCAGGGCGGCACTCGCTGGGGCCGTACTTCAGGCCCACGGCGTCGGCGGCAACAGCGCTGGCTTCGCGGCGCAAGTTTCGTTTATCTTGGCGGGTCATCGGTTTTCTCACGACAAAAAGGAGCCAGACGCACTTATAGCGTCTGGCTCCAACGAAGGTTTAACGTCTCACGCACTGGACGAAAGGAAGGCTGTGCTTTATCGTAGCACAGGGTTTTGATGATTGCAAGGGGTTTTATGATTTTGCTCGGAAGAAATTGTGAGTAAAATTTCAGGGCCGAAGACGGTCAGGCCCGGAACTGATTGGCAAAGGCGGTGTCAGGCAACATCGATTCCGGGGTCTCCTGCCGCAGCAGGCTGTCCACCTGCCAGCGGGTCAGTCCGGTCAGCTCGGTCAGGTTGTATAGCCCATAGGCACACGGCAGGGGGCAGTCCGGCCAGCGGGATTTCCACCAGAGCAAAAACTGATACCAGGACTGCTCTGGAGATTGGTAGGGCACAAAAGTTTCCACGCGGAAAGTCGGCGGGTTAGTCATTTGGTGCTCCCTGCCATCTCGCGCCCATTCACCGCTGCGCCCTTGCACCAAACCCGCACGGTCAGATGCGGATACTGCTGCCGCACTTCATCGGCTTTCGCCCGGCACGCGGCTTCGGTGTAGCGGGCCGGATGCTTCTCGCTCCTGCCGCCGGAACTAACGTATTCCAGCCCCCATTCTCCGGCGTCTTCGCGGGTTACAGTGGGCGACGGGCCGCATTCCTCGCGCTCTCTGAGCCAAGCGATAGCGTCTTTCATGGCACGCGGGATCGTGCCGCCGGAGCGGAGTGTTTCGCGGGCCGCATCGGTCAGCACGGCCACACCGGCGCTTCCGGGCCTTTGCGGATTGCCCTGGCGGTGCTGATCCGGCGCTTTGCCTCCGAGCAGGTGGTCACTGATGGCAGGAACGGCGTTCGCCGCGCTCAGGGCCAGATACTGCGGCGCATCGGGTTTTGCTTGGGCGATAGAGACGGCCCACTCGCCAAGCGCCTTGACACTGGGGCGCTCGTCGTAGCGCAGGGTGACGCCTTCCAAAATCACGCGCAGTGTCGACTCCGGCATCCGGGACAGCGGTAGGGCGTAGCTCATGGCGACCGGCTCCATCGGTTCGTCATCGGTGCGCGGCATGGTCAGCGGGGGCCAGCCGCGCATGGTGGACAGGGCTGTCAGGACGCCAGCGATCAGCGCCTCTTTTGCGCTCAGTGTTTCGTTCATTCAATTTGCTCCTGCGTATTTTGTCCCTGCCCGGTAGCGGGCGTCCCTAAGTTCCGAAGCTGCTTCCCAAACCGGCCCACCACGGTCGCCGCCGAGGGCGGCGGGGGCTTTGTCGGTGATCCGCGCACGGTGCTTGCCGCAGGCGGCGGTTCGTCGGTCCAGCGCCGGCTGTTCAGCCAGGTCGCGGCATGGGGCACGATGTCCCGTTGCCACTGCTCGCCGCGCTTCTGCTCCGTGATGGCCTCCAAGAGGCGTTCCAAAAGCTCTGGGGGTGGACGCAGCTTGGCAAACGTTCGCCGCGCCGGGTCTTTGGCTTGGTGGTTTGGGTAAGCCTGCCAAAATGTGTCGAAATCAGCATCAAGCGCATGGTTCGCACCCGCCGCAGCCCCCTGGGGGGCGAGAGTGTCCTTCTTAGGACACTCTGGGGGCGTCTTCTCTTCGAAGTGAGGAGAAGGTGAAGGAGAAGAACGAAGTGAAGGAGAAGGAGAAGCGCGGAATTGCGCGGCGTCTCGCGGTTCTTCGCGGGCTTCCGCGCTTTCTCGCGGAACTTCGCGCAGTTCTTCTTTTTCACTTTCACCCTCGCGGGACTCTGTATTTGTATCGCGGGATTGCGCGGGCCGGGGCATCACCTCAGCACCCGGCGCGGGGTAGCGCGACTTATCCTGCGTGCGCTTGCTGCCGTGGACGTGCGACTGGTACTCAAACCACTTATCTGCCCCGCAGCTCACGCTCATGTAGGGCTTGCCTTCCACGGTGTAGACGTGGAGCAGCCCTGCGCCTACAAAGCCGTCCAGCGCCTTTGCAATCACGCTCGTTGTGATGGCGTCGAACATGGGGAAAATCTTGGCCTTGATGCGGCGCGGGTTGGCGTCGCCCCGCCCCCAGTCGTCCAGGTAAGGAATGAGCCAGGGCCAGATGAGGGCCGACATGACATCATCTTCGGCCACGTCTGCGAGAGCGTTGTCTAAGCCCATTTCATCCGAAACGTACATTTTGCGTGGCATGGTCGATCCTTTAACCGTCTGTCTTACTCGCGTCCGCGCTGGTAGTATTCGCCGTCCGCCGTGGTTAGCTCCCAGGTTCCGTCGGCATAGTCAATTTCAACCCGGCCATTTTCGTGGCGGGTTTCGAGCGTTAAATTGTCAAAGCCGCCGCCCGGCAAGGGGCGGTAGATTTGGTAGTGCATCACCAGCAGTCCCAGCGCCTCGGCACGGGATGCGCCGAAGAACCGCTTCCATCCGCCTTGTGCGCCGATCCGGGACTGCCAGCGATTGCCGACCTGCTCTAGCTTGATGATCATGACTTTGCCTCTGGCACGTCGCCATCAGTTTTTTTGTTTTCCGGTGAGTCCGTGGCCCACGCCGGGGACATGACCTGAAACAGGTTGATAAGCCGGTCAATATCAGCTTGCGTGAACTCACCCCGAATGTTGATCTCGACTTCGCAGTCGCGGGAAATTGGGCAGCGCAGGAATGTTTTGAATTCGCCTGGCTGCGTGTTTGCTTTATTCATGGTAGATTCTGCCTGTCTTTATTCGTCTTCGCCCTGCCCCGCGCCCGGCACCCGCACGCAGCACTGCCGCAGCAGGTTCTGGGCTGTTTGCGCCGTGATGTCGGCATCCGGGTCCCGCGCTTCTACGGAGACCGTCAGCACGTCCCCTGGCTCCATGCCGTAAAGCCGCCCGTCGATGAGGAGCGGGAAGGTCTTTGTGACCACGACTTTGCTGATGAGTTTCATAGTAAAACCTCGGCGGCGGAAACCCCTGGCTTCAGCCAGGCGGAGGAGCCGCTGGGCTGCGTTTCGCTGAGGAGTTGTTTATACGAAACTGCCTTTGTCACAGCTTCTGTGGGCGTTTCGCCAGTCCCGAGGACTGCAAAAGTGTTGTCGTAAACCCAGTACGGTTTGTTGACGCCATCCTCAATGGTATCGCCATTAGTTTCATCGGAGTAGTCTTCGATTTGCCAATCTGCCTCAATACAAATTGCGGCAATGGCAGGCTCTAGCTCGTTGTTTTCGAGTGTTCTGTGCAACTTTTTTGCCTCTCGCGGGTCTAAGTAAGTATCATGCCAAGCAAACATACTCACGATAATGGGCGCGTTTTCACAGTGAATTACCACGTAGTTTTTTGTCCAAAGTACCGCCGCCGCGTCTTAATTGGCGACGTGCGAACTAGGCTGACCGAACTGCTGCATGAGCGTGTGGAGGCTCTAGGCGGCACGATAGGAGCGGTGGAGGTCATGCCCGACCACGTACACCTATTTGTCAGCATGACGCCTAACCTTGCTCCCTGTGAGGTAGTGAGGCTTGTCAAAGGTTCCACGTCTCGGGTGCTGCGTCAAGAGTTTTCGCACCTGCGAAATATGCGCTCCCTGTGGACACCCTCCTACTTTCTGGGAACCACAGGACATACATCGTCTAGCGTGGTGCAGGAATACATTGAGCGGCAGACGGGCATCTAAAGACCGTTTGCCGCAACGAAGTCTGCGCTGGCATTCGCCTGGCGGTCAAACGCTTCAATGCCTGCAACTGCAAGCGCGGCGACTTTGACCATTTGCTTGCGCCATTCGTTTGGGTCTGCTCGTTCTAACGCCAGCAGTGCGTTCACGGCATATTCGCCAATCAACTCGTTCCATTTTGGGAGCGAGTGCTGATCGTCGTGTGTGTTGCCGCCCCACTTATTGCACTGGCAAACACGCTCATCACGAACCTCGTTAAGCACTCCTGTGAAGGACTCCAGGCTCGGCCCTGGAAAACCGCACACCACCTCAATGTCAGCAGCAATAAACGGCAACACGTTACGCTCTAAGACCTCTACAAATGCCTCAGTGTTGTTGCCTGCCTTGACTGTCCCGATTTGTGCGCCATCGCGGAGATGCACCCGAACCAGGTCATGCAATTCGATGATGAGGCCATGCTTGTCAAGCAGTGGCCGACTGTCCATAATCTCAAGAATTTCCATCGTTTTCTCCTTCTTTGCTCCCCGACTCTTTCCACTGGCCGCACAGCAGGCAGGTTCCCGCTTCGGCATCGTCTGAAACGACCTCGGCAACGCCGCGCATGGCAGAAGTCACGACCTGCAAAGAAACGCGCATGGCCGACTCCCGCCGCTCTGATGCTTCCAGGGCGTCCAGTAGGGCGGGCACTTCATGGCAGGCAAGCGATAATGCAAACGGGTTTCCTTCGCCCCTGTAAATGCCTGCCATTTCTACCTGTTTGTGTACCTGCTGTTTTTGTTCGGGTGTCATGGATGGGTCTCCAAAGGCTCTAGCCCCATCACGATATAGCCTTCTTCAATCCCCCACGCCCCGCCGAACAAGATGTAGGTAATCCGTCGCAGGCAGGAGCGTCCCGTGTAGGTTTCCGAGTGCCGGTCATATTCGCACAGGTGCAAAATGCCGCTTTCGCTATACTGCCGGTCGTTGAGCCGCACTTCAAAGTTTTTGATGCCGCGCTCCAAAGGCTCATAAACGGATTTCCAGACTTTAAGTTGGTGGTCGGCGTTTACGTCTTTTTCGGGCGCGGTTGCTGTCTCAAATGTCAATGTGTCTGCCATGTCTCTACTCTCCAATTAAAATAGTGCCCCCGTCAGCGCGGGAAACATATTCCATGTCCTGCCACTGCATTGTTTGTCCTGGCAGAGTTTTAAAATGCTCAATGATTGCGTTTGTCGTTCCGGTGGTTGTCCCCATCCTGTACCGCCGAACCGCAGGGTCTATGCAGCCCAAAGATTGTTCCCCCATAACAACTTCCTCGGATTTAATCCCCGACTCAAAGTTTGTGCCGGGGACGCGCAAGGTGTCCCCTATTTTAGCAGGCCGGTCGGCTACGGTCATTGTCTTGTCTGCCATGTCTTTGCTCTCCGTTCGGGTGTCCAAAAATCTGCCTTCTAAAGCGCGTTGGCGGCGCGAATGGTGGCGGCGACGGCCAGCGCAATCAGTTTCAAAAGCGGTTACTTACATTTCAGCCCTCCCACTCCCACAAACTTTGATAGCCGCGTGCTGGGACCGGGTAGGCAAGGGCGCGGATATTGTCTAAGAGCCACGCGAAGCGCCCTGCCGAATAATCGCCAAACGCCCATTCTTCAGGTGGGAGGTAAATCTTATCGCCTTTCTGATAGCGTGCCCGAAAAGGCGGTTCCGGCTGTGAGAAACAATGCTCCGTCGGCACGATGTCCACCAGTTCACAGGTAGCGATCACTCGACCACGCGGCAGGCTGGTTGGGGCGAAAGGGTCAAGCCCTGCCGCTTTCAGCGTGTCCAAGAACGGCGGCTCATAGGAAATAGACTGAGCGTCCAGCGGCCAGCCCTTTGCCGCGTGAATGGCAAGCGGCCCCCGGTAGGACGTTTTCCAAGACCGGGTTTCCACGGTCTTGGCTTCAATGGCGACCAGAGACGCCCAGGGCTGCGTGAGGGTGAGTGCTTTCACAAATCCATCCTCCGCTGCGCTTCCTTGTGCGTCATAGGTCGGTTTTCGATGACTTCGCCCGTGTCCGTCCGCGTGATCTTGACGCGCCCCAAATAGTAGTCCATGTGCCGGGAGCACTCCACTTCGCGCCACTCCACGCCGGTATCCACGATGTTGGCGAGGTCACCAATCTCGCGCTGGATGGCTTTGATCTGGCCCCCAAAGTCTTTCGCCGCCTGCTGCTTTTGCAGCTCCACGGACAGCAGCTCTTTATGGGCGCGGGCCTGATTTCGGCCAAACTCCATCTTCTCGGTGTCGGTCAGGGCGCAGGGCAGCGTCTCGGTGATGATGGTGGTGTCCGTTTCGGTCTCGGTTTTCTCGGGTTCGGTTGACATGATACGCGGCCTCCTCAGCCGCAAAGAGTTCTAAGTGGTGCTAAACAAGTGGCTGCCCATTCCTGCTGACTGTGTATTTTGCAGGTTGCGAACTGCACACTCCCAGTAGGATCGTTTCAGCTCTGCCCCAATAAAGCGACGCCCTTTTTGCAGAGCCACATGACCCTCGCTGCCAATGCCGGCGAATGGGGAAAGAACCGTGTCGCCGGGCGCAGACCATAGTTCGATGCCGCGCTCAATCACGTCCAGCTGAAGCGGGCAGATGTGCCGTTCATCCTGCTGCTCGCGGGCGCTTTCTTTTTGCAGTGTCCGGTTCGGGCGAATGTCCATCCAGACCGGGGAAGCGTACCGCTGCCACAGGGACACGGGGAACTCCTCTGGCGTGTGGCTGATGGGCACGGTGTTTGCCCCTGGCTTTCGCATGGTCACGAGGTAGTCAGGGATGCCCTGCCGGCTCATGGCGCTGTCCTTGCGGATTGTCTTGTGCAGCAGGCCCAGTGCCTTTGTGCGTTGCATGGCTGTCACGGGGTCTTTCCAGATGCAGACTTCGGAATGGAAAATCCACCCATGTGCCTCAAACATTCGGATCATTTCGCCTCGGAAATCCCGCAGACCAATCACGCCATCTCGCTCTTTCATCAAAGGCAGGTTGAAACAGTGGAAGGAAAGCAGCCGGCCTGGCATCGTCACGCGGTAGAGATGCCCGACAAGGAAATCAAAATGCCGTGCAAACTCCTCGGAGTTTTTGCAGTTGCCCATGTCCCGGTCGGAGTTGGAATAGGTATACAGCGACGCAAACGGCGGCGAGAAGATGGTATAGCCCACGCTGTCCGTAGGTACGTCTTTGACAACTTCCACGCAGTCGCCGAGGTGCATCGCCCATCCCTCACCCTCTGCCGTTTCGCGGGCGTATGTTGCCACGTCCCGCGCCGCTTGCGTGGTCCTGATTTCGCTCTGGCTGATTAGCTTCATGTGGTCCACCATTGCATCCTGCATCGCTGCCGCCTGCGTTTCTTTTCGGTTGATGTTTGCCACCACCGCGCCCTCTGTCTCTGCCGTCACGATATGGCAGTTGACTTCCTGCGTCTGCCCAAAGCGCCAGCACCGCCGGATAGCCTGGTAGTAATCCTCCCAGCTATCCGACAGGCCGACAAAGGCGACGTTTGCACAGTGCTGCCAGTTCATGCCGTATCCCGCAATAGAGGGTTTTGTGACCAGGACGCGGATTTCCCCCGCCGAGAACGCCTTCATCGCACCCTCTTTATGCTCGGGCTTGTCTCGCCCTGCGATCTGCACCGCGCCGGGAATAGCCCGCTCCAACTGGTCGGCCTCGTCATTCAGGTTGCACCAGAGCACCCACGGCTCATCGCTGGCATCCACCATCGCGGCTACAGCCTGCACGCGCTGCCCCGTGGAGGCTTTGCGTGCCCGCTGACGGCCTTGCAGGTCTATGGCTTCAACCGGGAACAAAGTGCCCAATTCCCAGGCGCTCTCCACAGTGGCCTCAATAACGTGGTGATGCAGGTTAAGCGCAGGCAGGATAAACGCACCATCGTCATAGCCGAGGTCCGAGGGCTTCTGGATCATCACGGCCCACGAGGCAAGCCACTGGTAGAACGCCGCCTCGCCATGTCCTTTCAGCCGCCATTTGGACGTGTCGCCGCCGTCATGGGTGAAGAACATCGCAAGCATTTCCACGCGGCTCATAATGCCGAGGAATTCTGCGTGGTTGCCGATCTCCATGTAATCGTTCGGCGCAGGAGTTGCCGAGCAGGCCAGTTTATAGGGCGTGTCTGCAAAAGCGTCAATGAGCATATTTCGGTATTTGCCGTCATGACTTTTCAGAATGCTGCTTTCGTCCAGCACTACCGCGCCGAAGCGTCCGGCGCTGAAACGGTGCATCATTTCATAATTGGTGATATTAATGCCGGGCCGAATGTCGTCCTGTGAGCGGCAAAGGGTGACCGAGTAGCCGAACCCCGCCCCTTCGGTAACGGTCTGATCGGCCACGGCCAGTGGAGCCAGTATCAGTACGTCTTGCCCGGTGGCCACGAATATCTGATGTGCCCATTCAAGCTGCTGGATGGTCTTGCCTAGTCCACAGTTCTCAAAAAGAGCGGCCCGGCCCCGTGCCAGTGCCCACCGAGTAATATCGCGCTGGAAGTCAAAGAGACGGGGCGACAACTCGGCAGGGCAGACAGACAAACCCGAAGGCTTCATAGTCACGGCTTTATTGTCCAGGAACTGTTCGTAGGTGTCATGTGCGGTCATTAGGCGTTCCCTCCATCGCAGTCCGGGCACGGGTCCCCGTCGCCGGTCAGCCGCCGGTCGCACTTCGCGCAGAACTTCGTATCCATACCTTGCGGGGCGGGATACTCCCAGCCCTCGACAAAGGCTTCGTCCAGGGGGTCGTCCTTGACGCTCTGCGCGGCCTGTACCAGCAGTTCGCTCGATGTCGGCGCATCTGCTAACCGCAGGCTTTCCGGCCCGAACGCACCGGGGCCATTGTCGCCGTCGAGCAGCACGTAAATCAGCGTGGAAGGTGAATCGTCAAAGCCCACAATGCTGCCGGGGTACTCGCGCCCTTCGTAGGTAGCGATCACGCGATGGCGGCTTGCGAAGACGGGGACGACTTCGGCGCTGGTTGTTTCCTCGGGAGCAGGTTCTGCGCCCTCATCTTCGGTAAGGTCAATATCGGCAGGCGGCAGCTCGTCGGGAGCGAACGTGGCAAAGTGTGTCCGCTGGCGCTTGGTTCCAAGTCCCCACTCAAAGAGGCTAGTGAAGTTGTTTAGGCCCACTTGCCGTTTCAGTGTCGTGTAGTTCTCCCAGCTGGCGGGCATGATCGCCCAGGTTTTGCCATGCAGGTACCAAATGGTCAGCGCCCCCGCCGGGTAAGGGACGCGCATGGCGACGCGGGTACGGGTGACAAGTTCGCCGCCTTTCATCGGCGTGTTGATCGGGCTGCGATGGCCGTGCAGGAACTCCGGCGACGTTCCGCCCTTATACTCAAACCAGCCCTGGCCCTGGCTTTCACCGCCCGTCGGCATCTCGGAGAGAAGGGCTTTGATCTTCGCATCGCTGGCCCCAGACCGCTGCAACGCAGTCCATTTTTCTGCCGCGTTCGGGATGGAGCACAGGACGCGAATAAAAGTGTCGTTGTATTCACCATTGGTGAGTCGGGACGTGTTGACAGATAGCGCGGTGAAGTCAGGAAGCGAGGTGGAATTGTCGCGGACTTCTTCGGTGGCAACATGTTCCGGGTTCCGGGCAGCAGTCCCGGCAAGCTGAATATGCCAGACGCTGGTATACTCTTCCCGGCCTTCGATCATCACTTTGCACAGGTCGCGGCCCTCATCACCCAGGAATATGGCGGGAACCCATTCGTCGCTGTCGAGGTCTTTCTGCCTCCGCACTTCGACCATCAGTCCCGGCGTGAATAGGCTGGATGATGGCTCGGCTTCCGCCTCATCAGCATCTTCCGCAGGCGCTACGAAGTTCGCAGGCGTCAGGAAGTGCAGATATTCAGGCTCATCTTGGTATGCCAGATCGTCAAGCTCGCGCCGCAGCAGGCACGCCGTTTGGAAGCGGACAGCATCATGCGCTGACAGCACCGACAGCATTTCAAGGATTTGGCCGGGGCTACCACCTTCGGTCAGCGGAATGAGCGCTTCCACATCAAAGTCCGTCCGTGCCCCAAGCACCAGCGCGGCGTCGCGGATGACAGCGTTGTCCACAATCGTCAGCAGATCGGCAAGGCCCAAGAACATCGCCTTCGCGTAGGCTGAGCCGGGGGAAACAATCATCACGAGATGGCCGGACTTTGCCGTCTCGTCATCTAGCATTCGCGTTACGGCGCGAAGGGCGGGCAGATTGTCCTCGAAAATCTCCCGCTCGCCCTCGTCCCATCGCGGCGACACGTTCGGCGCGGCGGGGTGCGTCTTCGCGGCCTTCTCTTCGGCCCGCAGGCGGCTGAGGCGGGCCGGGTCCATGCAGAGGGTCAGAACGTTTCCTGCCCCGTCGGCTTTCGTGCGGCATGGGCAGCTTTCCGTGCAGCTCGCCGGAAGCGAAACGCTGGGCGTGATGATCACGCGGTCAGCAAAACGCGATAGGGGCGGCAGGGCCGGGCGGCTTACTTGTACCGCGACAGCTTCCACCGGCGCGTTGACAGGACCCACCGGCTGAACTGCACCATCTTCCGCAGTTCGTGCATCGGAATTGGCGAGGGCCTGCGGGTCCAGCGCGTCATTCTCAGCCGCTCTGAGGGGCGCGTCAGGCAGTGCTGCAGCTTCGGCCAAAACCGTATCTTCTGCAATTGGATCAGCCGGGCGGTCCGCCGCGTTTCGGCCTGCGTTCGGCATATCCTGCGCCGCAACAGCATCGGGCGCGATAGCGGGGGCGGCTTCATAGGTTTTAGTCTCCTCGGTTTCC
>CAXUKS010000031.1:42490-44913 GCA_964251675.1 uncultured Armatimonadales bacterium
CGGCGGCCTTGCGGGCGGCGGCGCGGGTTTCGGGTGGCGGTCGTCGATCTGGGCTTCCAGCCGTTTGACGGTCCATCCCTCGGCGACGGCATCTGCGGCGATTTTGATAGTCGCCCACATTGGCGCACGGTCGGAAAGCGGGCGAAGCACTTTGCCATGCGAGACCGTGAGTTTGCCGCTGCTGATGAGGTTTTGCACCGTCTCAGGCAGTTTCAAGAGACCAATCATGTTGGACACATTCGGCACGCTTCCGCCGCACTCGCGGGCGATGCGCTCCTGGCTGTACCCCATGTCCATGAGCTGACTGTAACCGCGTGCAGTCTCGATGGGGTTGAGCTGTTCGCGATGGAGGTTTTCAATCAGCGTCAGCACCAGCGCGTCTTCGTCGGCAATCAGCGTGTGCGACAGGGCGGCGATTTTAGCCCAGCCCAGCAGTTTAGCCGCCCGGTAGCGCCGCTCCCCGCCCAGGATTTTATAGCGCAGAATGCTGTTGCCAGCCCCGCACCAGAAGCTGCGAACGGTGATCGGCTGCTGGAGGCCGTGCTGCTCCATGCTGTCCGCCAGGGAGCGCAGCGCCTCCTCGTCAAACAGGGAGCGTGGGTTGTGCGGCGACGGATCAATATCGGTCAGCAGGATGCTTTGGAGCCGGGCTTCTTTGCGTGCCGCTATATTATCTATGCGCGTGGAAACATCTTCGATTGTAGACATCAGGCGTCACCGTGCCCTTTCTGCGCCGTCGGCGCAGTCTGACCGTCGATCACCAGCAGCGGCTCCGGGTCGGCGAACGGGTCCCACTCGCCGCCTTCGCCGCGCTGTGCCTCTTCTTTCTTTGCCCGCTCCCGTTCCAGCGACTCCTGATACTCACCCTCGTAGGGCCAATTATTATCTTTCATCGCCAGTGTCGCCTCCCGCATCTGGGGGATGGACAGCATCCGGATATTGTCGATGCCGTGCTTGTGGGCAAAGCGTAGAGACCACGACTTCTGAGCGTTTTTGTCCAGCTTGTTCCACTGGACCGCCGCCTCTCGCGCTGCTTCTTTGCGCTCTGTTACCAGAGGGTCTGCGAAGTCTGTGGCGACGACCTGCCGCTCCTGCACGGGGGTCCGCTCCTCGTGGGGTGTGCCGTCGCGGGTAACTCGGCTGTCCAGTAGGGCAGGGGCCGGGCGCGGCTGCGGCGGGGCCGGGGCAAACTCTTCGGCTTCGTCGGCGATGTAAAGACCGAGGCACAGGTCCGGGTAGACCGTGCGGGCGACTTCGGCGGAGGAGCGGGCACGCAGCATCTGCGGACGGTTCTTGCGCCAGTTATCTTTATTCAGCAGCCCCGCATTCTCGGTCATCTTGATGGTGTAGGACATCTCCACCGGCGCATCCACGCCGACGCGGTGTGTGCGGTACGTCGCCTGGCTGTCGTCGGAGGAGATGAGGGTGAAATAATGGCAGACGTCGCGCCGGGAGAGGCAGGCGGCCATCAGCGTCGCCGCGCCGGGCACGGGCCGCCCCTGAATCACGTCAATGCCGCGCATTGCCATCGCCGGGGACAGGCCCATCTCCATCCCTGTCATCAGCACGACAACGGCCTGCTCCGGGGACTTAACGGCAAACATCCCAGACTGAGCAAATGCCTTTGCCATCGAAAACGCTTCGGCGTAGCTGGTAGGCATGAGCGCATAGCGCGGGTCGCGGGGCGCGTCCAGCCCGAGAGGGGCGGGAGCGAGTGCTTGTGCAGAGGGAATCAATTCATTGGACATTGCAAAAACCTTTCAGTCAAAACCTTTCAGTCAAAATCGCGTGTGTTAAAAAAGATGCGTTATCGCCATGTAGGCCGCGAGCAGCACCATCACACAAATCATCGCCGCGTCGCAGCAGAGCAGGTTCAGCAGCCATAGCCCAGCGCGGGAGACCGGGCCAGGCGCGGGGATCGGGCAGTCGAACTCGGCGCGTGCTGCCCGCCTTCGCACGTTGTCCCGGAGGCGTGTCCAGTAGGTGCGCCGCCGGTTCCGCTGCTCCATAAGCCGCCGCTCCCGCCGCCGCGCCGAAGGGGTGTCTGCCGCCTGCATCTGCCCTTCCCACTGCTCCCAGAGCAAGAGGTTGGTGCTGCGAGTGCGGGTGACGACACGGGCGGCATGACCCTTGAAGGCGGCGATCTGGCGGTCAATGCCGACGAAGTATTCTTCGAGTTCGTCCCAGGCGGCGGCAGAGGTGACGCAGGGCCGAGGGGCGACAGCGCGGTCATCGGCGGGCAGGTTGTCAGTGCTGAGTTTCAAGGAATACCTCCGGTGTCTGCGCGATAACGGTTTCGCTCCCGTAGAGGTCTTCTGCCTCTGCTGCAAACTCGCCCTGTCCGCTGGCTCGTGCCGCCAGAAGCATCCCGGTTAGCCTCTCGTTAAAGGCGGCACTCGCGGCGGCACTCGCGGCGGCACTCG
>CAXUKS010000032.1:0-44728 GCA_964251675.1 uncultured Armatimonadales bacterium
GAAGCCTGCCGCTCCGAAGCCTGCCGCTCCGAAGCCTGCCGCTCCGAAGCCTGCCACGCCGTCGCACGCCACCGCAGGCGCTTCTGACACGTCCGCCGTGGCCGTGGTTTCCAAGCTGCTGACACTGCGGGTCAAAAACAACTTTGCCGGGATGTATGACCTGCTGTCGGCCAGCTCAAAGAAGGGCACTCCCCGCAAAGAGTTTCTAGCGGGTGCTGCCGAGTCCAAAGCGGAACTCGCGTACTTGCCTCCCGAACTGCGCGGGCAATATGCGCTGTTTGCCGACACCCACAACACTCTGAGCTACACGTTTGCCGTGGTCGGCCCGGACCCGACCGACCCGGCTGTGGTTCTGGTGCATGCCTTCCCCAAGCCCGCGCCGGGCGTCGTGCCTGTGACGCTTAAAATTTACACGGCTGCGGAGCCGGGGAACGGCAAGGGAGCGAGCAAGTCGCCCCATCGCACCGTGGATGCGCTGCAATCGTTAGATCGTGCCATAGATCGTGCCATAAGGAACGCACAGAGCAAAATGGCCCCGCCGCCTGCCGCACCGCCTGCAGACACGTCCCCCACAGACACGCCGCCTGCTGCACCAATGACGGATACTCCGCCGACAGATGCGCCTGCCGCGCCGTAGGGAAGCAAGCGAGGGGCTGAAAACCCCTCGCCCTGCCCTGGGCTTCGGCTCGGCTTGACACTCCTCTGCTGCCCGTGTCATACTAAGACTTATGATGCCGACTACTGACACCACCCCGCCCCAGCCCGCGCAGCCCGACGAAATCCTCACCATCCTGGCCCGTGATGCCCGCACGTCCCCGGAGACCATTGCGACGCTCACCGGGCGGCCTGTGGCCGAGGTCCGCGCCGCAATTGCCGAGTATGAATCACGGGGCATCATCAAGCACTACAAGACCATCGTAGACTGGGAGCGGGCGGGCGTCGAGCGCGTCTTTGCGTTTATTGATGTCAAAGTCGTCCCCGCCCGCGAAGTCGGCTTTGATGCCGTCGCCGAGCGCATCTACCGCTACCCGGAAGTGCATTCCGTGTGGCTGGTCTCCGGGGGCAGCGACCTGCGCGTGGTGGTGGAAGGCGAGAATATGCGGCAGGTGGGCCGCTTCGTCGCCGAAAAGCTGTCTACATTGGAAGGCGTCACCGGCACGGACACGCACTTTCTGCTGCGCCGCTACAAAGAAGACCAGGACTTGTTTGTGGAAGCCGAGGGTGACCAGCGGCTGGTGGTGACGCCGTAGAAGCTGAGTTCAGGAGGCATATCATGCTGACTAAAGATGAAGTGACGCAGAGATTGATTGACTGGCACTTTCAGGTGGAGCCTGAAATTATGGAGGTGTATCGGTTTCTGGGGCAGGGGGAAGACAGCCCGCGTGAGCCGATTAAGCTGCTGGAAGTGAGTGAGGCAACGCTGGCGGCAGGGCGTGTCGTACCCTTCGGATTTGGGCCGACGGAAGAAGTGCCCTATTCCTGCGTCATCGCTAATGTCACGCCAGAAGAGATGACACAGATTTTGGAAGGTGCGATCCGATTGCCGGAGGGCTGGGAGATGAGCCGCAGTCAGCATTACCTGGCTCCTGTAAGACGCAAAAGTGATACACCTAAAAGCCAATCAGGGAAGAAGGCAGGACAATGGCGCAAGTTAGCGGCGACTGCGAGCTGAACAACTGCCCGCTTCAAGCTCCGAAAGAAGTCGTTGCTCTCAGCAAAGAGCTGGAAACCCGCCTGGCACAAGCGTATGCGCTCCAAAGCCAGTCCGATTTTCGCGTGTACCGGGCGCTGCTGCAATCTGCTGATCTTTTGGAAACCGAAGAGTGTCATCGCCTGCATTATTTGCAGATGGCGTGTGAGAAAATTGCCAAAGCATATCGCCTTCGAGACACACGCAGTTTTTCGGAAGAAGACCTTTATAGTCATGTCGTCTTTTCAGGCTTCATCCAAACGCTTCTGAAAGCCCCGCAAATCAAAGAGCGGTTTCGGGCCAAAGACGCTAAACGCCGCCAGTTGGAACGATACGCCCGGTCTTTGGCCCGTGAGATCGAAAAGCTGGCTCCGGCGGTTGACCGGGGCCGGACACCCGCTAATGTGGAATACCCCTGGGTAATCGAGCAGACGGTTTTTGTCCCTTGCCAGTTTTCTTTCGTCAATCTGTCGATGCTGAAAGACACCGAAGGGCGCGAGTTTTTGAAGCTGGTAGAGATTGCGATTACAGATTATGAAACGATCCGGCTGTCGGGTTAGAGCCGCTGTAGGAAATTGATTATGAGCAACGAAGCTATACACTCTGATGACAAGCCGCGTCTGTCGCGGATTGCGCGGGATTTGCCGCCGTCGGGCATCCGCAAGTTTTTTGACATCGCCGCACAGATGCAGGATGTTATCTCGCTGTCGGTGGGAGAGCCGGACTTTGCGACGCCCTGGGCCTTCCGTGAGGCGGCCATTTATTCGCTGGAGAAGGCGCAGACGACCTATACCAGCAACTTTGGCATTTTGGAGCTGCGCCGGGAGATTTCCCGGCACTTGGAGACGCTGTACGGGGTGCGCTACTCGCCCGACGAAGAAATTCTCGTGACCGTGGGCGTCTCCGAAGGCATGGATTTAGCCATGCGGGCGATTCTGGACCCCGGCGACGAGGTGTTAGTGCCAGAACCGTGCTATGTGTCCTACAAGCCCTGTGTGAGCCTCGCGGGCGGCGTGCCCGTGGGCATTCCGACCACGATGGAAGATGAGTTCCGGGTCACGGTGGAGCAGCTCGAAGCGGCGCGGACGGACCGGACGCGGGCCATCGTGCTGGGGTACCCCTCGAACCCCACCGGGGCGACCATGCCGCGTGAGCAGATGCAGGCGATTGTGGACTTTGCCGTGCGCCACGACTTGTATTTGATTAGCGATGAGATTTATGACCGGCTGACCTATGACGGCGTGCATACGTGCGTGCCGACCCTGCCGGGGGCGCGGGAGCGGACCATTTTGCTGAACGGCTTTTCCAAAGCCTATGCCATGACCGGCTGGCGTGTCGGCTATGCCTGCGCCCCGCGTGACGTGCTGAATGCGATGTACAAAATCCATGCCTACACGATTATGTGTGTCACGACCACGAGCCAGAAGGCGGCCTTAGAAGCCCTGCGCTCCGGCGAGCCGGTGGTGCGGGACATGGTGGGGCAGTACAATCAGCGGCGGCGCTTGATTGTGGAGGGCCTGAACGCGGCGGGTTTAGAGTGCCATCTGCCGCAGGGGGCGTTTTATGCGTTCCCCAGCATCCGGGCCACCGGCATGACCTCAGAAGAGTTCGCCGAGCGGCTGCTGTTCGAGGAGCATGTGGCGGTCGTCCCCGGCACGGCCTTCGGGCTAGGCGGCGAGGGCCATATCCGCTGCTCGTATGCGACCAGTCTTGCCAAAATCGAAGAGGCTTTGCACCGGATTGGCCGGTTTGTCCGAAAATCCGCGCCGTTTGCGCGAGAGGCCGCCCGCGTTTAGGACCAAAGAGGCCCCCCCGCCCCAATTCTGGGGGAACCCGAAGTGAGAACAGGCTCCTAACTTAATTCTCCGGCTCCCCAGAATTGGGGCGGGGGGCCTCTTTCCTTCATCCACACACAAAGGACACCACACGTCATGCAATTCGGAACCATTCCCGGCGTCACCAAGCCGGTTTCCCGTCTCGTGCAGGGCACGGCCAACACGCAGTTTGATTCAAGCAAGCCGGAGCAGGCATTCGCCCTGCTGGACCTGGCACTGGAATACGGCATCAATACGTTTGACACCGCCCATGTTTACGGCGAAGGCAGCGAGCGCACACTGGGCCAATGGGTCCGCGAGCGCGGCGTCCGGGACCAGATCGTCATTCTCGCCAAAGGCGCACACCCCTACGGCAGCCCGCGCGTCACGCCTGAAGACATCGAAGCCGACATGACCGAGTCGATGGCCCGGCAGGGGTTAGATTACTTTGACCTGTACGTCCTGCACCGCGATGATCCTTCCGTGCCCGTTGGGCCGCTCGTCGAAGCCCTGAACGCCCACAAAAAAGCCGGACGCATCGGGGCCTTTGGCGGCTCCAACTGGACCTTCGAGCGCATCGCCGAGGCCAATGCCTACGCCGCCGAGCATGGCCTGACCCCGTTTGCCGTCTCCAGCCCGAACTACAGCCTCGCCGAGATGTACCAGCCGCCGTGGGACGGCTGCCTGAGCCTGAGCGGCCCGCAGGGGGAGCCTGCCCGCAAGTTCTACGCCGAAAGCGGCATCGCCGTGATGCCGTGGTCCAGCATGGCGGGCGGCTTCTTCGCGGATACCTACCATCGGGACAATTTAGAGACCATCTCCAAAGACGACTACTTCGCCCAGATTTGCATCAAATGCTACTGCGGCGAAACCAACTTCCAGCGCCTCGACCGCGCCCGTGAGCTGGCGCAGGCAAAGGGCCTGAGCGTCCCCCAGATCGCCCTAGCGTTCACCCTGAGCCAGCCCATGAACCTGTTCCCGCTGGTGTCCAGCCTCACCCGCGAGCAGTTCGAGGCGAACACCAAAGCGTTAGACGTGACCCTCACGCCCGCCGAAGTGGCCTATTTAGACCTGAAAGCCGACAGCCCCGATTAGGTTCATGCCTTATGGTGATATATCCACGCCTGCCGGGCCAGTCTCCGGCAGGGTGACATCACTTTCCACATCCAGATGATACTTTCCCGGCGGCAGGTCCTCGGCCCGCCAGGTGTTTCCCTCCAATTGAAAAACCTGGAAGCGCGAGGCGGCGTCGGCCTTCCCAAACCCCAGCACTAGAAAAACAGCTTCCCCATTATCCACCAGCGGCCCCGCCGGGCGCACCCAGACTTGCCGCGTGTCATACGGCGCTTTGCCGTCCACGAGCGGCAGGGCAGGCAGGTGAACTGTCAGCGTTTTGGCCGGGGACATTCCAAACGAGGAGCTTTCCTGCAACGCGCCGGTCAGGCTGTGCCAGCCAATCCTCCGGCCCGGCAGATGGGCGACGGCAACCCCAAGCTCCCCCACGCCGAGCGGCAGCCACACGCTGCCGCTGTCGTCGGTCAAGTCCGCAGGCAGGGCCGCGTCCCACCCGGACCGTTGGCGCTCCGTCCAGAGCGTGACGGTGACGCCGGATACATCCCCCGCTGTTCCATTTACATCGAACCGTACCACGGCGGGCACATAAGCAGCCGGAAAAGTTGTGGTCCGGCTTCGCAAATCCACGACCGTTTCCCGACCGGCACGGACGGTGACGGTGCAGACGGTGACGGGGACCGCGAGGTCTTTCTGAGTTTCCAGCGTATACGTTCCCGGCGGCACGGCGCTCCAATGCAGGGTGTGGGCCGTCCGGCTGAAGAGTGGGTTGAAGTAGTCTTTTCCCTTCAAATAGACTGTGTCGCGGAGCGCGTTCAGCGTGGCAGGCAGGAGGGCGCGAACCGAGCCGACTGGCTTCAGCCGCACGGTCATCTGCCGCGTGTCCGGCGTGATGGCTGGCGGGTCCGTCCACCCCGGCAGATTGGGCTGGTCGTCCGTGCCGAAGCGGTACAGCTTGATTTCGCCCGCATCCGGCGCGGCGGCAAAGGTGAACCGGCCTTGTTCGTCGGTTTTGGTGCTGAAGCCTGCGTAATTCTGGTTGAAGCTGGCGGGGTTCGGGTTGACGCCAAGCAAATCGAGCGAGACGCCGGAAACGGGGCTGCCGTCGGGGGCTAGAATTATGCCACGCAGCGGCTTCAAGTGCTGCGATTGGGGCACGGTGAGCGTGAGCCTCTGGTCGTCTGTGCCCGTCAGTTCCAGCGTCTGGACCAGCGGCCTCCAATCCTGCGCCGCTGCGGTGACTGTCACGCGGCGGGCCGTGCGGGGCACAAACAGGTGTGTGCCGACGGTGTCCATGAGCGGAGACACATAGCCCCCGCCTTCGAGATTGCCGCTGAGTGAAAACTCCGGCAGCGGCTGACCCTGCCCACCCACGACGGTCAGCGTCACCTCTTTGTAGGCATCTTTGACCGCTTCGGGTTTCAAAGGCGGCGCAGCGGCGGGCAGCACGGCGCTGTCGGCGGCGGCGAGGTCAGTTGAGGAGCGGGACCCCTCCTGCGCTTCGTACTCCGTGGATGTGCCGAAATACTGGGGCAGGGCGTAGCGTCCCTGCGCGTCTGTGTGGTAGGACGGCCCGGCGTCCCCCGCCCGGACTTGCCAGAGTGTGCCTCCCGTGGTCGCCTCTGAAACACAAATAGGAACATTCGCAGCGGGCGTGCCATCCGGGTTCCGAAGCTGCCCCGCCTGCACACGGCGCACCGGCGGCAGCCGCAGTGTGACATGGTGTTCGCCTTTGGGCCAGGTTTGTGGGTGCAGGGGATACAGCAGAGGCACGCCCTGGGGGGAGAACACGATGAAATGGTTTTCGGACTGCGCGAATTTTACGACGCCCTCCGCGCCCACCGGCAGGGGCGTGTCGGTCTGATAAACATAATGCATCGGCCCGTTCAGGCCACCGGTCGTTGCCCAGACATTGACAACACGCGCATTGGAGCCAACCGTCCAGCCCACGGCGGGCGATCCATCCGGGGCAAGGAGACGCAGGCGCAGGGGGCGGGCGTGGGGAACGTCCGGGACCTGACCAGCAGCCAGCGTCACCGTGACCGAAGGGTTGTCGGGCAGAAGCTCGGTGCGCGGCCCGTGTCCGGGGAAGACAACGCTGAACCCGGACGGCAGTGGCGGATGGGTCCAGACAATCTGCCCGTGCGCGTCCGTGCGCTGGCTGCGCTCGACGATCTGAAAATCGCTGCCTGCGCCATAGCCAATCCAGACGACAACTCCGGCCAGCGGCCTGTGCTGAGCATCGCGCAGGTGAATGGTGGTGGTGCGGGACTTTTGCAGAGTGATGTGCGGCTGAAACCGTGCGCCAGGAAAGCTAGAGTAGACGGTGGTATCAGGCAGATAGCCGGGCAGGGTGACGCGCAGAGTCTCGGTCCAGGAAATGTCCGGGGCGGACGCGGGCCGACCGGCTTTGGCCTGTCCCGCTCCCTGAGCATCCAGCCTGACTGTCTGGCCGTCCAGAGTGACTGCCGCCGAGGGCAGGGGACGGCCCGCCGCATCCTGCACCGACACATCCCACCGGGCGGGACTAGACATATCCACCGCCCCGGCGGGGAGGCCGCAGGAAGTGCAAAGCAGCAGAGCCGTCAGCAAGAATTTCATAAGCCTCTTACACCATCAACGCGATAAAATAGGCCATCTAAGAGTATGTATAAAAAGACGCAGGCTCACCCCCCCGCCCCCAATAATGGGGGATCCAGAGGGATTTACGGTACTTGCAGTTCACTCATTATTGGGGACTAGGGGGTCCTGAACGGCTTTTTATACACACTCTAAACAGAAGCGAATGAGTCGATTAAACCTTCCACATAATATCCCATTGCATTCGGCTCCCCCGAAGCATCAACACCCTCATTAGAAAAGAGGCTTACCAAGCTATCTTCCAATTCATCCTGTTCTGCTGAAGAAAGGGACAGAGCAAAAAGCTTCGTCGTAGAGCGGCTTTCAATTCGTCCTTTTTGCTTAGCCACCTCAAAGGCTTCCAACAACGCAGTGTCTATGATATGCGAAGACAAAAAATTGAGATCATCTTCCGAAACATGAAAAGATTGTTCACTGGTCATTAGTAGGTCTCTGAGCCGGATTGAGGGTTGATTAAGAGATTTTTCTGAGGATCGTACACAGCAAGTTGGTTTTTAGCAGCAATTTGTAAAGCGTAAGGGACTACCTCACCTGTTCAAGAGTAGCTCATGCAAACCAGGATATGAGCAGTTGAGACATCAAAGTCACAACTCCAAACGCAATCATCTATGTCGTCGTCAGAAAAGCTGTCAAGTTCAGGGTAGCGGGCTGTCAATGCCTCCTGGAAATGCTGGAGATTTATCTCGGCATTAATTCCCGGCTCTAAAACTTCATGATTGTCACACAACTGAAGATACATATGCTCTGCATCACCGGGCAGAACAGAAACGCGGGAGGACCAGAAGCAAAGATCATAGCTCACATTGATTATTCCTTCAGAATGCAGTCGCGTTGAGGTAGCGAGGCGCTCGCTATTTCCTGCTCACTCCCTTGCCACCAAGCGGGGCGGTTCACACCATCGGTGCGATGAAATAGGCCATCAGGACGAAGTGGCAGGCGCTTCCGGCCAAGACGAAGATGTGCCAGAGGTCGTGGGCACTGAATTTGCCGGGCCACAGGTGCGGGCGGTCGGTGGCGAAGACAACGGTGCCGATGGAATAGGCCGCGCCGCCGCCGAAGAGCCACGCAATCCCTCCCGGACCCAGCATGCGGGCGGCAGGCACGATGGCGATCATAATTAGCCAGCCCATAATCAGATAAAGGCCGATCCGTGCCCAGTCCGGGAAGTTCTTCCAGACGAGGCTGCACACGATGCCGATCACCGCGAGGCCGTACTCGATGCCGAAGAGGGTCCACCCCCACGCCCCGCGCAGGCCGACGAGGCAGACGGGGGCATAGGTCCCGGCAATCAGCAGAAAGATCGCCACATGGTCAAAGCGCATCAGCTTGACGATCTGCTGCGGCTTCACCCACAGCGAATGGTACAGCGTCGAGGCCGTGTACAGCACAATCAGGCTGACCCCGAAGATGGCAAAGGCGACCGTGTGCCACAGCTTGCCGTGCGCCAGCACCAGCAGCACGACCAGGGCCGCGACGGACAGCGCCGCCCCCAGCCCATGCGAGAGGCCGCAGAACGGCTCCCGTATCCAGAAGCGTTTGGTTCGTTCAGTCATAATACGTAAGATACCCCATTTCCCGGAGTTCGGACAGTGCCTCAGACGGCACGGGCAGGAATTGGGTTCCCCGACGGAGAACTTGTGGTTTGGAGTATCCTGATAAATGGCCGCAGGTCCGAGGGGTTCTTAACCCCTCGGACCTATGACATAGGTATTCTTTCCTCGGGTATTATTGGCTATGCTGTTTCCCTGGTCCCATGCCGCCCGCCGCCGCGAATTGCTATCGTCGCCGTTTCCCGCCGCGTGGGAGCGCACGCTGACGCGGGCAGTATTTTATAACGCCCTGCCTGCGGACCGCCAGGCGCGGGTACGAGATGTGGTGCGCGTTTTGATCGCTGAAAAAAGCTGGGAAGGGGTCGGGGGGCTGACGCTGATGGACGTCATCAAAGTCACCATCGCCGGGCAGGCGGCGCGGCTGGTACTGGGGTTCGACGATGACTATTTCCCCAATGTGGAAAGCATCTTAATCTACCCGCAGGGCTTTCTGGTCAAAGTGCAGCGGCGCGGACCGAACGGGGCACTGGTGGAGGAAACGGTTCCTTACGCCGGGGAAGCCGCGCTGTCGGGGCCGGTAGTGCTGTCGTGGGACGATGTCCGGCACGCAGGCGGCGGGCACAATGTCGTGCTGCATGAGTTCGCGCACAAGCTGGATATGCGCGACGGCGCGGCGGACGGAGCGCCGTACTTGAAAGATGCCGCGCAGATTGAAGACTGGGCGCGGGTGCTGAGTGCCGAATATCAGCATCTGGTGGCCCAGACGCAGGCCGGAGAGCCGACCCTGATTGACCCTTACGGCGCAACCAATGCCGCCGAGTTCTTTGCGGTCTCGACCGAATGCTTTTTTGAGCTGCCGGGGCAGATGCGTCACTACCACCCGGACCTGTACCGGGTGCTGGCAGGCTACTACCGGCAGGAACCATAGAACTATGACAACAACCAATAAATTACCCCTCGCCGCCGACTGCGGCGTTCTTGTCTGTGGCGGCGGCACGGCGGGCGTGGTGGCGGCCCTTGCCGCCGCACGGGCGGGCGCGGATGTGCTGGTGGTGGAGCAATTGGGGCAGCTTGGCGGCACGCAGTCGGCGGGGTGGGTGACACCGATGATGCCGAACAAGATACTGACCGAGAACCTGACACATGGGATCAACGACGATATACTCAAGCGAGCCGCCGAGTATGACCCGCCGCCGACCAATAAATCCGGCGATTTATTGTGGTTCAACCCGGTGACGCTGGCGTTAGTCCTAGATGACCTGCTGGCCGAGGCGGGCGGGCGCGTGCTGTATCATACGCTGATTAGCGAGGCCATTGTCGAGGGCGGCAGGCTGACGGGCATTGTGATAGAGAACAAGTCCGGGCGGCAGCGGATCACGGCGCAGGTAACCATTGACTGCACCGGTGATGCCGATGTGGCCTTCCGGGCGGGCGTGCCGTGTGCCGTCGGCGACCCCGACGATGGGCTTAACCAGCCTATGTCCCTGCGCTTTGCCCTGGCGGGCGTCGATCAGGAACGGGCGGTAGCGTTCCTGGCCGACGAGCTGGGCATGAACTGCTATGCCCGCCCGCCGCTCTTTGAGATCGGCACGGGCGAAGCCAAAAACACGCCGCTGGGACCGCTGATTTGTGCGGCCATCGCGGACGGCGTGCTGGAAGACGACGACCTCGGGTACTTGCAGTTCTTTTCCATGCTAGGCCGCCCCGGCGAGCTGGCGTTCAACTGCCCGCGTATTGCTGGGCTGTCGGCGACGGATGCCTGGGATTTAAGCCGGGCGCAGACCATCGGGCGTCAGAAGATACGGCGCATCGCCCGCTTCTTCAAGACTGCCGTGCGCGGCTTTGAGAACTCGTACATCGGCACGATTGCGCCGATGGTCGGCATCCGGGAGTCACGGCGCATTGTGGGCGACTACACGCTCACGGAGGAAGATTATCTCACCGAGGCCCGCTTCCCCGATGCCGTGGCGCGAAACTCGTACCCGATAGATATTCACAGCACCAAAGCCAAAGGCGGCCTGCTGATGAAGCACCTGCCGCCGGGCCACTACCACGAAATCCCGTACCGCTGCCTGCTGCCGGTCGGCCTCGAGAACCTGCTGGTTGCGGGCCGCTGCCTGTCGGCGACCTTTGCCGCGCAGGCCGCCGTGCGGATCCAGCAGAACTGCCGCGCCCTGGGCGAAGCGGCAGGGCTGGCCGCCGTGCTGGCTTTAGAAACGGGTGTGGCGCCCCGGCACATTGACACGGACACGCTGCGGGCGCGGCTGAACGCGCAGGGGGCACAGGTTTGAACTCACCCGGCGAAATTGAGCAGGAAATCGAGGCGCTGAACGCCGATGTCTGGAGACTGCGGTCGGTGGAGCCGCTCCGCGCCCTGGCGCTGAGTGAAGACGCTGTGCGTCTGGCACGGATGAGCGACGCCCCGTCGCTGCTGGCCCCGAGCCTGTGCCTGCACGGCGTCTGCCTAATTATTCTGTCGCGCCACCCGGAGGCGCGGGCGGCGCTGGATGAAGCCCTGTCCCTGAGCCGCCGCCTGGGTGACCGTATGACCGAAGGCCGCTGCCTGCACTTTTTGGGCGTCAGCCACTACTTTCTGGCCGAACACGCCGAGGCGATAGAGGGCGTGACGGCGGCGCTTGCCATCTTTGAGGCTTTGGACGATGACGAATGGCGGGGGGCGGCTTTCAACACTCTGGGCAATGTGCAGTTTGCCCTGTGCGACTTCGGCGGGGCGCTGGACTGGTACGAACGCGCTCTGGCTGCGCGAGAGCGGGCCGGGGACGAGGTGGGCGTGGCCGCGTCACTGGGCAACCTTGGCAACGTCTACAGCGAGCGCGGGGACCTCGCCGAGGCTCTGCGCTTTCATCAGCGCGGCCTGGAACACGCGGAGCGAATTGGCAGCACGCTGCTGGAGATCAGCAGCCTGTGCAATCTGGGCGGCGATTATGTGGACCTGGGCCGCTACGAGGAAGGAATTGCAGTCTGCCGCCGGTCCGTGGCGCTCGGCGAGAAGCTGGAAGACTGGGAAAAAGTCGCCGTGGCGCTCACCAGCATGGGCAGCGCCTATGTGAAAACCGGGCGGCAGGCCGAGGCGCTGGACTGCCACCGCCGCGCTCTGGAACTCGCCCGCAGGCACACATTGCAAAAAGCCGCCGCCCATGCCCTGCTCTCTATCGGCGAGATTTTGCTTTTGCAGGGAACGCTGGGCGAAGCACGGGAGCGTCTGGTGGAAGGCGCGGCGCAGGCGCAGGCCATTGGCGCACGGCGCACCGCGTTTCAGTGCGCCGAGGCGCTGGCCGCAGTCTGCCGCCAGCAGGGCGACTACGCCGCCGCGCTGGGGCACTATGAAACGTTTCGCAGGCTGGAAAAAGAGGTTTTCACCGAGGAAGCCGAAGAACGCGCCCAAGCCCTGGTCATTCAAATGGAGGTCGCGCACCACCGGCGCGAGGCCGAATCGCTGGTCGTGCTCAACACCGCCCTCCAGGAAGCCAATGCTCAGCTGGAAGAAGCCAATGCCCGGCTGGAAGTTCTGTCTATCACCGATGGCTTGACCGGTCTGCCTAACCACCGGGCGCTGGTTGCCGCCCTGGAAGCGCAGATTGCTCATGCCTGCCGCGAAAACACGCCCTGCGCCGTGCTGTTTCTGGATATTGATCACTTCAAGAAAATCAACGATACCTACGGCCACCCCATCGGCGATGCCGTCCTGCGTCAATTTGCGCTGCGGGTGCGGAGCTGCTTGCGCGAAGAAGACGTGCTGGGCCGCTGGGGCGGCGAAGAGTTTTTGATCCTCCTGCCCGGCACAGACGCCCGGCGGGCGCAGCGCATCGGCGAGCGAGTCCGGGCCGCCGTCGCCGCCCGGCCCCTGCTCGAGCGTGATACGGCCTCGGGCAGCATTGCCATCACCTGCTCCATTGGCACCGTTTCCTCCCCGCCCCATCCGCCGCTCCGGGACACGCTGGTCGCGGCGGCGGACACTGCCCTCTACGCCGCCAAGTGCGGAGGCCGCAACCAGGTCCGGGCGGCGGAACCTCTGCCGCGATAATCGCTCAGAACGGGATGCCCTGCGCTTTCTATTTCTCGCAGTCGGTTCCGTGAAGGCTTGCTATTTCGCCTTCTGCGCGTGTATAATAGCCGCACCGAACTGTTCACCGATTTTCCTGAATAGACTGCTCACAATTAGAATAATTTTGGAGGACTCGACCGTGCCTTATGTGATTGCTGAACCCTGCATCGGGGTCAAAGACAGCTCCTGCGTCGCCGTCTGCCCTGTGGACTGCATCCACGAGGCGGGCGACCAGCTTTATATCGACCCGAATGAGTGTATCGACTGCGGCCTGTGCGAGCCGGAATGCCCGGTGGACGCTATCTTCATGGAAGATGAAGTGCCGGACCAGTGGAAAAACTTCATTCAGATCAACGCCGACTTCGCCAAGAAGTAGTGGCGGCGAAAGCGAGACAGGCGCGGGCGGGCTACTCAGCCCGCCCGCGTTTTTGATTGTCTCTTGTTTTTTGATTGTCTCTGGGAGCGTCTATGCCTCTGCTGGACCTCGGATTTGTGCGGCTCGGCGACGGAACCCGGCTGCGCTACCGCTGCCTCGGCGACGGCGGGCCGACAGTGCTGCTTCTGCACGGCTGGCCGGAAACGGGGCACGCCTGGCGGCACATTCTGCCGACTCTGGCGGCGTCGGGCTACCTGTGCATCGCACCCGACCTGCGCGGGGCGGGGGACTCCGACAAGCCTTCCGGGGGCTATGACGCCGCGACGCGCATGGAAGACGTGCGCGAATTGGTCTCCGCGCTGGGGCTGGATGACGGCCCGCTGTTTGTGGTCGGCCACGGCGCGGGCGGCGCGGAAGCCGCCGGGGCGTATGCCGCACTGCATCCTGAGGAAGTGTCCGGGGTCGCCTTTGTCAGCGCCCTGCCGGGAGCCAGCTTTGGAAGCGGCTGGCAGGGCGGCTTTCATCAGACGCCTGATTTGCCCGAGCTTTTGATTGCCCCGCATGCTGACGCTTACCTGCGCCACTTTTTCCGCGCCTGGTCGCACGATCCCGAAATGCTGCCCCCTGCCGACCGGGCGGTCTACATCCGCGCCCTGTCCGAACCGGGGGCCTTGCGAGCCTCGCTGGCCCCGTTCCGCGTTTTGACTGCCCCGCCCCTGCCGTCCATCACTGTCCCGCGCCTGCTGCTGCTGGGCGAAAGCGATCCATACCGGGCCGAGATCACCCCGCCGCCGGATGTTCGCACCGAGACCATCCCCCGTGGCGGCTACTGGCTGCCCGAAGAGCGCCCCGACCCGGTGGCCGCCGCCCTGCTGACGTTCTTTCGAGAACTCACGCTTGGTGAGAGAACAGTATAATATTTTTATAAAATGCGTCAAAAATGAGATTTTTTCTCATAATTAGCGATTTTATATGTTTTTATAGTATAGTAATCTGAGCGGTATGATATAGCGTCGGTTGGCAGAGTAAAACACAATTGACGGTGAAAGCAGGTTACTGGTGCTAATACAGTTCTCAGTAGAAAATTTTCTTTCCTTTGATGACGAGAGCGTTTTTAGCATGGTGGCTGGCAGTGGCAGTCAGCACCCCAAGCATTTGGTGGCGGATGTGCCGCGTAAAGGGGCCTCTGTTCTCCGTGGGGCGGCAATTTATGGAGCCAATGCTGCTGGAAAATCCAATCTGGTTCAGGCACTGCGGTTTATGCAGGACCTGATTCGACGCGGGACACGCAGTGGTCAGACAATTCCCGTGCTGCCATTCAAGTTGGCAAAAGAGAATGGTCGGCCCAGCAAATTTGAAGTCATTTTTAAGACTCAGGGGATAGTGTATCAGTATGGCTTCCGAGCAGACGCCCGCCAGGTGATAGAGGAATGGCTGTATGCAACTCCAAAAACCCATGAAGTCACGTACTTTGAGCGCACCACAGACACGCAGGGCAAGGTTGAGGTGGAGGCATATCCGGCTTTGACAGGCCAAAGCGCAAAAAACAAGCAGTTTTTAGAGTTCGTGGCTCAGGGAACCCGGCCAAACCAGCTATTTCTAAACGAAGCCGCAGACCGTAATGTGCCAAAAATCCAGCCTGTGATGCAGTGGTTTCAAAAAGTTCTCGTTGTTATTCCTGCTGAAGTTCAAGCTCAGAATCTAGAGATTGCGATGCATCAAGATGCCGGAGCAACACAGAAATTTGCCGCTTTTCTCAAGTCCGCAGGCACCGGGATCGATGCCATCACAACTATTGAAAAGCCATTCGATTTTGACACACATACTCCTGGTATCACGAATTCAGACCGAGAAGAACTGCGAGAGCAAGTCACGGAACTTGCCCCAGGTGACGTGCTTGAAGTGCAGCCTATGTGGGGCAGACGATTTTTAGTGACACGCAGCATCTCCGGTGAGACTGTGCGTGTTGATTTGAAGATGCAGCACCGAGCGTCCGATGGACGGATGGTCACCTTCGATATAGAGGAAGAGTCTGAGGGCACTCAGCGCCTGATCCATCTTCTTCCAGCCCTTCTCATGCTCAAAGAATTGCCAGAAAAGGTCGTCGTGCTGGACGAACTGGACCGCCGCTTCCATACTCTGCTGTCGCGTCTTTTTGTGCAGACCGCCCTGGACTGCGACGAACAGCACCAGCAAAGTCAGTTTATTTTTACAACGCATGACACCAACTTGCTGAATCTAGACTTGCTGAGGCGCGACGAAATTTGGTTTGTTGAGAAAGATAAAGGAGGCGCTTCGCATCTTTCCTCGCTGGCTGAATACAAAATACGCGATGATCTCAAAATCGAAAAAGGATATTTGAACGGGCGCTTTGGGGCATTGCCGTTTTCCGGGCAGCCGGAATGTTTGGGATGGACAGCAAAAACAGAGGACGCTTCTGATCCAGAGCATCAGAATATGGTGAGTGCCGTATGAGAAAGATGCCGCGCACCAATCTTGTGCCACGAAGCGAGTTCGTTCGTGACGCCCGCATTTTTGTCATTGCCGTAGAAGGAGAGAAAACGGAAGCTCAATATTTTTCTCTCTTCAAAAGCAGCCGACTTCATGTGGAAGTCCTGCCTGCTGGACCGGAGGGGCTTTCCGCACCCAAACAGGTCTTGGAGCGGCTTGTCACGTTTGAGGAACAGTTTGATCTTGGTGCAGAAGACGAACGATGGCTGGTGATTGATGTGGATCGCCAGCGCGGGCAATTTTTGGATGAAGTCACTCGTGTCGCACAGGAAAGCGGCTACAGCCTTGCTGTCAGTAATCCCTGCTTTGAAGTGTGGCTGCTTCTGCACTTTCAGGAAGCGGCCCCCACGGGCACAAATTGCGATGCTGTGATCGGCCGTCTGCGCTCTCACGCCGGAGGGTACAACAAATCCCGAATTCGGCTTGATTTTTATACAGCCAATGCCGTTCGTTCTGCGATTGAGCGTGCCAGATTGCTGGAAGAAGGGCGGACCGAACGCTGGCCGAAGTGCCCTGGAACACACGTCTTCAAAGTCGTGGAACGGCTTCTGCAATTTTGTGACTTATCCGCCACTTAGATGGAACGTGAAGCCATGTACTTAGACATTGCCGAAAAGCTGCGGGCGTGCGGGCGGGACGTGCCGGTGTTTACCCGCGAGGCGCTGGCGGCCTACTTCGGGGTGGGCATCGAGTCGTTCTCCGAGGATGGCCCGGCGATTACCTACCACCAATCGGGCAGCCATTCTCCGGTGTCGTATGTGCTGAAAGGGACGATCTTTTTCAGTGACAACAAGCAGATCGTGCGCGGCTACCCGCGCATCCTGCCGTCGTCGGACTACACCACGGACCGCTTTGCGGCGACTCAGGAGCGGAACCTCTTCCGTGCCCTGCGCGATGGTGAGGTAACGGTGGAAAAGAAAGAAGACGGGGTCAATATCCGCCTGTATCGGCGTGGGGACAAACGCGCCGAATACTTTTTTGCCACCCGCGATGTGTACAACGGCAGCAATCCGCTGGTCTTGGCAGGCATTGAGAACGGCCGGGGGCTGGGCATTGACTACGGCAGTCAGGCCAAAAAGCTGGTGGACAAGCTGTACCCGCTGGCCTATAAATTAGCCGATTTGGGCTATGTGCCCTGCTTTGAGATGACCCTGCCCGAAATCGAAACCGTGGTTCCTGCCGACCGGCCCGATATGATTTTGATTGATGTGATTGACCCGGATTTCCAGTTTGCGGACCGGCTGGAAAAAGAGCGTATTGCCGAAGACTACCGCCTGCATCTGGTGGAGCTTCAGGGGAGACTGGTGGGCGGCGGCGAGGCGGGGGATGTCTACAAGCGCCTGCGCTCGCTGGAGTTTCTGGCGGCCCGCGACGGCTGGGAGGGCTTTGTGGTCAAAGGACACTTGGACGCCTCCGACCAGATTTTCCTGAAGGTCAAGCCCGCCGCCGTCCGCGAAGCGCACCGGATTGTCAGCGCCGCCGACCTCCAAGCCGTCTGGGAGGCCGTGCAGGAGGACTTCACGGCGGCGGACTTGGCCGACGCCGAGTTTGCTGAAGAGGCCCTGCTGGACTATCTGGGCACGCATGGCCGCAACGCCCGCTGGCAGGTGCAGGACTTTCTGGGAGAGGCGCTGGCCCCGCGTTAGGAGACCCCCCCCGGCCCTTCCTCCAGAGGGGAGAAGGACAGAAAGAGGGGTTCACTTCACAACCTAGCCGTCTCCTGTTCTTTCTCCCCTCTGAGGGGCCGGGGGAGGTCTCTTACTTGAGCTGCCGGGTGGCGTCGAGTTCTTCGTCGGTGGTGGCGGGGCGGGGCTGGCGGACGGGGATGCGGTCGCCCATCGGTTCGGTGTCGGCGTCCGGGTCGGTGGAGACCTGATGGGTGAATGGCTCTAAAGCGTCGCCCGCCGTGTCGGGGGCGTCATCGTCGTAGTCGTCGAGTTCTTCGCCGTCGGCGAGAGGGCGGCCCTGCATTTTGAGGGCTTCGGCGGGGAGCGACTCAATCTGAAAGCCATCACGGCCTAAATCTTGTGGCAGATGGGTTCCGAAACCGCGTGCGATGCCCGCGACGGTGCCGGTCAAGTCGGCATTGAGAAGGCCGTCCTGATCGGCGACGGAATACTCATCGTCGGGGTCCATGCTCTCATCGCCCGCCGGGTCGGTCTGGTTCATCTCGGCTTCAAAGTCGGATTCGCCGCCGTCCACGCCGTTCGGGGAACGCTCGGGCGGCGTCAAAAACACGGCGTCGCCCGCGTGCTGCTCCACGATGTCGCCGAGGCTGCCCACCTGCGCGGTGTCTTCGTCGAAGAGTTCGTGATGGATTTTATCGTGCTTGTCCAGTTGAATGTTTGGTCGCTCGGCCATAAGGGTTTCCTGCTTTCGTCGGTTGATGCTATCCTACCCGGACGGCCTTTGTTGACAAACCCGGCGCTTTCGGCTAGAATGAACTGTTGTTTTTTTGCGTATCAAACGTGTGACCTCTCCGAAAGGCGCAGATTATGAAGCTGGCGGTGATAACCGACGAAATTGATGCCGATCTGGGCCGGGCGCTGGACGTGATGGCGGAGTACGGCGTGACTGGCGCGGAGCTGCGGCAGGTCTGGGAAAAAAATATTTCGGAAGGGTCGAATGAGGACTGGGCGCGGGCCAAAGACCTGCTGGACTCACGCGGCGTAAGCGTCGTGGGCATCGCCTCGCCGTTTTACAAATGCACCCTGCCCGGTGCGGCCCCGGACGGCCCGGTGGGTCCGCTGCATTCGGCGTCGGCACGAGGTCTGGGCGACCAAATCTCGATTTTAGAGCGGTGCATCGAAGCGGCGCACTTTTTTGACACCAAGTTTATCCGCACGTTTTCATTCTGGAAAGACGGCCCGCTGACACCCGCGCAGGAAGAGCAGATTGTGGATGCCTACGCCGAGCCTGCCCGCCTTGCGGAAGCGGCGGGGGTGACGCTGATGATCGAAAACGAGCACGCCTGCTGCCTCGGCACGGGGGCGGAAACGGCGCGGGTGCTGCAGGAAATCAGCTCCCCCGTCGTGCGTGCGGTCTGGGACCCCGGCAATGCACTGATGGCCGGTGAGCTGCCGTACCCGGCAGGCTATGAGGCCATCAAAAACTTCCTGGTCCATGTGCATCTCAAAGACGCTGCCGTGCCGCGAGGCGGGAGCGAGCCGGAATGGACCGTCGTGGGCGGCGGGCAGATTGATTTCGCGGGGCAGTTTGCCGCTCTGCGCCGGGACGGCTACGACGCCTGGCTGTCGCTGGAAACGCACTGGAACGGCGGCGGCAGCCGGGAAGCCTCATCGCGGGCATGCCTGGACGGCTTGATTCGGCTGTTGAACACTTAAATTGGAATACTCAAGGAACTATCGTTACCCATGTCATTGAATTCGTTTCGTACTGGCCTCGGCACCATTTCAAGCAACCCGATTGCTAAATGGGTCCTGTTCGGCGTCGGCGCATTGCTGGCATTCTCCCTGGTCTTTTCGGGCCTCGGAAACAATTTAGGGCAGGGCACGGCTGCCGGCCCGGCGGGAACCGATGTGGTTGCCACGGTCAACGGCGACCCGATCACCCGCGATGATTTCAGCAAAACCCTGGACACCCTGCATCAATCGGTGCAGGCACAGGGCCGCACCGTCGGCTTTGGCGAAGAGCCGGTGTTCAGCTATCAGGCCCTGTCCAATCTGGTCAGCGCCTCGCTGGCGATGCAGGAAGCCAAGCGGCGCGGGATCACGGTCAGCGATGCCGAGATCAAGGCGCTTCGCAATGATGTGATTGAAAAGTCGGGCCTGCGCCAGACACTGGGCCTGTCGCCGACCGCCTCGGTGGCCGAGATCAATGCGGCGCTGGCAAAAACCAATGGGGCACCGATTGAAGACCGCCTGCCTGATGACACGCTCCGGCAGGTGGCCATCCTCGGCGGCGGTCCGCAGCCCGGAAAGCTGCCCGCCGCCCTGTCCCCGCTGCCCCAGGTCAGCGAAGCCGATGTGCGCCAGTTCTATCAGAAGTACCACACGCAGCACATTCTGATTGGCAACAAAACCCGCTCCGATGTGCAGGCCAAAACGCAGGCCGAGCAAATCCTCGCCAAAGCCAAAGCGCCCGGCGCGGACTTCGGGGCACTCGCCAAGCAATTCTCCGATGACCCCGGCACGAAAGCCAAAGGCGGCGATGACGGCCTGATTGACTCACTGACCCCGTATGTGCCGGAGTTCAAAAAAGCCGCATTCAGCCTCAAGCCAGGCCAGGTGACCCCGGATCTAGTCTCCGTGCCGCAGTACGGCTACTTCATCATCAAATTGGCCGATATCCAAACCAAGCTGCCCAAAGACTTTGAGGCCAAAAAGAAAGAGTATATCACCCAGTACACCGCGCAGGCGACCCAGAATGCCGAGCAGGAGGGCCAGGCAAAATTGCAGGCGCTGGTGACTGAGCTGCGTGACAAAGCCAAAATTGACATCAAAGACCCCTCTCTGGCTGGAGACAATGCGCTGACACTGGCCGGACGGCAGGGGGACCCCACCAAAGCCAAAGCCCGCTACCAGGAGGCGCTGGGCAGCTACCAGAAGGCGCTCAAAGTGGACCGGCCCGCGCTGGAAAAAGCCTCGCTGCAAGCTTCGCTGGGGCAGGTCTATCAGGGTCTCAGCCAGCCGAAACAGGCGATTGACGCCTTTGCCGCCGCCGCCACCCTGCACCCGGATGTGAACCTGGATCTGACTCTGGCAAAGCTCTACGAGGACAGCAAAGACAAAGCCAACGCGCTTGTCTATTATCAAAAGGCCGGAGGGTTGGCGTGGAACGATCAGAGTACCCACACCACCCTGCTGACTGCCTACCGCCGCCTGGGCCGTGCGGACCTGGCCGACACGGAGCTGACCTGGCTCAAGCAGTATGACAAAGACCACCCGCAGTCCGGCGGCCCCGCAGGCTTCCCCGGCATGACCCTGCCCGGCGGCTCGCCCGGTATGACACTGCCTGGCGGAACGCCCGCCGGTCAGCCTGCCGGACAGGTGCGTATTGTGCCGCCGCCCGCGCCTAAAATTGCTGCGCCTAAAGCCGGGGCGCCGACGCCTGCCGCGCCGAAGCCGGGCGGGTAGGGCGCGTGCCGGGAACACTTTACATCGTCGCCACGCCTATCGGCAACCGCGAAGACATCACCCTGCGGGCGCTGCGCGTCCTGAAGGAAGCGGATGTCGTGGCCGCCGAAGACACCCGCCACACGCGGCCTCTGCTGACGCATTTTGAGATCGACACGCCGCTGATCGCCTACCATCAGCACAGCGAGGCCGGGCGGACGGAGCATCTGGTGCGCCGCATGGCCGAAGACGGGCAGACAGTGGCGCTGGTGACCGATGCCGGGACGCCGGGCGTTTCCGACCCCGGCATCGCGCTGGTGCAGGCGGCGCTGGCGGCGGGTGTTTGCGTGGTTCCCATCCCCGGCGCCAGCGCCGCGCTCTGCGCTCTGGTTGGGAGCGGCCTGCCCCCGGCCCGGTTCGCGTTTGAGGGCTTCCTGCCCCGCACGAAAGGTCCGCGCCGGGCAAAGCTGGAGGCCCTGGCCCGGACCGAGACACGGACGCTGATTTTCTACGAATCGCCGCAGCGGGTCAGCGATACGCTGGCCGAGATGGCCCGCGCTTTCGGGCCGTACCGCCCGGCGGCGGCGGGGCGGGAGCTGACCAAAAAGTTTGAGGAATTCGTGCGCGGCACGCTGGCCGAGGTCCACGCGCATTTTGAGGCGCACAGCCCACGCGGCGAGTTCACGCTGGTGGTGCAGGGTCTGGCCGCAGACAGCGAGGGCGGCGAAGACATCCTGCCCGCTGAGGCCGAGCCGCTGCCGTTGCCGGAGGCCCTTCAGGCCGCGCTCGATTCGGGCCTGAGCGAGCGCGACGCCGTCAAGCAGATCAGCACGGAGCGCAAAGCCTCCAAGCGCGATGTGTATGCCGCTATGCTGGCATTGAAAGCCGGCAGCCAGGACAGCGAAGAATAGCCAATTGATGCTTAAATTACGGGTGAGGAGACTGAAATAGTATGGAGCGCAAGCTGCACGAAGAACCCGCGTTTGATCTGGAAACCCTGCGGAACAAATGCGATCTGTGGAAGTCCCACGGGGCCGCCAAAGTCGTCATTGAATGGAGTACCGGAACCGGGCCGACCGTGTTTTATTACCCCGCCGGGGAGCGGCGCAACGGCGTCAAATGGACCGTGGCCGTGGAAACCTACAACTACAACGAGATTTACGCCGATTTTATCGAGCACACGCTCGTGCCGCGCCTGCGCGAAGTCATCCACGCACGCGGCCTGACCGAGAGTGTCCTGAGCGTAGACTTGCAGCCGCTGCAAATCCAGCGTCAGCGCCGCCGTCAGATCGAGCGTGCCCAGGTGTCCGTCAGCGGAGCCGCCGCTTCCGGGCATCATTGAAACCTGTCTTTAACAAGCATTTCAGCCCCGGCCTGCAAAGGCCGGGGCTGTTTTTTTGCCTCCGCTCAATTTTCGCCTCGCAAAAGCACCTGGAAAATAAACACAAAAAAGGGAGGCCAAGCCTTGACAAAGGCAAGCCTGATGCCGTATAGTTGTAGCAATGTGGAGCGACGGGGTGGGCTGGGGGTGGAATGGTGGTGTTTCAGGGCGAGTTCGACCATAGTGTGGACGAAAAAGGCCGTGTCATTATTCCGACTCGTTTCCGCTCTTCGCTCGGCGAGCGATTTTATATGACCAAAGGGCTGGACCGCTGCATTTTTATTTACACCGAAGCCGCCTACAAAGACCTGAGCGAGACGCTGTCCCGGCAGCCGCCACTCGACCCGTTTACCCTAAATCTGCAGCGGTTTTTTACGTCCACCGAAGCCAGTGTAGACGGTCAGGGGCGTGTGGCGATCCCGCCGAAGCTGCGTAAACACGCCAAAATCGATGAGCAGGGCGATGTCGTGATCATCGGAACCGGCAGCCGCATTGAAATCTGGGCGGCGGCGGCGTGGGAACAGTACAATGATACCCTGACCACGGAGGTTATCAGCGCCTCCGCCCGTGAAGTTGGCATTGCGTGAGCGACCAATCTGGAAGTGAGCGGCCCTATCATGTGCCGGTAATGCTCCCGGAGACACTGGCGATTTTAGAGCCGTCGCCGGGCCGGGTGTTTCTGGACTGCACCCTGGGCGGCGGCGGACACGCCGAGGCGCTGCTGGAACGCCTTCTGCCCGGCGGGCGGCTCATCGGTCTGGACCGGGACCCCGAGGCGCTGGCTGAGGCCGGGGGGCGGCTGGCCCGCTTTGGCGAAGCGGTTATTCTGCGGCAGGCACGCTTTGATGCGCTGGGCGATGTGCTGGACAGCCTCGGGATAGACGCCGTAGACGGCGTTTTGTTTGATTTAGGCGTCTCGTCGCATCAACTGGACACACCGGCGCGGGGCTTTTCGTTTAAAGACCCCGACGCGCTTCTGGATATGCGGATGAACCCGAGCGGCGGCGGGCCGACGGCGGCAGATTTGCTCAATACCATGGAAGAGCGGGCGCTGTCGACGCTGATCCGCGAAAACTCCGATGAACGCTGGGCCGCTCGGATCGCCCGCATTGCCGTCGAGCGCCGCCAGACCGAGCCGTTTCTGACCGTGGGACAGCTTATTGAAACCGTTCATGCCGCGATTCCGGTTCGCGCCCGCCCGCCGGACCGGCACGCGGCCACCCGCACGTTTCAGGCGCTGCGGATTGCCGTCAACGAAGAATTGTCCGTTCTCGGACATGCGCTGGAAAGTGCCGCAGACCGCCTCACTAAAGGCGGCAAGGTAGCGGCGCTTTCTTATCATTCGCTGGAAGACCGGATACTCAAGCAGGTGTTCCTGCACCTCTCCGGGCGCGGGCCGGGGGAGGGGATTTACGGCACGCCGCCGCCCGCCCTGGCGGAGCTGCTGACCCGCAAGCCGGTGGAGCCGGAAAGCGGCGAAATTGCCGCCAACCCGCGTGCCCGCTCAGCCCGTCTGCGTGCGGTACGAAAATTGTAAGCTGCTCATCAAAATTATTGTCTGAAAGACCGAGACCCGAGGAACTGTGATGCTGGAAACGAGACTGCCGCCACCCTCTGCTCCCCGGACTCGCCGCCCCGATGCCGCCCCGCGCTCCGCGCCCCGGACGCCCCGGACGCAGGGGAGCGCCGTGCTGGCCCCGGAGCGTATTTCTGAGACTGCCCCGGAGACGGGCCGCCGGACGCCCCGCACGGATCGGGCCGCGCACGCACGCCTGGCCCGCTCGGAGATGCGCCTGATGGGTCTGGCGACAACCTGCACCGCCGTCGTCTGCGGCCTGCTGCTGCTGTATCTGGCCGCTTACGCACAGGTGACGCGGCTGGGCATCGCGCAGGCGGACGCCCGCGTTTCTCTGCGTCAAAACCGCCTTCAGAATGAAATGCTCCGTGCCGAGCGCGACCGCCTGCAAAGCCCGGCCACGGTGATTGCCCGCGCCACGGCCCTGGGCATGGCCCCGCGTGCCGGGGGCCGGGTGGATTACCTGCCCGCCCCGGCAAAAACAGCCGCGACAGCAGCCAGGGAAGACAAACCCACGGAAGACAAACTCACGGAAGGTAAGAACACAGAAGGAGACGGGATGCAGGGGGACAGCGTTGGCAAAACAGGCATCACATCTTTCGATCATTAAGCCACGCGCTTCGGGGGTCTTCCTCGGCATCGCCGTGCTGTATCTGCTGCTGGCCGGACGCCTGGTGTATCTCCAGGCGGTCCGGCACGCTTATTTTCAGAAGCAGGCCGACCAGTACCGGGTCAGCCGCAGCATTCTGCCCGCCCGGCGCGGTCTGCTGCTGGACCGGGATGGCTCGGCGCTGGCGTCCAACATCCCTGCCGCCGCCGTCTATGCCGACCCCCAGGAAGTCACCGACCCGGACAAGACCGCCGCCGCCCTGGCCCCCCTGCTCAATATGGACCCGGTGCGGCTGGCAAAGCTGCTTCGGCCCCGCTCCCCCTTTGTTCACTTTGTTTCCTTGAAGCGCCACTTTGCGCCCCCCACCACGGGGGGGCAGACCCCCGCGACCGCCCTGAGCCGCGCCCTCAAAGAGGCGGGGCTTGTCGGCGTGTACGCGGTCGGTGATACCCGCCGGTCCTACCCGGATGGGGCGCTGGCCGCGTCCGTGCTGGGCTTTACTGACCCGGACGGAACTGGCATTGTAGGCCTCGAGCAAAGCCAGGAGGCGCTTCTGCGCGGGCAGGACGGCAAAGTGGTGGCCGAGATTGACCGGGACGGGCGTTTCCTGCCCGGCACGACCCGCCGCCGCGTGGAGCCGGAAAACGGCGCGGACATCGTGATCACGATTGACAAGCGCCTGCAGCATGTCGCTGATGTGGAAGTCGCCAAAGCCGTGAGCACGTTCCGGGCCGACCACGGCGTTGCGATTGTGATGGACCCGCACACCGGCGAGATTTTAGCGATGTCGCAGGCCCCCTCCTTTAACCCCAATGCCCCGCGCCCGCCGGGCCGGCTGTCCCGTGACGCCGCGCTGGCCGCTGCCGCCCGCTGGAAAAACAGCGCCGTGTCCGATCTCTACGAGCCGGGGTCCACGCTTAAGACCATCACCGCCGCCGCCGTCCTGCAGGAGCAGGGCCTGGGCATGATGGACCAGTATGTGTACTGCAGCCCGACTCTGAGAGTCGGCAAGCATCTCATCCACGAAGCCGCCGATGAACTGACCAACAACCTCGGCAGCCAGAACCTGCGGGGCATTCTGCGTGTGTCCTCCAACGTCGGCATGGCGCAGTTTGGTCTGAGCCTCGGGGCAAACCGGCTGTACGAGTACGAGCAGAAGTTCGGCTTTCTGGACTATCCCAGCTCGGGTCTGCCCGGCGAGCAGAAGTCGCATCTGGCCTCGCCGCAGGCGTTTGACAAGTTCACCGGCAGTACTGGCTGGTCCAAAATCAAGCTCGCCAATGTTGCCTTCGGGCAGGGTATCAGCCTGACTCCCCTGCAGCTTGCCACGGCCTACTGCGCCATTGCCAACGGCGGGATGCTGATGCGCCCGCATATTATCCGGTCAGTTCGCAGGGACGGCAAAGACACGCCGACGGCCCCCGAAGAAATCCGCCGCGTGGTGGACCCGCAGGTCGCGCAGGCCATCCGCTCCATGCTCGGAACCGTGGTGCAGGACGGCACAGGCCGACCGGCACAGATTGCCAACTTCTCCGTGGGCGGCAAGACGGGGTCGGCGCAGGTGTCCGGGACGCACGGCTACGAATCCGGGCATTTTGTGGCGTCGTTTGTGGGGATGTACCCGCTGTCGCATCCGCGCCTCGTGATCCTGTGCGCCGTCTTCGAGCCGCAGACAAGCCACTGGGGAGCCACCGTGGCCGCGCCCGTGGTGCATAACATCGCCCGCGAGGCCATGCTTCAACTCCAAATCCCGCCTGACGCCCCCGGCGTGGTGGACTGGGATGATCATTTGAAGGCAAAGATGGCGGGCCGCTCGGAAAAATCGCCCCGCCGCGTGGCCGTTCAGCCCGGCCTGCCAGGGGTGGCGATACCGTAAGATATGAAACTCAGTACGCTTATTCGAAACATTCCTGATGCGACGCGCACCGGCGACGACGTGGAAATCACGGCGCTGGCCTACGACTCGCGGGCGGCGGAGCCGGGGGCGCTTTTTGTAGCCCTGCGCGGGGCCAGCAGTGACGGGCACGATTTTATCGCGCAGGCGCTCAACAAAGGCGCGGCGGCGCTGATGATCCATGCCGATCAGGCCAGCCGCCTCGGCCCAAACACCCTGCCGACTGTCACTGTGGCAGATACCCGGCCTCTGCTGCCACTGCTCGCCGCTGACTTTTATGGCCGCCCGTCACGTCAGCTTGACCTGATTGGCATCACCGGCACGAACGGCAAGACGACGACGGCGCACATGGTCGAAAGCATCTTCCGAACCCTGGGCGAGCGCACCGGCCTGATTGGGACTATCGGGGCGACCATCAACGGCAAAAGCGTTCCGCTGGAGCGCACCACGCCCGAAGCGCCGGACTTACAGAGACTGTTCGCGGACATGGTGGGGGCAGGCGTCCGCCGGTGCGCGATGGAAGTCTCCAGTCAGGGGATTGTCATGGGGCGGACCGCGCAGTGCGCGTTTGATACGGGCGTGTTCACCAACTTAACACAGGACCATCTGGACGCGCATGGGACAATGGAAGCGTACTTTCAGGAAAAGCTGCGGCTGTTCACGCAGTACCCGCTGGCGTTCCCCGAAAAGCCGTTCAATGCCGTGGTCAATGCCGACGACCCGTATGGGCGGCGTATTTGCGACGCGCTGGAAGCCGCCGGACGGCCTGTGCTGCGCTACGGCCTGACCAGCGCCGGCCCCGCCGTGGTGCTGAAAGCCGTCGTCAACGAGGCGCGGCCCGATGGCACACGGTTCACGGTGTCGTATCAGCCGCCGCACGGCAGCGTGGTAACGTTCACCGTGGACCTGCAAATGGGCGGATTGTTCCAGGTGTCCAATGCGCTGGCCGCCGTCGGGGTCGCTATTCTGCGGCGCGTGCCGACCATCGCCATCAAGAACGGCCTGGAAGCGTTAGCGGGTGTGCCGGGCCGCTTTGAGCTGGTCCCCGCGCCGAGCAAGGGGTTTACGGTGGTGGTGGACTATGCCCACTCGCCGGACGGCCTGGAAAACGTGCTGGCCTCCGCCCGTGCCCTCAATCCCACTCGGCTGGTGTGCGTCTTCGGCTGCGGCGGGGACCGGGACCCGAAGAAGCGGCCCCTGATGGGCGAAATCTCGGCCCGTCTGGCCGACCTGACGGTGCTGACCAGCGACAATCCGCGCTCGGAAAACCCGGATGCCATTGTCGCCGACATTCTGGCGGGCATCGACGGCGGCGCGGCGCGGGAGGGCGTAGTCGTTGAAGTAGACCGGCACGCGGCCATTCAGCAAACCCTGTGCGAGATGGCCCGGCCCGGCGACCTCATCGTCATTGCGGGCAAAGGGCACGAGACGGGGCAGACCGCAGGCGGGCGCACCATTCCCTTTGATGACCGCGTGGTGGCACGGGAGGCGTTAGTCTCGTGTCCTTAACCCTGCATGATGTCTTCGAAGCACTCGGCTACGATGCGCCGACCGGCGGCGCGGGCACGACGTTTCCGCACGTTTCCACCGACACGCGGACGCTTCAGCCGGGCGATTTGTATGTGGCCCTGACCGGGCCGAATGCCGACGGACATCAGTTTGTCCCGTCGGCGCTCCGGGCCGGGGCAGGGGGCCTGGTTGTGTCTCAGCCGGTGGCGGCATCGCGGGAAACGCCGGTCCTGCGCGTCCCCGACACGGAAGTGGCCTACGGCCTGCTGGCCCGCTTCTGGCGCGACCGGTTTACGCTGCCCGTCGTCGGCGTCACCGGCAGTGTCGGCAAAACCACGGTTAAAGAGATGCTGGCGGCAGTCTTATCTCCGCTCGGCCCCGTTTTGAAGACGCCCGCCAGTCAAAACAACGAAACCGGGGTGCCGAGAACGCTGCTGCAGCTCACTGCCGACCACAAAGCCGCTGTTATTGAGATGGGGATGCGCGGCGCGGGCCAGATTGCGTACCTGTGCGGCATCGCCCGTCCGACCGTGGGCGTGGTGACACTGATTGGCGACAACCATTTAGAGCTGCTCGGCTCGCGGGTCGCCATCGCCGATGCCAAAGGCGAGCTTCTGGAAGCCTTGCCTGAAGATGGCCTGGCCGTGCTGAATGCTGCCGACCCGTTCCTGCCGCGTTTGCAGGCCAGAACTTCGGCGCGGGTAATCACCTTCGGCCTCGCCGAAAACGCCGTGCCGATGGAAACCGGCTGGCGCTTCCAGTGGCACGGCGTTTCGGTGGATATTCAAAGTGTGTCCCGGCACGATGTCGGCAATGCACAAGCTGCGCTCACGGTCGCCGACGCGCTGGGCGTCTCGCCGATAGATGCTGCCACTGCGCTTCGGGCGTACACCCCGCCCGCCATGCGGATGACGGTGACCCGCCTGCCGGGTGGGGCCGTCATCTTAAATGACGCCTACAACGCCGCCCCGGACTCGATGCAGGCCGCGCTGCAAACGCTGGCCGCGCAGCCCGGCGAGCGAAAAATAGCGTTTTTAGGCGATATGCGCGAGCTGGGCACACGGGCTGAAACTGCCCACAAAGAACTCGGCCCGGTGATTGAAAAACTCGGCGGTTTGATTGCCCTGTACACCGTGGGCGGCCTGGCCGCGCTCGTGCCGAACGCCACGCGCCGGTTCGGGGACAGCGAAGAAGCCGCGAAGTTCGCCCGCGAGGCGCTGACGCTTGGACCGGGCGATGTGGTATTAGTGAAAGGCTCGCGGGCAATGGCGATGGAGAAAATCGCCGCCGCGCTGATTTCCGATGCTTTAATGTCCGAGGAGCAGCCATGAAGCTCCCTGAGCTGTTCCCCGCCGCGCTGGCGGGCTTTCTGGCCGCGTTCGTTGTGGCCGTGCTGGCCGGGCCTTCCGTCATCAACTGGCTGCGCGTGCTGAAGTTCGGCCAGAACATCAACGAACACGCGCCCGAATCGCACAGGCAGAAGCAGGGGACGCCGAGTATGGGCGGCGTCCTGCTGGTCTTCGCTTTGCTGGTCACGCTGGCCCTGGGCCTGCTGTTTGCGCCTGGCCTGCGCCCGTTCAGCGGCGGGCTGATTGCCGTGGTGCTGGTCTTCCTGGGGCACGCCGCGCTCGGCTTCACCGACGATTTTCTGAAAGCAAGGCGCGGCAAGTCGCTGGGCCTGCTGGCGCGTCAAAAGCTGGCCGGGCAGGTGGTGATCGCGCTGGCGTTTGTGATCTGGCTGGCCTTAACCGGCTCGCCCGAATCGACCACGCAGGTGTTCTTCTGGGGCACGCACTACATTGACTTGGGCTTTTTGTATTATCCGCTGGCCCTGCTGCTGATGATCGGCATGTCCAACGCCGCCAACCTGGCCGACGGTCTGGACGGCCTCGCCGGGGGCCTGTCCATCTTCACGCTGATTGGCCTGGGCCTGACCGCGCACCTGAACTGGCCGCAATTGCCGCCGCTGGCGTTCACGCTGGCGGGGGCGTGCCTGGGCTTCTTGTGGTACAACGCGCACCCGGCGAAAGTGTTCATGGGTGACACCGGCTCGCTGGCGCTCGGCTCGTCCTTCGCCGCGCTGGCGATCTTGGGCAAGCAGGAAGTGCTGCTCCTGCTGTTTGCGATTGTCTTTCTAATGGAAGTGGGCAGCGTGGCCCTGCAGGTGCCTTACTTCAAGCTCACGGGAGGCAAGCGCATTTTCCGAAGCACGCCCATCCACCATCATTTTGAGTTGCTGGGCTGGAAGGAAACACAGGTCGTCGCCCGCTTCTGGATTGTGGGCATTTTAGCATTGGTGCTGGGTCTGTGGCTGGCCCCGTCGATGTATGTGTGGCTGCGGTAGGACCCCCTAGCCCCCAATAATGGGGGAACAGGATAATTAGGATTTGGCCTTTCTTCTCCTACTCTGGTTCCCCCATTATTGGGGGCTAGGGGGCCTCATTCGGCTTTTTGTCTAACGTATCTATGCAAACCGAGTTCCAAAACAAAACCGTCGCCGTTGTCGGCCTCGCCCGCAGTGGCCGGGCCTGCTGCGATGTGCTGACCCGGCTGGGGGCCACGGTGATCCCCTGGGACAGCAAGCCCGCTGACGCGCTGACGGAAACGATTACCGAACTCACCGCGCTGGGCCTGACGCCGCTGACGGGCGGGGCGGCGCTGGACTACGCGGCGTTAGATTACGTCGTTACCAGCCCCGGCGTCCGCAAAGACGCCGCCGTCTTGCAGGAGGCTGTCGCGGCGGGTGTGCCGGTGCTGGGCGAGATTGAAGCGGCTTACCGCATCGCCCGCGCCCCGATTCTGGCGATTACGGGCACGAACGGTAAGACGACCACGACGGTGCTGCTGGCCGAGATGCTGAAAGCGGCGGGCATTCAGACCTATATCGCAGGCAACATCGCGGCGGGCGACATCGCGCTCCCGCTCATCCGGGCGGCCTACGAAGCCCCCGCCGAGGCCGCCATCGTCGCCGAGATTTCATCGTTTCAGCTAGAGTGGGTGTCCACGTTCCGCCCCAAAGTCGCCGCGCTGCTGAACATCACGCCCGACCACGGCGACCGGCAGACCTGGGAAGAATACGTCGCCGCCAAGTGGTGCATTTTCGAGTTCCAAGATAAGGGGCAAGATGCCATTCTGCATGAAAGCCTCTATCAGACGCCTGAGTATAGCAACTACTTAGACGATTTAATCGTTCAACTGTGGGATTTTGGCTCTAACGGGCCAGATGATTGTAGTGCTTGGAGTGACGATACTACACTCTATGTAGCTGGCAGACCAGAGCAGACAAACTGGCCGGTGTTCTCGCCGGAGATTTGCAAGATTTCGGAAGTGAAGCTGCCCGGCGCACATAACCTAGAGAACATCATGGCGGCGGCGGCGATGGCGACGGCGTTTGGGGTGGGTGTGGAGCCAATACGTCAGGTGGCGACGACGTTTACCGGCGTAGTGCATCGGCTGGAATATGTGGAAACGATTGACGGCGTGAAATACGTCAACAACTCCATGTGTACCAACGCCGATGCGTTTGACCGCTCGCTGGAAGCTCTGCCGGAGCCGAAGGTGGTCATTGCAGGCGGCGTCTTCAAGGGCGGCGACGTGGCGGCATTGGGCAAAAGTGTGGCCGCGCACAACGTCCGGGCGCTGGTGCTGATGGGCCGCTCCGCGCCGGAGATTGAGGCCGCCACGCTGGCGGCGGGGTTTGAGAACATAGTTCGGGCCGGGACGCTGGCGGACGCTGTGGCGATGGCGGCGGGGCTGGCTGAGGCCGGGGACACGGTGCTGCTGGCCCCGGCGTGCGCGTCGTTTGATATGTTTCAGGATTTTGAGGACCGGGGCGACCAGTTCAAGGCGCTGGTCAACGCGAGAAAGACCGCCACGGGTTAAAACCCGAGGCTGTCAAAAGCCCACCGTGCCGGGCACGTCAGACCGAAGGATGCGGGGCCTGTTCTGTATCTTTCTTGTGTCCCCTGGGCACTGGGCTTTTGACAGCCTCGGGTTTTAACCCGTGGCGACTGCTGGATTGATGAACGAGACTGATGAACGAGACTGATGAACGAGACGGCTCCGATTGGACTAACATCTATGAGCGCGACACTGCACACAAAAACAGATATGCCCGAGGGCAGCCCGCGTGGGGGGCGGCGCCCCGAAGCACAGCGGCAGCCGATGGACCGGCTGCTGCTGTGGCTGACTTTTCTGCTGCTCGGCATCGGCATCGTGTCGGTCTACGATGCGTCGTATGCGATTGCCGTGGAAAAACTGCACGGCGACTCCTTTCGCTATGCCCGGCAGCAGGCCCTGTGGGGGGTGGGCGGGCTGTTCGTGCTGTGGATTGCCTCGCGGGTGCGCTACTGGCTATGGAAACGGTATGCGGTCATTTTTCTGGCAATCGTGGTGTTCCTGCTGCTGGCGGTGCTGGTCCCGCACGTCGGCATTCTGGTCAACGGCGCACGGCGCTGGCTGGGGTATGGCGGCTTCCGGTTTCAGCCCTCAGAGATAGCCAAACTGGTGCTGGTGCTGTATCTGGCACGGGTGCTGGCGGGCAATCTGAAGATCAAGACGCATCCCAAGCAGGGGCTGCTTCCGCCGCTGGCGGTGACACTGCTGCTGGCGGCGCTGATTGCCAAAGAGCCGGATTTGGGCACGGCGATGGTGCTGTCGGCGACGGGCTTGATTATGCTGTTTGTGGCCGGGGCGCGGCCCGCGCATATCAGCGGGCTGATTGGGGCGGCGGTGGTTGGCCTGTCGCTGTTTATTGCGATTGAGCCGTACCGTGCCCGGCGCATCACGGCGTTTCTGGACCCCCAAGCCGATCAGTACAACACGGGCTACCAGGTCTGGCACGCCCTGATTGCCCTGGGGTCGGGCGGGCCGGGCGGCATGGGGCTGGGCGAAGGCCGGGAAAAGCTGTTTATCCCGGAGGCCCGCACGGACTTTATTTTCCCGGCGATTGCCGAAGAGTGGGGGCTGATCGGGACGCTGGGACTGGTGGCGCTGTTCGTGTTTGTCGCCGTGCGCGGCTTCACGATTGCCTATCGCACCCGTGACCCGTTCGGGGCGCTGCTGGCAACGGGCATTACGTGCCTGATTGCCGTGCAGTCGCTGATGAACATGGCGGTGGCGACGGCGTCGATCCCGGACACGGGCGTGCCGCTGCCGTTTATTTCCTATGGCGGCTCGTCACTGGTGCTGATGCTGGCAGGCATCGGTATTCTGCTGAACATTTCGTCGTACCCGGACGGCCCCGAAGGGCCGCGTGTCAGGGAAACTGAGCCGAACGAGGAAGACTGGAACCGCCGCTGGGACCGGGGCGCCCGCCGGACCACCACCGCCTCGGCGGAGCCGCGTATCAACCGCGAGACCGTGCGCCGCCTGGACCGCACCCGCCGCCTGGAACGAACTCGTCTGGACCGTTCCCGGCAGGACCGGGGGTAAGAACCTAACCCCCCAGCCCCCTTCCCTAAGAAGGAAGGGGGAGCAGATTTAGGAGAGTTAGGAAAGAGAGCAAAGACGAGGTGCTGCCCTTACGCTTCTGGTCTCTCCTTCTACTCTGGCTCCCCCTTCCTTCTTAGGGAAGGGGGCTGGGGGGTTAGGTCTCCTGTTCCATTTACTTATGACGCGCACCCTCAAAATTTTAGTCACCGGCGGCGGCACGGGCGGGCACGTCAGCCCGGCGCTGGCGACGATAGGCGCTATTCGCCAACTGGCCGCAGAGTCGCAGGCAGACGGCAGCGCGGCGTGGACGCCGGAGTTTCGCTATCTGGGCAGCTACGGCGGCGTGGAGCAGAGCCTGGCCGAGGCGGCGGGCGTGCCATTTACGGGCGTGCAAAGCGGCAAGCTGCGCCGGGCGTCTTCGGTGCGCGGCCTGCTGACCCTCAAAAACTTCACCGACGCCCTGCGGGTGCCGGTCGGCATTGTTCAGGCCGGGGCCGAAGTCCGCAAGTTTTGGCCTGATGTGGTGCTGGCAACGGGCGGCTACGTGTCCGTGCCAACCGTGATTGCTGCCGGGCTGCTGCGCCGCCCGGTGCTGATCCACGAACAGACGGTGCAGATTGGGCTGGCAAACCGAATTGCCGCCCGGTTTGCGTCGCGCATCGCCCTGACGTTTGAAGGCGCGGCGGCGGAACTCCCGCCGAGTCAGCGCCGTAAGGCTTTTGTAAGCGGCAATCCCGTTCGGCAGATTATTTTTGGCGGCGACCGGGCGCGGGCGGTGTCCCGTTTTGGTTTTTCGCCGGGCGACGACGGCCTGCCGACGGTGTATGTGACCGGCGGGGCGCTGGGGGCACAGAGCATCAACCGGGCCGTGGAGGCCGCGCTCCCCGAGCTGCTGACCGTCTGCCGCGTGGTGCATCAGTGCGGCAGGCAGGACGGGAAGCGCATGGCAGGAGTCCGCGCCGCCCTGCCGCCGGATTTGCAGCGGCGCTACGCCGCTGTGCCCTTTGTCGGCGACGAGATCGGGGACATCTTCGCGCTGACCGACCTGCTGGTGGGCCGCAGCGGCGCGGGCACGGTGACCGAGGCGGCGGCGACCGGGCTGCCCGCGCTGTTTATCCCGCTGGTCCCGACCGGCGGCGATGAGCAGACGCGCAATGCCCGCCGCTCGGCGGATGCCGGGGCCGCCCTGATTTTGCCAAGCCGCGAGTTAGACGGCCCGCGCCTGCTGTCCGAAATCCGCGCTCTGCTGGCCGACCCGGCGCGGCTGGCAGCAATGGGGCAGGCGGCGGTGACGCTGGCGACGCCGAACGCGGCCTATGATTTGGCCGGTGCGGTGCTGGCACTGGCGAACCCTGTGGTACAATAAGGCACAACAACTATTTTTCACGCTGTTTAACTGGCGTTCAAGCATTAAGACTGATATTAAGACTGAGGAGAACGAACATTTCGTGCGAGAATGTATTCATTTTGTAGGCATCGGCGGGGCAGGCATGAGCGGAATGGCCCGCGTGCTGGCCCGGCAGGGGGTGCAGATTACCGGGTCGGATGCCCGCGAATCGGCGACATTGGAGTCGCTGCGGCGCGAAAGCGGCATCCGGGCGGAGGCGGGCCATGCGGCGTGTCATCTGAGCGGGGCCACGCTGGTTGTTGCGTCGGCGGCAATCAAGAAAGACAATCCTGAGATACAGGCGGCGCGGGAGCAGGGCATTCCCGTAATCTCTCGCGCTGAGATGCTGGGCCGGCTGATGGCCCGCTACCCGCGCTCTGTTGCGATTTCGGGCACCCACGGCAAGACGACGACCACCGGCATGACCGCGATGATCCTGGAAGCAGGCGGGCTGGACCCGACAGTTTTGATCGGCGGCGACCTGCCAGCTTACGGCGGCAATGCCCGGCTGGGGCAGAGCGAGGTGTTTCTGGCCGAAGCCTGCGAAGCCTACGACTCGTTTCTGGATTTGGACCCCGCTCTCGCCGTAATCACCAACATTGAAGCGGATCACCTGGATTACTACGGGGACCTCGCCAATGTCCTGCGCTCGTTCCGCAAGTTTCTGGGGCAGGTGACGGGCACGGTCATTTTGCCCGGCTTCGACGACAACGCCCGCTTGCTGATGGGGCCGCTTCAGGCTCTGCCGAATGCCCCGGCGCTGGTCACGTTTGGGCTGGACGGCGCTGTCACGCTTCGCGCCGAGGCGCTGGATGCCGACGGCCCCGCGCCGTCGTACACGCTGGTCTGGCGCGGTGAGCGGCTGGGCCGGGTGACGCTGGCGGTGCCGGGCCTGCACAATGTTCTGAACTCTCTGGCCGCTGCCACTGTGGGCCTGACGCTGGGCGTCCCGTTTGCCGCTGTGGCCTCGGGGCTGGCGGCGTTTACGGGCACAGGTCGCCGCTTTGAGCGTCTGGGGGAGACCGCCGGGGGTGTCTCGGTGGTGGACGACTACGCGCATCACCCGACCGAAATCCGTGCGACGCTGGATGCTGCTCGCCGGGCCTACCCTGAGCGGCGCATTATTGCCGTGTTCCAGCCGCATCTGCCGTCGCGGACACGCGACTTCAAAACGGAGTTTGCGGAAAGCTTCGGCGACGCTGACCATGTGGTGCTGACCGATATTTTTCTGGCCCGCGAACAGCCGCTGGAAGGGGTCACCGGGGCGGGGCTGGCGGCGCTGACCGCCGAGCGTCGCGGCGCGGACCATGTCACGTATGTCGCCGACAAAGCCGCCCTGCCCGCACGTCTCTCGGAGATTGTGCGCCCGAACGACGTGCTGCTGACGCTCGGTGCGGGCGACATCCGCACGGCGGGCGAGGGGCTGCTGAAGCTTTAGAGCGCCGAGAAGGCCGAGGGGTTGAAAACCCCTCGCTAGGTAAGGCGTTCTTCGGACGGAAGAAAAAGCCTGCGACCGCTGGCATTCTCTTTGCCTGTATTTCTTCCGTCCGAAGGACGCCTCTCCTAGCGAGGAGTTTTCAACTCCTTGACTGCTCGGCGGATGCGGCCAAAGTACACTATGACCACTAAACTTAAAGTCGCTGTCCTGATGGGCGGCACAAGCGCCGAGCGGGAAGTCTCGCTGTCTACGGGGCGGCAGATATTAAACGCGCTGGACCCGGAGAAGTACACGGTCTATGCGCTGGACACTGCTTCTGGACAGAAGCTTTTGCCTTCTGGAGTGACACAGCCACTGGGCCTGCTGCATGGGGCGGATGGCACGACGCAGATCACGACTCTGCCGCAGTTGCCGTTAGTCGCGTCCGCAGACAAGCCGGACCTCGTTTTTATCGCCCTGCATGGCCGGGGCGGCGAGGACGGCACAGTGCAGGGGATGCTGGAAGTGCTGAGCATTCGCTACACCGGCAGCGGCATTCTGGCGAGTGCGCTGGCGATGGACAAAGCCATGAGCAAGCGCGTTCTGACGGCGGCGGGCGTTCTGATGCCGCAGGATGTGACACTCAAGCGCGGCCAAACTATGCCGTCCAGCACGCTGCCTTTGCCCCTGATTGTCAAGCCCAACGCGCAGGGGTCCACGATTGGCATGAGCATTGTCCACGAGCCAGCCGAAATGGAAGCAGCGGTGACGCTGGCGTTTCAGCACGACGACACGGTACTAGTCGAGCAGTTCATCACGGGGACCGAGATCACCGTGCCCCTCTTAGGCAACGACACGCTGGAAGTTTTGCCCATTGTGGAGATCGTCCCGGCCAAAGGCTTTTATGACTATGAAGCCAAGTACACGGCGGGCGCGACCGATGAGATTGTCCCGGCGCGTATCCCCGACAGTGTGGCCGCCGAGGCGCGGCGCATTGCCCAGGTCTGCCACGAAACCCTGGGCTGCCGGGGGATGTCCCGGACAGATATGATCGTGACGAACCAGAATGAGATTTACACCCTGGAAGTCAACACCATTCCAGGCATGACGCCGACGAGCCTGCTGCCCCGCTCCGCCGAGGCGGCGGGGTATCCGTTCCCGAAACTGCTGGATAAAATCATTGCTCTTGCCCTGGAATAAAACGCTGGAATAAAACGCTGGAATAAGTCATGCCTAAACGACCGCATCTGACCATCACCGAAGACGCTCCGACCGACACGCGCCGCCGTAAGGGCCGGGCCGTGCGCCCTTCCCAAAGTGAAAGCCGCAAGCCGCGCACCCGGCGGCCCCGGCGCACCGAGGCAGAACGCGCTGCAAGCGCCGCCCGCTGGAACCGGGGCCTGCGGCTGTTCGCGCTGGTGGGCTTCCTGGCCGAAGCCGGGGTGCTGCTGCTGGGAAACCCGTATTTCCATGTCACCAAAGTGCGCGTGGTGGGGACGCAGACCCTGACGCCGGATCAGGTATTTGAAGAAGCCAGCGTCCCGGCCCGCACCAATATCTTTACGATCCTCGGGCAGCCCTTTGTCAAACGGATGGCGCAGGACCCGGTGGTGGACCATGCCACGCGCTCCATTCAGCTGCCGGACACGCTGGTGCTGACCGTCACCGAGCGCCAGCCCCATGCGGTGCTGGCCGCGTCGGGGCAGTTCTGGCTGCTGGACCCCAAAGGCGTGCCGTACCGTCAGCTCCCTGCCCCGGTGCGCGGCCTGCCGACCGTGCAGGTGGCGGCGGCGGTCCTGCCGGACGCAGTAATTCTGGGACAGTCGCTGCATACTGTGTGGCTCCCGGATGTCAGCCGCCTGCTGGCATTGATCGACAAATCCCCGGAATTGTCCCGGACTCTGGGGGGCGCAAAAATAACGGTTGACCAAAACCTGAATTTGTGCTTAAATAGAACAGATCAGCTTCAAATCCGTCTGGGCCAGCCCGATTCGCTGCCGCGAAAGATGGCGCTCGCCGATGCCGCCGTCTCGGCTTACGGCGGCGCATTGGCGCGTCAGGCGTCGTATATTGATGTGAGCTGCCCGCAGCAGCCTGTGTGGCGGCCCCGCGCCAAGTCGCCGGGCGGGCAAACCAACGACGAAACAACGCAAGACACACCAGAAATAACAACCCATGGAACAGACTCCCGCACCGATTGACCCCGTGGACCCCATGCCCCGCCGTGACCGACGTACCTGGTGGGCGACGATGTTTGTCCTGTGCGGCCTGCTCGGGGCGATGCTTGGCCTGAGCGTTAAAACGCAGAATGTCAAGACCCGTCAGGAAACCCTGGCAACGCAGCAGGGCCGCACTGTGATGGTGCAGGCCAATCTTGACCTTCAGCGGCGGATTGCCCAGCTTCAAAAAGACAACTCGCAGCTCGCGCAGTCCGCGCCCTCAGACACCAAGCGTCTGAAAGAGCTGTCGGATGACCTCGCTAAAGCGCAGTTTCTAGCCGGGCTGACCGATGTGAAGGGACCAGGGATTATTGTCACGCTCAGTGACAGCAAAAAGTCCATGCCGCCGATGCCCGCCGGGTTTGCGCCTCCCAACATTATCCATGACACTGACATCGCCTCCGTAGTCAATGAGCTGAAAGCCTCCGGGGCCGAGGCCATCTCGGTCAACGGCCAGCGCATCGTCGCCGTCAGCCCCGTTCGCTGCGTCGGCCCCACCGTGATGGTCAACTTCACGCCGCAGGCCCCGCCATTTGTCATCAAAGCCATCGGCGACTCGAAGACGCTGATGACCGGGATTGAGCTGCCCGGTGGTGTCACCAAAGATATTCGCAGCTTTGATCCGGCGATGTTCACGACGCAGACTGCAAAGCAGCCCTTGATTATTCCTGCCTACGCAGGCGGCATCGAGCCGAAGTTCGCGCAGCCTGCCGGAGTGGACGCCAAAACAGCCTCCGCCAAAGTGACCGTCGCACGCACTGAATAAATAGGCAGCGAATGACGCTGCAGTAAGTTTGAGAGAATCCTATGGGCTGGTTTGCGCTGGTGGCGGGGGCGCTAGGCTTCGCGCTCGTTTATTTTACCAAAGTCACATTTCCGACCCAGTACGCGCAGTACCTGTCCCTGGCCGCGCTGGCCGGTCTGGATTCGCTGATTGGAGGCGTCCGGGCCGGGACCGAAGGCAAGTTTAAAAGCAACATCTTTCTGTCCGGCTTCGTCACCAACACGCTGCTGGCGGCGTTTTTGGCGTATCTGGGCGATTTGATGGGGCAGCCGCTGGGGCTGGCCGCGCTGGTGGCGCTGGGCGGGCGCATTTTTGTGAACCTGTCTATTATCCGGCGGCAGTGGCTCGAAGGCCACGAGCACGACCGGGAGGCCGCCCTGATCCGGGTGGCAGGCAGCGCCGCGAAGCCGTCAGAAACAATTTAACACGCATTGAGCAGCAGAGGGAGCGAAGGAGGTGGCTAGGGACTGCGTTGTGGGGCTGGATATTGGGACGACCAAAGTGTGTACCGTGGTCGCGGAAGTCGAAGAGCCGGGCCGCATCAGCATTGTGGGGGTCGGCAATTCGCTGTCGGCAGGCATCCGTAAAGGTGTGGTCGTTGATATTGACAGCGCGGCACAGGCGATTATCGACAGCGTGGACAAGGCCCGCGCCATGTCTGGCTACGAGATCAGCCGGGTCATCGTTGGTGTCACCGGCGAACACGTCGCCTCGCTGAACTCACGCGGCGTGATTGCTATCACCCACGCGAACCGGGAGATCACCGAAGACGACGTCGCCCGCGTGCAGGACCAGAGCCGCGTGATTGTGCTGCCGCCGGACCGGGAGATTATCCACGCCATCCCGCGCTCGTATTCCATCGACGGTCAAAGCGGCATTCGCTTCCCCGTTGGGATGTCCGGCACGCGCCTGGAAGTGGAAACACATATCGTCACCGGGGCCGTGACATTTTTGCAGAACGTTGCCAAGTGCGTCCACAAAGCCGGGCTGATCGTGGAAGCGACCGTGCTGGAGCCGATAGCCACTGCCGAGTCCGTGCTCTTGGACGACGAAAAACGCCTCGGCGTGGTCATTGCCGACATTGGCGGTGGGACCACGGATGTTGCCATCTTTGTAGACGGCGACATCGCCTATTCCTCGGCTATTCCCGTGGGCGGCAACCATGTGACCCACGATATTTCGGTGGGCCTGCGAGCCTCGCAGGAAGAGTCCGAGCGCGTCAAGCGTGCCCATGCGGCGGCGACTCTGGACCGATTGGACCCTGACCTGCAGTTTGAAGTGCTGAGTCTGGGCGGCGATGCCCCGCGTCTCCTGCCGCAGCGCATTCTGGCCGAAATCGTTGAGCCGCGTATGCATGAGCTGTTTTTGATGCTGCGCCAGGAGATTTTGAAGTCCGGCTATTATAACACTCTGCCAGCGGGAATTGTGCTGTCCGGCGGCGGCTCGCAGCTCCTCGGGGCTGCCGCCCTGTGCGCCGAAGTGACGGGAATGCCGACCCGCGTGGGCATCCCGCGTGAAATCAGCGGCATCTCCGGCGACCTGCGCTCTCCCGTCTACGCCACGGCTTTGGGATTGGTCCAATACGGCGCCCTGCACCACTACCGCCCCAGTCTCGGGCCAAATGAAGGAACACTCATCGGCAAAATCCAGCGTTTCTTCACCCGCCTCATGTCCCGCGCCGCAAATGGGTAACCGCACGAAAGGAACATCCCGTGAATAGATGCCTCGCTGCTCTTGCTGCCTTCTGCTTCTATGGGCTTTTGTTCGCCGGAAATACCACCGTCTGTCGGGCCGACTCTCCTGCAAGCGCTTCCGATTTCAACAATCAGCCTCACACCAAAGCCGAGATCACGGCATTGCTTAAGGGCAGCGACCCGGTCTTACGCTTGGCCGCGCTTTACTCAGTGGTGGGAAGGGATACCTTCTCATCGGACGAAGCCGTCCCTCTCTATTCTTCTCTCTGTCTAAAAAATGAGAACACAGATGTCGAGTTTTGTGGCACTCTCATGGAAGCCTTGTTGAGATACGGACAGGCAGCGAAACCAGCGATGCCGCTGCTGCTGCATCTTATCAGCGAGTACGGCAAAAACGAAAATCTCAATACGCTGGCGGGAAACGCCATCCTTGCTGCGTCATATATAGACCCTGGCAATGAAACCGTCCTCAAACGCTGTGTATCTATCCTCAAACAAAGCCCAAAGAATTACGGTATACAGTGCGGGATAATTGACATGGCTACCGCGTCGGGGCCAAAGGCAGCACCTCTGGTACCGGGCCTGCTTGCCCTGCTTCAAGAAAAGCCAGAAGCAAGAAACTGGACCGGGAACGACCGGATCAGTTTGGTGTTTGCAGACCTGTCCCCCGATTTGTTCGAAGCCGTGGGTCGAACCGAAGGTGATCTGTCCGGCAAATCGCCCCCGGCGCTTGCACAAATGCTGAACGCGAAGCAACTGCCAAAAGTATCCGCTGCCTTGCAGGGGCTGACCAAGCAGGGCCACTCGGCGTCCGCCGCGCTTCCGGCGCTGGTCAAGAGGTTCAATCAAAGCACTCACCAGAGTTACCTACGGGAAGCCATAATTACGACTATGGGGACAATTGGAGTCGGTTCCCACAGTGATGTGGCAGCCTGCGTCTTTCGGGCCAAAGCCGATGAAGATTATCGCACCCATCTCGCTGCCGTGGCAATCATTAACCGTATCGGGCCACAGGACAAGGCTCTCATTCCGTTTATCGTCGCAGACGTAGAATCTCAGGTCAGAAAAAACGGCCTTCTGTGGCGCGATGCCGCCTGGAAACTGGGGACACTGACCCAATTTGACGCCGATGCGGCGGGAGCCTCCGAGATTACCGGTCGGCTGCTGGTGGCTCAGGGAGGCAGCACCTGGAACGGCTCCGAGAATGTCGAGCCGTATGCGCTGCTGCTGGCCCATATCGGCCTGAAAGCCGCCCCGCAGCGTCACTACCTGCTGGAAGGACTGAGGGAGAGCCGCCGCCTGAAGGCACGCGATACCTGGTCCCTGTATCTGGCCTTGTCCCGAACCGGCTGCACGCTGCGCGATGTCCCGGACTTGCCGGAAGTGATGCGTGCGGCACTGACACAGCGCGACACAAAGCTGTTTGTGGCTGCCGCACTGCTGGCCGGGTCACTGGGCGAGGATGCCCGCCCCTTGGTGCCTCTGATGGCCGAGGCGCTGGCTCGTCTGCCGGACCAAACCTACCAAAATGCCTACCTCCAGAACTATTTTGCTTATGGGCGGGTATTTGATACTGCTCCCACCACCGCCCGTCTTGTGCTGCTGGGAGTGCTCGGACGCCTCGGCCCGATTGCTGCGTCCGCCGTTCCTGTTTTGACAGGCTTCCAGACGACTGCGCCCGATTTCGATCCTCCGATGAGTATGGCTCCCCGGTACGGTGTGAGGTTGAATGAGGCTGTGCGCCAAACATTACGGGAAATTCAAACAACAAAAGACGCGACCTAAACCAACTGGCCTGATGTTATTTACCCCTCAGCAGTTGCCACTTCTGTGCCTTGAGCGGGTAAACTTATCTCAGCAAAATAAAATTGGAATAAATGCATGGACGCCTGTGAGCGATGGTGGACAATGGCGCAGGAGTACCTATTCGCCTCAAAACTGCTGATAGATGGAGGGCAGTTCCGCTCAAGTGCGAGCCGGAGTTACTACGCAGTTTATCAAGCCTCGTCAGCAGTGCTGCTTTATCTGGGAACAACCCCTCCTGAAGACCGGGAAGCGTGGAGCCATGAAGCGACCCCTGGTTTGCTGCGTCAGCGTCTCGGCCCGGTTTTGACACGTTCGCAATGCTTTAATATGGCAAGACGGCTTGGCCTGCTTTATAAGCTTCGTGTGGATGCATATTACATCAGTATTGGCAGAGCAGAGAGTAAAACAGCGGCGGCGGCTCTGAAAGATGCTTCGTTTGTGGCTAAAGTTGTGAGAGAAATTTTGGCGGGGTGATTTTATGACAGTTCTGGCACAGAAGCATACGCAGGAAGAAATCTATCAGTGGCTTAATCGGCAGGCCAAAACGCTCAACGTTCAAGTCACGCTTTTCCCGGACAGCGCCCGGCAGGAAAAAGAGTGGTTTTACCTGCCCGTTCGCGTTGACAGCACGGCCAACGCTTATGAGCGTGCCTTCAAACTTCAGGATTTGGAAGACAGTTGGAACGAGCAGGAGCCGAGGCCGGAGCCGCAGATTTTTCTTATGCCTGCCGCGAAGAAATAACTACGCGCAGGACACTTTCTCTGAGTGAGCGAAATTGGTGCGTATAGTGAGAGTCAACTTCCACTAAAAACAGTGTATAATAGCAGAGTATAATGCCAGAAATAGCAATTTAACAGAACTTTTAAGATAAATAAACGCTTTTTGACGATTTAAGGGAGACGATTTCATTATGGCAGTGTCCTATCGAGACGATTTAGTGCCGTTTGCCAAGATCAAAGTCATCGGCTGCGGTGGAGGTGGCACGAACGCCGTCAACCGCATGATTGAGGCGGGGCTGACGGGTGTGGAGTTCATTGCGATGAACACCGACATTCAGGTATTGGATGTGTCCGCCGCCGACTACAAGCTGCAGCTGGGCGAGAACCTGACACGCGGCCTCGGCGCGGGCGGCAACCCCGAAGTGGGCCGCTCTGCGGCGGAAGAGTCCAAAAGCGACATCAAGAAGTCGCTCGAAGGCGCGGACATGGTCTTCATCACCGCTGGCATGGGCGGCGGCACGGGCACAGGCTCCGCGCCGGTCATCGCGGAAATCGCCAAAGATTTGGGCATTCTGACTGTTGCCGTCGTCACCAAGCCGTTCAAATTCGAAGGCCCGCGCCGCTCGCGTCTGGCCGATGAGGGCGTGGACAACCTCAAAGACAAAGTGGACACGGTCATTATTATCCCCAATGACCGGCTGCTCGGGGTCGTCGAAAAGCGGGCCACTCTCGTAGAAGCCTTCCGCGAGGCCGACGACGTGCTGCGGCAGGGCGTGCAGGGCATCTCGGACATTATCACCATCCCTGGCATCATCAACGTGGACTTCGCCGATGTCCGCGCCATCATGCTGAACGCCGGAACTGCGCTCATGGGTATCGGCGTTGCGTCCGGTGACCACCGGGCCGTGGATGCCGCGCAGGCTGCCATCGCCTCGCCGCTGCTGGAAACCAGCATTGAAGGTGCACGCGCCGCGCTGATCAACATCACCGGCGGCCCGGATATGACTCTGGCCGAAGTGCACGAAGCCACCGAGCTGATCCAGCAGGCCACCGACGCCGAAGACGCCAACATCATCTTCGGCATCGTGCAGGATCCGCGCCTGACCGACGAAGTGCGGATTACGGTTCTTGCCACCGGCTTTGATCAGCGTCCGTCCGCCCCGGCCCCGGTCGCTGCCAGCGCCGGTCGCACAGTCCTGGCTGCCAGTGGCAGCCGCCCCAGCTCGGCTATGTCCAGCGCCACCGTCACCGAAGCCCCCGCCGAGGCCGCCCCCGCCCCGCGCCCGCCCGCCGACAACGACGTAGACATCCCTGCCTTCCTGCGCCGCCGCTGAGACTTATAGCAAATTAAAGGCCCCGGCGAAAGCCGGGGCCTTTTTGGTCGCTGCCTTAAATATGGCCCAAAAGCGACGGCGGCATTGTCGAGGCTAGAGACTAAGCGCCATACCATAAATGGCGCGGCTCAAATGGCGCGGCTCAAATGGCGCGGCTCAAATGGCGCGGCT
>CAXUKS010000033.1:0-44069 GCA_964251675.1 uncultured Armatimonadales bacterium
GCAACTGCCTAGCAGTTAGTGGCAAAGCCGCTTCCTTTAGGGAGCGGTTACTTACAATCTTCTCCTCGGTTTCAAGATGGCCGATGGCAGCTCTCCACCGGCCCTGCTTTCCTGACGACGCGAATTCAGAAGATGTTCCGGGCGGATAGCGATCTGGAAGAAGCTCTGGAAGAAGCTAGAGCGTCTGGCTGGCGGTCTGCCAGGAAAGAATTTCGTACTGATCTGTCACCACCGGAAAGAAAGGCGGCGGGGCGGTGGCAAGACGGCCATCGTAAGCGCGGCTGGTCGTCAAACCCGCCGACAGGGCCGCGCCAGCATTCAGCTTGCCGAATGCCCCGCCGCGCTGGACCAGAAAACTGCCCATAAAGAAGAACCGACCCGAAGGGCGTGTTTCGGGATCGCACGCATCAAATGTATCATAAGCCAGTGCGGCGGCATCTACCTCCACATTGGTCAGCGGCGCATTCAGGCCATCACGATCAACGATTTCGATTTTCCGAGAGATCAGGCCCAGCGTCCCCGCCTTCTGGCCGAACAGGGCATCCAGCGCCGCCGAGACCGGCAGACCGTTCTGGTCCAGAATACGCGTCGTGTTGTACATCACGCTGCCATTGATGTTCATGTTCTTGTCCGGGGCGGTGGCGATGGTCAGACGGCTGGCCCGCAGCAAGACGCCCAGATTGGTGAGCTGATTGTCGGACACAATGCCGGACAGGCCGCCGGACTTGGGCAGTGTCTGCTGTCCAATGTTGCCGTCACAATAAATCATCCCGTTGGTGGTGCCTGCGTAAGTTTGAACCAGCTGCACGGGCAGGTGCAGAACGCCCTGAAGGTTGGTGGTCACAACCACAGTCTGGTTGAGCAGGGCCACAAACGTAACCAGCGTGGTCATGGGCAGGCCGAGAAGATCTGTCTGCTGGATCAAAACAGTCTGGTTGCCGGCGGCATCCACAGCCAGGGTCATCGACTGAACCTCGCCGTGGACATAGACGCCCCCGATGGCCGCGCCGCCGGTGTTCGGGACGAATACGCCGGTGGTCGCTGGCGCTGCCTGCCCCCCCAGTGCCCCTGTCTTCTGGGTCGTGTCGCCGACCGGGAAAGGGATCACCGGCGTGCCCACATGGACCGTGTTCTGGCCGCCCGCCGCCACCGAAAGCCAATCCGTCTGGGACCGGGGAGCTAGCGATGTCACGGGGGTTCTATAATACCAGCGGATGGCGGGCGCGGAGACCGTCAGCGCATCCGTGCCGCTGTAGGGCAGCAGCGTCGCTCCGCTGCCTTTCCAGACAATAGCAGTCTGAACGCCGTCGGAATTGTTGCAGTGAACGGGACCGCCGAAGCTGCTGAGGCCAGTGGTCCAGAGGGCATCCGGTGCGGACACATCCGAGAAGTACGCATATTTGGCGAACGAGACTCGCTGAACATAGGTACGAACCACCTGCTGAACGCCGCCGCTGCTGCCGACGCACTCAATCAAATACTTCTTCTGGAATGTGCCGGGGTTGCCGCTGTCGGGATAAATCAAGACGCTGAATGTGGCCCTGCTGTCGCTGGGATCAGGATAGTTGAGAACCGCCCGCTGCGGCGAGCCGCTGAAGGCGGCGCTCCAGAGCGCCGGAGCAAAAGCCGTCGTCTGGGCGGGCGGCACAGACTGAGCATGGAGCCACTGCATCGTCAGCTCTACGCCCGACTCAGCCAGCTCCGCCGCCGCCGTAGACCGCATCCGGGCCGAGGTGAGCTGCACCGACCCCGCCGCCACCCCCGCCGTGCCGCCCCCGCTGCCAACCATCGCTGCCCCGCCGAGCAGCATCACCGCCATGAGTCCCAGCAGCACCAGCATCGCCGACGCAAAGGCCATCCCCCGCTGAGTGCTGGGTCTTCTAATCCGAATGCAGTGTGCCATTGATGGCTCCATAGGGCGTGGCCGGGTTCGGCTCGTGGTCCAGATTCAGTTCATGGTCGCGCAGCAGAACGCATTTGCCGACCACAGCGGCCAGCGCGGGATCGGGGTTCATTTCGCTGGTTTGTCTGCCCTGCCCCGCCGTTCCAGAGACCGACAGGAGCCGGAATCGGAGCTGATACGGCAACGCCTGCCCGGTGCTGTCCACGGGCCGACCGAGCTGCACGGCATCGGAAACCGTGGTGGGCAGGCTGGATAAGATCGCCTGATTGACGGCCTGCCCGGCCCGCGTGCCGCGCTCCCACAGATACTGACCGGTTTGGGCATTGGGCGTGCCGTCGGCATCTGCGCGGTAGATCCAGAGCATCACGGCAGCTTGCGGCACGGCGGGGCGGTCGGCGAGGGTAGACAGGGCTATCGGCGAGCCGCTGACGGCCTGCACAGTGGCCGAGGCGGGCGGCGGATAAGCAAACACGGCCCCGGTCGCCACGGTGACACCCCCGGACAAAGTCTGAAACGCACCGGGCGGCTCGCCCTGCGGAGAGGTCCACCCGGTTTCCTGGGGCAGGGCCAGCCAGTGAGCGGTCTGCACATCCAGGCAGACACGCTGCGCGGCGTTGGCCGCATCTGTCGTGGAAGCGCAGGCAGCACTGGTGCGGGTCGCTACCCGCGCCGAGGCGACATACACATCAATTGCGGCAAAAAACATGAGCAGAGTGAGTGCTCCGCCGATGATGACCTCCACCAGCGTAAAGCCAAGTCTTTTAAAACCAAGTCTATTAAAGCCGGGTCTTTTATTGTTTGTCTTGCTAAGTTTCACGGTTGGTCATGAGTGGGGTGTCTGGACAATCAGCGCTGAAGTGCTGTAAGAGCCGTCGGAAATGTTTCCACTTTGCCAGTGGATCGTCACAGTCACGTCATTGACCGTTCCCGCCGGTACGGCAGAGTTCTTGGCGGCATAATCGGCGACAGTAATAGTCGCAGTGGTCCCTGCGGGGTACAGGCCGCTTCCATTGGCATCCGCCAGAAGGTGATCAACGCCGGTGAAGCTGGCGGTGTAGGGAACGGCGGGGCTGCTGGCAGTGCCGAAATCCACAATGCCCTGAGCAGCCAGCGCGGCGGGGCTTTGCGCTGACAGAAAGCCCGCGCCGCGCAGCTGCGCGATCTTGTGCTGGGCTAGGGCGGATGCCTGGGCATAATGGCTGCTCAGACGCGCTCCCCGCAAAGAAACCGGCAGAACAGCGGCAAAAAGCAGTCCAATCATCACGAGAACGGCCAATGCCAGAACTGCTTCCAGCAGTGTAAAGCCACGCCGCGCTTGATCTGTTAAAATTGCTGTCATCAAAAGATATTATTACGAAAAAATATTTTTTCTGCAGGGGCAATTTTTCTAAGGAACCGGTCCGATTTATCCGATACTGAGAAAAATACTATGTACCAACGACCCCAAGAAATCATTACTGAAGACTGCCGCCTGGAAGAGCTGCACCGCTACGAGATTATGGACACTGAGCAGGAGCAGGAATACACCGATCTGGTCGAGATGGCCGCCGCGATCTGCGGAACTCCGGTGGCTTTGATCGGTCTGATTGATGCAGACCGGCAATGGTGCAAAGCGCGTGTGGGCCTGGAGGTGCAGGAAGTTCCGCGCGAGATTTCCTTCTGTACCCACGCGATTCGCCAGCAGGGGCTGTTCATCATCCCGGATACGCTGCACGACCCGCGCTTTGCCGAGCATCCGCTGGTACAGAGAGAGCCGCACGTTCGGTTTTATGCGGGAATGCCTCTGGTGACCCCCGCCGGGCACGCGCTGGGCACCCTGTGCGTGGTGGACCAAGTTCCACGCAAGCTAAACCAGACGCAGACACGCGCTCTGGAAGCACTGGGGCGGCAGGTGGTCAGCCTGCTGGAGCTGCGCCGCAGCCTGGCACGTTCTGAGCGCAACATGGCGGAGCGGGCGCACATTCAGGCGGCCCTGCGCGACAGCGAGGAGCGGCGGCGCGAAAGCGAAGAAAAGCTTCAGCTTGCCTGTCATGCCGGTCAAATCGGCCTCTGGCAGATGGATTTGAGAAGCCGCGTGATCACCTGGTCGGACAGCCAGGCGCACTTGTTCGGCATGGAGCCGCAGACCTTCGATGGCTCAGTGGAAATGGCGACGGAGCGGGTGCATCCTGAAGATATGGTTCTTCTGCGCCGGGAGGCTACACGGGCGATTGAAACCCTGACCCCGCTCACAATGGAACTGCGCGTTTTTCAGCCCGAAGGCGGCGTGCGCTGGCTGCAGCTGAAAGCCGAGGTGATTCGGGACGACGCGGGGCAGCCGTGCCGGATCAGTGGCGCCACCACCGATATCACCGAGCGTCGTGCAGCGGAGAGTCTGCTTCGCAGCAGCGAGGCGCGGTTTCAGGCATTTATGGACAACATTCCTGCTGCGTCTTGTGTCAAAGATGCAGCAGGGCGCTACCTGTATGTCAACGATGCCTTTGATCGGCTGCATCACACGCAGACGGGCAGGTGTGTAGGCCGGACGGCGCAGGACATCTGGCCGGGGGAGGTAGGACGCAAGCTGCACCAGGAGTCGATGGAAACCGTGGAGCAAAGGCGGCTGACTGAGCATCTGGTGTCTCTGCCGACTGAGGACGGCGCGACTGCCCATTTGACGACCTACCGCTTTACCTTCCACGACAGCAGCGGCGAGCTGTTTATCGGCTGTTTTGCCCTGGATGTCACCGAGCAGAAACGCCTGGAAATGGAAGCGCATCTTTCCATGGAGCAGGTGATCAGCGGACGTATTCGCGCCGAGGAGCAGGCGCGGCAGCTCGGACAGCAGACGCAGGCGCTGCGCCAAGCCCGCGATGAGGCGCTGGCCTCGGTCCGGGCCAAGTCGGATTTCCTGGCGAACATGAGCCATGAAATTCGAACGCCGATGAACGGCATTCTGGGCATGACCACGCTGCTGCTGGCAACCCCCCTGTCTCCCGCGCAGCGGCATCAGGCCCAGACGGTGCAGCAGAGCGCGGAAAGCCTGCTGACGGTGATCAATGATATTCTGGACTTCAGCAAAATCGAAGCGGGCAAAATGACACTGGAAACGGTGGACTTTGATCTGCGCCGGGTGATTTCGGAAACGGTGGACCTGCTCCGACCACGTACCGAAGAAAAAAGGCTGCGGCTGTCCTGGGAAATGCCGCCCGGCTTTCCGGCGTGTCTGCAGGGTGATCCCTCGCGTCTGCGTCAAATCCTGACCAATCTGGCCGGGAACGCCGTCAAGTTTACCGAACACGGGGGTGTCACTCTCCAGGTCACGCTGCTGGGAGAAACCGACACCGAGGCATTTATCCGGCTGGCCGTGCAGGATACGGGGATTGGTATTCCAAAGGAGCGCCGCGAGGCGATTTTCGACAGCTTCACACAGGCGGACGGCAGTATCACGCGCCGTTATGGCGGCACGGGCCTGGGACTGGCGATCTGCCGCCGCCTGACGACGCTGATGGGGGGGACTATCGGCGTGGAAAGCATGGAAGGACACGGCAGCGAGTTCTGGCTGGCGCTGACCCTGCAAAAACAAAGCTCCCAGAATGCAGCACCAACAGCTGTCGATCTTCCTGAAAGCGATGTGTCGCTCCATCTGCGGGTGCTGCTGGCGGAAGACAACCTCATCAATCAGGAAGTCGCACGCGGCTTTCTGGAAGCCTGGGGCTGCACCGTGGTCGTGGTCGGCAATGGATTGGAAGCCATCGCCGAGGCTCGCACGGGGCAGCATGATCTGGTGCTGATGGATATTCAGATGCCGGAAATGGACGGCATGCAGGCGACGGCGGCTCTGCGGGACGGGGAGCGCCTGTGCGGCGGACGCCGCCTGCCGATTATCGCTATGACCGCGCACAATATGCAGGGGGACCGCGAAGACTGCCTGGCCGGGGGCATGGATGATTACGTGTCCAAGCCGGTGGATCCCGCTGCCCTGCTGGCGGCGCTGCGCCGCTGGGGGCCGGAGCAGTCCGATGTGCCCGTTTCTTCGCCGCCCTCCGTTTCTTCACCGCCGGAAGAAGCCATGCCCACAGAAGCGATTATGGACTTCGAGCGACTGAGCCGAAGCTGCGGAGGGCGAGCCGCGCTGGAAGCACGGATCATGGCCGAGTTCCTGCGCGTCACCCCGCCCATTTTTGGCCGCCTGGCCGCCGCCGTAGCGGCGTCAGACCACACGCAGGCGCGGTTTGAGGCGCACACGCTCAAAGGCAGCAGCCGGACTCTGGGCGCGGAAGCCCTCGGCACGGCAAGCGCGGCGCTGGAAAACGCGGCCAAAGAAAATATCGCCGGAACGGAGCCGCCTCTGGATTTGGATGGTTTGCTGGCACAGACACAGCAGGAATGGGCGCGTCTGGGGCCGGTGCTGCGGCGCAGCCTGGAAGAAACGCGCTGGAACGGGAGCGGAACATGAACATTTTAGTGGCCGAAGACGATTCGATCTCGGGCCTTGTCCTGAGCACGGCTCTGGAAGACCTGGGGCATACAGTAACGCTGCGCGGCGACGGGCAGGAAGCCTGGGAGCTGCTGCAATCCGAGGGGACGCCGTCGTTTGAGATGGTCATTTCGGACTGGATGATGCCGCGTATGGATGGCCTGGCCCTGTGCCGCCATGTCCGCGCCGGAGCAGAAGCTGGTTCCATCTCCACATTGCCCTATCTCATTTTGCTGACGGTCCGGGGGCTGCCCGAAGAGCGGCTGGAAGCCCTGGATGCGGGGGCGGATGATTTTCTGATCAAGCCGCTGGACCCTGCCGAGCTGGTGGCCCGGATGGAGGTCGCCCGGCGCATTCTCTCGCTGAAAGCGGAACTGAGCAGCCGGGAAGCGCCGGTCTTCGAGGGGCAGAATCATCTGGGGGATGTTCTAGTTTCGCAGGGCGCCATCACAGCCGCCCAGTTGTCTCTTCTGATGGACCAGCAGGGGGTGGAACCGGCGCAGCTCGCCGCCGAAATCCTGGCACGCGGCTGGGTGGCGGAGGAGCCGCTGACCCAGGCACGCGCCCTGGTGATGGATGTGTCCTATGTGGCGCTGGAGCAGGAGGCGCTGGACCCGTTCGTGCTGGCGCTGGTTCCGCACGAGATCGCACAGTTCTATCAGATGGTCCCGCTGTCACTGACGGAAACCGGAGAGACCGAGGGGACGGACCGCCGACGCCTGCGCGTGGCGATGGCGGACCCGTGGAACATTGAAGCCATTGACTGGGTGCAGCGCGAGATCCGCCGCCGGGTGGAGCCGCTGCTGGCGAGCGGGGGCGCCCTGGCACGCGCCCTGAAACGCGCCTACAATGATGTGCAGGATGTGGCGCATGATGCCGTGATGACCGATGCCCTGCAGCAGGCCAACCTCCTGTCGTTCACCAAAAACGGCGAGGGAGACATCGTGGATGCGCGGGAGCTGCTGCGCCAGAGCGATCAGGCCCCCATTATCCGGTTTGTCAACACCCTGCTGGCCGATGCCGTTCACCGGGGCGCCTCGGATGTTCATGTGGAGCCGGGCCAGAACGAGTTCCAGATTCTGTACCGGGTGGATGGCCGCCTGCACCGTATCCGCACCGCCTCCGCGTCGTTTCTCGCACCGGTGACTTCGCGCCTCAAAGTCATGTCCGAAATGGACATCGCCGAGCGGCGGCTGCCCCAGGACGGGCATCTGGCCCTGCGGGTCGCCGAAAAGACGGTGGATATGCGCCTGTCCACGCTGCCGACGCAGTTTGGGGAGCGAGTCGTCATTCGGATTTTAGACCGCACGCTGGCCTGCCTGAGCCTGGACCAGCTTGGCCTGCTGCCCGGCAACCGGCGCTCTCTGGCCCAGCTTATTCACAAGCCGCACGGCATTGTGCTGGTCACGGGGCCGACGGGGTCGGGCAAGACCACGACGCTCTACGCGGCTCTCAACTCGCTGATCCACGAGAGCCGGAGCGGGGTCGGGCGCAAGAACATCTTAACCTGCGAGGACCCGATTGAGTACCAGATTGAAGGCGTCAGCCAGTCCAATGTCAACGAGCGGGCGGGGCTGACCTTTGCCCGGCAGCTTCGGGCCATTCTGCGGCAGGACCCGGACGTGGTGCTGATCGGCGAAATCCGCGATGCCGAGACCGCCGACATCGCCATGCGGGCGGCCATGACGGGCCATCTTGTGCTGTCGACCCTGCACTGCAACGAGGCGGCCGGGGCCGTCAGCCGCCTGCTGGACCTGGGGGTGGCCCCGTATCTCATCGCTTCGTCGCTGGCCGGGGTCGTGGCCCAGCGCCTGGTGCCGCGCCTGTGCCTGCACTGCCGCCGGGCGTACCTGCCGCCGCCGGAAGAACAGGCCCTGTATGAGTCGCCGCTGTTCCAGTCGGCCCCGGAGCGGCTCTATGCGGCGGCAGGCTGCTCCCAGTGCGGGGAAATTGGCCTGAAAGGCCGCCTGGCAATCCATGAGGTGATGGTCTGCGGCGACGAGATCCAGGCACTGATTATGGACCGCTGCGACACCCGCACCCTCCGCAATACCGCCCTGGCGTCGGGGCTGTCCCTGATGTGTACCGACGGCCTGGAAAAAGCGGCGCAGGGCCAGGTGCAGCTTTCCGATGTCCTGTGGCGCACCGGCCAGCTTGGCAGCACGCTTGCCGCTGCCTGAATCGTTTGGAAAAAGCGCGTGCCATCCGGCCCGCGCTTTTTTGCGCCCTCGTTGGGTAAACTTGCCCCATGATTACCGTAGCCAACCGCATCTATGTCAAGCCCGAATTTGCCGACGCCTTCGAGACCGCCTTCCGCGAACGCGCCGGGCTGGTCGACGGGATGCCCGGCTTCCTGTCCAACCAGGTGCTGCGCCCCGTCAACGACGGCGACCCCTATGTGGTCCTGACGCTGTGGGAGACCCGCGAAGCGTTCCTGAACTGGGTGCGCTCCGACGAGTTCCAGAAAGGCCACGCCCAGTCCGGCACACTCCCCCGCGATGCCTACCCCAAACCGAATGTCTTAGAGATGCACGAAGTCATCCAGGACTCCACCCGCCCCACCCTGCCGCCCGAGCCAAAAGGCGGCCCGTTCAAGATGCACTGAGACGCCGGGGTGTAAAAACCCCCGGCAGGGAAGCACCCTTCGGGTGGGGAACAATGCCACCAGTTGGCTCTGATCGTTGTCCGAAGGACACTTTTTTGCCGGGGGTTTTTATACCCCCGGCACTTTCGTTTGACAGCCCATGCAACTTTTTTCGTCGTTGCGTGTCACAACAAGTAAGGAGATGCGACCATGCCTGAGTTCTCCGAATATGCCCGCTGGTATTATATTCTCTACCTGCTGCCGGGCGGGCTGGCTCTGTTTCTGCTGCTGGCGTCCGCCCTCGGGCACGGCATGAATGACGGAGACAGCGCCGATGCCGGACACGCGGACGGCGGCGGCTATGCCCACCACGGAGTTGGGCCAGGGCATCTGCGAACCGGGCACGCAAAGCACGGGGCGCGGGCATCGGCGGCGCATAAAGCGCCGTTTTTGCCGAGGTTCTTTGGAATAGGCCGCGTCCCGACACTGCTGATCTGGGGCAGCGCCCTGCTCGGCTGGGGCGTCGCGGGGTTCTGGGGAACGCAGTTCTGGCAGAGCCTGCTGCACGTTCCCGTCGCCTTTTTCTGGCCCGCGCTGGCGACCGCGCTGGCGGGAGCGTTTGTGATCGAGAAAGCCACCGTAGAGGCCGTGGCCCGGTTCCTGCCGGGGGATGAGACGTTTGCGGTCAGCGCCGTGGATTTATGCGGGCTGACGGGGACCACTGCCTTTCCGGTGGACGAGGCGCGGGGGCGAGTTCATGTGTACGACGCGCATGGAACGCTGCATGATGTGTCGGCCCGGCTTGGGCCGGGACAAGCGAAGATTGCGCGAGGCCGCCGCGTTCTGGTGACGGATTATGATCCGGCGCGGGATCAGTTGATTGTCGAAGATTTGGGTTTAGAAGAAACGCCGAAGGGCGTTTAAAGGAGAAAAGGATGGGGATTGCGTTGCTGCTGGCAGGTGCGGCTCTGATGATCGGGCCGCTGTTTGCCCCCACTGTGGGTTTTGTGGGCAAAGCCATACTGGGCGTGGTGGGGCTGGTTCTATTTATGATGGGGCTGGTGATTACGATCTGGACCTCGCTGTACAAAAAAACCTCAGCGGATTTGGCGTTTGTGATGACCGGACAGGGCGGCTCGCGGGTCGTGCTGGATGGCGGGGCTTTGGTTCTGCCGATCTTCCACCGGATTACGGAAGTCAACCTGCGAACCATGAAACTGGGGGTCAACCCGCATGGAGCAAACGCGCTGATTACGCACGACAACCTGCGCTCGGATATTCTGGCGCAGTTTTATATCCGCGTGCAGGCCGACCGGGAGCATATTCTGAACGCCGCCCGGTCTCTCGGCGACGACTCGGTGAATGCCGACAGCGTTGAACTTTTGGTGAGTGAAAAGCTGGTTTCGGCTCTCCGGGCCATTGCTTCGCAGATGGACCTCGTGGAAATCCATACCAAGCGCGACGAGTTCGCCGAGCGCGTCAAGGAACACGTCAAATCAGATTTGGAGGCCAACGGCCTGCTGCTGGAAAGCGTCACCATCTCCGAGCTGGACCAGACCGACCCGTCGGAGCTGTCCGACAACAACGTCTTCGATGCCCAGGGCAAGCGCAAAATTACCGAAATCACAGCGGCGGCGATGGTCGAGCGCAACAACCTGGAGCGGGCCGCAGAGCAGGCCCGCAAAAATCAGGACGTCACCACGCGCCAGTACATCCTCACGCTGGAGCGCAATCAGGCGGAGGCCGAAGCCAATCAGGCCACCGAGATCGCCAAAATCAAGGCCAGCAAGGATCAAGAGTCCCAGCAGGCCGTGATTGCCCAGCAGCGAGCGGTGGAAACGTCGCAGATCGAAAAGCTACAGGCGGTCCAGACCGCCGAAATCGGCCGCCAGCAGGCGGTGGAAGTCGCACGGGTCGGCCAGGAAAAGGCCGTCCAGACCGCCACTATCGCCCGCGAACAGGAGCTGCAGACAGCGGCGGTAGGGCGCGACCAGGCTGTCGCGCTGGCCGAGCGCATCAAGCAGATCGCCGTCGCCAATCAGGAAGCCGAGCGGGCCAAAGCCGAAGAGAAAGCCCTGATCGCCCAGGCCGCGCAGGAGAAAGCCACGCAGGAAGTGATCACGGTCACGCAGATTGCCGAAGCCGAGCGCGATGCCAACAAAAAGCTGATCGCTGCCCGACAGGAGATCGAGCGGGATAAAATCCGCCAGCAGACCGAAGCGCAGGTGCAGGCATTCACCAAAGTTACCAGCGCCCAGGGCGAACAGGAAGCCGCCGCCAAGCAGGCCGAAGCACGCCTGCAGCTTGCCCAGGCCGATGCCCAGTCGCGGGAGCTGATTGCACGGGGCGAAAAAGCCCAGCAGCTTGTCCCGGTCGATGTCGCCCGCGAAAATGTGGGCGTCGAGCAGGCTCGCGTGGATGTCGAGCGCAACCAGCTTGCCAACCGGCAGGAGTTCGCCGATGCGGGTATCCGTCTGGAAATCGAGAAGCTGCGAATTCAGGCCGACAAAGAAGTGCAGCAGGAGTTCGCCCGCGCCCTCGGCATGTTCCTCTCCAAAGGCAACATGACTCTGTACGGCACGCCCGAAACCGCGCAGAAGATGATGGACAACATGGCAAAAGGCTTCGGCATCCGGGCGATGGCCGAAGGCTTCCTCGGCGGCGCGTCTTCGTCACTCACGGAAGACGGCCAATCCCCCAATGGCTCCAGCCAGGTCGATGCCCTGCTCGGCAATCTGGGCAAATTGGTGACACCTGCCATTGAAAAGCTGACCGGCCAGAACGGCACGACCGCCGACCAGTCGGATGCCATCGCCCGTGCCCTGGCGGCCAACCCGCAGGCGATGCAAGCCATCGCCGACGCCCTGGCGGCAGACAACAAAGCTGCCGTGCCTACCGTGACCGTCGTTCCTGCCGTGCCAGTGGTGGTTCCTGTGGTCCCCCGCGATGGCAAGCACGTCCAAAAGACAGCGTAGAATAGCCCCTGCGCTTAGGAGACCTCTCCCCCACCCTCTCCTCCAGAGAGGGAGCCAGAAGTTAGGATAGGAACCCGAATGTAGGGGCAGGGCTTGTTCCTGCCCTTCTTTCTTATCTTCTCTTTATCTGGCTCCCTCTCTGGAGGAGGGGCTGGGGGAGGTCTTTATTCGTACAGCCGAACCGCCTGAGCGCGTCCCGCCCAGGCGGCCAGGTCGCCCGCCCAGCCCGCGCTGATTTCTTCGGCGCTTTGCCCCGCCCGCAGCGCCTCCAATGCCTGCCGGTTGACCAGCAGCGTCGCCAGCTTTTCCGGCTGCCAATCGGCGGGGGACAAGTCCCGCAAAGTCACCGCCAGCGTCAGGCCGACCCCGACGGCGTCCAGCGCCTCGCGGCCCGTGACAGACATCTGCACGCCGCCGCAGCGTTCCCCGGCAAAGACGCTGGCCGTAGGCGTGAAGTAGGTCGGCACGAAGCGGACGCCGGGCAAATCGGCGGCGTTCAGCGCGGCGGCAAACGGGCGGGGGGCAATGTAAGGTGCGCCAAACAGCTCAAACGGCGTGTCCGTGCCGCGTCCGACAGACACCGGGGTAAACTCCAGCAGTCCCACACCGGGGTACAGCGCGGCGGCGGTCAAGCGGCGCATATTGGGAGACGGATGGGTCCACAGCAGACCCGTGGCATCGTACCAGTCCCCGCGCCGCCAGCCGTCGCAGGGAACAATGGTCAGCGGGCAAGTCAAGCCGCGCTCGGCGTGCAGGAGCCGGGCTAGCTCGCCCAGTGTCAGGCCATGCCGGATGGGAACGGGGTGGCAGGCGACAAACGAAAGCGCGTCGGGGTCCGCCAGCGGCCCTTCCGCAGTCAATCCGCCTATCGGGTTGGGCCGGTCCAGCACCACGACGCGCAGGCCGTGCCGCGAGGCCGCTTCTAAGATATTTAAGAGTGTGCTGAGATAGGTGTAAAAGCGGCAGCCGATGTCCTGAATATCGAAAACCAGCGTGTCCAGCCCGGCCATCTGCTCCGGCGTCGGCTGCGTCCGCGTCCCGAACAGCGAATAGACCGGCAGCCCCGTCCTGCTGTCTGTGCCGTCGGCGACGGCGGCATCGTGCTCGCCGCGCAGGCCATGTTCCGGCCCAAACAGCGCGGAAAGCGTGACGCCGGGGGCGGCGTGGAGGGCGTCAATGGTGGTGCGCCCCTCCCCGGTCAGCCCCGTGTGGTTGGTGACCAGCCCGACCCGCGCCCCGCGCAGGGCGGCAAAGCTGTCTCGCGCCAGAACGTCGATGCCGGTGAGGACACTGTGAGTGATAGGGGGAATGTGGTTCATGGAAAAGCAAACCGGCTCTGAAGAGTCGGGGGCGTTATCCGGGCCGCAGGGCGTCCAAGAGCAGCTCCTGGCCGGTGAGCAGATTGGGGAACAGCCAGGAAGTCCAGCCGTTTGCCGTGGGCAGGCCGAGGCAGGCGGCGGCGACTTTGTGGATGGAGCCGCGATGGCCCAGCGCGGTGACCGTTCCATCGGCATGAACGGCGGCATATATCTGCGTGCCTTTGAGGTGCAGGAGGCTCCCGATAGGCAGCCGCCCGCTTTCCACGAAGCTTACGAACGGCACACGGCGCTTGGGACCGCCGAGCAGCACCCCGGCCTCATCGGTGCTGGTCAGCAGGGCGGGCGAGATGTTTGCCAGCCGCTTTTCGGCAACCGCGATATACTCCGGCTCGCGGTCAATGGTAATATAACTGCGGCCCAGGCGTTTGGCGACCGCCGCCGTGGTTCCCGTGCCGCAGAACGGATCCAGCACGATGTCACCGGGGTTGGTCGTCGCAGCGATGACCCGATGCAGCAGGGCTTCAGGCTTCTGCGTGGCATGGGCTTTCTTGCCGTCTTTCTTCTCCCGCTCCCCGCCGGTGCAGAGGGGGATATACCAGTCCGAGCGCATCTGCTTGTCGTCGTTACCGGCTTTCATCTCGCGGTAGTGAAACGTATACTTCTTCTGGTCAATGGACTTTTTGGCCCACAGCAGCGTCTCATGGGCGTTGCAGAACCGTGTGCCTTTCATCTGAGGCATCGGGTTTGACTTCACCCAGGCGACATCGTTGAGAATCCAGTAGCCCACGTCCATCATCACCGCGCCGACGCGGTAGATATTGTGGTACGACCCGATGCACCAGAGCGTGCCAGTATCTTTGAGCACCCGCCGGGCGGCGGCGAGCCAGGCGTGGGTGAAGGCGTCATACTCGGCGAACGACCGGAACTTGTCCCAGGGGTCGGTGACGGCGTCCACTTTGGTCATGTTGGGCCGGTACAGGTCGCCGCCAAGCTGCATGTTGTAGGGCGGGTCGGCGAACACCAAATCCACGCTCTTAGGCGGCAGGGCATTCATCACGTCCACGCAGTCGCCGAGCAGAATCTGGTCACGCGGCGCATCATGAGTCGCCTTCCGGGCGGTGCGCCGCCGGGGGGCTGGGGGGGGCAAGGTGGTCATAAGCAGGCTATTGTACCACGGCGGACTCAGGAAAACAATGCCCAGGGACTCAACGACTCATAAAGTTTTTCAGGGTGTTCTCCTTTCTCATCCGCTTGACTCAGACCATCCCTGAGCGATGCGACAAATGGACTAAGGCAAAAATCTAAGCTGACTTTTCAGCAGCTTCCGCTGCACCCATTTTTTGCCCATCACATGCTCTAAATCCTTATGAGATGCATTCAGCAGGAAAAGCGAGTCCGCGATACTGAATACTCGATTTGACTGCTCGTGGGAGCGCACTGCCTGTCTGAGCAGTTGGGCAACCAGGTTCGCCGAAGACACATCGCCGATCTGCGCGAGAGACTGGGCCGCAGCGGCCGCAAACTCAATCGGCTCAACCATTTGTGAAGTAGGAAGCTGCTTATGAGCAGCCTGGGTAGACAAATAATTCTTAATCGCTACTTGGAGTGCAGGCACTGAGGTCTCAACTTTGAGGAGACCAAAATCATCAAAGGCGACCAGCTTCAACACAGACGTGTCAGTTCCCCCGTAAGTTTTACCCAAATCTACCGTCAGAAAGTGAAAAATCTGATCCGCTTGCGGGCCGTCTAGCTTGACCAAAGCAACGCCCGCATCAACTTTTGCAGTGCTGTCCGGGGGGGATGCAAAGTAAAGTTTTCTAATCAGAGGGGCGGCCTCATGGTAATTCTGGCTCGCCAGAGCCAGAGCGAAAAAGGAGAAGTCGGGACGCTGCTGGAAGAGTGTGTACAGCGTGATCGAAACCCGTGCGTCCTGCCAGTCGATAAACTCTTTGATAAAATGCCCACTGTATCGAGAATCGAGCGAAACCGACAGCACTTTGAGAATTTGTGGCAACCTTGTGTCATCTTTGTTTGCCGCAAAGGTCATGGCGGCTTGGATATCCATATCCTCGTTAAGAAGTTTGTCAAGAAATGCTTCGCCTGCCGCACGATGATGGCGGTATAAAATCTGCGCGATTTTGATCCTTTGTTTGCCGGAAGCCGCTGGCAGGAGCCGCTCGAGCATGTCCAAAAGGGGAGGCCTGTACGGTTCGGCAAATAACCCAACTGCTGCCAACGCTCGCTCTGGGTCAGTGACTTGGCTCCAGTATTCAGGGAAGTCTAAGGGGAATACAAAAGAACTCGCGAGGGATTTGGTGATCATCGCCTTTCGTCTTGCCGGAGAGAGGGCCTTTACAGTTTCAGTCGCTTGTACGATAGCCGAATTGTCCTGGTCCTCATCTTCTAAGATGTAAGCATTTGACGGCGTTGAAGCTTGGGGTTTTCCGATTGCGGGACGAGTAATGCCACAGAGCATACAAGTCAGTACCAGAATGACAAAGCGGAAATGATTGCTGGGCATGGGGAACACTCCTACTCTACCGCGAGAATCAGGCACTTGAGATACTCGGACTCAGGAGCGTCTAATAGCACGGGGTGGTCGGCGGGCTGGCCGTGGACTTCCAGCAGCTTCAGCATTCGCCCGGAGTCGCGGGCGGCGTTCTGGATCACTTCGCGGAACTCGGACGACGACAGGTGATGGGAGCAGGAGCAGGTCACGAGAACGCCGCCGGGGCGCAGCAGGCGCATTCCAATCCGGTTGATCTCGTTGTAGCCGCGCACGGCCCCGTCGCGGCTGGCCCGGTTTTTGGTGAACGCGGGCGGGTCCAGCACCACCATGTCCGTGGTGAACTTCTCGGCTTCCAGAGCGCGGAGGTGGTCAAAGACGTTCTCGGTGACGACCGTGTGCGGCATTTCCAAGCTGTTGACGTCCCACTGCCGGGCGCAGACCGCGTTGAAGTCCGGGCTGATTTCCACATCGGTGACACTCTTCGCGCCCGCTTTGGCAGTTCGCAGGCCAAACAGGCCGGTGTACGAGAAGCAGTCCAGCACGTCCCGCCCCCGCGCATGGCGGGCGGCGGCTTTCTGGTTGCGTATCTGGTCCAGAAACAGCCCCGTCTTCGCGCCGCTCTTCAAATTCGCCAGCAGCACGGCCCCGTCGTCTTCGATTTCCAGTGCGTCCGGCGGAGCCTCGCCCGCCAGCACGCCGACCTGTTCTTCCAGCCCTTCCAGGCGGCGCACGGCGCTGTCCGAACGTTCGTAAATGCCCGTCGGCGACAGCGTCTCCTGCAGCGCCGCCACAATCGCCTCGCGCCAGGGTTCCAGACCCAGGGCCAAAAACTGCGTGACGATGAACGCCCCGTACACATCCACCACCAGCCCCGGCAGTCCGTCGGACTCGCCGTGTACCAATCGGTACGCCGGTGGCAGATTGCCCTCGGCATCCGCGTAGTGCGACTGACGAAACTCCCACGCCCGCCGGATACGCCCGTGCCAGAAGGCATCGTCCACCGTCACATCGCCCCGGCGCGTCAGGTAGCGAACACTAATTTTGCTGCGGCTATTCAAATAGCCGACCCCCAGCGTCTTGCCGCGTGCGTCCTGCACCCGCACCAGCCCGCCGTTCTGAAAGCCAGCGGGCGGGCCGACCGCGATTTCATTGTCGTAGACCCAGGGATGCCCCAGGCGCTCAGGCCGCTGCGGTTTCAGCTTGACTGAGGGAAGTTTTTGCACGGAAGATTTTTGCACGGGAGTAGTTGCCATGCCGCTATTGTACCCCCTGCAAACAAGCCGCCTTGACAGAAGGCGGGTCAGAGGCTTGGATCAACCCAGTCTCGTTCCAAATAAATGCCGTGCAGGTGGTCAAAATCTTTGTCCGTCGTCAGCAGCCGCGTCCCGGTCACAGACGCAGTGGCAGCAATCCAGAGGTCGTTTTTGCCTATCGTCACACCGCTGCGGCGGCTGTAATCATCAATCTCCGCATAGACCGAAATCACCCGCGAAAATGGCAGAGGAACAACGGTGAAGTAGCTCAACTGCCGTTCCATTTCCTGCCGCCGCGCTTCTCCCCAGGCGAATTGCAGCGCGAGCGAGCGCAGTTCGCCCGCGCTCACCACGCTAATAATGGGTGCTGTTTTGCTTGTGGTTAGCTGGTACTGGGCTTCAATTTTGGCGTAAAGCTGCTTGCCGCGCACATAGGCCAGCAGGATATTTGTGTCAATGGTCCGGTCTGGCATTAGCCCATCGCTTTCAGAGCGGCTTGCAGGTCTTCGTCGGTTTCATCGCCGGGCCACTGCCCCACGACCATCTGCATCGCTGTCTTACCCGGCGGCGGCAGGCGGCGAGGCTCAAGTTCAGCGAGCGTTTGCGGGACAGGACGATCTTTCAGCCCTGCAATTAAAGCCTCCATTTTTGCCTGCTCCGTCAGCCCCTCCGGCGCGATGCCCTGCCGCGCCGCCGCTTCGGTCAACGCCGCTTCCATCCCCGGCGTCAATTCCAGTGTGATTGTCATAAGTTTGCCCCCCGTTCTGATTATTTTTATTGTACCAGCATTGGCGGCTTGGGGTACACTGCTTTTAGACTTCTTGTAGGAGGAACCCCGATGGCGACACTGACACAGGCCCCCGTCCTATCTGCCCCCGGTGATATGCTGACGTACGAAGCGTATCTGGCGGAGCCGCAGACGGAAGGGCGCTATGATATTATCAATGGAGTGAGGGTGTTTATGGCAGGTGGAACTCTACGGCATCAGCGCGTTGCTGGCAACATCGGCCGATTGCTGTATGCCTTTGAACAAGAAAGCGGCTCAGGCATTTCAGTGTCGGCTCCGTTTGACGTACTGATCCGGCGTTTTCCCAAGCTGCAAACGCGGCAGCCGGACGTGCTGTTTGTCAGCCATTGGCGGATCGCACAGGGGGGCGGCCTTCCCGAAATCGGGCCACTGGAAGCTGCGCCAGAACTGGTCGTGGAGGTGATCTCTAACAGTGAGACGCAGCGGATTTTGGGGGACAAGATCGCGGACTATGTTGCCATCGGCGTAGACGAGTGCTGGGTGGTGCGGCCCGAAGCAGGAACGGTGGAAGTGCTGGCGCTGGCGGCGGACGGGGTGCGGAGCGTGGCGGTGTATGCGGACGGGGAAAGCGTGGTGTCGGCGGCCCTGCCGGGGCTGACGGCGGCGGTGGCGGAGGTGCTGGCGGCTTAAATGACGGTTGACCCAGACCCCGCCGGGCGGGTACACTGAATAGAACATTTGTTTTCCTAAGCGGGGCGCAATGGCGGCCCGTTTTTGTTTGTCTTGCTGATGTGTGAGGAACAGTAGCGTATGGCGGATTTTATCAAGATACAGGGTGCGCGGCAGAATAATCTCAAAGACATCTCGCTGGATATTCCGCGTGATAAATTGGTTGTCATTACGGGGCTGTCGGGGTCGGGCAAGTCGTCGCTGGCCTTTGACACCATCTATGCCGAGGGGCAGCGGCGGTATGTGGAGTCGCTATCGGCCTATGCGCGGCAGTTTCTGGGGCAGATGGACAAGCCCGACGTAGACCATATCGAAGGGCTGTCGCCCGCCGTGTCCATTGACCAGAAATCGACCTCGCGCAACCCGCGCTCGACGGTCGGGACGGTCACGGAGATTTACGACTATCTGCGCCTGCTGTTCGCCCGTGTCGGTATTCCGCATGACCCGGTGACGGGCAAGCCGCTGACCAAGCAGACGATTGAGCAGATGGTCGATAGGACTTTGGAGCTGCCGGAAGGCACGCGCATTCAGGTTCTGGCCCCCATCGTCAAGGGCCGCAAAGGCGAGTACAAAAAAGAGATTGAAGAGATACGCACTGAGGGCTTTGCGCGGGTGCGGATCGACGGCACGATTTACGATTATTCGTCGGACGAAATCCCGGAGCTGGGCCGCTACAAGATGCACACGATAGAGATTGTCGTGGACCGTCTGGTGGTCAAAGCGGCGGGTATCGAGAAGCGGCTGGCGGATTCGTTCGAAACGGCGGCCAGGTGGGGCAAAGGGTCGGTCGTCGTCGATGTCGCGGGCGGGGAGCAGATTGAGTTCACCGAGAGCTTTGCGGCGACGGACTCGGCGTTCAACTTTGAGGAGATTGAGCCGCGCCTGTTCTCGTTCAACTCCCCCTACGGCGCGTGCCCGGAGTGTCACGGATTAGGCATCAAGACCGAGTTTGACCCGGATTTGATTGTCCCCGACAAAGAGAAAAGCATTGAAGATGGGGCCGTCGCCCCCTATGTGGCCGCGACTTCAGGCAACACCAACGAATGGGCTTTGGGGCTGTTTGGCGGGGTCGCCGAGCGGTTCAAGTTCGAGGTCAGCACGCCGATTAAAGACCTGTCCGAAGAGCAATACACCGCCCTGATGCACGGGGTCAAGGGCAGCGTCACGGTGACCTTCCGCAACAAGTGGGGCCGCAACCGGCAGTTTACGTCGGACTACGCAGGCATCGTCGGAATGCTGCAAAAGCGGCTGGGCGAGACGGAGTCCGAAGGCGTCAAAGAGTGGCTGGGGCAGTTCCAATCCGAAAAGCCTTGCCCGGTCTGCAAAGGCCAGCGGCTGAAGCCCGAGGCCCTGTCGGTGCTGCTCGGCGGCATCACCATCAGCGACCTGTGCGCCCTGAGTATTGCCAAGTCCCACGACTGGTTTGAGACGCTGAACCTCACGAACCGGCAGCAGATCATTGGCCGTCAGATTATCCGCGAAATCCGCACCCGGCTGGGCTTTTTGCTGAACGTTGGCCTCGGCTACCTGACTCTGGACCGGGGCGCACGAACGCTGGCGGGCGGCGAAGCGCAGCGCATCCGGCTGGCCTCGCAGATCGGGTCGGGCCTGACCGGAGTTCTGTATATTCTGGATGAGCCGAGTATCGGCCTGCATCAGCGAGACAACACCAAGCTGATTGACACGCTGTTTCACCTGCGCGGCCTCGGCAATACGATTATTGTGGTCGAGCATGACGAGGAAACGATGGCCGCCGCCGACTGGATTATTGACATCGGGCCGGGCGCAGGCGAGCATGGCGGGCATATCGTGGCGCAGGGCACGCCCGCCGAGATCATGGCGGACCCCAACAGCGTCACGGGCCGGTTCCTGTCCGGCGTGGACAAGATTGAGGTCCCCGCCGAGCGCCGCCCCGGCAGCGGCAAGACTTTGGAGATTGTCGGCGCACGCGGGCATAATCTCAAAAACGTCAGCGTGTCTATTCCGCTGGGCGCATTTGTGGCCGTGACGGGCGTGTCAGGGTCGGGCAAAAGCACGCTGATTCAGGAGACGCTGTTTCCCCGTTTGCAGAGCGCCATCAACAAAACGCACCATGTCTGGGAGCCGCATGATGCCATCAAAGGCATCGAGAACTTAGACAAAATTGTAGACATCGACCAGTCCCCGATAGGCCGAACGCCCCGCTCTAACCCCGCGACCTACACCGGCGTCTTTGACATGATCCGCGACCTGTTCGCCAAGACCGCCGATGCCCGCATGCGCGGCTACAAGGCCGGGCGGTTCTCGTTCAATGTCAAAGGAGGCCGCTGCGAGGCGTGCAAGGGCGACGGCATTATCAAGATCGAGATGCAGTTTTTGCCCGATGTCTATGTCCCCTGCGAAATCTGCAGCGGCAAGCGGTACAACCGCGAGACTTTGGAAGTCAAGTACAAAGGCCAGTCCATCTCGGACATTCTAGAGATGACCGTCGGCCAGGCCGTCGAGTTCTTCGAAGCCATCCCGGCCATTACCCGCAAGCTGCGGACCATCCACGACGTCGGGTTAGACTATATAAGAATGGGCCAGCCCGCCACCCAGCTTTCCGGCGGCGAAGCCCAGCGTGTCAAGCTCGCCACCGAGCTTGCCAAACGTGCCACCGGCAAAACGCTGTACATCTTGGATGAACCCACCACCGGCCTGCACTTCGCCGACATCCAAAAGCTGCTGCTGGTTCTGCAGCGCCTCGCCGACACCGGCAACACGGTTCTGGTCATTGAACACAATCTGGACGTCATTAAAACCGCCGACTGGCTCATCGACATGGGACCCGAAGGCGGCGACGGCGGCGGCGAAGTCGTCGGCGTCGGCACCCCCGAACAGCTCGCCAAAATCAAAGCCTCCCACACCGGACGTTATTTAGCGAAAGTGTTGAAGGGGGAAAGCCTTGTGGATGTGGGCAAAAAATGATACATCTGCAGGATTTCAATGGATGTTCCGCGAATGTAAGCACACTTAAAGCTCGTGAATCAGAACAAAGGAAATTATATTATGTGGGTTGAAGAACTAACATTGCAAAATATCAAATGTTTTGATGGAAAACCTATCAAATTATCTAAGCCAGGTCGAAAAGACGAGCCATACCAGTGGGTTACGTTTCTTAGCGAAAATGGTGGCGGAAAAAGCACAGCCTTACAAGCTTTGGCGCTTTTGCTTGCAGGGCCGGAGAGTGTACAAAAACTTCTACCAAGACCTTTAGCATGGTTACGGGACGAGACCAAACCCGGTTTGATAAAGACTCGCATTCATCAAGGCGATAATGACCCAGGCCAATTTGGAGAAAAACAAGTCACCCGTGCCTTTGGCTATTCCTTTCACATCACAGGAAACAAGCCTGTTGACATTCGTGGCAGAATCTATAACGAGCCATCAATTGTTGAAAATGCTGATAAAAGGCTGTCCTGGTTACGCCAGAATGCTTTCACATCAACTGGCGGGGGATGGTTCGCGGTCGGTTATGGTGCGTTCCGCAGATTAACACGTTCTAATCAAATCATTGTCCCTTCGTTAGAACCTCAAGCCCGTTTCACAAATTTCATAACACAATTTAATGAAGATGATCCACTTTCAGCCTTCGAAAGATGGATGATATATTTGGATTATCGGATATCCAAATCAAGTGACAGTGAATCTGAACGCAAAAAGGAAATAGGCATCTCAGCAATTAACCAGCTTTTGCCTGAAGGGGTTGAGTTTGCTTCTATCACGGAGGAAGGAAGAATATGTTTCAACATCAATGGAACAGTCGTTCCAACAACTGCCCTCAGTGACGGTTATCGAAGTGTGTTGGCTCTAGCAGGTGACCTTGTGTGGAGATTACTATTGTCTTTTCCAGAAAGCGATAGTCCTCTAAACGAGCAAGGTGTTGTGCTTATAGACGAACTTGATATTCACTTGCATCCCACCTGGCAACGTAAAATAGCTGGATGGTTACGCAATCAGTTTCCCAATATACAGTTTATCGTCGCAACGCATAGTCCGCTGATTGCGGCGGGGGCTGGCGAAGATGCTCTCACTCTGAAGTTTGACATTCAGGAAGGTAGATCAGTGGTCAAGCCGATTCAAAATGTTGCCTTTATGAATGTTGACCGGCTTTTACAAAGCGATGCATTCGGCTTGATGTCAACATATTCACCAGAGACACAGCATAAAATTGATCGGTATGATGACCTTATTATGAAAAAGCGCCAGCCTCATGAGGACCAAGAACTCGAGCAACTGTCACTGTTCATGGAAGAGGCAAGGCCATTAGGCGGACCTCCCATGCCTGGCTCTTTGAATGATAGAATTGAGAGCTACCTCCAGAAAGTGATTAAGTAATCAAATCACTATGATAAAAGTGAAGCGTATATCAAAACCTGCTATTTTAGAAACAAAGGAAGTCATCTGGCTAACCGCCTTACGAGGTGCGTCAACAGATATAGAAAAAAAACAAGCGTCTGAAAAGTATCGTCACCCACAAATTCAGCAGACGCTAGACACCATGTTTTCTGGAAAATGTGGCTATTGTGAGAGCTACATAAAACACATAAGTGATGCCCACATAGAGCACTATAAGCCAAAATCTAGATTTCCTGAATTGACTTTTGATTGGGATAATTTATTGCTTGCTTGCAGTAAGTGCAATTCAACTTTCAAATCTGACAAATTTCCTGAAGCTCACGAGAATGGCCCTATAATTAACCCGTGTGTTGATGACCCCATAAAACACTTTGAATTTTTTTACGATGCAAAAGCAAAGATGGCAACTGTTATCACAATGCCAAATAGTCGAGGTAACACGACTGAAAATCTGCTCGGCCTGAACAGGAAAGAGTTACGCGAACATCGTAGTTTGTACATCACTCGTATTCTAGCTATAGCGCGTTTAGCTGTCACAGATGCAGAGGCTCAATTATTGTTAGATGAAGCTAAACAAGACAAAGCGGAATACGCAGCTTTTGTACGAGCATTGGTCTAGGATATGAGTCATAGCTCATTTCAAAGATTTGCAAATTTGGCGAAATGTGATTTCTTACCTGCTTGTGGCCGCTGACCAGCGGCTTCTGCGGGCGGTGCAGGCAGAGGGGCTGGCGACGCTGAACCTAGAAACAGTGTCTGCCGCCGATGTGCCCACGCTTTTAATGGCGCGTTGAGTATTTCGCCGAAACTGCCGATATTTCACCTATGAACCTATGCTTGCTGACTGTTATGCCCCTTGTTTTGCTACCGATGATGCCCGCCCCTGCACAGGCTCCCACAAAATCTACTGCGCCTGCGGTGACGCTGCGTTACCGCTGGACGGCGGGGCAGACGCTGACGTTTCTGGTGCAGCAGGATCCCTATTTCGCAGACCCCGCCCGTGCCCTGGCGGCGGCGGAGCCGGATGCGGCGTATGAGGCCCCTATCGTGACGCGGCTGACGGAGGAAGTCCAGAGCGTGGCGCGGGATGGCACGGCGACGCTGAAAGTGACACGGACAGCCGCGCCGGGGTTTGAAGACGAGGCGCACCCGGAGCCGCTGAAGGTGCAGACTGTAACAGTATCGCCACGCGGGGAAGTCTCCGGCACGGGCGAGGCGGAAGTCACGCGGTCATTCCCCCGGCTTCCGACAGGGCCAGTGCGGGTCGGGGCATCGTGGGCCGGGCCGGGCGGGGCGCGGCTGACGCTGGCGGCTCTGCGGGACGGGCCGAAGGGGCTTGCGGTGGTGACGCAAACCCTGCCGCTGAGTGTCGGGGAACAGCGGTCGCCAGACCATGACGGGACTCTCCTGCAAACCACGCGGACGACGCAGACCGGGCGGATTGTGTTTGACCTGTCCCACGGGCAGGTAGCACGGCAGGTGCAGACGCGCACGGTCACGGCGACACTTGTGATGACCGGGCGCGGGCGGCGCGGCGTAGCCGATTTCGGGCGCGTTGTGCCCAATGTAAAGGCAATTCAAACGTTGACGATGGAGCGGCAGACGAATACGCCCTGACCGAAGCGTCTAAAATGTGGGTATAAGAGCCGGTGTTAGACTTTTTACATCTGTTCGGCCAGTATGATGTCGCCGCCGGGCTGCTCGCCCAGATGTTTGTGCTGGCGTCGGCCCTGAAGCGCAAGGAAACGCCTGCCGTCATCCAAAGTGCCATTCTCATGGCGGCTCTCTCCTGCCTCGGTGCGGCGGTACTGCTGCGGCCTGCGTCCAAACCGGACCTGCTACCGGACGTGATTGCGTCAATCGGCGGCCTTCTGCTTCTCACGCCGGGCGTTCAGGCGATTTGGAAGTATCGTAAGCACCGCGAGGAGCAGAAGGCCGACTGAGCAGCCACACGGCCAGTACAATCAGTGCGGGCATAACCACTAAAATGGGAAACCACACCGCCCCATACCAGGCTATCGGTACTAAAAAGTAGATGTCGGTGGCCCCTAAACTCTGCGGAAACCCTGTCCACAGCTTCAGCCATAAATAGTATGTCTCGTCCCACACCGCGAACGTAAACAGATAAATCCCCAGCCTCTCGCGCCAGCCGCGCCCTGCCGCCATTGCCGGGCCGAGCAGGAGCAGCAGTGTGGCGATTTCGCGCCCATACTCCGTTTGACGCACACCCAGCCGCGTCATTTCCTGCACAATCGCCGCCCCGTTCCACGCCAGCCCCCGCGCCGCCCAGATTTGGGCGTAATCCAGCCCATCGGGCATATGTGTCAGGCGGCGGACATAGACCACCACCAGCGCCTCCACATAGCCGAACGCGGCGGCATAGAGCGCCCACCAGAGGAGGCCCCTCCGCCCCAATAATCGGGAGCCAGAAGTTAGGATTTGGCCCCTCCTCTCTTTGTCCGGCTCCCCAGAATTGGGGCGGGGGGGCTGGTGGCTGGGCGGGCTATCGTGAGGACGCATCGGCAGGCTTCTCCAATCGGGCGGCAGCAAGGGCCGCTTGCTGTGAGTGTACCGCATGGGCGGCCTGAGCGCGGCTCCAGTTCCACGAGCGCCAGTCACCATCGCTGAATTGCCGGGCAGGCGGCAACGCTTCGGCGACAATGCCCTGCGCGTCGGGCGAGAGACGCGGGAAGGCCCGCACCAGCGCGGGAACGGCGTCGGCGCTCAGAGACGAAGTGTACTCGGCATCAAAGGGATGGCCTTTAGCCGCCCAGTGCAGGTTAGTCCGAACAATCGTGGCATCGGGGTTTATGATGTGCAAACCCAGCACGATGGCAAAGGCAGCGAGTGCCGCGCCCGACGCGAACCCCGCCCGCTTGCCGCGCAGGACGGTCAGCGTGAACCAGACAAACACGAGGCCGAGCCAGCCCATAAAGGCCGTCGTATAGAGACGCAGTTCGGTCAGGCCGCACTGGTCTACATACAGCCACATCCGCGACAGGGCCGAGGCCAGAATGACCAGCAGCAGAACCACCTGCACGCTCGTCTGAACCACATAGCCGCGCCGTGCCTTGTCGTCGCCGGGCGTCTGGACCGCGTGCAGGGCCAGCAGGATCGGCAGCACCAGCGCGGCGACCCAGACCAGCTCAAAGAAGCCGGAGCGGGCGTAGTCTTTGTAGTTCAGCCCCGGCGTCGTCTGGACCCAGTGCTTGCCGCCGAACAGCGCCCCAACCTGCACCAGCACAAACGACAGGAACAGAGCGTTCAAAAGGCCCAGCAGCGTGGCCGTCTCGACCCGACCCAGAACCATCCCTGTTGGAAGCGGCTTGTTTTCAGCCCGCACGGGGGCCAGCAGGGCCGCCCGGCCAAAGCCGACCGCGAGGCTGGCGATGAACCCAGTCCAGAACAAATGCCCGGCGAGGGCGCTCAGGTCAATGTGCAGCACCTGCGCGACCAGCCGCTGAAAGACAGCGTCGGCGGCAGTGAGCAAAGCCCCGAACAGCAGGAGAAGCGGCAGGGCCAGCAGCGCCCCCCGGCCTGCCGCCAGCAGCGGCGCCGTCCATCCGGTGCGCGGCACGGTGTCCCAGGCAATTTCCCGCCGCAGCAGCGGGAACACCCCAAACCAGACGCGGCCCAGAGCACGGAAGAAGTCCGCCAGATAGTCCAGCGCCCCCGCCGTCAGCACCCGGCCCGACGCCGTGTGCGCCGCGCCGACCAGCAGGCACACGGCCAGCCCCAGCCCGTCCAATGCCTGCAAGGTGGCCGAGTCGCGCCAGACGAGGCAGGCCGCGAACAGCAGGGCAGGCACAGCCAGCCATTTTCCCTCGCCGTCCAGCGTCAGCCTCAGCCGCCGGGCAGCCAGCCACAGTCCGCCCAGCGCGGCCCCCACCCAGAGCGGCACGTTCAGCCCCCATGGGGTTGCCCGCAGCAAAGCATCGCCCAAGAGTCCCAGCGCGAGGGCTACGCCTAATACGGTCAGCCTCGCCTGCGTCTCGGAACTCATTGGCTTTGTGTTCTCAAGCGCGGGGATGGTCACGGTTTCTATAGCCATTGTTTTTTCTCCTAAACTTGTTATACCATAAATAACTTTGTATTACAAAGTAGTTTGCGAATTATTTTTATCAAAGATGATAGATTCGAAAGGCTGGTATTTCCCGCCAACCAATTGGCATTCGCCGCCGATTGTGATACAATAGAAGCGGAATGCCGCCGTGAGAGTGCGGCGCGAGAGGATCAAACAGACAGACTATGGCAGCGGAAACAATGGAGCAGATCGTGTCGCTTTGCCGGCGGCGCGGGTTTTTATTCCCCGGCAGCGAGATTTACGGCGGCCTGCAAGGGACCTTTGACTACGGCCCACTGGGCGTGGAGCTGAAAAACAACCTGAAAAAGCTCTGGTGGCAGCATCACGTCTACGAGCGCGACGATATTGAGGGCGTGGACACAGCCATTCTGATGAACAAGTCCGTGTGGCGCTACTCCGGGCACGAAGAGACGTTCGTGGACCCGCTGGTGGACTGCCGACTGTGCAAGGGCCGCTTCCGGGCGGACAAGCTGGGCGAAGTCCCCTGCCCCAAGCACGCGGACAGGCACCCCGGCGAGACCATCGAGTGCGACCTGACCGAGCCGCGTGCGTTCAATATGATGTTTAAAACCGCCGTCGGCCCGCTGGCTGACCCGGATTCGTTTGCCTACCTGCGCCCTGAGACGGCGCAGGGGATGTTTGTCAATTTCAAGAACGTGCTGACATCGACGAACCGCAAGCTGCCGTTCGGCATCGCGCAGATCGGTAAATCGTTTCGCAATGAGATCACCCCGCGCAACTTCATCTTCCGCGTCCGCGAGTTCGAGCAGATGGAGATTGAGTATTTTGTGATGCCGGGGCAGGATGAGGACGTTCATGAAGCGTGGATACAGGACCACACGGACTGGTGGGTCAACAGCGTGGGCCTGAAGCGCGAAAACCTGCGCTTTTACGAAGTCCCCAAAGCCGAGCTGGCACACTATTCCAAGCGCACCGTCGATTTGATGTACCACTACCCGATTGGCTGGGAAGAGCTGGAAGGGATCGCCAACCGCACCGACTTCGACCTCGGCTCGCACTCCAAAGAGCAGGCAAAGCTCGGGCTGACGGCGACGGTGAAGCCGAACGAGCATTCCACCGAGCGGCTGACCTATTTCGATCAGCCGTCCAACAAACATCTCGTGCCGTATGTGATTGAGCCGTCGGCGGGCGTGGACCGGGGGGTGCTGGCCGCGCTGTGCGAGGCTTACGACGAGGAAACTCTGGAAAACGGCGAGACGCGGATTGTCCTGCACCTGAAGCCCGCGCTGGCTCCGATCAAAGTGGCCGTGCTGCCGCTGAAAAAGAACGCGCCGGAGATTGTCGCCAAAGCCAAAGCCATCAAGCAAATGCTCCAGAAGACGGGCGAAATGCGGGCGGTTTATGACGACACCGCCGGCATCGGCAAGCTGTACCGGCGTCAGGATGAAGTCGGCACGCCGCTGTGCGTCACCGTGGACTTTGACACGCTGGGCCGCGAAGACGACACCACGCTCAAAGACACCGTCACCGTCCGCGACCGGGACACCATGCAGCAGGAGCGCGTGGCGATTGCCGACCTGCTGGCCTATGTGCGGGCACGTATTCAATAAGAACGTTCAATAGGACTGCTGTATGTCTGTTGCCGAGAGCACCTCTGCTGAAACTGGAACAATCCCCGCCCCCTCTCCTGCCCCGCCGCCTCCCCCGAGGCGTTCCCCGGAGCAGCGGGACCGGGTGCGGGAGCGGCGCATCGCCCGTGTCGAGCGGCGGTGGTGGGGGCGCGCCGCTATCTCCCTGCTGGTGTTCTGGCACGCCTTCGCGCTGTTTATCTGGCTGATGCCCGCCAACACGCCCATTGTCCAGGCGTGCCTCGGCAGCGTCCGGCCCTACCTTGTGACAACGAGTATGGTGCAATCGTGGCAGATGTTTTCGCCGAACCCGGACAACACGGATGTCTATTTGACCGCGCAGATTACCTATGCCGACGGCAGCGACCGGTCCTACACGTTCCCGCGCATGGCAACGATGGACTACGCCAAACGTTACCGGGAGGAGCGATGGCGTAAGTTCACCGAAGTCGCCACACATTCGGTTCAGCCGGGCCTTTGGGCCGCCGCCGCCCGCTATGCGGCACGGGTCAACGACACGAATCCGAATAACCGGCCCGTCAGCGTGGAACTTATTCGCCATTCGCGGCAGGTTCCGCCGCCGGGGGTGCCCCTGCCCCCCTATCTGGTTTTGCCCATTCGTACCAGCGACGGGCCATTTATTCTGCCAATACGTACCGAGGATTTGAACGCAAGATAGGATTTGGACGCCAAGTGAGACAACTGCGCCGCGATTGGTATGATTTCTGGTTCCGTCCCGTTTCGCCCGGCCCGCTTGGTCTGTTCCGGCTGGTCTTCGGGTTCTGGGTGCTGGTTTATGGCCTGCTGCTGTGGCCGGACCGCTACGTCTGGTTTTCGGAGCGCGGAGCCTTTCGCGCCGCCGACGCTATCGCCTATGGCGGCGGGGCGAACCCGTGGCTGACCAATCTGTTTCTGCACCCCGGTGCAGACTCGTTTCTGACCCCGCTGTTTGCCCTATTCCTGCTGGCCGCACTGGGTGTATGCCTGGGCTGGTGGACCCGCCTGTGCTGCATTCTGGTCTACGCGGGCCTGTTCATGCTTCATGCACGCTGCACGCCGATCTGCAACAGTGGCGACACGATTATGATCGTGCTGTCGGCGTATCTTGCCCTCAGCCCGGCGGGCGCGGCCTGTTCGCTGGACCGCCTGCACCGCGTGTTTCAGGGCCGTGAGGACGACACCCCGCCGCGTGTGGCTCCCTGGGCGCAGCGGCTGATGCAGCTTCAAATCGCCGTGCTGTATCTGTGTGCGTCCCTCAGCAAAGCCGGGGGCGGGCAGTGGATGGACGGCACGGCAGCCTACTATCCGCTGCATCTGGCCGAGTCCGTCCGCTTCCCGACGCCGTTCACGGACAACCTTTATGTCATCAACCTGCTGACCTGGGCCACTGTGGGCATCGAAATGGCGCTGGCGACCTTTATCTGGGTTCCGCGCCTGCGGCTGTATGTTGTGGCGCTGGGCACGATGCTGCATCTGGGCATTGAGTACACGCTGAACATCCCGCTGTTTTCGGCGCTGATGATTACGTCATATCTGAACTTCCTGACCGAAGCCGACTTGCGGAACTTTCTGGCCTGGGCTAAACGCCCTCTGGGCCTGAAGCCCCTGCGCCTGGTCTACGACGGCGAGTGCGACTTCTGCAAATCATCGCTTCTGGGGGTGCGCTTTCTGGATGTGTTCCATCTGATCACTTTTGTGGACGCCCACAACCCTGCCGCGCTGGCCTCCACCGGCGTTTCTCCCGAAGACGCCGAGCAGGCGGCTTATGCTGTCCGCCCCGACGGACGGCAGTTTGCGGGCTTTGACGCCTTCCGGCAGGTCTCCTGGGTGCTGCCCGTCACTGCCTACCTGACCCCGCTGCTGTACCTCCCCCCCGTCCCGCAGTTAGGCCGCCGTGCCTATTCGTGGATTAAAGACAACCGGTCCCGCCTCCCCGTCGCCCCGCGCTACCGGGGGCGTGCTTCGGTGGAGACAGTGCCCGACCCCGAGCGCGAGACGCTGGGGGTTTAGCAGACAATTGGAGACGATTACTGATGCCCGCCAAATCTTCCCCCAAATCCAGGCGTCCGATGTCGCGGGGCCTGTGCCTGCTTTGCGGCACGGAATACAGCAAAAACACGATCAGCCGCCACCTGGACAAGTGCCTGATCGATACCGCCGCCCGCGAAAAGCACGACCCGGACACGCTTCAGTCGACCCGGTTCTTCCGCATCCTCGTGGAAGCCTTTGATCTGCCGGACTACTGGCTGCATTTAGAGATGCGGGCCGATGCCACGCTGGCTGATCTCGATGACTACCTGCGCGGCGTCTGGCTGGAATGCTGCGGCCACCTGAGCGCCTTTACCATCGACAAAACCCGCTACCGCTGGGAGCCGCCGGGCGGCTTTGACGACGACGACAACGACTTTTTCGACCACATGGACCACGCCTTTGGCATCCCGCCCGAGCGGCGTATGGACGTGACTCTGGCCACCGTCCTGCCGCCCGGCACAGCGGCGACCTATGAGTACGACTTCGGCAGCACCACAGACCTCAAACTGCGCGTTCTGTCCGCCCGCGAAGGGCAGACACGGGGCCGCAACCTGCGCCTGCTGTCCCGCAACGAGCCGCCAGTAATTCAGTGCGAAGAATGCAGCCAGGAAGCCGCCTGGATCGGCGCGTATGACGACTCCTACGAGATCAAACCCGTTTGCGATGCCTGCCTGGAGAGATTGGAAGTGGACGACGCCGACCTGCTCCCCGTCGTCAACTCCCCCCGCACCGGCGTCTGCGGCTACAGCGGCCCGCTTTAGACCACAAAGAATGAGCAAGGGGGCTGTCTCCTTTGGGTGATAGGGGAATTGCTCCGTGTCTTTCCGAAGACACGATATTTTGGCCTTGCATTTCCTATTCATCTATTGCAAAATCGTACTTTTGTGTGGTACAGCAACTGCATGGACAGAACGGTACGGGTGCTTCTGAAAACGACTCCCGAACAATCTGAAACGCTTCTGCGGACGGCCCAGCAATTCACCGAGACATTCAACTCGATCTGTGTTCTTGGCTGGCGTTTGCGTGAAGGCGGAGCGTACAGCCTGCAGCGTTTCTGCTACCATGAGAACAAGGCGGCATGGCCCGAACTTGTCTCTGACCTACACATCCAATGCCTCCATAAAGCCGCCGATTCGTTGAAGTCGGCTTTCGCCTTACAGAAAAAGGGCCGCAAGGTTGGCTGCCCGCAGTCTACGCTCTGCCCGCCGCGCTACAATCGGCACACCTTCCGCGTGGATTGGCAGGCGGGAGCCGTCAATCTCTCTACCGTCGCAGGGCGAATGGCCCTGACGTTCCGCCTGCCTGAGTACGCTGCTTACGCCTGTGAATGTCAGGTGGCGACTGCCGACCTCATGTACCAGAAGGGTAAGTGGCATCTGCACATCGTCGTTCACTGTCCTGATGTGGCGTTTCAGGATAAGGGACAGGCTCTGGGCGTTGACCTCGGAGTCTGCCGTCCCGCCGTGACCTCGGACAACCGCTTTCACGGCAAACGCCTCTGGCGCGAAGTGGAGAAACGCCGCTTCCGTCTGCGTCGCAAGTTGCAAGCCAATGGGTCTAAGAGTGCCAAACGGCACTTAAAGAACCTCGCGGGACGCTCTCAAAGGTTCCGACGGGATTGCGACCATGTTCTCTCGAAAAGCATTCTGCACGGCATCACGGCGGGAACAACCGTCGTGGTGGAAAACCTCACGAACATCAGAACCCGCGTCAAGGCGACCAAGGGCGATGCTAAGCGCAGGCTTCACGCTTGGAGTTTTGCACAGCTTCGCGCGTTCCTAAGCTCTAAGGCTGAGGCACTTGGCTGCCGCGTTGAGGGGATTGACCCTCGGCACACAAGCCAGCGGTGCAACACTTGCGGATTCACCTACCGAGGCAACCGAAAAAGCCAGAGTGAGTTCTGTTGCCGTTCGTGCGGCCATAAGCAAAACGCGGACTTAAATGCGAGCAAGAATATACGCGACAAACACCTTGTCAGTTGGGTCAGCGACCCCTCCGACGGGCCGACATCAAGCGGCCTAATGTCTCAGTCACGCAACTGCCCAGTGCAGCTGCTATCGGATTAGGGACAAGCCGCCCTCTTTAGGGGGCGGTATTTGACTTTCAGGGAACTTTTGCCGCGTCTGCCCGGTAGCTCTGGTGAAATCCAGTTCTCTGCCCGGCAGGGACCCTTGCCGCGAAAGGTTTGCCATGCTCACCCACACAGTCCGCCTTGCCCGCTCTTTTACGCCAGCCCTCCTCGCCGCCTCCGGCCTTGCGCTTCTGACTGCCCACGCGGCGCTTGCCGCTCCTGTGCCCCAAGTTGGCGGCACGCTGCCGAGTTTCACCCTAAATACGCCTGCGGGCAAGCCGGTGGCGCTGTCGTCCCTGCTCAAAAAAGGCCCCGTCGTGCTGGTCGTCCTGCGCGGCTATCCCGGCTACCAGTGCCCCTTCTGCACACGGCAGGTCGGCGAGCTAACCAGCAATGCCGCCGAGTTCGCCAAACACAAGGCCCAAATTCTGCTCGTCTACCCCGGCCCGTCGGACAGCTTGCAGGAGCGGGCCACTGAGTTTGTGCCGGGCAAAACCATCCCCGCCAACTACACGCTTGTGGTTGACCCCGGTTACACGTTCCTGAACAAATACAGCCTGCGCTGGGACGCCCCTGGCGAGACCTCCTACCCGTCTACGTTTGTCCTGAACAAATCGGGCAAAGTCCTGTTCGCTAAAATCAGCCGCGAACACGGCAACCGCGCCACCGCCGCAGAAATCCTGAAAGCTTTGCCATAGGCGGGCGCTAAATGGCCCCCGATTGGCCCCCTAGCCCCCAATAATGGGGGAACCTGATAAAAAAGACCCGTAGGGGCAGGGCTTGCCTCTGCCCTTCTTGCTTGTCCCTGCCCTCCGCGTCCTACTCTGGCTCCCTCTCCTTGCTTAAGGAGAGGGTTGGGGTGAGGTTTTCCTGGGTCTATCTATCAGTCCCTAAGACGCTGCGGCGTCCGGCGCGGCCGGCGCATCGGGCCGTCTGGCGGTACGCACCTCTACCTGCCGCCGTTCCAGCTCCGCCGTGCCACGCTGCCAGAAAGCCAGTTCCTCTTCCGGCGTCAGCCCCGTCAGTGCCGTCTGCACTTCCTCGGCCCCGCGCTGCTTCATCTCAACACAGTCAAATGTCTTCGTCTTCATCGCTGATTGTAGCTCAAATTTTCCAGAAATGGCCTGCCCCGCCGCCATGATGGCAGCGGGGCGTTTGTTTTGCCTTCGGTCAGGGCGTCAGCCCCTCTTCATCCATCGCAGCCCGTATCTTGTCGCGGGTTTGTCCGGCATACACCGATTCTCGATTGGCATTCCGCAGGGCCGTTCTGGCTTCCTCCGGTTTCCCAAGCTGCTTTTGTATCTGGTAAATTGCAAGCCAATCGCTATCTTCGGTTATGTGGAGGCCATCGCGGCTGTCTTGCTCCTGATCGATGGCAATAGCCTTTTGATGCCAGGCCAGTGCCTGCGGCAGATCGTGGCTGATGTCAAAGTAGTAACCAGCACGGGCTATCGCTTCGTTATAAAGGACTTCCCACTCGTTCTCGAGTGGCCTTGCCATGTAAGGCATATATTCGGGTAATACTGCACAGCCTGGCTTGTTAATCGTTAAGTGGAACACGGCTTTATTAGCGCCGTAATTTTCTCCTGGGATAGTCAGCGTGAAGTGATGCGGCTTGTTTGTGCCCGGCATTTGCAAAGGAACCCACCAGCGGCCTTCCAGGGCTTCGGTATTGTAAACGAACCCATTGATATTATAGGTGGGCGGGTTTTTCAGGTCGCTGTCCAAACTGGTTGGTGTAAAAGGCTGGGGGCCAGAGGCAGTAGGAACCCCTTGATTCCGCACTGTCCAGGCGATGTATTCCGTACCATATTCATCGGTGAGCGTAGCGTCGTTTAGACTATCTCCCCCTCCGACATAGTTATCATTTGTCGCAAGCAAAAAGACATCGCCCCGTGCGTTAGTCTGAAAGTCGCGCACCACGACTTGACGTGGGCCATTCTTCGGCAGCAGGCGTGGCTCAATGTTACCGTTGACTCTCCGATAAGAAAATACCATCCCTGTACCGCCAACAGATTGTGTGGCAATCCTTGTGGCAAGCCTCTTGCGCCATACTTCGCGTCCGGCCTCCACGTCGATGAGGCGAGCCATCTTCGGGAAACTGGGAGTGAACACAGATTGGGCAATGGGCAAATTGTATTCGGATATGCCCACAGACTGCAATACCCACCGGCCTCCGATTTTGCCTTCTTCGTTTCCCTGAAGTGGCAGGCCCGTTGCATCATCCACGGCGATTCTGGAACGCGCATCCGGGTATTTGTTGTCAGAGACCAGAATCCAGTGAATGGCGCGGCCATTGAGTGTCCCTGCATCCAGCACATGTACATCCATCAGCACCCCCATTGCCACGGCGTCTCTTTTGCTGGCTGTGACAGAAAAGCCGGTGAAACCTTGAAGTCCCAGGGGAGCAGTCGCAGTTTCCAGTGTCACCGTGTTCTCGCTAGCCGAATAGTCCCACCGCTTGCCCCCCGCGCAGATTGTAAGGTAATGGCCTTGCGCGTTTTCCCTGCGCCAGTTACCCGCCTGATACCAAGTCTCCCGTGACTTGACGCGCTTTCCGTTGGGGAGTATCTGCCATTCGGTACTGTGAACGCTTGCCACGTCACGCAGCGAATCCGCCATCCGTGCAAGGGCAATTACGGCGTTGAGCCGGGGCATTAGCAGAAGGACAAGTATCAGCAGAGCCGTTGCCCCCGCGCCCAGCAGACGCAGGCGGGTCTGGCGGCGGCGGGCGGCGTTTCGCGGAACGCGGGCGGCAGCGTCGGCGGCAAGTGTTGCAATGCGCTGTTTCAGGGCGTCGGATGGTGCGGCGGCTGGCTCAATCGCCTGAAGGGCATCACGCAAAGTTGTCTTAGGTTCGGGAGTGATAGGCTCGGAAGTCATGGGGTGGCATCGCTTTCTTCCAAAAAATAGTCATGTCCCTGACGGTACATGGCGGCGCGTGCCCGCTGAAGCAGGCTGTTGACGGCGGCGGCGGAGCGGCCCAGGACGACAGCGACTTCCGCCTGCGACAAGTCTTCCACATAATGCAGCCGCAAAGCTTCGCGCTGCGGCTCCGGCAGGGCGGCCAGCATCTCCTGCAGCCGCCGCGACCGCTCGCTGTGTGCCAGTGCGGCTTCCGGCCCGGCAGAGGCGGCAGCGGGCAGGTCTTCAGGAAGCGGCGGCGATGCCCCGCCGCGCCGGGCGGCTTTGCGGTGCGAGTCGGCGATCTTGCGGCGGGCGATGCCCAGCAGCCAGGGGTACGGCCCATGCGGGCCGAGGGGACGCGGCAGGGCAGTAAAGGCCGCCGCGAAGACTTCCGCCGTTATGTCTTCGGCCTCCTGCCGGTGGGAGACACGCCGGGCCACATAGGCATACACCTCCGCCAGAAACCGCCGGTGCAGGTCCTCGGTTTCGTCCGCATACTCCCGTTCCTGCCCACGTTCAGACCGCGCCGCACCGGGCCGACGTCCTGCCAGCCAGTGCCTCAAAATGGTGTCCCCCCGGTGTATCATTCTTGGTGCTATCTCCTTTGCGCCTGTTCACACCTTAGTTCGCAGGCGCGTCTAAAATCTATCGGCCACGGGCAAAAAAAGGGCGCGGCTGACGCCGCGCCCGATTTCTGCCAGAGTGCATACGATTAAGAGAGTTGGGGCAGGTCCTACTCCTACTCTTCGTCCTGATTATCTTCATTCGATGGACGGTCTTCTAGAGGGGTGGTTCGCCGCTCTTGTCGTCTCTCGGCGGTTGCTGTCGCTGCTTTCGGCAGGGGCATTTCTTCAATCTCGCCGACGGCGCGGAGGAGGATTTCGCGGGCGCGGGCTTTGGCGTCCGACGGTTTCCAGGCGGCGTCGGGGGTGGAGTCAAGGGCGTCCAGGATGATCTGGCGGGCTTCGTCGATGCCCGTGGTTTTGCCTTTGCCAAAGCGGCGGCGGAAGGCGGCGTAGTCTTCGGCGGGGCGGATCAGCTCCGGCTCCCAGCGGCGGTACAGGGTCAGGGCCAGCACCGTCCGGCGCAGGGCTTCGTCCCACGTCCGCGTTTTCAGCGTCGTGTAAATCAGGTGCATCCGGTCGGCGGTCCCGAAGGCAGCGCGGGCCAGCGGTCCCCAGGCGGCGATGTCGTCGAGGCGGGAGACGACCTCAGACAGCGGGGTCGGGGTCCATTCGGCCCGGTCCTGTTTAAGGCGGGCGGCAAGATACAGCACCGGCTCACGGGTCTCCGCATTGATGCCCGCTTCGGGCAGCTTCATGGACTCCAGGAACTGCCGCTGCCGCCCGTCCAGCCAGTCCCGCAGGCCCAGCAGCCCCAGCGCCCGCTGCCGGTAGCCTTCGGCCAGCCGGGTTCCGATGGCGCTGATTTCGGGCAGGCCGCGTGTGTCTAAAGCCGCCGTCGCCTCGCCCAGAGTCGGGCCAAAGGACTCTAATCCTGCCCGCAGGTAGAACAAGACGCGCCCCGCTGACCGCTGCATATCCGCCTGGGCGAACGAGGCTGTGGCGACAATCTCATCGCGCAGCAGGGTTTTAAGCTGGTCTTCCAGCAAAGCCTTGCGGGCCGGGGACAGGCCGGACGTTGCCAGCGCAAAGACAGGGTCACCGCCTTCGGGGATTAAATCCGCCAGCGGTGACACAGGCGCGTCGCCATCGCGTGTGCCTGCACCCATCGCGGAGGCCGCGCTTCCGGCCAATTCGGGAAGGCCGAAGGGCAGGGTCGTGATGTCGTCCAGCTCGTTTTCGTGATCGTCCATCCGCGCCGCCCGGTCGCGGGCCAGATTCATAACTTCCAGGTACAGCTCGGGAACGTAGTCCAGGAGGGACTTCAGCACGGCTTTTGTGGCTTTGTTGCGGATGGACGCCCGGCCCAGAAGCTCGGTGGTGTCGGCCATGAGAAGCTCATCAATGTTTTTGTGCCATTCGTTCGTGGTGAGAAGCTGCCGCCAGCGCTCCGCCCGCTCGAAGTTCAGGAGGCGCGGCAGAGCCTGCCGGACGCCGGGGTCGGTGACCAGCATATCGGCAAGGTCCGAGGCGGTCATCAGCGACGGCAGGATGGACCCGGCCAGTGTTCCAGAGGCGACGGCCCGTTCCAGCCAGCCGCGTCCCTGGGCGGGCGTGCCGAGATTGATCACCTGCCGGTACTTTTCGGCGGGCAGGCTGCCAATCAGACCTGTGTTCTGCTCCGGATCGCCTTCGATCAGGGCGGCCACGACCGGTGCGGGCAGGGCGGCCAGTGTCTGATGCCGCGCTTCCGGGGTTAGCTCACGCAGAAGGCGGCCTTTTTCGGCCAGCGTCGGGGCCGCGTCCACACGGGCCACGGCGACGGTAATTTCGTTGACTGGTTCGCTGGGGACCAGCTCTGTCAAGTTTTCGGGTGTCATTTCGGGTTCGCTGCTCATAAAGCCTCCACGATTCAAGGCAAATCAAAACAAAAAAGTTGCCTGAAAAGCGCATTAGTATACCCGATTTTGAACCAAAAACGCCTATACTAAGAGGGAACAGGAGACGCACCATCCATGCAGCACGAAGACATCCCGGCGGGGGCCGACGCGCCCGAAGTTGTCAATACCATTGTGGAGGTCCCGAAAGGCTCTTCCAATAAGTACAAGTACGCGCCTGACAGCAATGTGTTCCGCTACGACCACACGCTCTTTTCACCGCTGCACTACCCCTTTGACTACGGCTGGATTTGCGGCACGAAAGGGGTGGGCCAGCGCAAGCCGCTGTCGGTTCTGGTGATGTCCTCCAACCCGACGTTCTGCGGCTGCCTCGTGGTCGCCCGCCCGGTGGGGGCGCTGCTGATGAACGATCACCGGGGCGAGGACCACAAAATTCTGTCGGTGGCCGTGGCCGACCCGCGCTTTGATGCCATCCGGTCACTCGATGACCTGTCCCAGCACACGCTTCTGGAAATCCAGCACTTTTTTGAGATCTATCAGGTGCTGGAGCAGCACGAGGTGGAGATTTTCGGGTGGGAGAATGTGGCGGAAACGCAGGCGCGTATCCAGGCAGCGATTGGGGGGTGAGGAGAGAACGAAAGGGCGCAGCAAGCAGCGCCCCTACACCCATTGCCCGCCGACGGCGAGCAGGTAGACGGCGGCGTACAGCGCCACTGTGCCGCGCAGGGAGATAGCGATGAGTCGGGGGCGGCGGGCGCGGTAGTAGGCCGCGAAAGCCAGCAGGGGCAGGAATGAGGCGAACTTGGCGGCGACAAAGGCGGCGTCGCCATGCGCCAGGCAGAAGGCCATCCACGGGTTTGCTTCCGAGGCCGCCCCGGTATGCACCCAGTACAGCGTGGAGCACATATCCGCCGTGCAGACCACAAACAGCAGCAGGCTGTCCCACGCCAGAATCGCCTGCCCCCACCCCAGTGTCGCCGCTGCCGTCCTGCTTTTTGCGCTTACCATTGCCCCGCTCGCTTTCTTTGTGGAAGAGGAATAAAAACTTAGGATAAAGACTTAATTAGTCTTTATCCATAATTCGCGCCAATCTGGCAAAAGCGGGCAAAAACAGGTATTTTTGCGGATGAAGATAGGGAAACCTCACCCCCGCCCTCTCCTTCGGAAGGAGAGGGAGCCAGATTAGGCCAGAGAGGTTAACTCCTGATTATCTGGTTCCCCCAAAATTAGGGGCTAGGGGGTGAGGTTCAACCGGCTTTTGGCTCGACCAGTTTCACGAGGCCGATGGAGCCGAAGAACAGCAGGGTCAGCGGGATAGCCAGCGCCAGCATCGTGCCGGGGTCATTGGAGGGGGCGACGACCATCGCCACGGTGAACAGGCCGACGGCGGTTTGACGCCAGTATTGGATCATCAGCGCCGAGGTGATGATGCCGATTTTGCCGAGGAACATCAGCACGACCGGCAGCTCAAAGAGCAGCCCGAAGACCAGCATCATCTTGACCGTGAAGATAATATAGGTCAGCGGGTTTTGCAGCAGGACGGGGTCAGGATAGTCTTTCAAATAAGTTAAAAACCACCCGACGGCCATTGGCAGGATCAGGTACGCACAGGTGACGCCGAGCGCAAACAGCACCACCGACATAGGGGCTACGAAGTGAACGCCCCGCTTTTCGTTAGGCGTCAGCGCGGGCGAAATGAAGCCCCAGAGTTCCAGCAAGACCAGAGGCAGCGCCAGAACGAGGCCACCCACGGTGGCGATTTGGAGCTTGAGGAAAAACGGCTCCGTGAAAGAGCTGAAGCGCAGGCCGCTGCCGGGCGGCAGCTTGTCCAGGGCAGGCTTGAGCGGCCCTTCCAGCAGGCTGTAGATGGGGTGGAACAGGACGTACATGACAACCATCCCGAGGCCGACATAAAGGCACGCTCGGATCAGCCGCGCCCGCAGCTCGGCCAGGTGTTCGGTCAGCTCGGCCTTCTTTTCTTCGGCCAGCAGACCCGGCTCTTGCTCCGGGTCCGGGCCGCTCAGTTGCAGTTTCGTTGCCATAAACGGAAGACTTACTCTAAATTAAAAGGACGACAGTTTCTTTGTAGGTCAGCTTGGTTGGAGCCGCCATCGCCCCGCCGAGGCCGCCGTACTGACCGGAACCGCCAGGATACGTGTTAGTGCTGCCCGGCCCAGTCCCCGAAAACGGCGGAGGGCCGCCAGGGAACGAAGACGAGGGACCCACCGGGTAGGCGGGGCGCCCACCGTTATAGTCACCGCCGGGAGGGCCACCGGGATAGCCAGGACGGCCACCGGGGTAGTCGCCGCCGGGAGGGCCACCGGGATAGCCAGGGCGGCCACTGGGGTAGTCGCCGCCTGGAGAGCCGCCCGGATAGCCGGGGCGTCCGCCTGTGTAGTCTCCGCCCGGCGAGCCGCCGGGGTAGCCGGGCGTCGTCGGCGCGGCCAGCAGGCCAGGGGCGGTTGAGGTCAGCGTCATCGTGGTTTCCGTGCGGACTACGCGCCCGGCATTGTAGGCGAAATAAATCACCCGCTCGAACTTGACGTCCGCTGAGGCCATCGGTGGCAGGGCCAGGCCCGGTCCGGGAGGAAAGTTGACCGGGCCAGTGTAGGTTTCCCGGATTTTGGCCGTCGGGTAGCGGTCCTGCCACTCAAAATCTTCCAGCGTGCTGGTCGCCGTCACCGTGGCCGGCGCGGCCCCGGTCCAGTCGAGGGCCAGCTTCACCGGCGTCTGCCAGCGAGCGCCGAGGGACACGCGGCGGGGGGGCAGCACGGGAACCGAAAAGCCCAGCGAGCCGACCCCGTTCTGGCTTTGCAGATCGGACAGAGTGCGCCCCCGCACATCCAACTCCCGGTAGCGGGCACGCTGCGTGGTTAGCGCCGAGGGGAAGCCCCGGTTGGTCACCGTCGCTGTAAACGGCTTGCCGCCCGCTCCTTTGCCTGTCGTCACTATCTCGTCCCGGACCAGATAGTTCCCACCCGTTGCATTCTCCACCGTGCGCCGGAAGCGCAGCACAGCCTCCTGCACGGCCTGCGGCTGCGTGGGTGTGTCGGGAGAGGCAGCGTCCAGCGTAGTGCGCCGCTGATACAGCAGGGTCAGGCCCGTTTTCCAGGGGTATTCCAGCTTGATGCCCTGTGCCGACGGCAGGTTGATCTTGTTCATCACCTGCACGGAGACGCTGTCACGGCCGACCAGCGTGCCCGAGGCACTATACACAGCCATCGTGAGGGCATGGGTGCCGTCTTTGTAGAACAGCGGGGTGTTCGGGTCTTCCGCCGTGGTATAGGCAGCTTTCGTGTCCCAGACGAACACCGGCTGCGCGGCGGAGGACGGAAGCGCCTGGGCTTTGATAAAGCGGTCGTCAATGCTGATGGAGACATACCCGCCTTTGGGGAAGTCCCGCAGCTTGACCGGCACGCTCTCGCGCACCGTGGCTTTATTGAACGGCGTTTTAATCGTGATCGCCCCGGCAGGGGCGACGGGCGCGGCGTCCGGCGGGGCGGCGTCCTGAGCCAGAGCCGGGTGCGGCACGAGGGCACCGGTCACGAGGGAGCCGGACAGGAAAGAAAGGGCAAGCAGCGCAGGCGAAAGATGACGCATGATGAACCTCAGTTGTGGGTTAAGGAAGGTCGTCGGCAGGAAGGTCGTCGGCAGAGAGATCGCGGCCCGATTCCAGCGCGGACTCGATTTCGGCGCGGGCAGCATCCGCTTCGCTGGCCGGGACCAGCAGACCGCCCCAGCGGGCACTGCCGGTTTCCAGAATGCTGCCCAGCACCGGTGCGGGCACGCCGTCAAAAGTGACGGGAATACCTGCGGCTTCCAGCACGCCGCGCACGATATTGGCTTCGGTTTCACTGGACGCTTCAAACACGGACACGAGCGGCGGGGTATCTGCCTCAGGGTCAATCGCCACGTCGTCGGGAACGCCTGCCAGCGGATCACTCGGAATTTCCCAGGCATCCAGCTCCCGCTCGGCTACGGGCAGGGAGGATGGATCGGTGCGGGCGACATAATCGTCTACGTCGGCAATGACGCGGTCGGCTTCCTCTTCTTCGCGCCGGTTCTGCCCTGCAAGACTGGACCCAGCGGCTTCCTGCCGGACGGCGGCTTCCAGAGGGGTTTCCAGGGCAGAGTTCGTTTTGACAAATTCGCTGCTAGTATCGGGCATAGTGGTCCTTGTGTGTGGCAAATCGTTCAGCGGACACGCATCAGCTTGGCCTGCCCCCCGGCGATGAGGGCATCATCAGACAGGCGGCGCACCTCGCCCTCACAGATAATCAGCCGGGGGCGGACGGTGACTATTCGCGCCGTCACCCGCAGCGCCTCCCCAATGCGGGCCGGGAGTGTCATGCGGGTGGTCAGCTCAGCGGTCACCCAGCCCAGCCCGTGCCGGTCCAATGCGGCCCGCAGGAGGGTTTCGTCCAGCACCGTTGCCAGCAGTCCGCCGTGCGCCCGGTCGCCCCAGCCCTGATGGGTCGGCAGCGGCGTCCAGTTGGTAAAGTAGCTGTCGCCATCCCAGGCAAACGTCAGATGCAGACCCGCCGGGTTATTCGGCCCGCAGACAAAGCACAGGCCATTGTCATTCAGCATCGCCTCGCTCACACCTGTACCTGCGCTCTAAAAAAATCGCACTCCGCCTGCACCGGGCATCTGCCGCAGGCGGGGTTCTGCGAATGGCAGGTCCTCCGCCCATGTTCAATCAAGTGGACATGGTAAGAATACACCTGATCGTCGTCTAAAAGTGCCTGCAGCTCATCGTGCGCGGCATCCGCCCCGACACGCGGCCCAATCAGGCCCAAACGCTTCGAGACGCGGTGAACGTGCGTGTCCACGGCCAGCACCGGGCGCCCCAGATTGAACATCAGCACGCAGGCAGCGGTTTTGGGACCGATGCCATGAAAGCTCCGCAGGTAGTCGCGCACGCGCCCGTCTTCCCATCGGCGAATGTGGTCCAAATCGGTGCGCCCGCCGCTATGGTCGCTCTCAAAAATATCCTGCAAGATGGCCTGAATGCGCGGCGCTTTCATATTTGCCATGCCGCCCGACCGAATGGCGTCGGCGACCCGTGAGACGTTGGCCGTCCGCACGTCGTCCCAGCCGCCGGGAAACGCCGCCTTGAGAGACAGGTACGCCCGCCCGGAGTTCAGGTCACTCGTGTTCTGCGAAAGCACCGTGGCAACCAGCGCCCCGACCAGGTCTGACGTATAGTTTTCGGCTTTCCACGCACGCGGCCCGTAAGCCGTGTCCATCAGCCGCTCGACGCGCCCGATTTTCGCCCGCAGGCTTTCGCGTTCTTCTTCCGGCATTCTATCTTCCGGCACACTTGCAACACTCACGCGCAATTATAGCATACTGCCCCCCGCTTGGCAAGCGGCAGCAGGAATCGCGGGACAGGGTGTGGAATCAAGCAGGCAGGAAGTACGCCATGAAAACAGCAATTAAAGTCTTCTTTCTTCTCAGTGGCTCTGTGGCCGCCCATGCAGCTCTTCGGATTTTTGTCTCGAAAGCAATGGGAGCTTATGAGGCGATTTACTGTGGCTGTAGGCGTCCCTCTGCGTGGGAGCTTGCGCCGTTGAGGACAATCGATTTTCTCTTTTTCTGGCCGAGGACTGATCTTTTGAGCGACTTCTTTTGGGGAAGCGTCGCTGTGGCAATCTATCTATGGGCTGCGAAGCATCGCAAGGCTAAACGGACGTCTGCGCTGCGGGCGAAAGCCAATGCTGTTGCTGCCGGACCACAGGCGGGCGTTTGGCCTCCCCCCGTAGAAGCTTCGTGGCAGTGCCTTTAGCAGAAGCGGCGCTTTTTGCGATAATGCAGCATTATGCTAATCCGTCACGAACAAGCCGCTGACACCGAGGCGATCTTTCGCCTGACCAAAAATGCCTTTGCACACCACCCGTTTGGGGACCACACCGAGCAGTTTGTCAATGACGCCCTGCGGGCGGCGGGGGCGCTGGCCGTGTCGCTGGTCGCGGAAGCGGGCACGGACATTATCGGACATGCCGCGTTTTCCTTAGAGACTGTATAGAAAGGTCATTTTGGTGCTAAACGCCTGAGCATTAGCGCGGAC
>CAXUKS010000034.1:0-41321 GCA_964251675.1 uncultured Armatimonadales bacterium
GCGCGTGGTGAATGTCAAAAAAGGCCAGTTTCTGGCCCCGTGGGATATGAAAAACGTGGTGGAGAAAATCTACGGCACGGGCAACCAGAACCTGCTGCTGTGCGAGCGGGGCGCAAGCTTCGGCTACAACACGCTAGTGGTCGATATGCGTTCCCTGCCAATTATGCGGGCACTGGGCTGCCCCGTGGTCTTCGATGCCACGCATTCCGTTCAGCAGCCGGGCGGGCAGGGGACCACAAGCGGCGGTCAGCGCGAGTTCATTCCGCCGCTCCTGCGGGCCGCCGTCGCCGCAGGTGTGGACGCGCTGTTTCTGGAAGTTCACCCGGACCCCGCCCATGCCCTGTCTGACGCGGCCACGATGCTGCCTCTGGACAAGCTGCGCGGGTTGCTGGAGATGGCAAAGGCGATTGACGGCGTGGTGAAACCGGGGCTGATGCCGGGGGTGCCGGGGGTGTAGAAACCCCCGGCAAAGAGGTGTCCTTCGGACAAAGATAAAAGGACAAAGAACAGCCTAACAAGACTGGCTCTTCTCCTCACCCAAAGGGTGCTTCCTTGCCGGGGGTTTTTACACCCCCGGCATCGGGTCGCAATGCAGGTTCCTGACGGAGAACTAGCCACGCCATGACTAATGCTATGGCCTGATAGAAAGAATAATGGAACGCTTGGCCCCAGTGGTGTTCACTTGTTATTACCTGCCACAAGAAATTGCCTGTTGTTAGCCCAATCGCAGTGCATACCAGTTTTATTGTTAGCATCAACCCTTCCTTCTACTTTTCAGCCACCCGCACCCGCCGCCCCTCCAAAGCCAGCCGCCCCGATGCGAACAATGCGACGGCGCGGGGGTAGGCGTTATGCTCGGCGACCAAAACACGGGCGGCCAGCGTTTCGGCGGTGTCGCCTTCCTCCACGGGCACGCAGGATTGCAGCACAATCGGGCCGGTGTCGTAGCCGCCGTCCACGAAATGCACCGTGCAGCCGGAGACTTTCGCGCCGTAATCCAGGACGGCCTGATGGATATGATGCCCGTACATTCCCTGCCCGCCAAACGCCGGGAGCAGAGCGGCGTGGATGTTCAGAATGCGGCCCGCGTAGGCCGACACCACGGCGTCGGGCAGCTTCCGCATATAGCCTGCCAGGCAGATCAAATCGGGGCGGCAGTCGGTGAGGTGAGACAGCAGGGCATCGCTGTAAGCCGTTTCGTCGGCGCGGGAGCGCAGGGCAAGTGTCGGCAGACCCGCCTCGGCGGCGCGGGCGAGGGCGGGGGAGTCGGCGAAGTTGCCGAGGACGCTGACAATCTGGCCGTCAATCTGGCCGTCCGCGCACGCCGCCGCAATCGCCTGAAGGTTGGAGCCGCGCCCGTGGCGGCCTGAAAGCAGAACAGCAATCCGTATCATGCAACCCTAGTTCGGCAGGCAGGCGCGGTTTTCCTGCCTCTTGACAAACAGGCGCGTTTCGTTTAAAGTAAGCCTATGATAAGCACCGTCGCCACGTTTCTGCGGACCCGCCTGCGGGCTATTCTGATTTTTGTCGTTCTGGTGGGCGGGATTGTCCTGCTGGTGTGCTACAACCGGAATATGCAGGCCAAAAACGAGGCTGTGCTGGCCGGGACCTCCGCCCCTGCCCGCGATCAAACCGTGCTGGAACTCGCACAGCGCGGGCGGCTGGTCGATGTGCTGATCGCCACGCAGAACCCGGACGATACGGACAAAGAGAGCCGGGAAAACGTCCGCAGTCTGCAGATCCGCAAAAACGCCGCCGAGTCCGTCAACCGCTTGGTCGCGGACGGCAAGCTGACCCCCGCGCAGTCGTTTGAGACGCTGTTTGGCCTGTGCAAAGACGCAGACTTAAAGGCCACGGCGGAAACCGGACTGGCTGCGCTGGCCGCGAAAAGCGAGGCGAACTTAACAGAAATCACGGCCCGGATGTCCAACGGTGACCCGGATATTCGCGGGGCCGCTGTGGATGTTCTGGCACAGGCTGGCGGCCCAAAAGCCGCGCAGGCCGCCGATGGGCAGTTGTTCGTGCCTGCCGCCTCCGATGCCGCTATCAGTGCCCTGCAAAAAATCGGCGAGCCGTCTGTGCCACTGATTTTAGCCCATTTGAACGACCCCGCTAAAGCCAAAGACATCGAGTTCCGGCAGAAGATGGTGGGCCTGCTGGACCAGATCAACTCCCCTGCCAGTGTTTCCACGCTGATCGCTCTAGCAAACAGCCCCGCCCAGCCCTCCGTGCAGCGCCTCGCGCAGGTGGCCCTGGCGGACACCGTCCTGAAAGCCTACACCGACGCGCAGAAGGCCCGTGATGCCATCACGACGGCCCAGACGGCAGTGAGTGCGGCCAAAACGCCTTCGGCGCAGGCTGACGCGCAAAAAGCCCTGGCGGATGCCCGGATGGCGCGGGCGAAGACAGACGGCGTCCTGCCGCTGTTCGGCCCGTCGGAAGCGACTCTCAGTGCCCTGCTTCAGAACACGCAGGCGGACGGCGAATCCCGCGCTCAGGCCGCTCTGGCGCTCGGCAGCTTTCCCGGCCCCGGCGCGGTTTCCACGCTGGTCACGGCGCTGGGCGATTTTGATGCCCGTGTCCGCGATGCCGCGCTGGCCGGGGTGCAGGCGGTCGGCCCCCCCGCCGTCGGGCCGCTGGCCGCCGCCCTGCAAAACCCGGCGGCGGGAGCCTACGCCGCGCAGGCGCTCGGCGGCATCGGCACGCCCCCCGCCGTGGCCGCCCTCGGCGGGGTGTTTTCCAGCGCCGCGACGCCGCCCGCTGTCCGCGAAGGGGCCGTGATTGGCCTCAGCCGCAGCGGCAACCCGAGCGTGATCCCCCTGCTGGTACGGGCGCTCGGTGACCCGGACGGCAAAATCATCAGCGCCGCGCAGGACGGTCTGATCACGCCCGCCCTCGCCCGGCCCGCTATTCCCGCCCTCGTCGCCGCGCTCAGTCAGGCGTCCCCTGTCCCCTTCAACGCCAGCCAGACGCTGGGCCGTATGGGCTTTTTGACCGAATCGGACATCGTTCCCGCGCTGACAAAAGCGGCCAGTACAGGCGATGCCTCCGCGCAGACCTGGGCCGCCGTCACCCTGGGAACGCTCGGCAGCCGGAAACCGGCAGTGCTGGACACCCTGCATCGCCTGTCGCACAGTGCTGATCCCCATGTGCAGTATGCGGCCAATCAATCGCTGACGGCTCTGTCCGGCGGGACAAGCTAGAACGCGGCGTTCGTGTTCAGCCGCGCATCCATCGCTCCCTGTAAGGCGCGAATGTGCGCGGCATTGCGCCCGAAATCCCCAATCCCTCCACGGGCGCGGGCGCGGATGGTCACCCGCGTCTGCCCCCGGCCACTGTCAAAACAGTAGACGGTCAGGTCGTCGGTTTGCCTGAACGCCCCCTGCGCCGTTCCCTCCACCGCATCGTTTGCCGTATCCCGCTGTGTCAGAGCAAAGCCCGGCAGATTGGACAGGCACGCCGCCGCCGCGTTCAACGTTTTGGGGATTTCCGCGTAGTAGACCCGCGAGCGCAGGGTGGGGTAGGCCGCGCTTTCGCCGGTCGTGATGTCGCTGACCGTAAACAGGCGGCGATTGCGCCATGCCCACGCGCCGAGGGCCAGCGTGCCGACGCTGACGCCGACAATTTTCCAGATATTATTCTTGCTCATAGGGGACCTATCTAATTTCCAGCCGCGCCACGCCCTCGTCGAGCGCCTTCAGCAGCTTTGCGTGCAGGGCGGGGTTCGAAGTCCCCAGGATAGACTGCAAATTTGGCTCCGTCGTGTCCAGCAAAAGCGTCGAGTCCAGCGAGTATCCATACGCATCCGTGACCATTGCGCCCGCTTCCTGGGCAATCAGCGCGGCGGCGGCGATGTCATACGCGAACAGGCCCAGCGGTTTGCCGCCGCCCAGCCGCGAAAACCGCGCCTGAGACGCCGGGTAGTCGCGGAATATCCGGTTGCCGATGTCAATGGACGCCGCAAGCTGCCCCGTCAGAAGCCGGGTCAGTGAAAAGGCCGTGGAGCTGAACACGAATGCCCCGCCTTTGACCGAAGCGGCGTCCACGATCTCGCCCAGCGCGACGCCCAGCCAGTCTAAGGGCCGGGCCACGACCTCAAACGACAGCGGGGCATGGCTGATGTCTTCAATCGGCAGCAGGCGCGGCGCCTTCTCGGCCCCGTCCGCTCCCAGCCAGTGTGCCCCGCCGCCGCGCTCGGCCCAGAATAGGTCGTTATTCTTGATCTCCCCGATGCACCCGAACCGCACATCGCCCAGCGTCGCCTCCGGCGTGTAGTTCGCCCAGGCCACCGAGACGACGCACTGCTCAAAGCCCGCCACCGCAGGCCGCGTGCCGTCGATAGGATCAATAATCAGGACGCCTTCGGGGGACGATCCGAATTCAATCAGCCCTTTGTCTTCCGAATAGTAGGCGATAGAGAGCTTTTCGCGCTCGATAAACGAAACGATGGCCTCTTCCGCGATGTCGTCAATGCCGAACGTCGCATCGCCCGACGCCGCGATGCCGGAAATCTCCCGCCCGTGCCACGCCCCGAGGTGAGGCCGGACGGTGTCCCGAATATGCCGCGTCATCGCCAGGACAGTTTCCTGTGGTGTCATCGGTTTTTCCTCCGGGCAGGCTGGGCAATCGCCCAGTGACCGCCGCCGTCGTGCGTAACATAGTTTACTGAGTGATTCCCGTGCTCAAGGTCGGCAGTGAACGCGCCGTGATGTAGGCCAGGGCCAAAAAAGCGTGGGGAATAAGTATTGGCGTAAGCGTACTCGTCCGGCAACTCCACCGTCTGTACCCGCCACGTTCTGCCTCCGTCGGTCGTTCGGACAAGAGGCACATCTGGTGTGCCGTGATTGCTACCTGTAATCCAGCCTTCGCGGACGCTGCGAAAGGCCATGCCCATAGGATAGTAGTTGCAATGCGACACACTTGGCGAGTCGCCTTTGGTCCATGTCTTGCCACCATCAGCAGTCGAATAAAAATCTTTTTGCATCAAACCTGCCGCTGGCTCGCCCAGTGCTAACAAAAAGCCATGCCGCGTGTCCAAAAATTGCAGCACGACCGAGTCCGCTGCGCCGGGGAATGTCATTCGCTTCCAGTGCTGACCGCCATCAGCAGTGCGCTCAATGATGATGACGGGTTTGGCGTGCAGGCTGCCGCCGAACGAAACCCAGCATCGCCGGGCGTCTAAGGCGCTCAGGCCAAAACTGCCAGCGTAAACATCTTGTCCACCCAAGTCCGGGGCGATGTCCGCAAAGCCGGGCGGTGTCCGGTCCTGCCAAGTTCTGCCGCCATCGGAAGTCTTCTGAATGACGGAACCGACCGTGCCGGTGTTGACGGCCCATCCCCGGTGGGCGTCCAGCATCAGGCGCGGCCCGTGTCTCGGCGTTCGCTGGTAGACAACCATTTGCGACTCACCAATCTGGCAATGCGACGGGGCGGCGCAAAGAAGGGAGGTGCAAAGGAGAGCGACCAAGACTGCGGCGTTAGCGGCTCGCATGGCGCTCCTGCAGGTCATCAACCACCAAATGCTCCATGCTTTCGACGATGTGATGGGCCTGCTCCCAAGCAAAATGTTTGGTCAGGGCGGTGGGGACAGCGACGGTGAACATTCCGGCGGCGTGGGCGGCGGCGAGGCCGCGTGGGGAGTCCTCGAAGGCCGCGCAGTGTTCAGGGGGGATGCCGAGGCGGGAGGCGGCCAGCAGATACACGTCGGGCGCGGGCTTCGGGTGCTCCACCTCGTCCACTGTGGCAATAGTTTGAAACCGCCCGGTCAGGCCGGTGATTTCCAGCACGCGGTCCACCCATTCGCGCTGGGCATTAGAGGCAACAGCGCAGGGGATATTGGCTTCGTCCAGGGCGTCCAGCAGGGCCAGCACACCGGGGAGCGGGGTCAGCTTGCCGATGGCGTTCTGATAAAAAGCAGCGCGGCGGGCCTGAATGGCCTCACGGTCATAGCCTGGCCCGAGGTGTTCGGCCAGTGGCCCATGCCAGTCATTCTGGGTCTGCCCCTGTGCCGAGCCGATGGTGTGTGCCCACAGCTCCACCGGAAAGCGCAGGCCCTGCTCGTCGTAGATTTCGCGCCAGGCATCATAATCCGGCGTCTCGGTGTCGGCCAAGAGGCCGTCGCAGTCAAAAATAGCTCCTAGTAGTGTCACAGGGGCTTTATTCGAGATGCGGTGCGGGTTTTCCTTCGCAGTTTTTGGAGACTTATCTTCTTGTTCTGAGAATATGAACCGGCCCCCCCCGCCCCAATAATGGGGAGCCAGAGAGTTAGGATAAGAGGGCAGGGGCAAGCCCTGCCCCACTGTCGGGTTCCCCCATTATTGGGGGCTAGGGGGTCTTTTCCAATCCCGCCGCATCTGGTACAATGCGCCTATGACTGACACGCCTCACCCAAACCCGCCCGTCGTGCGCCGCGCCGCGCCGGGCGACTTTCTGCGCGTCGCCGCGCTTCTCGCTGAGCTGGGCCGCCCCCAAGTCACGCCCGAAACTTCCGACGTGGCGCAGGCCGTCTATGAGCGGCACGTCGCCGACTCTAACACGGCTTCGCTGGTGGCCGAAGCGGGCGGCGAGATTGTCGGCTTTCTGTCGCTGGTCTTTCGGGAGCGGCTGAACTGCGTCCATCCACAGGCGTGGATCCCGGACCTGATTGTGACGGAAGCGGCACGGGGGCGCGGGGCGTCAAAGGCTCTTTTGACAGCGGCGTTTGAGGCGGCGCGGGAGTTCGGCTGTGACCGGGTGACGCTCGAATCGGGCTATGCGCGGACCGTGGCGCACCGCATCTACGGGGCGGCGGGCATGACCAACAGCGGGTACTTTTTTGAGAGGGCGCTTTGAACAAGCTGATTGCCTGCGGGCTGCTGATTTTAGTCGGCTTCGGCCCGGTGCGGGCGCAGGAAACGCCGACGCTGACGCAGAGTTTGGATAAGATACTGGCGTCGCCGACGCTTTCAGGCGGCATCACCGGCGCGATGGTCTGCCGGGCGGACGACGGCGCGGTGCTGTACGCGCATGATGCCGACACGCGGCTGCTGCCCGCCTCCAACCGCAAGCTGTTCACGGCGGCCTCGGCGCTGTGCTTGCTGGGGCCAGGCTTCCGGGCGCGGACAGAGGTTCTGGCGTCGGCAAAGCCTGACGCGGCAGGCACGGTGCAGGGCACGCTCTACCTGCACGGCGGCGGGGACGGCCTGCTGTCCCCGGCGGATTTGGACACGCTGGCCGCGTCGCTGGCCGGGCAGGGTGTCAAACGTATTGAGGGCAATGTCGCGGGCGACGGCTCGCGCTTCACGGGCGGGCCGTATGGGTTTGGCTGGGAGTGGGATGACTTTTCCGACGAGGAGTTTCCGCAGATTTCCGGGCTGGAAGTTAATGAAGGCGTGCTGGCCGTGCATATCGCGGCGGGAAGCACGGCGGGCGATCCGGTGACGGTGACGCTCGCGCCGCCGACGAATTACGTGTCGCTGGTCATTTCGGCGCGAACGGGGACGAAAGACGCCGTCAGCGACTGCACGGCGGAGCGGCCCTGGGACAAAAATTATTTTCGTGTGTCCGGCACGCTTCCTGTCGGACAGACTTTGGACGTGAACGTTCCCGTCAAGGACCCGGACCGGCTGGCCGCGACGCTGTTTCGGGCGGCATTGGTGCGTCATGGCATCGCCGTCACTGGCCCGGCGGTGCAGGGGCAGACGCCCGCCGGGGCGGCGATGCTGGCCTTTCACGACGGCCTGCCGCTGTCCGAGACGCTGGCAAAGATGAACAAGCCGAGCGACAACCTGCTGGCCGAGTGCTTTGTGCGCCTGCTGTCGCCTGTGGGCAGCTACGACGCCGGGCACGAATTGGAAACGCCAGTGTTCCAGAAACTCGGCGTGAACACAGATAAAATCGCGCTCGTGGATGGCTGCGGGGTGGGGCGGCGGGACTTCGTGACCGCCCGTGCCGTGGCGAACTTACTGGTCGGAATGCGCCGCCAGCCCGACTGGAAACTCTATTACGACTCCCTTCCCATTGCAGGCGTGGACGGCACTTTGAAGGGCCGGATGAAGGGCACGGCGGCCCAAAACAACGTTCACGCCAAGACTGGCACGCTCAGCCAGGCACGGGCGCTGTCCGGGTACGTGACGGCTAAAGACGGGCGGCTGTACGTCTTTTCTCTGCTAATGAACAATTTCCCCGGCAAGGCCAAGACGGCGGGCGATGTGCAGGATGCGTTTGTCGAGCATCTTGCGAATTCTTTGTAGCAAACAGCCGGTTTGATGAAACAATGCCGAAACAAAGCAAAAAACATACGTCACTGGGCTTGACATTCGTTCCCTGCCTGTGCTAAAGTAAGACACTCCAGGCAGAGGCGCCTGGCAGGCAGCCATCCGGCAACCGCGATGAAGCACCCCGGAAAATATTTCGCAAGAATATTACCTTTAGGAGGATGCTTTTTCGTGAATTCAAAATCACACCCCCCCAAAACACGCGCTCCCAAATTTTGGCGCAGCGCCCTGGTCGCGCTGGCACTCCTGCCCTTGTCCTTGTCCGCACTGGCACAGACCCCGGCCCCCGCACCGCCCGGCCCTCCGGCAGCAACTTCTGCCGCCGCTGCGCCCGCTGCCGAGGCTGCTGCTCCGGCCACCACTGCCCAGCTTTCTGAGGCAGACGCAAAAACCCTCAGTGACGTCAAAGCCGCCTCGATGACCGGGGAAGGCGCCAGCCGGGGCGACACCGCCTGGATGATCGTCGCCACCGCCCTGGTTATGTTCATGACGCCCGGCCTCGCACTCTTTTACGGCGGCCTAGTGCGCTCCAAAAACATCCTGAACACTCTGATGATGTCATTCGTTGCGCTGGGCATTATCAGCGTCCAATGGATGCTGTTCGGGTACTCGATTGCATTTGGGGACACCACGGCTTCCCACAATGCGGTTTTTGGCGATGTCACCAAATATATGGGACTGCGCGGTGTGGACGCCGCCCCGCGGAACATACCGGGGCTGACGGCGATGATGACCATCCCGCACTCTATGTATATGCTGTTTCAGATGACGTTCGCCATCATCACGCCCGCGCTCATCTCAGGTGCGGTTGCCGAGCGCATGAAGTTCAGCGCGTACTGCCTGTTTATCACGCTTTGGGCGACGTTCTTCTACGATCCGCTGGCGCACATGGTCTGGGGCGGCGGCTGGATCGGCGTCAAAGACCTGGCCCTGGATTTCGCGGGTGGCACGGTGGTCCATATTTCGTCCGGTATCTCGGCCCTGACCTTGTGCATCATGCTCGGCAAGCGCCGGGGGCATGGCGCGGAAGAGATGCGCCCGCACAATGTCCCTATGGTCCTGATCGGCGTCGCCCTGCTGTGGTTCGGCTGGTTCGGGTTTAATGCCGGCAGTGAACTGGCGGCGGACGGCGTGGCGGCGGCGGCGTTCATCAATACGCATATCGCCACGGCAGCGGCGGCTCTGTCCTGGACCGTGATCGAATGGGTCCGCTTCAAGAAGCCCACTGCGGTCGGCTTCGGCTCGGGCGCGGTGGCTGGACTGGTGGCAATCACTCCGGCCTGCGGCTTTGTGGATGCCACGGCGGCGCTGATCATCGGCCTGCTGGTTTCGCCCATCTGCTTCTCGGTCATTCAGCTCAAGGGCAAGCTGAACCGCTATGACGACGCCCTGGACGTTTTCGGCGTCCATGCCTGTGGCGGCATCTTCGGGGCTTTGATGACTGGCTTGTTCGCAAACGACAAGGTCAACTCGGCGATCACCGACAAAAACTTCTTCGGCGCCAGCAATGGTCTCTTCGCTGGTGGCGGGATCGAGCAGTTCGTTCGGCAGCTCATTGCCGTGGGTGCCACGGTCGTCATGGCCGTAATCGCCACGTTCCTGATCGGCTCGCTGGTCAATCTTGTCATTCCCGGCGGAATGCGTGCCCCGGCAAATGAAGAGGAAGATGGGCTGGATGTGACCGAGCATGGCGAGGAAGGCTACCACGGCGACAACGCCGGTATCCCCGCGCTGGCCGGTATTGATTAAAGCCTTTTCACAGGGAGAAAACACTTATGGTTCGTATTGAGGCAATCATCCGCCCCAGCCGTCTGGATGAAGTCAAAACCGCGCTGGATGAATTAGGTGTCCACGGCATCAGCGTCACCGAGATCAAGGGCGCGGGCAAGCAGAAGGGCTACACCCAGCATTACCGGGGGTCCGAGTATCAGGTCAACCTGCTGCCCAAAGTGCAGATTGTGGTTGTGGTTGCCGACAGCCTGATGGACGGCGTGGTCGGCGCAATTGAAGGCGCGGCCCGCACCGGCGAAATCGGCGACGGCAAAATCTTCGTCACGCCCGTCCTGGAAGCCGTCCGCATCCGCACCGGCGAGCGCGGCGATACCGCCGTTTCGTAGCTTATAATTGTAACCTGGCTTCGTGCCAATCGGGTACACTCAAGGTCCTGGGAATTATTTCCAGGACCTTTTTTCATGTGTGGAGCGGCGGGCAGAAAGCCACGGGTTGAAACCCGAGGCTCAGAAAAGCCCACCGCCTTCCAGGTCTGCCAGTGCAGGGCCGGGCACGTAAGACCGGACAATGGCGGCGTGCTTGTTCTTGTGTCCTTTGGACACTGGGCACTTATATGCCTGCGGCATTACTGCGTATCAGCCTCGGGTTTTAACCCGTGGCTTCTCTTTGGAGACCCTGATGGCCTTTCGCCCCTGCATTGACCTCAAAGATGGCAAAGTCGTCCAGATTGTTGGGGGCACGCTCACCGACAGCGGCGCGGGAGTCGTCACTAACTTCACCTCGGCGCAGTCTGCCGCTGACTTTGCTGCACTTTATCAAAAAGACGGCCTGCGCGGCGGGCACATCATTCTGCTGGGGCCGGGCAGCGAGGACGCGGCCCGCACGGCACTTGCTGCCTACCCCGGTGGCCTGCAACTTGGAGGGGGCGTCACGCCCGGCAACGCGGCGGGCTGGCTGGAGGCCGGGGCAAGCCAGGTGATCGTCACGTCGTATCTGTTCGTGGACGGGGAGCTGTCTTTGCCGCGTCTGAAAATGATGCGTGAGGCCGTCGGCAAAGAGCGGCTGGTGGTTGACGTCAGCTGCCGCCGGGCTGCGGACGGCACGTATTATGTCGCCACAAACCGCTGGCAGACCGTGACCCGGACCTGTTTAGACGCTGCGCTGTTTGCCACACTCGCGCCGTTCTGCGCCGAGTTTCTAATCCATGCTGCCGATGTGGAAGGCAAATGCGAGGGGATTGACGCAGAGCTAGTCGGCCTGCTGGGCCAGTGGGTGACGCTGCCGACAACTTACGCGGGCGGGGCACGGCGGCTGGAAGACATCGCGCTTGTGGAGCGTCTGTCCGGGGGGCGGGTGGATTTGACCATCGGCAGTGCGCTGGACATCTTTGGCGGGGCGGGGGTGCGTTACGCGGACGCGGCACGGGCGGGCCTCGTAGAGCCTCAGACTACAGCCTCCGATGGCGCTGCTGCATAACTGCCGCTGTGCCGAATGCCGCTGAATACCGGGGGTATGAAACCCCCGGCAATCAAAGCGGACGCCCTGCCGGGCTACAGATAAAAGCGCCATCAGCCTTTCCTGCATCTTTGGCCCGGAGAGCGTCTGCCTTTGATTATAGCCTCAAATAATCCACGCGCTTGACGCTGTATTTCAGCCCGGCGCTCCGGGCGGCCACCAGGGCGGAGATGCGGGCGGCTTTCGCGCCGAATACCGGCGTCGGCTGGTAATTGTTGATCAAAGCCCCTCCCTCGTTAGTTTCCCGAGAGGACGTAATCAAACACGGAACCAGAGACGCGCTCTGAAAGGCCACCCTGCCGCCTGTCTTGCGGAAGCGCAGGCGCCAGAGGAAGGTTTCAGGGCGGATGGCCCGTGAGTTGCCGCCGAAAGCGAAGTTTCCCAGGCTGTAGGCAATGGTACGGCCTTTATATAATTCAATGCCCTGCGCGACATGGGGATGATGGCCGACCACGGCATCGGCTCCGGCATCGATACACTGCCGCCCCAGCGCCTGCTGCCAGGGTTTGGGGACTGTGTCCAGCTCACTGCCCCAGTGCATGACCACAACCACCAGCGTTCCCGGCTTTTTGTACTGCCTGATCTGCCGCAGGACGCGCTCCGGGGCTGCGCCAATCTGTGTCGTGTTTTCGCCGACCACGGTGCAGTCGCCAATCAGCACCACGGGCACGCCCTTGATCCTAGTCACGCAGGGTGTGTTCCGGTAAAACGCCGGGATATGGGCAGCCCGGAAGCTGGCGGCGGTGTCGTCGAATCCAGCCTGCAAATAGTCATGCGAATGGTTGTTAGACAGACCGACGGCCTCCACACCCCCGGCGGGGAAGATAGCGGCGTAGCGGGCGGGACCTTTGAAGTGCCACTGCTTGTCAGCGGTCGGCGTCGCCTCGGTCAGCGTGCATTCAAAGTTCACTACGCTGAGGTCATCCGTGCGGAGCCAGGGCTGCATCAGCGCGAAAGGGTAGTTTAATTGCCTGGCCCGGCGGTAGACGGCGGGGAAGCGGGGGGCGCGGCCGTCACCGTTGACCGTGCCGAAGGTGCAGTCGCCCGCAAACGACAGGGTGATCTCGTCCGGCCTTCGGCTTGCCTGCATCGCACAGGCGGCAGCGGCGCGGTTGATGAGCGCGACGGGCAGGGGTGAGGCCACCGGGAGGCGATTGGCCTGGCCCACGCGGCAGGCCAGCACGGCGTTTAGCGTCCGGGCCAGTGGGGCTGCGCCGAGCCGGGCGGTCAGCCTTCGCGCCTCGGCCACGGCGGCCGGGGACGCGCCCGTATCGGCCAGTGTGTGCAGGCTGCGTAGGGTTTGCGTTCGCGCTTCCTGCCGGGTGAGAGGCGCGAGTAGAGGCGGAAGCGCAGGCGGCTTGACGATGGCTGCCGGGGCGGGCGGCGCAGGGCGCGGGGCAGGCTGATGGGAACAGCCTGCGGCGACTGCCGCGACAACCGCAAGAGCCGCCGGCCAGTGTCGGCGTGCTATGGCAATGCCTCTACGGCACGGTCGATTTCTTCCGCCCTGTTGTAAAAGTGCGGCGAAAAGCGGACCCGCCCGCCGCGCACGGCGGCGGTGACACCAGCGTCCGTCAGTGCCTTCAGGACGTCCTCGTTTGTGTGCGACGGATGCCGGAACATAACCAGCCCGGAGCGGGAAGCGTCGTCGCGGGGCGAGGTGACTTCATAGCCTCGTTTATCTAATTGGTCAGCGGCATAGGCGGACAGCGACAAAATCTGCTCGCCAATGGCTTCAATTCCCGCCTCTTCAATCAGCGACAGCGCGGCGTCCAGACCCACCATGCCGAGGCCGTTGGGCACACCTTCCTCGTACCGCTGTACGCTCGGCTTGACATTGAAATCCAGCGGGTCGAATTTCATCATGTCCACCACCGCTCCCGCGCCCATGTTCACCAGACGGAGCCGGTCCAGCGCGTGCGGCGCGACATAGAGCGCCCCGCTGCCGCCGGGGGCAAGCTGCCATTTGTGGACGCCGGACACCGCCATGTCCACGCCTGCCGCTTCCAGCTTCAATGGCAGGGCGCACAGGCCCTGAATGACATCCGCGATCAGCAGTGCCCCGTGCGCGTGCGCCATATCGGCAAAGGCTCTCAGGTCCGCCCGGAAGCCCGTGCCGAACTGCACCCAGGACAGGGTGACCACTTTCGTGCGCGAGTCCATTCTGGCGGCGAGGTCTTCGGGGGTGAAGCTGCCGTCGGCCTTTGGTGTCACCAGCCGCGTCTCAATGCCCCGGTCGGCCTGGGCATACCACGGATACACGACGCTCGGGTATTCGCAGTCCACGCTCACCACATTGTCTCCCGGTTCCAGTTTCAGGCCGTCGGCGATGAGTGATAGCCCATGCCCGGTGTTTTTGACAAAGGCCAGATGCTCGGGGCTGACCCCCATCAGCCGCCCCAGGCGGGCGCGGGCGCTGCCCTGGGCGGGGAAAAAGTGCTGCATAAAAAAGCCGAGCGGGTCGGCGGCGGTCACCGCGACGGCTTCCTGCACGGCCCGGACGACGCGGGCGGGCGCGGGGCCGACCCCGGCATGATTGAGGTACACGCCGCGCTCTGTGACCGGGCCAAATTCCTGTGTTCGGAGTGTGCGGAGGTGTTGCTGTGTCATGCGGGTATAATACCCACAATAAGTGCGTAAGATTGAACCCTGGGAGAACAAATATGACACCGGAAGATGCAGAAGTCGCTCGCAATGTGCGGCGGGAGCTGGGCAAGCGGGCAGTGGATTCGACCATGATTGACGTGCAGGTCAAAGGCGGCAAGATCACGCTGTCGGGCCGCGTGCAGCACCTGCGCGACATGAAAGAAGCCAACCTGCGCTCGGAAATAGACTTTGTGCAGAAGTCCGTCACCCGCGACCGCCTGGTGCGCGGCTTTTTCGACCAGCTTCATTATGTGGTGGAGCATCAGGAAGAAGACAAGGACAAGACGGGCCGGGGCCGGATGCGGACCTGAGGACCCCCTCCCGCTCGTTCCTATGCCTTTGGCATTACTTCGTATCTGCTCCCTCCCCTGTTAGGGGAGGGTTAGAGTTAAGCCGCCAGTAGGCACAGGGCCTATCTTCTCCGGCCCTTCTCTTTGCCCTTGACCCTGCCTGCCGATTGCGTTATAATGCCCCATGCCTCTTCCCTTTGAACCTTTGGCTGACACGCCGTTTCAGCCCTGCCACGTTGTCCTGTTCGATCTGGACGGCACGCTGGTGGAGACCCATATTGACTTCCCGGCGATGACTAATCTTATGGACGCTCTGGCGCGGGAAGCGGGCGTGCCGCCGGACGTGACGGAGGGCAAAGACATTCTGGGCCTGGTGGATGCCGCCGTGGACGACCTCAACGGGCGCGGCGGCGACGGCCCCGAATGGCGGCGGCAGGCGTTTGAAGCCCTGGAGCGGCTGGAAGTGGATGGCTGCGCCCGTCCCGTGCTGCTGCCCGGCACGCAGGAGTTAATGGCCGGACTGGTGGCGGACGGCGTCAAAGTGGGTGTCGTCACCCGCAACTGCCGCCATGTGGCGGTGGGCCTGCTGGCCCGCTTTGCGCTGCCGCATCACCTGCTGCTGTCGCGGGATGATGTTCTAAAGTCCAAGCCGAACCCGGAGCATCTGTGGGAGGCGCTCACCCTGCTGGACGCCCGCCCGGGGGAGGCGCTGATGGTAGGCGATCACTGGATGGATGTGCAGGCCGGAGAGCGGGCCGGGGTCGCCGCGACGCTGGGGGTGCTGGGTAAAAACGGGGCTGACTGGTTCGCGCCCTGCCCGCCGACCCGGCTGGTGCGTGATCTGGCCGAAGCCGCGCCGCTGTTCGGGCAAAATCTGTTCGGGCGGAGTTAAGCCATGCGGCTCTCGGTCTGTATCGTGACATGGAACACGCGGGACTTTCTGCGCGACTGCTTGCGCTCCCTGCTGGCGTACCCGCCAGACGGCGCGGAGTTAGAGATTATTGTCGTGGACAACGCGAGCGCCGACGGCACGGCGGCGATGGTGCAGGCCGAGTTTCCGGCGATTCGGCTGATTGCCAACACGGGCAACAACGGCTACGCCGAGGGCAACAATCAGGCCCTCGCCGCCGCGACTGGCGGCTGGCTGTTATTGCTGAACCCCGACGTGACCGTTCACCCGGACACCCTGACAGCAGCGCTGGCCTGGATGCAGGCGCACCCGGACGCCGCTGTGCTGGGCTGCCGCCTGATTGGCCCGGATGGGGAGACGCAGCGGTCCCTGCGCGGCTTTCCCGACCCCGGCCCGGTGCTGTGGGAGTTTCTGGGCCTGTCGCGCCTTCTGCCCCGCTCCCGCGTCTTCGGAGCCTACCGGATGACTTGGTTCGACTACAGCCACACACGGGAAGTCGATCAGCCGATGGGATCTTTCCTGCTGCTGACCCGTGCGGCGTATCAAACCGTCGGCGGCATGGACACATCGTTTCCGATCTTCTTCAACGAAGTCGACTGGTGCTGGCGGGCGAAGCGTGAACATGGCCTGAAAATCTACTACACGCCGGACGTGTCCGTGACCCACTTCGGCGCGGCCAGCACCCGGCAGGTGCGGGTCAGTATGATCCGGGAATCGCACCGCTCGCTGCTGCGCTTTTACGACAAGCATTTTCCGGCCCTGGCCCCGCCCCTGCGCGGCCTGCTCCGGGTGGCGGTGCGGCTGAATGAATGGCGGCTGCTGCGCGGGGCGCGATACGAACCGAAGGAGTCGGGGGGTTCTACACCCCCGGCTTCCGCATAAATTATGACCGACATTGCCGTCATCGTTGTCAACTGGAATGCCCGCGAAGACCTGCGGCACTGTCTAGAGTCCCTGTTTGCCGTGCCCGCCAAAGCAGAGTTTGCCGTGTGGGTGGTGGACAATGCCAGCACGGATGGTTCGGCGGAGATGGTGACGCGGGAGTTTCCGCAGACGTACCTGCGGGTCAACGCTGACAATTTAGGCTTCTCTAAAGCCAACAATCAAGCCATCACCGAGGCGCTGGCGGAGACCGACACGCGCTCTGTTTTCCTGCTGAACTCGGATGCGGCGGTGCATCCGGGGGCACTGGACGCGCTGGTCGCCTGGGCCGACGCCAACCCTGGTGCGGGCATTGTCGGGCCGAAGGTGCTGAACCCAGACGGCACGCTTCAGCTTTCCTGCCGCCGCTTTCCGTCGCTCGGGGCAGGCTTTTTCCGCAACACCTATCTGGGACGCCTGTTTCCCCAGAATAAGTTTGCCAAAGATTATCTGATGCAGGAATTCGACCATGCCCACACGCTCCCCGTGGACTGGGTTTCGGGCTGTGCCATGCTCCTGCGGCGGGATTTGATTGACAGCATCGGGGCGCTGGACGAGCGGTTTTATATGTACTGCGAAGACGTGGACATCTGCCAGCGGGCGTGGAGCGCCGGGCGCGAAGTGGTCTACTTCCCGGAAGCCGTAGTGACACACGCCATTGGACGCTCCAGCGACAAAAACGCCGACACTATGATTATTGAGTTCCATCGGTCGTGGTACGAGTTTGATCGCAAGCGCCATCCGAACTCGTCCCTCCTGCGCCGGGCAGCGGTCTACGCCGGGCTGTGGCTGCGGGCCACGGTTCGCATTCTCAACCGCCGCCGCGCCCTGCGCCGCACCGCACCCCGGAGCAATTCTTCCCCTTGAATATTGCCGTCGCTGTGATACTGGGCCTTGTCCTGCTCCTTGCGCCGATTGTCGCCGCCGTCCCGGACGAGCCGCTGTGGTCGTCCTGGCTGATGGCGGGGACGCTGGGCGTTGCCGCCGTCGCCGCGTGGCGCGGCGGCGGGGCGCTGTGGGCGCGTCCGACACGGGCCGAGAAGGCGTTTTTGCTGCTGCTGGGCGTGGCGTTCCTATCAATCCTGTGGCGGTTAGTCGCACAGGGCGGCACGGGCTTTTTCGGGCCGATGCTGCGGGGGTGGGCGACGCTGGCCGCCGACTTTGCCCTGTTCGCGCTGGCCCGCCGCGCTTCGGCGGACAGCCGGGTGCGTCTGGGGCTGATTGCCTGCGCCGTGCTCGGCGCGGTGATTGTGGCTGACATCGGCGTGCAGGAATATGTGGCGCACGCCAGGGCGGGGCAGGCGAGCTGGCGCATTTTTGCGACCTCTACCCCAGACTATTTGGCGGGCTACTTTGTAATCACCCTGCCGCTGACGCTGGCGCTGCTCCTGGAAGCCCCGGCGGTGCGCGGGCTGACGCCGCTGCTGCGGGGGCTGACCCTGCTGCTGCTCGGGGTGGCCGCGCTGTTTCAGCTTGCCGGGCTGCTGTTCACCGGCTCCCGCTTCGCGCTGGTGTCGCTGGCCGTCTCGCTGATTGTCTTTGGGGTGGCCCTCTGGCGGGCGAGCCGGGCCGGGTACGCTCTGCCAAAAGCTTCACGCGGGCTGATAATCGCGGCGGGTATTGCGTTGGTGCTGGGCGGCGCGACCCTGGCGCGGCCTGTGCTGGCGCGTCTGCACAATTTGAACGACAACTCGGCGGCGTTCCGGGTCTGGACCTGGCGCGGGTCGGTCAAAATGGCCGCCGCGAACCCGGTGCTGGGTACGGGCGTCGGCTCGTGGCCGGACCTGTATCCGCGCTACGCGCTGACGGGCTTCACGCGGGTCGCACATAATTCGTACCTGCAGATGGCCGACGAATGCGGCGTGCCGGGGCTGGTGCTGCTGGTGGGGACGCTGGGTTTGCTGGGGGCCTCGCTCGGACGCGGGCTGGCCGTGCGCCCCCCCGAAGACGCCCCAATGGACCCGCGCCTGCTGCTCTGCGGCCTGCTGGCCGGATGCGCGGGAAGCGCGGTGCAGAACTTGATTGACTCGGACTGGTACGTGTTCTTTCTGGGCACAACGTTCTGGACACTGGCCGGGCTGGCTGTGAGCATTGCCGCGCCCGAAGCGGCCGCCCCGGAGACGAAGCGCCCCGCGCTGCCGGTTGTGCTGGCCGTGAGCGGCGTCGCCGGGGCCTTTGCCCTACTGACCGCCGGGCAGGGCCTGGCCGCGCTGTCGGCGTCGTCTGTGCCGCCGGATTATGCGACGGCCCGCACCTGGGACCCGCTGAACGCGAAGTATCCGAGCGACGAAGGCTTTAAGATTCGGACAAGGCAAGGTGACTTGTCCGGCGCGGAAGCCGATCTGCGGCAGGCGGTCGCGCTGGAACCCGAAGGGGTTCATTGGCGGCGGCTAGGGGACGTCCTGAAAGCGCAGGGAGAGACGGCGGCGGCACTGTCGGCGTATCAATCCGGCCTGCGGACCGATCCGAACTCGCTGCCGCTGCTGCAAGCGGCGGCGCAAACTGCCCCGCCCGCGCAAAGCCTAGCCTATTATCAGAAAATGGCCGATTTAGAATTGTCGCCCGTCGGGACCGTGCGTGCGCTGGGCGAGTCGGTGGAAACCCGCTTTGCCTATGCCGATGCCGCCCTCGGCGACGATGCCGCCGCCAAGACTGACCCGGCCCGCGCCCTGACTTATTACGCCCGTGCGGCGGATGTGATTGAACGGTTCGTAGACGCAGGCGGCAGTATGAACGTGCAGCAGCAGGCGCTTTCCGGCTTTGAGCCGGACCCGAAGCAGGACGCCGCGATGCGTGATTTGTATTTGCACGTCATGGACGCCCGCCTTGCCCTTGCCCCGCCCGCCGCCCGCCCCGCGCTTTCGCGCCGCCGGGGGGACTACAAACAGAAATTAGATGCTGTGCTGGCTCAGTCTTCCGGGTCTAATCTTTCAGGCGGTCAGCAATAAGTCTGAAAATAGGGTATCATAACGGGCATTGCTTAACAATACACTTTAGTGAATACTTTCTCAGGAGCTACGAATGAACATTACCGTCCAAAAGCGCGGCCATCAGACCAAAAGTGAGCGCAAGCAGCGCATGAAACAGGGTTTTATTCCCGGAGCCATCTACGGCAAGGGGCTGGAACCTGTCAATATTGAAGTGTCCAGCCGCGCTATTGCCGAGGTGCTGAACACCGCCACCGCGCTGAACACGGTGCTGGATCTGACCATCGAAGGCGACACCAAGCCGCACACGGTGCTGGTGGACAACCTTCAGCGCAATGCCATCACACGCGGCTTTGAGTCGGTGGGCTTCCATCAGGTCCGCAAAGGTGACAAAGTCACCGCGCAAATCCCTATTCAGCTCATTGGGGAGCCGGACTCGGTTGGCACGGGCGAAGCGGTTCTGGAGCAGACTGCCGAAACGATCACGGTTCATGCCCTGCCCGGCGACCTACCCGCGCATCTAGACGTCGATGTGTCCGGGCTGACCCCTGGCGATGTCCTGCACGTCTCCGACCTGCCCCACAATGCCACGCTGGAATACACGGCAGGGGAAGAGACGGCTATCGCCGCCCTGCACTACTCGCGCACGGCTGCCGCCGTGGAAGAGGCGGACACCGCCGTGGCCGAGGCCGACCTGTCCGGCCAGGACGCCGTTACCGAGCTGCGCTCGTCCGACGATCCCGCGACGGATACCGTCACCGGGACGTAACCACTCTGCCCGAAACGCCCTGGCTCTTCCAAGCCGGGGCGTTTTGGTTTCAGGTACAATAGGTGTATGACCGAGCGCATTACTCCTGACCGTATTTATCTGGACTACGCCGCCACTACCCCCCTGCGCCCCGAAGCCCGCGCTGCGATGGAGCCGTTCCTGTCGGCGGAGGCGTTCGGCAACCCCAGCTCCCTCCACGCCGATGGTCAGCGGGCCAAACGGGCGCTGGACACCGCCCGCGACATTCTGGCCGCCGCCCTCGGCTGCGCCTTCGCCGAAGTGACCTTCACCGGCGGCGGCACCGAGTCTGACAACGCCGCCCTCGTCGGCATCATGCTGGCGAACCGCGCACGCGGCGACCATTTTATCACCACGCAGTTGGAGCACGAAGCCGTTGGCGATACCGCCCGCTTCTTAGAGACTCTCGGCTTCTGTGCCACCTACCTGCCTGTTGACCGTGATGGCCGCGTGTCTCCTGACGTCGTTGCTGACGCGCTGACCGACCGCACCGTTTTGGTGTCCGTCATCCACGCCTCCAACGAAGTCGGGACCATCCAGCCCCTGCGTCAAATCGCCGACCTCGTTCATGCCAATAATACTCTGCTCCATTCCGACGCCGTGCAGACCTTCGGGCAGCTCCCTGTGACCATAGACTCCCTCGGCGTGGATTTGCTGACGGTGTCCGCCCACAAAATCTACGGCCCCAAAGGCGCGGGGGCGCTGTATGTGCGTGGCGGGACGGCTATCGAGCCGCTGCTCCACGGCGGCGGGCAGGAGCGGGAGCGTCGCTCCGGCACGGAAAACGTCGCTGCCCTCGCGGGCTTCGGCGAAGCCGTCCGCCTGCTGCTACCCGAACGCGCCGCCGAGGCCGCCCGTCTCGCCTCTCTGCGCGACTTCCTGCTATCATCCCTGCGTGCCGCCCTCCCCGGCGTCATCCTGAACGGCCCGGAAGGCGACAGCCGCCTGCCGAACAACCTGAACTTCTCCCTGCCCGGTTTGGACGCTGAAACCCTGCTGCTGGCCCTCGACCGTGCGGGCGTCTCCGCGTCTTCGGGGTCGGCCTGCGCCTCCGGCTCCATCGAGCCAAGCCACGTCTTGACCGCAATGGGCCTGCCGGATGACCGCATCAAAAGTGCCCTGCGCCTGACACTCGGACGCGGCACGACGCAGGAGCAGCTAGAGCGTGTGGTGGAAATACTCCGGGAAATTGTGGGGCGGCTGCGCGGCAGCTAACGGCGGGGTAGGGTAAGGCTGTTTCTAGCGGGATCAATCACATTTTCAACAGAAATGCCATGTGTAAATTCATATCCTGCATCTGCGCTGCCATTTCTTGCGCTGTCTGTCCGTAATAATTCGTCACCACTGTGTCCGCTCCAGAGTTCAGGAGCAGGCGTACCATCTCTGCCTGCCCTGTCCAAACTGCTTCCATAAGTGGAGTATTGCCGATTGAATTTTTACAGTTGATGTCCGCCCCCTGTTCCAGCAAACGCTCTACTTCTTCGAGATGCCCCATGTTTACCTCGTCGGAGAGCTTGGCGGCCATATATTCGGTTTTTGTCATTTGGCAGCCTCAAAAAGACACGGGGCTGAACCCCCATGCTTTAGAAGTGCAAGCCCCCGCCTTCGCGGGCGAAGATTTAGGAACGATTGCGTTCGGTCGTCTTATGCCCGCGAAGGCGGGGAATTGCATTTCAAAGCACGGGGGTTCAGCCCCGTGCCCCTGCGTGTCTAATTGTGGACTACGCCGCCGCCGCGTAGTTGTCGGAGCCGCCGACATCGTGGAAGACGGGCAGATAGTCCCGCCAGACCTCGTTTTTCGTGCCGTTCAGGTACTTGGTCAGGCTGATATACGGCACGTAGCGCGGGCGGCGCGGCGGGCGGGCCAGCTTCATGCCGCTGCTTGACAGCATTTTGTCTCCCTTGCGGGCATTGCACCGGCGGCAGCAGGCGACCAGATTGTCCCACTGCATTCCGCCTCCGGCACGCTTTGGGACGATATGGTCAATCGTCAGGTCGCGTGTCTGCACCCCGCAATACTGGCAGGTGTAATTGTCGCGGGCAAAAATCGACCGACGGGACAGCTTCAGCTCGGGCAGGGGCCGCTTGACATGGTGACGCAGGCGCAGGACCGACGGTGCGGCCACGACCACGCCCTCTTCCGTAACCAGAGCGGGCGTGTCAGTCTCGCCGTGCTGATGCAAAACGTCCGCTTTGCCCAGATACAGCAAAATGACGGCGCGACGCAGGTTGCAGACGTTCAGCGGCTCGTAGTCGCTGTTCAGAATTAACACCTCATGGCTCATAACGTAAATGTCCGGTCCTTTCCCGAGAATAAAGTCAGTCCAAAAATCATCACATAAAATAACAAAACCCGCTCTGTCTTGGGTCGTCACGGGACGGCGAAAGTCAGGAGCGGGTCAGGCAAGGCGCACAAGTGAACAGCGCCCAGGTCCCGAGGGACTGGGCACGGTACAGTGCGTGTGGGCATGGTACAGCGCGTGCCGATGCCGCAGCGCGTCCCCCCCCGCCCGCCGCCGCTCTCGCGCCGGTCGATAGCATTTCTGCTCACTGTTTGCGTGTTCGTACATGACAAGAAGATTGTAGCCGCTTTCCCCGCAATTTGTCAACAAATTGGAAAAAAGAAGGAAGGAAATTTACGGAGGCCGCAACCGGGTATAATTCAGGCGTTATGATTTTTGATTCACTGCTGCTGGCTTCGGTGCGGGATGAGCTGGGCAAAACGCTAGTGGGGGGCAAGATTGACAAGATCACCCAGCCCGACCCGCTGGAAATCGTTCTGCGCGTCTACCACGCCGGGCATAAACACGACCTGCTGCTGTCCTGCGACCCGGAAGCGGCCCGCGCCCATTTGACCATTCAGCGCCGGGAAAACCCGCCCACGCCACCGCCGTTCTGCTCGCTCCTGCGAAAGCATCTGGACGGGGCCTGGATGGACGACATTTCCCTGCCATCCGGCTTCGGCGAGCGCATTCTGCACCTGCATCTGAAAGCCGTGGACGGGGCGCGGCTGACCCTGATTGCCGAGATCATGGGCAAGCACAGCAATCTGATTTTGGTCACCGAAGCGGGAATTATCCTGGGCGCGGCTAAGAACATCGGGCGCGGTGTCAACCGCTTTCGGCAGATTTTGCCCGGTTTAAGCTACATCGCCCCGCCCCGGCAACGGGGGCGGCGGGACCCGTTCGCGCCCTGGACTCCCGAGTCCGAGGCCGCAATGACCGAAGATGAGGCGCGGGAATGGCTTGGGGAAACCTGGTCCGGCGTGTCGCCGCTGCTGGCCCGCGAAGTCGTTCTGCGTGCCAGCGCCCTGACGCCGCAGGCCCTGTATGAAGCCCTGACGCTGACCTTGACCGTGGTGCGGGTGGGGGACTGGTCCCCGCGTTTGTGGACCGACCCGGCGGGGGCGATGCGGGGAGCCTATCCGATTGCCCTGCGCTCGGTCCCGGCGGCAGATCAGCACGCCCGCGAGTCGATCTCGGTGGCACTCGACCACGCGGCGACGTCGCTCATTCGCCGGGACACGTTTGCGCGGGCGAAAGAGTCGCTGCTGGCGGCCCTGCACCGGACGCGGCGGCACCGGGAGCGGGAGGCGGAAGAGCTGGGGCAGGGACTTCGCAATGCCCAGCGGGCGGAAGAATACCGGCAGACGGGGGATTTGCTGCTGACCAATCAGTCACAGATCGGGCGCGGGCAGGCGCTGGTGTCCGTCCCTGACTACTACGCCCCCCCGCTGCCCGACGGCGAGCCGACCATGCGATTTATCGCGCTCGACCCGAGCCTGAGTGTCCATGAGAACGCCGAGCGGTTTTACAAGCGCAGCCGCAAGGCCGAAACCAGCGCCCTGACCCTCAAAGAGCGCCGCGCTCAGGCTTTGGAAGAGTCCGTGCTGCTGATGCAGGCCGAGCGGGAAACAGCGGCGGCCAAAACCCCGGAGGAAGTCGCCGCCATCCGCACCAGCATGGCCGAGTCGCTGGCACGCGGGCCGCAGCAGGCCAAAGGGGAGCGTGCCGGAGACGGCAAGTTCAAAACAAATGTGCCGGAGTTTGAAGGCCATCGCATCAAGACGTTCCGCACACTCGATGGCTGGGAGATTTGGGTGGGCGAAAACGCCGCTTCCAATGATTATCTGACCACAAAACTGGCCGTCTCGTCGGACATCTGGCTTCATGTCCGGGCGGCGACTTCGGCCCACGGCATCATCCGTGCCCAAAACCGCCCCGCCGCCGTGTCTGCGTCGGCCTTGCAGCAGGCCGCTGAAATGGTCGCCGCCCGCAGTGAGTCCAAGCACTCCTCGCTGATCCCCGTCGACTATACGCTGAAAAAACACGTCCGCAAGCCCCGCAAAAGCGCCCCCGGTGCGGTGACCTACACCAACGAAAAAACGCTGTTCGTGGCAGGTATTCATGGGGAGTAGCCTTTACAAATCGCGCAGATACTCCGGCGGCACGCGGTCAGTCAGCCAGACGCCGTTGTCGGAGCGATAAAAGAGATGCCCGGCTTCAGCCATCTGCGTCGCCAGAACCGCAAACACAACAGGGCGGCCATGCCGGGAGCCGACGGCGCGGGCGGTCTCAGTGTCGGCGGACAGATGCACATGATGGCGGCGCATCTTTTCCAGGCCCGCCTGTGCTATCAGCGAAGCCGTTTGGTGGCCGGTTCCATGATACAGCAACTCTGGCGGAAGGGACGGCTCAAGCTCTAAATCTACCTCAACGCTGTGGCCCTGATTGGCACGGATCAGCGTCCTTGTTGGGTCAAACGAAAACCGCTGCTTGCTGTTCTTGGCGACGACTTCATCTAGGTCAGCGCGTGACACCTCAAACCGACGGCGGGCGCAGGCGACCAATAGGTCGTCCACGCCCACCCAGCCGCCGGGGGCCAGTGTCAACCCCAGCCCCTCCGGGTCATGCCGCAGATGCTTACTCAGGTACTTGCTGATCTTGATCAAACGCGCTTCGGTCATCGAAAAAGGCCCTACACAATCGAGTCGCCCGTTTCGCGGGACACCACGCGGGCGTTCTCGGCGGCTACAGTGCTGTCTGGCACAACTGCTGCGGGCGGCAGGGCTTCGTCGACGGTTCGGCCTGTGGTGGGTTCCAAACGGCGAGGGACGGTCAAATCCTCGCCCGGCGTCAGGGCATTCACGCGCCCGGCAGCGGCGGCATTGATGTCTACGCCGACGGCGTTGTATTTCAGCAAAATCTGCTTGATGTCATCGTAGCGCACCGGGTCTACCTGGATCGTCAGCAGGTAGTCGCCTTCATTGAGCCGGTCATGCACACTCTCCGCCGCCTGCTCAGACATTCCCATATCCCGCAGGTAGCCGGTCACGCCCCCCACCGCCGCGCCCGCCGCCGCTGTGGCCGCCGCCGCGCCGAAGGCGGTCGCCAGCACGCCGCCCGCCACCACAAGCCCCACACCGGGAATAGTCAGCGCCGCCGCCGCCGCGAGAAGCCCCGTCACCAGCCCAACCCCGCTGCCCACTGCCGCGCCCGCAGCGGCGTCCTGCGGCGTCGTGGTAGTGATCCCCGATTTGCCAACCGCATCGACATTGGCGGGCGTGTCCACAAAACCCGCAGGCTTCTCCGTCGTGCCGAGCGTGGCCGGGGCAGCTGTGCCGGGCATGGCCTGGTACGCCACCTGCGGCTCGCCGAGGCTTCCGGCGGAGTCATCCGTGACGCGCGTGAAGTTTTCCCGGACACGCGCCGCTTCCGCCTGCTCGGCGGGCCGCCGGGCGGCAATGCCGATATGATCAGCGGTGACGCCGTGGTCGGTCAGCGCACCGATTGCCCGTTCGGCATCGGACACGTTCTGAAAAAGAGCGTACATTGTTTGCAGGGCCATTGAGTATTTTCTCCTGTGATGCAAAGAAGATACCCCGCAGGCAGGCAGGCGCAAACGCAGGGCCGATACAAACAAAAACGCACAGGCTGAATGGCCCGTGCGCTGTGTGAGATTAATTATTATCTTGATCTTGGGTGGGGACCTGCGAAAAAGAAGATAACTATGCCTTTTTGGTCTTCATTTTCCCAGTCCGGCTCAATCGGCACATCAGCGGTTTTACGTTTTCGTGCTTCGATAGTATCTTCACGCGTCCAAATCTTGTAGAAGATACGCTGCGCGTTGGGAAGGCTCCTATACTCGTGATGGCACAAGAAACCCCCTTTGAGGTGCTTGATTACTCCCGCCGGGTGGTGAAAAGGATAAGGAAACTCGGATAGAACCCGCTCTGCTTCCGCAAATGCTTCCTGCTCAGAGGTAGGCCGAGCAGCCAGCCTCTGCCAGTATTGCTGAACCTTTGCATCCTTCTGTATCAGCCAGATAGCCAATCCGCAATTCCCTCACGCCCGTTAACAGCTTCCCGGAGTTCAGCGCCCAGGGTAGGGTCCGCGCAGACCTCTGCGGTGGCCGACCAATCAGAAATGGCATCCAGAAGCCCCCGAAGATTACGGTTTCGACCAGCCATCTCAAAATCCGCGAAAAGCTGTTCCAAGCAGTCAGCGGGCAAAGATGAAAACCGCTCCAATATCGGCACGAGGGGGTCCTCTCCGTGGAAGGCGCTGGTAACGATGTTGTTCGGGCGTGTTTGGCTAGGAGAGGGCGCGAGGAGTGTTTCTTGTGCCATGATTACCTCCACTGATAAAAGAAGCCACGGCAGAATGATTTACTCTGCCGTGACTGAGCAGGGTTACTTCCGCTCTGCCAGAGGCGTCACCTTCAAGTTGCGCGGGCCGGTGTAGATGGCGCGGGGGCGGATCAGGCGGTTGTCACCGAGCTGCTCCAGGATATGCGCAGTCCAGCCAGCGACGCGGGAGATGGCGAAGACGGGCGTGAACTGATCGTTTGGAATGCCGAGCATATGGTAGACCGAGGCCGAGAAGAAATCAACGTTGGCTTTGAGGGTCGTTTTGCCTTTGGCGGCCAGGGCCTTGTCGGCGGCTTCCTGCACTTTTTCGCTCATATCAAACCACTTGCTGTCGCCCGTAGATTGGGCAAGCTGTTTGGACATCTCGCGCAGGGACACGGCGCGGGGGTCGAGGGCGCGGTAGACGCGGTGGCCGATGCCAGGGATTTTCTTGCCTTCGGCCAGCATCGCGGTGACAATCTCTTCGGCCTTATCGGGGGTGCCAATCTTTTCCAGCAGGTTCATCACGTTGACATTCGCGCCGCCGTGGAGCGGTCCGGCCAGTGTGCCAACGGCGCTGGTGACGGCGCTGTACATATCGGTCAGCGTGGCGACCGTGACGCGGGCGGAGAACGTGGACGCATTCAGCTCATGGTCGGCGTGGAGGGTCAGCGCGACGTCCAGCGCGTGCGTGGAAGTGGCGTCCGGCTCTGTGCCGGTGAGCTGATACAGGAAGTTTCCAGCGGTGGACAGCCCGGCTTTTGGCGCAATCGGCTCTTCGCCTTTGCGGAGGCGGTCTAGGGCGGCGACCAGCGTGCCCATCTGGGCGGTCAGCCGAAGGGCCTTGCGCTTGTTGGAATCCAGGCTGTCGTCGCCGGTGTCGGGGTCATACAGGCCCAGCAGAGACGTTGCCGTCCGCAGGGCATCCATCGGGAGGGCGGATTTGGGGAGCTGCCGCAGTAGCGCCACTGCTTCCTCGGGGAGGGCGCGGTGCGTGTCTAAGTCCGCGTTGAATGCTGTCAGGGCGTCCTGCGTCGGCAGATCGCCGTTCCAGAGCAGGTAGATGACCTCTTCAAACGTGACGTTTTGCGCCAGGTCGTGAATATCATAGCCCCGGTAAATCAAGTTGCCATTTTTGCCGTCCACGTCGCAAATGGACGACTCACCGGCGATGACGTCTTCCAAACCTTTTGCGAACTCTTTATCGTCTGCCATGGGGAGAAAAAACCTTCCTTGCGCTGGGAGCGCGTTCCTGAAGTTTACCCTGATTCGGCGGGCGCTGTCAAACGATTTGCGCTCGCGGGGTCGGCTTTGGCTGAGGCTTTGGCTTCGGCGTCGTTATCCCACTGGCCCATGACCGACATCCGGGTTCCGCAGCAGGCGCAGACACCGATCATGGCTCGCCGTCCGTTCTTCATCAGTGTCCGTGTGGCAGACAGCATTTCTTGTTTGGCGCGGCAGCGCACGCAGTATCCTTGCACAGTAACCTCGGGTCGTCTTTCTGGTAAAAGTACGGGGATTAAGACGCGCCATTATATCAGACGAGCGGCGGGTGTGTCAAGATGAACTTTTGCCCGCGTTTCGGCGTCTGTTGACCCAATCAGCCTCGTGTGTTATACTTTTCTCAGGAACTCGCCCCATGAACAACTCCGCCAGAACTTCGCGTGCCGCCCTTGTGTTCGTCTCCCTCGCCGCCGCCGGTGCAGTGGCTGTAACCGGGCTGTCTGTCCCCGCCCGCTCGGATGCTCCGAAAGCCGGTGCGCCCGCCGCCGATGCCGCGAACACCGTGCAGGTCAAGGCGCTGTACGGCGAGAAATGTTCGGCGTGCCACAACCTGCCGGACCCGGCAGAAAAAAGCTACACCCGTGCCGAGTGGCAGCGCACCGTCAGCCGGATGCTGACCAGGCATAAGGCGTCCGACTCTATTTCACCCCCCCAGGCCGCGCAGATTGTGGATTACCTGGCGACATTCGCTCCGAAAACGGCTGTGCTGAACGGCGGCGGGCGCGGCAGAAACCGGGACCGCAACGCCGACCCGTGGGCCACGGAGAGTGCCGATGTCTGGACCGCCGCGCCTTCGGCGACGCAGGTATTCAACTTTGAAGCAGCCCGCCCGCTCACAAGCTTTTCCATGCTGGGAGCCGGAACTCCCGGCCCGGCCCCGGTGTGGAGCGTCGGCACCGACAGGGCCGCCAGAGCCAGCGCCAACGGGACCGTCGCCCGCGTCAGCGCCCCCACGGCCCGCCCCGACCGCTTCGCTCTGCTGCTGGACAAATCGGGCAGTGGCCAGAACACCGATACCCGTGTTCGCTTCCGCATTGACGCCGGTAAAGTTAGCCCCGCCGTGGGCCTTGTGGTCGGCTTCACCGACCCCAAACACTACACGGTCCTGCGCTGCAGCCAGACGCTGGGCGATTTAGCCCTCATCCAAATCAGTGAGCCGACCCATACCACGCTTCAGCAGACCCCGCTGGCCCTGCCGCCTGCCCCCGCCGCGCCGCTGGCGCCCGGCTGGCACACCCTGCGCGTGCTGGTTCACGACGGCGAGGTGCGCGGCTGGCTGGATATGCAGAAGCGGATCAACATTGCCCTGCCCGGCTACACCGGCGGCAAAGTCGGCCTGTGGAGCCAGGGGAACACCGCCGCCTCGTTTGACGACTGGACTGTGGACTGGTATGATGCCCCGCCTGCCGCTGCGCCGCCGCTAAGTTAAGAGCGCCCCCTAACCCCCAATACTGGGGGAACCAAAGTGAGGCCGGAAAATAGACGTGTAGAGGCAGGGCTTGTCCCTGCCCTTCTTGGGCTTTGGCTGTTGATGCAGCACCGCCAAAAGCCGGGGCGGCAGAAACGAGGGGTTAAAACCCCTCGCTGGAAGGCGCTTCGCGCCGGGCGGCCAACCGGACTACAAATAGCGCCTTGCGTCTTCTGCTGTCTGGTCGTTTCTGCCGCCCCGGCTTCCCGTCGGGTATTATCCCTGTATGACCCCCTCCATTCCTGCCTTGCGCCGTCGCATCAACTTTTGGCTTTGGGTGTTTATCATTGGTTTGGCTGTCAGTGGCCTAACGGCCATTCCGCTGACATGGGAAGTGGGGACTTTGACCCGGCTGGCGGGGCATAGCTTCGGGCCGCTCTCGGACTGGATTGCGCGGGTAGAAGAAGGTCTGCGTGTCACTGACGCCCGCTATCCGTTTTTGGCCTATGGCACGGACTGGCTGGCCTTTGGGCATCTGATGATCGCGGTCGCGTTTATTGGCCCGCTTCAAGACCCGGTGCGGAACCGCTGGGTGATTACCTTCGGCATGATCGCCTGCGTTCTGGTCGTGCCCTGGGCACTTGTGTTCGGCCCCCTGCGCGGCATTCCCTTCTTCTGGCGCTTGATCGACTGCTCGTTCGGCGTCTTCGGCCTCATCCCCCTCTGGCTCGTGCGGCGTGATATTGACCACCTGGAGCAATTATCCCATGTTTAAGGTTTCTGTTTTTCACCGCAGATGGCTTTGGCTCTTGGCGCTCGCCGGAGGCGTGGGCATTTTGGCGATCAGCCTGATAGGGCGCTGGGGTGGGCCTCGTGACGTTATACGGCGTCTGCCATTGGCCTATGCCGGGCAGACACTGCCGCCTATCTCGCCGATGACGGCGCGGCAGGCGCGGATTGTTCACGCGGCCCGCGCACAGGTCGGCGATGTCTACGATGCGTCGTACTGCCTGCTGGCCTATCCAAACGGGGACCCGCCGCGTGGGACGGGGGCGTGTACCGATGTCGTCATTCGCAGCCTGCGGGCGGATGGGATAGATTTGCAGGCACGGGTGCATGCCGACATGGCTCGGCACTGGGGCCGCTACCCGCACCGCTGGGGACTGTCGCGGCCTGACCCGAACATTGACCATCGGCGCGTTCCCAACCTGGCGGTCTTCTTCACCCGGCACGGGCGCGTTCTGCCCTGCGCCGTTACGCCTGCGACGCTGCCGACGTGGAAACCGGGCGACATTGTGGCCTGGAAGCTGCCGCCGAACACGGACCACATCGGGGTCGTCTCGGACAGGCGCGACGCGCAGGGCGTTCCGCTCGTCATCCACAACATGAGCCGATGCGCGGAGCAGGACGCGCTGACCGCCTGGCCCATCGTTGGGCATTATCGTTACCCGGCATCGGACTGATTGCTCTGGCAGCGGCTTTGTGCTACAATGGCATCAGGGCGCTTAACGCAGTCTTGGTCGGCGCAGGCAGCGGGCGGGCCGGGCGTACACGGGTGCGGGTAGAAGCAGAAGGGGAGGCAGCCATGGCATTTTTTGGCGGCGGCACGCTCACATTTCTGGGGCACGCGACGTTTCATCTGACCACGCCCGGCGGGCGGCGGGTGCTGCTGGACCCCTGGGTGCGCTCCAACCCGGTCTGCCCGGAAGACAACTACGAGGTGGGGCCGCTGGACCTGATTCTGGTAACGCACGGGCACACGGACCATATCGGTGACCTTGTCCCGATAGCCCGCGAGACTGGCGCAAAGGTCATCTGCACCGCCGATGTCGCGGACTGGCTGGCGGGGCAGGGTCTTAAAAACACGCTCACCATGAACATGGGAGGCACGGTCATCCGGGACGGCCTGCGGCTGACCATGACCCGCGCTGACCATGCGAGCCGGGTGGGGGACCATCCGGGCGGGCAGGCGGTCGGCTTTGTGCTGACGCTGGAAAACGAAGTCACGCTCTACGCCGCCGGGGACACGGGGCTGTTCGGGGACATGGCCCTGCTGGGGCAGCTTTACGCGCCGGATTTTGCCCTGCTGCCTATCGGCGACCGCTTCACGATGGGACCGCGTCAGGCCGCCCATGCCTGCCGCCTGCTGGGGTCCACGCATGTTGTTCCCATGCACTACGGCACGTTTCCGTTTCTGACCGGAACTGTCGCCGCGTTTGAAACCGAGCTGGGGCGGCTGGGCCTGCGGCCCCAGGTCCATGCCCTGCATCCCGGCGACACACTCACGTAAGACTGTATACCGTAAGTTTTTATGACGAAGTTTTTATGACGCTTTCCCCTGTCTGGCTCTTTTTGCTGCTTCTGCTGGTTCCTCTGCCGTTTGCGACCGACCGGCGCGGGCGGCGTGTGCCCTGGGTGACCTACACCCTGATTGGCCTGAACGTCGTCGCGTATCTCTTCACCGGGCCGGAGACGTTCGGGCACTGGGGGCTGACTCCTGGTGCGCCGCGCTACCACGCCCTGCTGACGTACCAGTTTTTGCACCGGGACCTGGCGCATCTGGCGGGCAATATGGCGTTTTTGTGGCTGTTTGGGCCGCACGTTGAGGAGGCCCTGGGGTGGGAAGCGTTTCTGGCGCTGTATCTGGGCGGCGGCATCGCGGCGGGCCTGCTTCACATGGCGATTGTGATCATTCGCGGCGAGTTCGCGCTGGGGCCGCTGGTGGGAGCCTCGGGGGCGATTTCGGCCATTCTCGCGCCATTTGCTATCCGGTTCCACCGGGCGCTAATCCGGCTGGTCTGGCTGCCGGGCCTGCTGGCCGAGCGCCTCTCGGCCAGGACGGGCCGGGGCTGGGGCTTTCTGGAAGTCCCCGCCGTGCTGGGTCTGGGGCTGTGGCTGGCGCAAAACGTGTGGGACGGCCTGCTGTCGCTGCGTAATCCGAATGTGGCGGTGGGCGGGACGGCCTACTGGGCGCATCTGGGCGGCTTTGCGTTTGGCCTGATCGCCGCCGAGCTGACGGGACTGCTGCGCGACGGGCGGCAGGACTACCTGCTGCAGGATGCCCGTGCGGCGTCCTCCTGGGAAGCGGCGGTGCGCGGCTACCGGACATTTTTGAGCCGTGCCCCGGACAATTTTTCAGTGCGCGGCGAGCTGGCCGCTGTGCTGGCCCGGCAGGACGAGGAAGGCGAGGCGGCGCGGGAGATGACGCAGGCGGTGCGCGAGGCGCTGCGGCAGGGAGCCGCAGACGTGGTGCGTCTGGCAGGCGAGGCCCGCGTCCTAAGCCTGTCGCTGGCGCTGGCCCCGCGTGAGCGTCTGCGCCTGGCGGGTGCGGCGGAAGTGGCAGGCGATGTGCCGCTGGCCGTCTGGCTCCTGCGCGTTCTGCTGGTGGAGACGCCGGAGGCTCCCGAAGACAAAATGGCCCGCTTGAAGCTGGGGCAGCTCCTGCGGGACCGCGATCCGGCGGCAGCGCGGGCGGCGCTGGCGGGGTTTCTGGAAAAGTACCCGCACAGCGAGTGGGCGGCCCGCGCCCGCGAGCTTCAGGCTCTGATTCGGGCGGAAGATTAGGAGGGGCGGTGGGGAGATTCTGCAAACATATGTTTGATTTTAAGCCTCTGTGGAAACACTATGCCTAACACAAACCAACGCACATGGAGAGCTTTATTATGGCCCTGGAAGACTTGAAAAAAGACACGATGATGGCGCATCTGCTGGACGCGCTGGACCACAAAAAGGACATCGGCCATTATGGCCGCCTCGTCTTTACGATGGTTGCCCGGCATTTTCTGACGGAAGACGAAGTGGTGGCTGAGCTGGCGAAAGACAAGGACTTCGGCGAGGCCGAGGCACGGTCGCTGTACGCCCAGGTGAAGTCCGCAGACTACAACCCGCCGAGCCGGGCCAAGATTTTGCAGTACCAGTCCGAGCAGGAGTTTCCCATTCTCCCCAACCCGGATGACCCGGATGCGGGAAACGTGTATCGGGACCTAACCTTCCCGGATCATGTCTACGAGCATATCCAGGAATACCGCGAACACAAAGCATAAGCGAGCCTAGCGGGAGACAGAAAAAAGCCGCTTCCCGAAAGGGAAGCGGCTTTCTCGCGTTACAACTCGCAGAACTGCGAATTAGCTGGCGCGAGCAACGCTCTTGCGGCGCAGGACGGCCAGGCCGCCCAGGGCGAGCAGAGCGCCGAAGGAGATGACCGTGCTGGCTTCGGGAACCGGAGCGTAGCTCAGGTTCAGGAAGTCATTGCGGCTCAGGCCAGCGCCGGAGATGAAGGTGCTGCCGTTGACGAGGTTCACGCTCGTTGCGCCGGTCTCCGAGAACGCTGCGGAGGCACCCGCACCCTGACCCGCAGTCGGGGTGAAGTTCAGCGTGGAGGTCGAATACGAGTATGACGTGCCAGCGATCAGGCCGGTGGCGGTGATGCTCAACGTACCGGTTGTTCCAAAGCTGGCAGGTCCACCAATGCCCGTGTAGTAGGTTACGGGAGCGGCGGTCAGCGTGTAGCCGTTGAACGTGCCAACGGGGGAGAACGCGAAGACCGGCGCAGCCGTGCCGAGGGGCGCGAAGATGCCGTTGTCCGCCGAGGCGGGAGCGGCGGCGAGGGCCGCGAGGGCGACGCCGGCGAGGATGGATGTCGTAATCTTGTTCATGTTTGATGTCCTGTGTCGTCTGTGTGTCTGGTCATTTCTGACGGGTCATGGGCTGCCGCGATTCTGGCTGGGCAAAGGGGGCGGCCCGCGTCCAATCGCAAAAAACCCTCATGGGGCGAAAAACTCAAAAATGCTGTGCCGGGGCAGTCTCCTTGCGGAGTAAAAATCGGGCAGGCCGGGGGTCCTTGACTGCTTTCCCCGAAGAACACCGTCCAGCATCGCATTCTCTTGGTGTCTCGACACTGAATTACTGTGCAAGTTTTATGCCAGAATCGCGCTTTCCAATAATTATTGCTGTAAAAGGAGAGATTTTTTGTCAGCCCGGCGTATGCCGGACAGCAATTCGGCTCCCTGGCCTCGAAACAATCAAACTATACCCGACGCGCTCGGTTAAACACTGTAGTGAGGGACACACAAGTGGGGACCGGGGAACAAATCATGGAGAAATCCCGTGCTATAATCTCGTGCTATAATGCAGTGCTGCCGACACTCAAGCTTGGCACGGTTCGTGCAGAGTAAGGAAGACACAAGGAGTATCTATGTTAGAAATGCCGTCTGAGCGGCGGGCTGTCTCGTGGCCCGCGTGGCTGACCTGGCCCGTCGGACTGCTGGCAGTGGCGCTGGCGGTCATCTATGTGCCTCTGCTGGGCGAAGCCATGCGTATCTGGGAAAGCGATGATGCCGAGACCTACGGCTTCTTTATCCTGCCCATTGTCGCGTTTTTGATCTGGCTGCAGCGGGACAAGCTGCGCGGCCTGCCCCTGCGGCCTTCCCGCGCCGGGGCTGTCTTGCTGGTGGTAGGTCTCCTGGTGGAAACGGCGGCGTACCTGCTGGGCATAAAATGGATCCCTTTGCTGTCGCTGGTTCCCGTGCTGGCGGGCGCCGTTCTCGCGGTTGCCGGAGTGGACTGGTGGAAACTGCTTTGCTTCCCCATTTTATTTCTGGCATTTGCCGCCCCCATCCCCACCGCCGTGACGCTGCCGATCAGCACGGCGGTTCAGGAAGTCAGCACCAAAGGGGTTGTGGCCGGGCTGGACTTTGCGGGCATTCCCGCTATCCAAAACGGCTTCCAGATTGACACGCCGACGGCTTCGGTGGAAGTCGCCAAAGAGTGCAGCGGCTTCAAGAAGCTGACTTCGTTTCTGGTGTTCGCCACTCTGCTCGGGTATCTGGGCCGGCTGAGCTGGCTGAAGCGGCTGGCGCTGGTCGCGTCCGCCGTTCTGGTGGCGATTGTGGTCAACATCGCACGCATTGCGGCGCTGGTGGTGATCGCCACCAATATGGGCATGGAATCGATGCACAAAGCTCACGACGGCGCGGAATACGCGGTTATTTTGGCAGCCTTCGGGCTGATGATGCTGGTAGCAAAGGGATTAGGATGGCAATCGCAGATCACGAACGAAGCCCAGTAGACTCTTTTGGCTCTCTTCCCGGCGCGGGCGGCAAGCCACATGCCCGAATGGCCCTTTTGCCGCTGCTCTGCGCTGTGTTTGCCCTCTGCGCCGCGCTGGCAAACCGTATTGTGCCGCGCCTCAGCACCGCCGCGCTGGTCCCCACTCCGATTGCGGCTTTTCCGCACACGCTGGGCGAGTGGACGAGCGGCCCCGACCGCGACGGCAAAACGCCGCTGCTGCCATCGGCCACGATTATTGAGCGGACCTATCAGAACCCGCAGGGCCAGCAGTTTTCTCTGCTGCTGCTGACCGCTCACGACTACGCCGACTTCCACGACCCGAATATCTGCCTGCCCTCTCAGGGGTTCACGCTGGGGCCGATCCGCAAGGTTGCCCTCGGCAGCAAAGGCGACAGCGCCTTTATAATGACCGCCACGCTTCGCGCTCAACAAATCGACGTGCTGTACTGGTGGCCGGGGCAGGCGCGTCTGGAAACCGGCTACGGCTACGACCAGTGGGGCAAGCTCCTGGCCGCTCGGGACCGCCTGACCGGCGAACAGGGCAAGTCTCTGTTTGTGCGGATGATGGTCCCGCACGACTCCCAAAGTGAGCAGATGCTGACAAAGACGGCTTCCGCCTGGGAGCCGGAATTTGTGGCCCTGCGAAATAAGGCAGTGAGTAGCAAAGCAATGAGTAGCAAAGCAGAATGAGTCATAAAATCAGCCCCGGACCCAAATCCGGGGCTGATTTTGTGTTACGCAAATTCAGGCTGCAGCAGGCTCAATAAATAATCGCCGTAGCCGCTTTTAACCAGCGGCACGGCCACGGCCCGCAGGCCGTCCGCGTCAATGAAGTTCATGCGATAAGCCACTTCTTCAATGCAGCCAATTTTCAGCCCCTGCCGCTGCTCAATCACCTGTACGAACGTCCCCGCCTGCATCAGCGAATCAAACGTGCCGGTGTCCAGCCACGCCGCGCCCCGGTCCAGAATGCCGACTTTGAGCCGTCCCTGCGCCAGATACTCGCGGTTGACATCCGTGATCTCGTACTCGCCTCGCGGACTCGGCTTCAAGTCGCGGGCGATTTGAACCACATCGTTGTCATAGAAATACAGGCCCGGCACGGCATAGGATGACTTGGGCGATGTCGGCTTTTCTTCAATGGAGATGGCCCGGTGGTCGCCGTCAAACTCCACCACGCCGTATCGCTCCGGGTCCTGCACATGGTAGGCAAACACGATCCCGCCGTCGGGGTTGCTGGAACGCTGCAGCAGGTCCGCCATGCCCGAGCCATAAAAGATGTTGTCGCCCAGGATCAGCGCCACTTTGTCATTGCCGATAAACGTTTCGCCAATCACAAACGCCTGCGCCAGCCCGTTCGGCTCCGCCTGCACCGCATACTCAAAACGGCAGCCAAGCCGCGCCCCATCGCCCAGCAGCTTCTGGAAATGCGGCAGATCGTGGGGCGTCGAAATGATCAGCACCTCCCGGATGCCGGCCAGCAGCAGCACCGACAGCGGATAATAAATCATCGGCTTGTCATAAACCGGCATGAGCTGTTTGGAAACAGCGAGCGTGAGCGGGTGCAGCCGGGTTCCCGAACCGCCCGCCAGAATAATTCCCTTCATACATAAACCTTTCGTAGTGGAAAGCGCAGAAAACTAAGTTCGGCCAATTATACCCCGACCGGGCAGATAGGCATGGTTTTTGCATTATCGTATCTTGCGGCACAATATCTGGTCGTATAGGAGTGGAAAGAACGTATGCGCGTTTTAATTACCGGGGCGGCGGGGATGCTCGGCACGGACGCCCGGCGGATGCTGGCGGCGGCGGGCCATGAAGTAATCGCCACGGACATCGGCCCGGCGGCTACCGGCGAAATCCAGGCTCTGGACATCACGGATTTAGACGCCGTGCGCCGGATGCTGGGCGAGACTAAGCCCGACTTAATCTTTCACGGCGCGGCCTACACCAATGTGGACGGGGCCGAGCGCAGCCCGGAGGCTGCCTACCAAGTCAATGCGCTCGGAACGTGGTGCGTGGCAAGTGCCGCCGAAGAAATCGGCGCGGCCCTGGTCGCCATCTCGACCGATTTTGTGTTTGACGGAACCAAAGGGGCGCCCTACACCGAGTTCGACACCCCGAACCCCCTGAGCGAGTACGGGGCCTCCAAACTGGCCGGGGAAACGCTGGCCCGGCAAGCCTGCCGCCGGTGCTACGTGGTGCGGACGTCCTGGCTGTACGGCGTCCACGGCAAAAATTTCCCCTACACGGTGCTGAACCTCGCCAAAACTAAGCCCGAGCTGCCCATTGTGGCGGACCAGTACGGGACGCCCACCTACACCGTAGACCTCATCAGCGCCGTGCTGGAGATTATTCAGCAGCCGCTGTACGGCGTCTACCATGTCTCCAATGGCGGCGGCCCGGCAAGCTGGCTGGAATTCGCACAGGCCGTGCTGGAAAAGACCGGGCAGGCGCACGTTCCGACCCGGCCCCTCACCTCGGACGAGTACGCTCAGAGGTTTGGCTCGCCTACCCGCCGCCCGGCCAGCAGCGTGATGCGCCCGCTGGCTTTAGAAATGCGCGGCGGTACGCTGCCCCGTCCGTGGCAGGATGCGCTCGATGCATTTTTGACGGATGCCCGCACGCAGGGTAAACTTTAGACGATTGACGCTTTTTAGGAGAGAACTCACACAATGCAGCATTTGATCGTGACCGGCGGGGCCGGATTTATCGGCTCGAACTTTGTCCGCTATATGCTCGGCAAGTACCCGGATTATCACATTACCGTCCTGGATGCTCTGACCTATGCGGGCAATCTGGCGAACCTGGCCGATGTCAAAGACAACCCGCGCTTTTCGTTCGCGCAGGGCGACATCAACGACGCCGGGGTGGTGGATGAGCTGGCAAAAAAAGCGCAGGCGATTGTCAACTTCGCCGCTGAGAGCCACAACGACCGGGCCATCGTGGACCCCGAAGCCGCCGTCCGGGCGAACTTCAACGGTGTCTTCACGCTGCTGGAAGCCGCCCGCCGCTACGGCCACGAGCGGTTTCACCAAGTCTCCACCGATGAAGTCTACGGCACGACCGACGGCATCTTCCGCGAGGGGGACGCTTTGGAGCCGAACCAGCCCTACTCGGCGGCCAAAGCGGGCGGCGAGCTGATGGTGCGGGCGTATCACCAGACCTTCGGCCTGCCGACCATCGTGACACGCGGCTCCAACACATTCGGGCCGTACCACTACCCGGAAAAAATTATTCCGCTGTTTATCACGAACTTGATTGACGACAAGCCGGTCCCGGTCTACGGCGATGGGATGCAGGTGCGGGACTGGATGTATGTGCTGGATCACTGCCGGGGCATTGACATTGCCCTGCACACCGGCACGCCCGGCGAGGTTTACAACGTCGGCGGCGAGAACGACCGGCCCAACCTGGAAGTCGTCCACTTATTGCTGAAAATGCTGGGCAAAGACGAGTCGCTTATTCATTACGTCAAAGACCGCCCCGGCCACGACCGGCGTTACTCGCTGGACTGCACCAAGATGGGGGGGCTGGGCTACCACCCGGAGCAGGGCCGCTTTGAGGAGCGTCTGCAGGAGACCGTGGACTGGTACAAGGCCAATGAACCCTGGTGGCGTGCCATCAAAGAGAAGCAGGCCGGGTATCAGGAGTTTATGAAGCAGTGGTATAAAGACCGTCAGTAACGTCAGCCTTTGCGCGGGGTTTGGAGAATGTCAGCATAAACGGCCTCCATGCCCCGCGCCGTCCGCTCGATGCTGAACTGGGCGGCAATACGCTCCCGCCCCCGTTCTCCCATCCGCCGCGCCTCTTCCGGGTCCTCTAAAAGCTGAAGCAGCGCCGAGGCCATCGCCTCAGCATCGCCCATTGGAACCAGCAGTCCCGTTTCCCCGTCTGCGACAATCTCCCGCGCCCCGCCGCCGTTGGTGGCGACCACCGGCTTGCCCGCCGCCATGCCTTCGGCGATCACCAGTCCGAACGGCTCGGCAGTGATGGACGCATGGGCCAGAATATCCAGCCCGTCAATCAGTGCCGGAACATCGGTGCGAAAGCCCAGAAACTCTGCGCTGCCTTCCAGTCCTAATTCCCGTGTCAGCGCCCGGATTTCCTCTTCATACGCCTGCTCGGCAAACAGAGGCGCTCCAATAATTTGAAACCGCGCCTGCGGGAACCGCGCATGCACCAGAGACGCCGCTTTCAGAAAAACGTGCTGCCCTTTCCAGCGGGCGATGCGCCCGACCAGGCCAATCGTCGGCGCGTGCAGGGCTGAGTGTGCAGGGCGCGGCGGGACAGGGTGGGGCAGGACGCCGTCGTGGACGACGCGCATTCGGGGCAGGCTTTCTCCCAGCGTGATGGTTTCCAGCGTGGAGTGGGAATTGGCGACCACGCGGGCCGGCAGCCAGCGGCACAAACGGCGAAACACTGCCGCGACCGGGCCGGGCAGGTAATCCGAGTCGATGCGATCTCGAACGTGCCACAGCAGCGGCACGCCCGCCAGACGGGCGGCGGCTCCGCCCAGAATATCCGATTTCAGCGAATTGGTATGCACCACCGCCGCGTTTTGAGCACGGATAAAACTCCGCAGGGCCAGCACGTACTTTCCCGCCGCCGCCACATCCCGCAGGCGCAGCAGCGTGGACACCCCGAGGCCGTCTTTGCGTGTCTCCGTCACAGCCGAAGACAGGGCCAGGAGATGTGTCTCTACCCCGGACTCTTCCAGCTTCGCCCGCAGGGGACCGTCTTCGCCCAGCACCACCACCGGCATGAACTGTGTCCGGTCCAAATGCTGCACCAGATGCAGCAGCGCGATTTCGCCGCCGCCCAATTTCGCCGTGTGATCAATATATAAGATTCGGGGGAGTGCTGTCACTCTGTGTGAAGTCGCCAAATCGAAAGTATCCTCTAAAAATTTCTCTTAAAAATTTCTCTTAAAAAACTTCTCTTTCTTCAGCAGAATCTGCCGAAGATAAACGTAAGCCGTCCGCATTATACCGGCAAACGATGCAACTTTCTTGTTTTCCAGACTCGTACAGACATAAAGTAAATCCGAACAAATCACCGCGCAACGCTCCCAATAAAACTTTGTCCAAAACCCTGTGCGGACGCCCGGACGCATAGCGGTTGGCATAGTTCTTGCATAAATAGATTTCAACGGCCCGGCGCGGGGGCTTGCCTGGTCTACTCTCAAAGAAAAACCTGTGCTATAATAGCGGTAGCCAAGTCAAAATTACCCCAGGTGTTACCAAAGCCGGCTTACAAAATATATGTCAACTAAAATGCATTACGATCTTCAGCCTTACGACTCCTCCGCTCCGCTGGAGAGTGGCCCTGCCGCGCCGCCGCAGCCAACAGTCATCGACACGCTGCGGATTTTGCGTCGCCGGGGGTGGATCGTCGGCATCATTCTGGCGGTGTCTCTGGGCGTTGCGCTGATTATTACACAGCGGACCCCCAAAACCTACCAGTCCCATGCACAGCTGATCTTGCAGAGCCGCACGCAGGGGTCCGCCGGGGCCGCCGCCAATGCCGATGAGACCGTGGAAACGCAGATTGCCATGATCCGCAACCACGAAATGGCGCAGCGCACCATCAGCCTGCTGAAAAACCGCCTTCTGGTGCAGGGCAAGTCGCCGGAGTCGCTGGGAGTGGATGCGCCCACCCTGGAAAAACAAATTGGCGCGGCCGCCTCCCCGGACACCAACATCATTGATTTGACGATAGATGCTTCCGACCCGCAGCAGGCCGCCCTGCTTGGCAACGGCCTCGCCGCTGCGTTTATCGGCTGGAAAAAAGAAATCGCCCAGCGCAACAGCGACACGGCGCTCAACAGCCTGAGCATCCGGGCGGCCCGCGCCAAAACTGCGATGGAAGCCGCAGAACTGCAGCAGCTTCGCTTCAGCAAGGGGCAGGGGATCATAGATGCTTCCTCGCAGTCCCTGTCTATTCTCGG
>CAXUKS010000035.1:0-40193 GCA_964251675.1 uncultured Armatimonadales bacterium
GGGGGACGGGACGTACACGACGCAGAACTTCACGGCTCCTGGGGGGTACTCTCCGGTGGGCCTTGCGGCGGGGACAGGTGGGGACCTGCGGTTGCTGTGGGGCAACGGGCAGGGCGGCGCTGTTGTGTGGACGATCCAATCCAGCGGGGAATATACCTCTCGGAGCTATCCTGTTGCTCCCGCTTCTTTGAAAGTTTCCTCCATCACGGTCAACCCAACTACTATCACCGCAGGAAGCAGTGCGACGGGAACCGTTTATCTAAGTGAAGCTACTCTTTATGGTACAAACGTGTACCTCTCTTTTGGTACTACAAATAGCAGCACTGCGGTGATATCTACGCCTAGCTGTGTCACTGTTGGAGCAAATTCTTCTTCTGTATCTTTCCCCATTATCACATACTCAGGTGTTAAAGATTACACAAATGCGTTAATTGCTGCTTCATCTGTCACAGACTATACATCTCAAGCGACTACGACTGTCACCGTCTACACCCCCGGCGGCACTGTCACCGGCGGCGGGGGAACAGGCACAGGTGGCGGCGGCACTGGAACCGGAGGCGGAGGTACAGGCACTGGCGGAGGCGGCACGGGTACGGGTGGAGGCGGAACTGGCACGGGGGGCGGCGGCACGGGGACAGGCGGCGGTGGAACTGGCGGCGGGGGTACAGGCGGCTCCGGCGGGGGAGTTGCGTCTTACGGGCACTATGACGTTACCTACAGCGGCGGCACGATCACCACGCAAGATGGCTCCGGTGGACATACCATCTACCCAACAGGCAGCAACTCCAGCTACAGCGCCAACGCTGACATTCGCGGCCCGATTAGTTCCTCCCTAACTAGCTTCTCGGCCAGGATGCAAGGCCCTTTGACCGCTACTTTTCACTGGGTTGCCGATGCGGCGTATCCCAACTCGCCGCCGCCCGCGCAGGCGACCGTCACCGAAACGTGCAGTTTCAACTGGTCGCTCTATGATTATGACCCTGGTTCCAGTGGCAGCTACAACACCGATCTGGGTCAGAACGGCTCTATCATGCGAGACTCCCGAAGCTCTGCCGGGGGCAGCAAGACCTTCAGTGTCAACACAGGGGGCCAGTCCAGCTTCAGCGTGTCCAGCAACCCTTCGGCAAGCATTGGTGGCTCCACGGACTATGATCACACGTCTATCGCCCTCGGATTCACCTTCACGGCTCTGGCGGCTGCCCAAAATGGCAGCATTAAGCTGACCGGACCTACCGACAGTGCTGGCACTCCACATATCCTGGTCGGCCAAAAATGTATCGCTGAATTGGTCGTGCCCACCGGTTCTACTGTCTCCAACATTCAGTGGAAAATTGGCGGCTACTCTATGCAGCAATGGGAAGTGGATCCCAATTGGAAAACGGATGGTCATCCTGAACTCGCTCCTAGTTGGAACATCAGCTCCGATAACAGCATCGCTACCTTCGCGGGCCGGAAGCTTGACCACACTATGACACAATCTTCTCTGACTGCACCCAAGCCGCTCTGGTATTGGGATGATATAGACTCTACAAAAACGGTCAGTTGCACGGCCACGGTAACGCCGCCTGCTGGACAGGGGGCTGCCTATCCGATAAGTCCATCACAGGATGTCAAGTTGGATGTGCCAGCATTTGCTAATACTGACATAACAGGGAGCGTCATAGTGAGCAGCATACGCACTAACAATTCTCTGACAAATCTGGAAGCTGGTCCTAATACAGGTCAAGGATTGGACAGCAACGCAGGGATGTATTTTAAAGACGCTGTTACAACGCCGCCGCCGTATACTAGCAAAGGAACCTGGTATCATCTTCAACTGGTTTCCGTGCGGCGCTACAGGACGCTAGGACACGGCACAACACATACTGGCGCTATAGGTAATTCTGTGCAAGATGCGCTTGATATCAACAAAGCAACGTCCAGCTACATATATGGGAAGCAATTTCCTGCTAATGGAAGTATTCCCGACCCAGACCCGGCAGGGCAGTCTGGCCCTGACACTGACACTCCTTATATTGAAGCAATGTCTCCAGATTTTGGTGAGTATACAGTCGGAGACTATACCAATGGGCAATTTCAGGGCACGGGTGAAAAGTTTAGTACATACATCATGTATCGTCCGCCTGGAGACGCGGCTGGAAACAGCATTGATGTTCCGCTTGCTTACTTCAAATGGAGTTGGAATGTTGATGTCAAGACTGCCGACCCTCAGCATCCTGTAACTCCTCCATTGCCTGCAACATGGTACAAATGGATTGGGGTTCCAACAGGCGGCACAATTACTGCATCAGGTCAAGCTCAGAGAGTCCTTAATTTCCCTGTATGGACTTCCATAGGCAACACCAATTGGCAACAATAAAGGAAACTCATAAAATGAAGCCTAACGTTTGTAAGCAAGTTCTTCTTGCTCTCTACCTCACAGCACTTGCTTGGCCTGTGGGTGCGACGCCCAGCCAGACTGCCTCAAGGCCATCAACTTCAATCTCAAAAGACTTGCCGCCGACGCACTTTGTTACGCCTAGTCCACCTGCTCTGCTGGCGCGTATTCGGTGGGCTGAGGAAGATAAAAGAAATGGCGAAAATGCGCTTCGGGCCAAAGATTACAAAACGGCGGAACAAGACTTTCGGTCTTCAGTTGAGGGTTTCCCATTTGGAGAAGCTTATTGCGGTCTAGCAGAGTGCTTGCTGGCTCAGGGACGCAAGGACGAGGCCATGCAGACTTTTCGGCTGGTCATTGTCCGGGATGAAAACCATGTTAACGGCGCGAACGCCACCACGAGAGGATTTTTGCAATATGCCATCCTGCTCAGTCAATCGGGAAAATGGGCTGAGGCTGTGTCATCTTATCAGTCTGCTGTGCAGACGGCTCTGCTTGATCAGCGCAATGATGTCCCTAAATACACGGTGATTTTTGATTCAGACATTCCCCAGCCTAAAGTGCTAGAGATTTCCGCGCATATCGCGCTTGGTCTTGACGCCAATTCTACCTGCGATAACAGCGGGGTTTGGGAAAATGATCGGGCGTTTGAGGAGTACGGAAAAGCACTGGCCCTCATGCCTGACTCGCCATTGACCAACTTTTTTTACGGCTACGGCTGGCAGCATTTGGACCCCAAAGACCGTGTCAAGCTGGCAGCCAAACCCGGTCAGCGGGAGGCGGTGAAGGCGACGCTGGAAAAGGCGGCGAAACTGGGCACGGACGAGGTGCAGGTGCAGGCAAAGAAGGAGCTGGCAAGGCTGCGGTAGGGTATGCATCTAACAGATTGATACAACGCTTGGCTTCTCTCACGCGCAGAGAGGCCGGGCGTTTTTGTGTTGGACGGGCCAGGCCACGGCTTGACTTACTCTCCGTCCCACGGGTACAATCTTTTTGACTACACACGCACTCGTAGCTCAGTGGATAGAGCAATCGCCTTCGGAGCGATCGGTCGGGCGTTCGAATCGCTCCGGGTGCATCTCTTTTTATCTCTTGTTGGTTTATTTTTGGAACGCTGACGCGGCCTGTTCGCCCTCTATGGCGCGGGTCGTTTTTCTTTGTTTTGTGTCGAAATACTTACTATGGCTGTTCTGCTTTCCTGTCAGTCGCTGACCAAATCTTATGGGGCGCGGCCCCTGTTCCGTGACATCTCGCTCGGCATCAATGATGGCGAAAAGCTGGGGTTGATCGGGCCGAACGGGGCGGGCAAGTCCACGCTGCTGAAAATCTTTGCCGGGGAAGAAACGCCTGATTCGGGTGTGGTGTCCCCCCGGCGCGGCCTGCGGACGGCCTATATCCGGCAGGAAGATACGTTCCCCGAAGGCGCAAGCGTGGAAAGCGTCCTGCGGGACGCACTGGCCGGGGAGGCTCTGGACGACGTCGAGCGGGACGTGCGGATCGAGATGGCCCTGGCCCGCGTTGGCTTCGCGGACCGAACGCAGGTCGCGTCGCAGATGTCCGGCGGCTGGCGCAAGCGGCTGGCGCTAGCCCGCGCTCTGGTGCGCGAGGCGGAGCTTCTGCTGATTGATGAGCCGACGAACCATTTAGACCTGGAGGGCGTCCTGTGGCTGGAAACCTTGCTTCAGGAAGCGTCGTTCGCATTTGTTCTCATCAGCCACGACCGCGTGTTCCTGGAAAACGTCAGCAGCCGCGTCATGGAGCTGCACCCGCAGTACGCCGAAGGGTATCTGAGCGTCGCGGGCAAATACAGTGACTTTCTCCTTCAGCGCGAAGACTACCTGACCACGCAGGCGAACCGGCAGGACGCTTTGGAAACCCAGGTCAAGCGTGAGATCGAGTGGCTGCGGCGCGGGGCACAGGCGCGGTCCACCAAAGCGCAGGGGCGCATTCAGCAGGCCGGGCAGATGATCGGGGAGCTGGCCGAACTCAAGTTTCGCAGCTCGCAGAACAAAGCGGCGGCGGTGGATTTCACGTCGTCCGGGCGGCAGACCCGCGAGCTGATTGTCGGCACGGACCTGTCCAAAACCCTGGGCGGGCGGACGCTCTTTGAGAACCTGGACGTCACCCTGGCCCCTGGCACACGGCTGGGGCTGATTGGCCCGAACGGCAGCGGCAAAACGACTCTGATTCGCCTGCTGACCGGCGAGACGGACCCGGACGCGGGCAGGCTCAAACGGGCCGAGGGCCTACGCGTCGTCCTGTTTGACCAGAACCGGGCACAGCTTGACCGGACGCAGACCCTGCGCGATGCGCTGTCTCCGAACAGCGACACGGTGATCTACCGGGGAAACCCCATGCACGTTTCCGGGTGGGCCAAGCGGTTTTTGTTCAAGACCGATCAGCTTCAAACGCCTATTCGCTACCTGTCGGGCGGCGAACAGGCGCGTATCTTAATCGCCAACTTGATGCTGCGCCCCGCCGACGTGCTGATTTTAGATGAGCCGACCAACGATTTAGACATTCCCACGCTGGAAGTGCTGGAAGACAGCCTGGAAAGCTTCCCCGGCGCTCTGGTGCTGGTGACCCATGACCGCTACTTACTGGAACAGGTCTCCACCGACCTGCTGGCCCTCGATGGCCGGGGCGGGGCCGCGCATTTCGCCAGCCTTGCCCAGTGGGAAGCCGCGCAGATGCCGCCGCCCGCGCCGGTCGCCGCAAAGCCCAGAGCCGCCGCTCCGCCTGCGCCGAACCGCCTGTCTACCTCCGAGCGGCGCGAGCTGTCCGGCATGGAAGCCAAAATCGAGGCCGCCGAAGAGGCCGTGTCGGCATTGGAGCGAAGCCTGGAAAGCCCTGCCGTCGCCTCCAATACTGCCAAACTTCAGGAAGTCTGGAACGCCCTGCCGCCCGCCCGCGATGCGGTCACGGCGCTGTATGCCCGGTGGGAAGAACTGGAAGCAAAGCGGGGCGGATAGACTCCTCCTAGCCCAGCGCATACCGCGCCAGCAGGGCATCAATCAGCAGGGCTGTCCAGGCATCGCGCTCTTCCGGGTCCTGAAACTCAAACCGCAGGCCCGCCGCGCCGCTCTGCTTGTCGAGCCACATCACATCCCCCAGCGCCAGCACCGCCGGGGCGGAGGCCCCACGCAGGCGCACCGGCACGGGGCCGTCAAGCCAGGCGGGAACCGCCGTCAGCCGCGCCCCGCCGATGCCGAGGTCGCTGAAGTCGGCAGGCTGCCAGCCATCACCGTCGTGCATCTCCACCGTGACGCCCTCCGGCGCAGGCCAGCGTCGGAAGTCGCGCCGCCCGCCGCTCGCGTCGGTCTGTTCTTTCGCCCCCGCCGGTTCCGCAATCCGCAGGCGCTCCAAAAGCGCCAGCGCCTCGTCCTGCTTCATCAAAAGCCGCTCAATGTCTTCGTCTTCCATAGGTGTCTCCTTTAGTCCGCAGAGTGGGGAACGTCCGCCAGCACGGCCAGCAGGCGGTCGATTTCGGCGTGCGTGTTGTAATGCGCCAGCCCCACGCGCACTGCGCCGCCCGCGCCTTCCAGCCCCAGCCGCTCCATCAAACTCAGCGCGTAATAGTTGCCGCTCCACACGCAGATGCCGTGCGCGGCCAGATGCTCCGCCGTGGCACGCGGGGACAGCCGGGGCCAGGTGAACGCCACGGTCGGCAGGCGCTCGGCCAGCCGGGCCGTGTCCGTTAGGCCGTAGACCGTCACATCGCCCAGTGCTGCCAGCCCTTCTAAGAGATGCTGAGACAGCGTCTGCTCATAGGCTTGCAGGCGGGTCAGTGCGCTTAAAAGCCGGGCGCGGCGCGTCTCGCCCGTGCCGAGGCTTTCCAGATAGGTCACTGCCGCCGTCAGCCCGGCCAGGCTTTCATGGCTGAGTGTGCCTAGCTCCCAGCGGTACGGAATGGTGTCTTTCGACGGGCGGACTTTGTGCGGCGTCAGCGACTTCAGATGCTCGGCGCGGCCATACAAAATGCCGAGATGCGGCCCGAAGAACTTGTAGGCCGAGCAGGCCAGAAAGTCGCAGCCGAGCGCCGACACATCCAGCGGCCCGTGCGGGGCATACTGCACGGCATCCACAAAAACCCACGCGCCGACCGCGTGGGCCATCTCCACAATCTGCTGCACCGGCGGGATGGTTCCGACCGCGTTGGAAGCGTGCGTCACCGCCACCAGCCGTGTCCGCGCACTGAGCATGGCCTGGAGGCCGTCCAGATTCAGCGTGCCGTCTTCGGGGCGAATATCCACCGTCCGAATGACGGCCCCGGCGGCTTCCAAATCCAGCCACGGCGCGACGTTGGCATCGTGGTCCAAAGCCGTCACCACAATCTCATCGCCCGGCATGATCGTCTCGGCCAGCGAACGCGCCAGATGAAACGTCAGCGCGGTCATGCTCGGCCCAAACACAATCGTTTCCGGGCCGGGCGCCCCCAGTAAATCCGCCATCGCCGCCCGCGCTCCGGCCACCACGGCATCCGTGCGGCGGCTCGTTTCAAACGCCCCGCCGACATTGGCGTTCTGCGACATATAGTAGCCGCTGACAGCGTCAATCACCGCCTGCGGGACTTGCGTGCCGCCGGGGTTGTCAAAAAAGGCGGCAGGGTGGCCGTCGAGTGTCAGCCCCAGCGATGGAAACTGAGCGCGATGGGGCTGGGGGTCAAAGGACGTGGAATCAGAAGGTTCTTGCATAGGGCGTAGTTCGGCAGACGGGGCCGAAACTCCTGCGTGGGAGCGACCGGCACTAGAAGTGCCAGTCTACTAGTAAGCCGATAAAGTCGCTCCGCGACTCAAGACCCGCTTGCGTAGGCTTTCCCGAGTCACGGAGTGACTTTTTCCGTTTGCAAGTAGGCTGGCACTTCCAGTGCCAGTTCAGATTAGGCTTCCTCGCCGTCTTCCTCATATTCCTCGTCCTCTTCTTCCTCCGCCCCGCCCCGGTAGGCCAGATAAAACAACGGCAGGCCCTCAGCCCAGGCTTCCAGCCAGCCTGCCAGCGACTCGTTCTCCACCCAGCAGGCTTCTTTGACCCGCCCGGCGTTTTCGTAGTGCAGGGCCGCCGGGATGCGCCCGGCGGCATCGGCTTTGGGCATATTCGGGTCCACGCGCACGACACGCACTGCCTCGCCCGCGCAGTCCAGGCACGAGGCCATGCCGCCGCCCCAGTCGCAAATCGGCAATAGGCCCGCCGGCCACGAGAGGCCGCCATTGTCCTGACGCCGCGCCCGGTAGGCATCCGGCAGGCTTGCCAGCGGCGGCAGGCCGCCGCCCGGTCCCCAGCCGCCATTACCGACGTTTGTGTAGACTTCTTTCAGCAGCCCTGGCAGGGCAAACTTCAGCACCGCTTCCGCGTCCGCCATCTCCGCCGCTGTCGCCGGTGCGCCGACCTGGCTCCGGCCTTCATCCACCGCCCGCGCCGGGTTCTGAGCGCGTGCCGTCAGCCGCGCCATTAACTCTTCCATTCTCTCTCGTTCCTTTTCATAAACTACAAAAGCGGCGTTGCTGCATAAATCTTACCCCTCGCGGTTTAGAGTGCCGCCGCCAAACGCCGGGGGTGTAGAAACCCCCGGCAAAGAAATGTCCTTCGGACAAAGATTAGGGCAGAGAGAAGCCAAAGAACAAGAGGCCAAAGAAGGGCCGGGGCAAGCCCTGCCCCTACAGTCGGCTCCTCACCCGAAGGGTGCCTCTCTGCCGGGGGTTTCTACACCCCCGGCATTTGGCGGCTCATCTAGGCAACAATGCCATCTACAGCCCAAAGTTGCCCGCGTACAACTTTTCAACCCGCGCCAGCTCTTCGGGCGTCAGCGCGGGCGTGTCGGGGGCGGCGCAGAATTCTTCGAGCTGCTTTTCGTCGTAGATGTTGGGCAGGGCGGTGGCGAGGAGCGGCTCGGACCAGAGCCACTGCAACGCGGCCTGGCCGAGCGTGCGGCCTGTGCCTTGAAGCAGAAAGTCAAGCTGCTCGATTTTTTTCAGGCCGTCTTCCAGCCACGCTTTGCGCTTTTCATTGGTGGACACGCGGAAGTTGCGGTGGTCGCCGGGCGCAAACTCGGTCTCGGTGGTATAGGAGCCTTCCAGCAGGCCCGACGCATGGGGGATACGGCACATGACCCCGCCGCCGGTCTCGCGGGCGGCGGCCAGCACGTCCCCGGCCAGCACCTGTTCCAGCAAATTGAAAATGATCTGCACCGAGGCGACGTGCCGGGTGCGGAAGGCGACGGCCCCTTCTTCGGCCTGCCGGACGTCCAGCGCCGGGCCGAGCGCCGCGCCGTAGTGCCGGATTTTCCCCTCGGCTTTCAAGTCTTCCAGCGCGGCAAACAGGTCATCGCTTTGAATGGATTCCAGACGCGGGTTGTGCATCTGGTACAGGTCAATCCGGTCCGTGCCCAGCCGTTTCAAACTTTCCTCGCAGGCGCGTTTGACAAACGTGGGCGACCAGTTATGGGGCCGTTCGCGCTGTCCGGGCTGCTCGCCGGGGGCGGTGTACCAGTCGTAGCCGAACTTCGTTGCCAGGGTCAGCTCGTCCCGGTGCGCCCCCAGCGTCTCGGCCAGGATGGTCTCGCCGAGGCCATCGCCGTAGACATCCGCCGTGTCGTAGAATGTCACGCCCAGCTCATACGCCCGGGTTAAAAGCCGCCGCCGCAGGGTGTCATCGATGACCCCCCACATCTTTGTCGAGACGGTCCAGACGCCGAAGCCAATGACGGACGCTTTCAAGTCTGTGTTTCCAAAATTACGATACTGCATAATTTGCTTTCACTCTCCAATAAATAGGTCGCTGACGCGGCAGGAAAACCCCGGCAGCAGGTCCCCGGCATCCAAAGTGTCTTCGCCGCTGAGTGCCCGCGCCTCCGTCGGCGAGGCCCACACCGTCACTGACTGCGTTTCGGGGAAGACGTGCCACACCAGAGATGCGCCGCTGTCAAAATAATCGTGCAGCTTGTCCGCAATGTCTACGGGCCGCTCCGACGGCGAAATAATCTCCACGCACAAATCCGGCGCGACGCTGCCGTACCCTGTGCCCGGCCTGCCGCCAGGGATACGCTCCCGGCGCGTGAATGATACATCCGAGGCGCGGATGTTGCCATTCGCCATCCGAAAGCCGTCCTGTCCTGTTGAGACGACCCCGCGCCCTCGGGTATGCGGGCCAATCAGCAAAATGATGTTAATGCCGATCTCGTCATGCCCAAATTGTGTTGGCACTTCCGTGAGCCTCCCATTCACACGTTCATACTTCGCTAAGGTTGGGTTGCCCGGCCCGTCTTTCGGCAGACGCATCAACTCGTCTTCCGTGATGGGCATACCGGGTCGTATCTGCGTGAAAAGTTCTGTCTCCGCAATCGCCATCGGGGGTTCCTCCTGAGTGGATGGCAATAGTATACCCGGCAGAGGCGGCGCGGCGGGGTATACTTGTGCCATGCTACCCCATGAATTAACCACAGCCCTGAAAGAATGGGCAGTTGTGCAGCGGTCGCTTTTAGAGGGCCATCAGCTTATTCTGGTCCGCAAAGGCGGGCTAATTGAAGACACCGGCGAGTTTGACCTGCGGGCGCGGCAGTTTCTGCTGTACCCCACTTACGCGCACGAGACGGAGCGGGCGGGGGACTTGCAGCCGTGCTTCGGGCAGTGGCTCCGCGAAGAGGAAAGCCGCAAGACACTCCCAACGGAGCTGCGCTTTGAGGCGGCAGCGGAAGTCACAGACGTGGTGCGGGTGGAGGACCGGGCGACGCTGAACAATCTGGCCCCCCAGCATATCTGGAGTCCGCAGTTTATCGACGGGCGCTTTGACTGGGAGCCATACAAGCCCGTCTGGGTGCTTCTGCTCCGGGCCTACGCGCTGCCCGCGCCGGTGGTGCGCCCGGTGCTGCCGCAGTACGGCGGCTGCCGGTCGTGGATCACGCTGGACGCGCCGGTGTCTACGGAGGGCGCGACGCCCGCCGTGTCCGACGAGCGGTATGCCCGGCGGCGGGAGCTGACGCTGTCGCTGTTGAAAGACGGACAAGAGGCCCCCTGGCCCCCAATAATGGGAGAACTGGAATAAGACACAGGAAAAGAGGGCGGGGGGACCCTGCCCCTACTCCTAACTTCCGGCTCCCCATTATTGGGGCGGGGGGGCCTCTCTGAAAGGACCAACTTATGCCAATCGCTGAGTTTCACCTGAACCAGAACAACCTGCTGCAAAAAATGGTCTCGCTCAACGTCCTCGTGCCCGACGAAGGCGACGGGCCGTTTCCGGTGCTGTACCTGCTGCACGGCCTCTCCGACGACCACACCGCCTGGGCACGGCGCACCAGCCTGGAGCGGTATGTTGGCGGACTGCCGCTGATTGTCGTCATGCCCAACGGCGAGCGCAGCTTCTACACGGATGCCGTGGATCGGCCTCTGGCGGCGTATGAGACGCATCTGACACAGGACATCGTCGGCTTTGTGGACCGGACGTTTCGCACCCTCCCCACCCGTGAGGGCCGCGTCGCCGCCGGGCTGTCGATGGGCGGCTACGGAGCCTTGAAGCTGGCTCTGAAGCACCCAGACCTGTTCTGCGGGGCTGTCAGCCACTCCGGTGCGGTGGGGATTGGGCAGCGGGACTTTTCAGACAACGACGAATGGCGGCCTATCTTCGGCGCACAGCCGCAGGGCGGCCCCAACGATGTGTTTGCGCTGGCTGCTAATCTCGACCCGGCGTATCCGCTGGCTCTGCGAATAGACTGCGGCGTGGACGATTTTCTGATTGAGGATAACCGGAAGTTTGACGCCCACTTAACCGAACTGGGTGTCCCCCACGAGTACGCCGAGCATCCCGGACAGCATGACTGGCTTTACTGGAACCGGCACATATTAGACACACTGGCTTTCTTCGGCGGCGTGCTGGGCTACGACTTCAAGCCGGAAGAGCATTTGTAGAACGTGACAGGAGGCAGATATGGTAGGCAAACCAAACGGCAGCGTGTGGCAGTGGAAAACGGCAATAGTAATTTTGTTTGTGGGCGCGGCGCTACTGACCGTTCCACGTCTAGGCGTCTGCGCTCCGTCTCCGACGCCTACGCGGGCATCAGTTTCTTCCGGGCCGCTGACGCTCACTGCCACCATAGACAGCCGCGTACCGGAAGGACAGCCCGCTATGTTGGCGCTCACCCTGCACAACAGCGGGCTGAAGCCGCTGCGGGTCGGCGGCAGCGCCAATGAAAAGTCTTCGTTTGAGTTTACTGTGACCGATGAGAAAGGCCAGGCGGCTGCAAAGACAGTGTGCGGTGTGTGGACACTCAGGCCGCCGATGTCCGCAAGCGCCAACGTAATTGTCCTGGTTGAGCCGGGGCGGACGCTGCGTTATCGCTTCAATCTGGCCCGGCTGTTTGACCTTTCTCGCGCCGGTGTCTATACCGTCCGCGTCCGCCGAACGGTGTATCGGACCGTTTTGAGCGCCGGGCCACTGAAAGTGCATCTCTTGGAAGGCGCGACCGGATACAGTGGGCCGGAGGCGCGGCGGGACCCGCCCAAACGCAGCACGTTTTTGTATACTCTCTATCAAACCAGTCAAACACATGATGTGCGGACGTTTCGAGTTTCCCCGGACGGCAGCGTATTCCCGACACTGAATGCGCCTGTGGCTGTGGAACAGGGAACCGGCTATGTGGCGGCTGCTCCCAACGGCAGGTTTTTGTATGTGGGCGGTGAAAAGACAATTTCCCAGTTTCGTGTGGGGGCCGATGGGGCGCTCTCCCCGCTCACGCCGTCAACGGTTGCATCGCCACAAAAAATTCCTGAACTGCTACTGATGGACCCGAAAGGACGCTTTCTGTACACTGTAACCGGGGTGGGGTACGTTCTTTATGCCGTGGGAAAAGAGGGTGGGCTGACACTGACCGCGCAGGGCGGCGAGCCGTCGGGATATTCAGTTTTGGATACGACCGGGACCCTAATCTACTCCTGCGCGTCAGGAACAACCGGCTACCGACTGGACGCGGATGGACAGGTGGCGGCAGTGCTGGGAACAGAGCGTGTTTTGGCACAAAAGCTGCCGGACGGGCTGACGCTGGGTGAGCAGGATAAAGCCGTCGCGCTTATGCCTTCAGGCCGCTTCGCCTTTATACTGTCCTCACGCTGGGTGGGGCCGCCGGACGACCCGACAGCCCGTATCGAAGATGTCGTCATGCCCATGCGCGTTGACAAAAATGCGGACCTCGTTCCGCTACCCGGCATTGTCGTTCCGCGTGACCCACATGGCGAAACCAACGGCGGCACAAGCCTGATCGTTGACCCCACCGGCCAGGTTTTGCTGGTACTCAATTCGGACTTCATTGCGCCGTACCGGATAGAGCAAACCGGGGCGCTCACCGCGCTTAAAACCATGGCTGTTCCTGGTCTGCCAGCGTCTATGTTTTTTGTGCCGGGAAGTCCGCTTTTGTACGTCAACAGCAACAGCGAAGATGGACTGCGGGCTTACCAAATGGACGCACTGAATGGCTTAACACCCGCTGCCGTGGACTTGCTGGCTCCTGGCTCGCTTGCGGCAAAAAACTTTGCCGCTGCAACTGCGCCTACGCCACCGAAATCCGGCCCGGAAACGGACGGCTTGCAGCTCTCGGTCTGGACTGCCGGGGATGTGCAGTCTACTCAAAAGCCGGTAGTGCTAACGGTGACGCTCCAAAACACGACGGCGCAGCCGCTGGCTTTGGGGACAGTCGGCGCGGAGATAGCCGCGTTTCATCTGTCCATGACTGGGCCAAGCGACAAGCCAATAGACAACACCATGCCCCTGCTGGCCGCCGGGCGCGACCTGTCGGACACGCCTCGCAAAGATAATACGCCGCTGATCCTGCCGCCGGGCGGGAAGCGTCAGTATCGATTTGTCCTGTCCCGGCTGGCCGACTTGTCCCGGTCAGGGGCATACACGGTGCAGGTTACGCGCACACTGCCGAACGGCAAAACCGCCGCGTCGCCTATCATGCCGTTTATGCTAGATGACCCGCCGCAGGCCACTCGCTATGCGGGCAAAGAATGGATACTGCAAGTGCCGTAGGCATACCTTTTGGTGGCGGGAGGATAAACACGATGGAGCTTGAAGTACAAAAGTTTCTGCGGGGCGGTGGAACACTGGAAAAGTTGGCGGCGACCTATGCCATCAAAGCCAAGCACAACGAGGGCCTGGGCGTCGTCGCCCTAAACTACAATCAGATCGCCTCGCCGATGCACGAGCCAATCTGCCAGGAATGCCGCGCTCTCATTCTGGGCACGGAGCAGTGGGAGGTCATCTCGCGCAGCTTCTTCAAGTTCTTCAACTGGCTGGAGCCGAACGCGCACCCGCTGGACTGGGCCACGGCCCGCGTTCAGGAAAAGGTGGATGGGTCGCTCATCTGTTTCTACTTCCACCGGGGCGAGTGGCGGATCGCCACCAAAGGTACGCCAGATGCGTCCGGTCCGGTCAACACCAGCGGGACCACGTTTCGCGCTTTGGTCGAGCGGGCGCTGGTGGAGGGGGGCAGCTCGCTGGCCGGGCTGGCGGAGCGGCTTGACCCCAATACGTTTTATTCATTCGAGCTGACCGCCCCGGAAAACCGGGTGATTGTTCCGTTCGCCGAGCGGCGGCTGACCTGGCTGGCGGCCTGGGACAAGGCGACGCTGGCCGAGCTGGACATCGCCGCGCTGGAAGACCTGCCAACGGCGCGGGTCCGGGAATACCCGCTGCAAACGCTGGAGGAAGTGACGCGGGCCGTGGAAGCCATCGTGCCCTTCAGCGGGGAGGGCGTTGTGGTGCGCGATGCCGCCTATCACCGGGTCAAGATCAAAAGCGCGGCCTATGTGATGATTGACCGTGTGCTGAGTACGCTCAGTACGCCGAGGCGCAAAGTGGAGGCGGCCCTGTCGGCTGGCTTTGATGATATGCTCCCGCACCTGCCGGACACGGTCAAGGCCGAGCTGCTGGACATTCAGGCGCGGGCGTCAGCCCTGCGCCGCGAGATCGCCGGGACGTTCGCTCATCTGCGCGGGATGCCGGACCGCAAGGCGTTCGCGGGCCAGGCTTTGAAGCACCCGTATTCCGCCGTCTTGTTCTGGCGCTACAGCGGTGTGGAGATGGACGAGTGCTTCCAGCGCCTCCCCCCGGACCGCCTGGTGGACTGGCTGGGCCTGGCCCCTGAAATGGCGACAGAGGAGTAGCGCAGACAAAAAGGCCGACGCTTTCGCGTCGGCCTCGGGTGTCTGCGCTCAGTGCGTGTCGGCGGCTTCGGGGGTATCAACCGCCGTGCCCAGGTCGTCGTGGGAGCGGTCGGTTTTCGTGCCGCTCATTTCCACCGAGTTATTTTCCAGCCGCTGATCGTTTCTCAGAGCGTCGCCGGTGACATCTTGAGACTGGGCGCGGGGCAGAGGATGGGGGGCCAGCGTGGCATCGCTTTTGCTGTCTGCGTCCACGCGCCGCGCCTGGTGGCCGTCATTGGCCGCTTCTACTTCGGCATCGCTGGGGGTCTGCCGATTTTGCTTGCCGATTTCTTCTGCCATAAAGTTCGTTCTCCTTGCTTCGTTCGTGTCCCTGTGTTCCCGCACGGGGCGGGGGGTTAAACCGGAGCAGCATAGACCTGAAGAGCCGGATTTGAAACGGCCAGGGGCGCGGCTGCTGAAAGAACAGTTGAAAGAACGGTTATGATTACTGACGATACTCTAATTGACACGGCCCTTGACAGCCTTGTAAAGAGGCGGGTATACTGCTTGACATAACCGAATAGTTTTAAGAAATGCAGTGACGAGGACATAGTCCGCGCCCGTTTGTTTTCAGAGAGCCGTCGCCTGGTGCGAGACGGCAGCAAACCGCGTGCACTCTCCCCTCTGAGCAGGTGTCTTGAACGGTGTTCGCTTTTTAGGAGCGAACAGCTATTAAGGCCACCCGGTTCGCGCCCGTCATCGCGCTCCAAGTGCGGCTTATCGCTTTTGTTCCCGGCGTCGGGGGCAGAGGTCTTGAGCCGAACAAGGGTGGTACCGCGTGATGCTTTGTGTTTTGGAAAAGCCTCTCGTCCCTTGCCCCATGGCAATGCTCTGGACGAGGGGCTTTTTGCGTCTCTGACGTGACCTCGCCCCCCCGGATTTCAATCCGGGGGCAAATTGAATGATAACTGTTGTTTAGACTTTGTAGCAGACTTTTAGAAGGACTTGACCCATGCAAATGACTGGAAGCCGGGCGCTCTTGGAGTGCCTGAAACGCGAAGGCGTGGATACCATTTTTGGCTATCCCGGCGGGGCGATTATCCCCATCTACGATGCCATCTATCACTTTCCCGATATTCAGCATATCCTCGTGCGCCACGAACAGGGCGCGGGGCACATGGCGGAAGGCTATGCGCTGGCGACCGGCAAAGTCGGCGTCTGCCTGGCGACCTCCGGGCCGGGCGCGACCAACCTGGTGACGCCTATCACCGATGCCATGATGGACTCGGTCCCGATTGTCTGCATCACCGGGCAGGTGCGGACCTCGGCCATCGGCACGGATGCCTTCCAGGAAGCCGACATCATGGGCATCACCATGCCCATCACCAAGCACAACTGGCAGGTGCGCGATGTCACCAAGCTGCCGGAGATCATTGCCGAGGCATTCCACGTCGCCCGCTCGGGACGCCCCGGCCCGGTGCTGATTGATATGCCGGTAGACATCTCTAACGCCGTGTTTGACTACACGCCGGTGGAAGAGGTCAATATCCCGACGTTCAAGCCGACCACCAAAGGCCACACACGGCAGATTGCCCGTGCGGCGGAGCTGATCGCGGCCAGTGAGCGGCCCCTGCTGTATGTCGGCGGCGGCGCGGTGTATTCGGACGCTTACGAAGAAGTGCGGGCGCTGGCGGAAAAAGCGGACATTCCCGTCACCACGACCCTGAAGGGCCTGGGCGCGTTCCCGGAAACAAACCCGCTGTCGCTGGGGATGCTCGGAATGCATGGCACGGCCTATGCCAACTACGCCGTCTCCGAATGCGACCTGCTGATTGCCGTCGGCGCACGCTTTGACGACCGCGTGACCGGCAAGGTGGACGAGTGGGTCCCAAACGCCAAGATCATTCACATCGACGTCGACCCTGCCGAAATCGGCAAAGTGCTGGCCGCCGATGTGCCGGTGGTTGGCGATGTCAAAGCCGTGCTGACCGAGCTGATCCCCATGGTGGAACCCGCGACGCACACCGAATGGAATGCGCGGATTTCGGGTTGGAAGAAAGACTTCCCGCTGAGCTACCCCGCCGACGGCGTCCTGCACGGCCAGTATGTGATTGAGCAGATCGGCGAGATCACCGGGCACGAAGGCATTGTCGCCACCGATGTCGGCCAGCACCAGATGTGGGCCGCGCAGTTCTACAAGTGCCAGCATCCGCATCAGTTCGTGACCTCCGGCGGCCTCGGGACCATGGGCTTCGGCCTGCCCGCCGCCATCGGGGCACAGTTTGGCCAGCCCGACGCCGCCGTGTTCTGCGTCTCCGGCGACGGCTCCATTCAGATGTGCATTCAGGAGCTGATGGTGGCGACCGTCTACAAGCTGCCCATCAAAATCTGCATCCTGAACAATACGTATCTGGGCATGGTCCGCCAGTGGCAGGAACTGTTCTGGGACTCCAACTACTCGCATGTGGACCTGGAAGCCTCCCCGGACTTCGTCAAGCTGGCCGAAGCCTACGGCGCCCACGCCATCCGCTGCTCCGAGCCGTCCGGCGTCAAAGCCGCGCTGGAAGAGGCCATGACCATCACCGACCGCCCGACTGTCCTGGACTTTAGGATCGCCAAAGAAGACAACGTCTACCCGATGATCAAAAGTGGCGGCACCATCAAAGACATGGTCGTCCAGCGTCCCCCCGACATGGTCCCGCTGGACTCCTACATGGAAAGCGAAACCTATATGCCGGAGAACGAAGTGCGCCCCTCCAAAAAAGAAGAGCAGACCGAGCGCGAGCCGGTGACAGCGGGGTAAACTGCTCTGATGGAAGCTTCTTACGCCGAATGGGTTCGCCGCTGGCAGGCCGCACTGGATGCTTGCCAGCGGATGGGGGGCGAGGCCCACGAAATGGCAATCCTGCCGCCTGCGTCTGAAGAAGACATCGCCCAAGTTGAAGCCGAGATTGGAAGGGTGCTGCCAACTTCGTTTCGCAAGGTTCTCACAGAGTTTTCAGGCCATTTAAGTCTAGATTGGTATCTTCCTGACAACGTAGTATTACCGCAGGAGCTACGGGAGATTTTCTCTGGCGAATGCTCCTGGGGCTTGCCTCAACTGCGTGAAGCCATCAAAAACTATCACGGCTGGCTGGAAACCAATTTTGCTGACGTGGAAGACTCTTATGACAGTGTCTGGCACAATAAACTTGCGTTCGCGCAGGTCGCTAACGGTGATCTGCTGGCATTCGATCTCAAGTTCGTGCCCGACCCGCCTGTTGTTTACCTTAGCCATGATGGCGGCGACGGACATGGATACCGACTAGGTGACAACTTTATTGATTTCATAGACCGCTGGAGCCTTCTTGGCTGTCCCGGCAGCGAAGATTGGCAAATGATGCCCTTTCTGCCAAATGCAACGGGCGGCCTTGACCCCTATGGCGAGAATGCCCGAAAATGGCGAGAGTGGTTCGGGCTTGATTTTGAGGTGACGCCATGACGATGACCATTGACATCTCAGCAGAGGAGGAAGCGTGGCTTCAGGAAGAGGCGGCGCGGCAGGGGCTTGCTCCCGCCGACCTCCTGCGGACGGCGTTGCGAGGTATGATTGGGAAAGACGCCGGGGAGCGCCCCTCCTGGACGGACGCGGCGGGGCTGTTCCCATATTCTCTGCTCGGCGAAGACGCGCAGGAGTGGGTGACGCGCACCCGCCGTGAGGATACCGAACGGCGAGACCAAATGCTGTCTGGCAACCGGCTGTCTGCGCCTTCGGAGCCGACGCCATGAAACTCGCAGATGCTTTGCAGGGTGTTTCGCTTCTCTTTTTAGATACGGCTCCGGTCATCTATCAAGTGGAGCGAAATCCCGCATATTTCAGTCTCGTCGAAGTTGTGTTTCGAGAAATTGATGCCGGGGGCGTTACTGCCGTAACTTCGCCAATCACACTCTCAGAGTGCCTGGTGCTGCCGTATCGTGTGGCAGACATGAAGCGTCTCCAGCAATTCGCTGACCTCATTGTTCAAGGACGCAACACGATCTTTGTTCCGGTCGATCAACATATCGGTCAACAGGCTGCCGAACTGCGAGCGCGATATGGGTTGGGATTGCCGGACGCACTGCAAATCGCCTGTGCCCTCGCGGCAGGCTGCGAGGCGTTTTTGACCAACGACTTGGCGCTTCGCCGCGTGACAGAACTCCGTGTTCTGGCGCTGGACGATCTCGAACTCTGAAAATACAATGCCGATACGCTTTGAGAACACAGGGGAAGGACTATCCACATTCGCCGACGTGTTTTACGTCAAGTGCCCCGTCTGCGGCGGCTGTGCAACAGTTCGCACAATAGAACCGGAGATGGCGCATGGCTATGTCTTTCAGAAAGTATCTGGACCAGATATTTGGTACGGAGTACCTGACTTTGCCCGCTTGATTTGCACTCAGTGTGCCCATCTCAAAGACATAAAGACGGATGGGCAGGCTTACGGCAACGCGACTGATTGGTACTTTAACTTGCCGCTGTGGTTCCAAACGCCGTGTAGTGGCAAAACGCTTTGGGCCTACAACCGGCCTCATCTGGCCTACCTGAAACGGTATGTGGAAGCCGACTTGCGGGATGAGTGTTCCTATCCCAACACCGGCCTGGCCCGCTACCTGCCGCAATGGATGAAGGCCGCCAAGAACCGAGACGAAGTGCTGCGCGGTATTCATAAACTGATGCAGATTGGCTGAACACACTGGTTGAGAGGTGACGCTATGACTATGACCATAGACTTTTCGCCGGAGACGGAAGCGTGGCTGACGGAGGAATCGCGGAAGCGGGGGCAGGAACGTGAGACAGTAATAAAACTCGCGCTGGAAGCCTTCTCTGCCAGGCAGCGCGAGGAAGACGCAGAGCGTCTGCTGCAAGACGACTGGCAGGCGTTCTCCTCTCGTTCGCTTTGGGAAGTTTGGGACAACGAATCCGACTCAGTGTACGATACTCTATGAGAAACAGCTATCAGCGTGGTGATATTCTGCTTGTTGAGATGCCATTCACGGACGAGCCGGGCCGGAAGAAACGGCCTGCCGTTGCTCTCAGCAGCGAAGCGTTCAATAGCTCCGGGACGAAAATTATTGTCGCGGCTATCACGAGCAATCTGAATACGCCTTTTCGCCCAGGGGACACCACGCTGGGCGATTGGAAAGAGGCCGGCTTGCTTTTGCCCTCCGCCGTCCGGGGCTATCTAGGAATGGCAGATCAACGACACGTTGGACGCCTGCTGGGAAAAATGACCTCCACAGACTTGGCTCAAGTGGAACAAGGCATCGCCCAAATTTTGGCATTGTCTGTTCCGGCACGGGGCTAAAATTAGGACACCATGATTGCTGACCTTTCGCCGGAAACGGAAGCCTCAAAGGAGCCAGACGCCGAAAGCGCAGCGTTTGAGGATATGCGGGCGCTTTCCCTGCCTACGCTTCAAGAATACTGGATTAACGACGATGATGCCATCTATGATACACTGTAGAAGATGGCCCGAATAAAGGAGCAAAGACGCTTTGCAGCAGCATACAATTACCGTTCTCGTCGACAACAAGCCCGGCGTGCTTTCGCGTGTCTCGCTTCTCTTTTCGCGCCGGGGCTACAACATCGAGTCCCTGGCCGTCTCCATCACCGAGAACCCGGAAGTCTCGCGGATGACTTTGGTGGTCAACGGCAACGAAGGGGAAGTGGAGCAGATCACCAAGCAGCTGCACAAGCTCATTGACGTCTCCAAAGTGCAGGACTACGCCGGTATTCCGCTGATTGCCCGCGAGCTGGCGTTGATCAAAGTCAACGCTTTGGTAGAAAACCGAACCGCGCTGATGCAGCTTGTCGATGTCTTCCGGGGCCGCGTCGTGGATATGTCTGAAAAGACGTTCGTGATTGAGCTGACCGGCGGCAACGACAAAATTGATGCCTTCGAGAAGCTAGTGGAGCCTTACGGCATCCGGGAGCTGGTCCGCACGGGCCGGATTGCGATGGCACGCGGCGCACGCGGCATTTAGCGAAAGAGCCGTCTTGGATCGCGTGTTAAGAGGCCGTGGGACTGGAAGTCCTCGGCTGTGAGGCGCAGACGCCAACTGTCCGCCTTCGCGGACAAAGATACAACCCTATGTTTATCCTGCTCCTTCTCCACGCAGGTGGAGACTAGGCGTCTGCGCCTCACAGCCGAGGACTTCCAGTCCCACGGCCTCTTGGGAAGTTGCTTTCTTTCGCGCTTGGTATGTCGCGCAGATTCTAGCAGACTCTAAATGGATATGAAAGAGCTAATCAACGCCCATCAGAGCCATCTGCTCATGCTCACCGTGCTGGTCCTCGCACCGCTCCTCGGCCTCGCCTGGGGCGTCTGGGCCATGCGCCTCGGGCGCGGCGTGGGCACCGGGCTGGCCGTCGGCGTCGGCAACTTCTTACTGTGGACGCTCTACAATGCCATCACGGCAAAACTCGGCTTGGACACCGTCAAGAACCTGCTGGTCAACCTGGGCCTCTTCGTCGGCCTCGGCCTGCTGGTCGGCGCGGGGTGGGGCGTGTGGGTATCACGGAGGCATCACGGAGGGGACAATGGCGACGTGGCGTGAGATAGGGGCTGATAATTTTCGTGCTGGCCGCGAATTGCTTGATAGAAAACGTTATCGAAGCTGTGTCAGCCGGTTTTATTATGCAGTGTTTAGCGTTCTCACAGACGAACTTGTGGAGTCAGGAGCTAGTTTTGGAGATGATCAGGAAACGCCCAATCACAAAGCACTTCCTAAACTTATTCGTCTGCATTTGACACTGCCCGTAAGATCAAAGGCCGATGTGACTGCAACTGTGCGTCGTCTTTATGCAGCACGGATTTCTGCCGACTACCAGCACCGTACCACAGATGAGGCAGTCGCAAGGGCTATGATGCGGGATGCCGCAAAGGTCTTCCGCTACTTTGGAGTAGAACATGACTGAAGAACAGAAAAGAATTGTGGATGTCGTAAAACGCTACCTGGAACCGCATCAGCCGACTAATTATCGCTTGAATGTCAGTGAAACTGGCTTGCGTCATTCTTCCGATGACTGGTGGGAAGTGGTCGTGCAGCCGGATAAAGAGGACATCCGTTCTTATGACTACTACGGACGGCTGGCCGAGGCAGAAGGCGACATTGAAGAGCATGAAGACCTAAAAATCCTGCTTGTGCCCGTTTTGCACGGGTGAAAATGGCTATGAGCGAAACGGAAACACTCAACATCGTGGAGACTTATATCAACAAGCACCAACCGTCTGACTTTCGCTTGAACGTCTCGCACCTCGGGGTTCAGCATGATGGCGACTGGTGGTATGTTGTCGTGACACCGGAGCCGGAAGACATTCGAGCACGCGATTACCGCGATGTTATGGAGCAGGTAGAAGAAGAAATCAAAACAGAAAAGCAGATCAAAGTACTGCTTGTTCCGGCCCTGCCGGGAGATTAGGAGAACACAGAGACGATGGCAGTGAAAGTTTATTACGACAACGATGCCGATTTGAATTTGCTGCAAGGCAAGAAGCTCGCCGTGATTGGCTACGGCTCCCAGGGACACGCGCATTCGCTCAACCTGCATGACAGCGGGATGGATGTGCGGGTGGGTCTGCGCCACGGCTCCAAACGCTGGGCGCAGGCTGAAGAAGCGGGTCTGAGCGTCAAGACCGTGGAAGAGGCCGCCGAGGAAGCCGACATCATTATGATCCTGATCAACGATGAGGTTCAGGGCGATGTCTACCGCGAAAGCATCGCGCCGTACTTGCAACCGGGCAACGCGCTGGTGTTCGGGCACGGCTTCAATATCCATTTCGGGCAAATCAAGCCGCCCGCCGGGGTTGACGTGTTCATGGTCGCCCCCAAAGGTCCCGGCCATCTGGTGCGCCGGACCTACACCGAAGGCAAGGGCGTCCCGTGCCTGATTGCTGTCTCGCAGGATGCGACGGGGCAGGCGCAGGGGCTGGCGCTGGCGTGGGCCAAAGGCATCGGCGGCAGCCGGGCGGGCGTCCTAGAAACAACCTTCAAGGAAGAAACCGAGACGGACCTGTTCGGCGAGCAGGCGGTCCTGTGCGGCGGCACGACCGCCCTGGTCAAAGCGGGCTTTGAGACACTGGTGAACGCAGGCTATCAGCCGGAAATCGCCTACTTCGAGTGCCTGCATGAGCTGAAGCTGATTGTGGACCTCATGTACGAAGCAGGCATCGCCGGAATGCGCTACTCCATCTCGGACACCGCGCAGTACGGCGACATGACACGCGGCCCGCGCATCGTCACCGATGAGACAAAAGCCGAGATGGTCAAGATTCTGAAAGAAATCCAGACCGGGCAGTTTGCACGGGACTGGATTCTGGAGAACAAGGCCAACCGCCCGATGTTCAACGCCCTGGCCGCCCAGGATGCCGACTCGCAGATTGAAGCCGTCGGCAAGCAGCTGCGCGGCCTGATGTCCTGGGTGAAGAAGCCCGACACCGTCAGCGATTAACGGCGTTCGCCCTATGGCATTCAAGCTTCGCAAAGCCGTCATGGCAGACGTGCCTGCATTGGACCGGCTGATTGCGCTGTCCGCCCGCAGCCTCGGCTTGCAGGACTACACCGAAGCGCAGATTGCCGCCGCGCTTGGCTCTGCCTGGGGCGTGGATACGGAGCTGATCGCAGACGGGACCTACTTCGTCGCTGAAGATGCATACCAGATCATCGCCTGCGGCGGGTGGAGCTGGCGCGGCACGCTGTTTGGCGGAGACCGGCAGCCGGGGCGTCAGTCCCGGCGGCTGGACCCGGACTGTGATGCCGCTCGCATCCGGGCCTTTTTTGTGCATCCCGCCTATGCGCGACAGGGCATCGGGCGGGCGCTGCTGGCCCGGTGCGAAGCGGAGGCATGGGCACATGGCTTTCGAGCTGCCGAGCTGGTGGCGACACTGACCGGGCAGAAGCTGTACCGCATCTGCGGCTATGTGGGCGAGGAGCGCACGGCGTACTCCCTCGCGGACGGCGTCACGATTGATTTCGTTTCCATGCGAAAAGAGCTGACCCAGGCCGGTCACAGCTAACAAGAAGCAAAACTATGTCTACCAAGCAAGTACAGATTTTTGATACCACCCTGCGCGACGGCGAGCAGTCGCCGGGGGCCTCGCTCAACATCGACGAAAAGGTGGAAATCGCCCGGCAATTAGAGCGGCTCGGCGTGGATGTGATTGAAGCGGGCTTCCCGATCTCCAGCCCCGGCGACTTTGAGGCCGTGCGCCGCGTCGCCGCCGCCGTCAGCGACCGCGTGACCGTCTGCGGGCTGACCCGCGCCGTGCCCAAAGACATTGATGTCGCCTGGGATGCCCTCAAAGGCGCGGCGCGGCCCCGCATCCATACCGGGCTGGGGGTGAGCGAAAGCCACCTCAAATACAAGCTGAAAAAGAGTGCGGACGAGGCATTAGAGATTGGCGTCACGGCGGTCAAGTATGCGCGTTCGCTGGGCTGTGAAGATATTGAATACTTCACCGAGGACAGCGGGCGGGCAGACCCCGAGTATCTGTACCGGGTGATTGAAGCGGTCATTAAAGCGGGTGCGACAGTGATTAACGTCCCGGATACCACGGGGTATATGTCGCCGGAAGAGTATGGGGCACTGTTTGCGGGCATTTTAAATCATGTGCCGGGCAGTGAGAACGTCACGCTGTCGGCACACTGCCACAATGACCTCGGCATGGCGACGGCCAACGCCCTGGCCGCCGTCCGGGCCGGGGCGCGGCAGGTGGAATGCACGGTCAACGGCATCGGCGAGCGGGCGGGGAACACATCGCTGGAAGAAGTCGTGATGGCGCTGTATACCCGCGCCGATGTCTACGGCATCGGCACCGGTATCAAGACCGAAGAGATTTATAAGACCTCGCGCATGGTGTCTACCATGACCGGGATTTTGGTTCAGCCGAACAAGGCGATTGTCGGGGCCAATGCCTTCGCGCATTCGTCGGGCATCCATCAGGACGGCGTCCTCAAAGAGCGGTCTACCTACGAGATTATCGACCCTAAGACTGTCGGTATCGGCGAAAGCAAAATTATTCTGTCGGCGCGGTCTGGCCGGGCAGGGGTGCGTCATCGCCTGACCGAACTGGGACATACATTCGCCATGGAAGATGAGTTCGAGAAAGTCTATACGCGGTTTCTGACCGTGGCCGACAACAAGAAAGTCGTCTACGACGAAGATTTGGACGCGATTGTCTCCGATGAGATGACCACGGTGCCACAAACGTATGAGCTGGCACAGGTGCAGGTCTCCTGCGGTGATTTGGCCATCCCAACGGCGACGGTGAAGCTGCGGCATGAGAACCGGGCGGTGCTGATGGATGCCGACACCGGCAACGGCCCTGTAGATGCGATTTACAGGGCCGTTAATCGCATCGTTCAAGTGCCTAACGAGCTGATTGAATACACTGTGCAGAGTGTCACCGAGGGTATTGATGCCATGGCGGATGTGACCATTCGCATCAAAGCGGACGGCGACATGATCTACACCGGCCATGCCGCGCACACCGATATTTTTGTGGCGTCCACCAAAGCCTATTTGCAGGCTTTGAACAAGCAGATCGCCCGGTCCGGTGGGCGTGTTCAGCCGGAGCGCGTGCTGGAGCATGTCTGAGGTTATTATCCGTCCCGCCCGTCTCACCGACCTGCCGGAGCTTTTGACGCTTTGGCGGCAACTGCAGGACATCAACGCCTCGGTGGACACGCGTCTGGCCCTGAGCGACGCCGCACCGGACTGGATGGCGGACTTTCTGCGGGGGCAGATGGACAACGAAAACGCCGCCCTGCTGGTCGCCGTCACTGGCCCCGGCATGGAAACGGCTCAGGTAATCGGCTACGTTCTGGGCCAGATTTTGCGCCGTCCGACTTTGGAAAACGGCGACTGCGGGTACGTCGCTGACTTGTGCGTGCGCGACGGCCACCGGGGTCAGGGTATCGGGCGGCAGTTGTTCGAGCGCCTGCGGGCGTGGTTCGTCGGGCAGGGCATGACGGCGATTGAGGTGCAGGTGGTCCGGGCCAACCCGGCGGCGCAGGCATTCTGGCGCAAGATGGGCTGCGGCGAGTTCCTGCGGACCCTGCGAAGTGAAATTGGATAGGACCCCCTAGCCCCCAATAATGGGGCAACCAGATGGGTGAACGTAGGGGCGCTGCTTGCTGCGCCCTCTGCTCCTTATTATTAAAGGCAAATAACTATGGCGAAAATTGCAGTATTGGCGGGCGATGGAATCGGCCCGGAAATCATTGCGGAGGGCCTGAAAGTCCTTCATGCGGTGGCAGCGAAGCACAGCCTGACGCTGGACTTCACCGAGGCGCTGGTGGGCGGGGCGGCTTACGACGCCACAGGCCATCCCCTGCCGCCAGAGACTTTGGCGCTGGTGCAGCAGTCCGACGCCGTGTTCTTCGGGGCGGTCGGCGGGCCAAAGTACGACGCCATCCCGGACCCCAACCTGCGCCCGGAGCGCGGCGCTCTCCTGCCCCTGCGTCAGAAGATGGGCCTCTATGCCAACCTGCGCCCCTGCGTCCTCTATCCCGCCCTCGCCGCCGCCTGCCCCCTGCGGCCAGACCTCGTGGACGGCGGGTTTGACATTCTGGTCGTCCGCGAGCTGACCGGTGGCCTGTACTTCGGCCAGCCCAAATCCTGGGAAGGCGAGCGGGCCGTGGATACCTGCGTCTACACCAAAGGCGAAATCACCCGCATTGCCCGTGTCGGCTTTGAGGCCGCCCAAAAGCGCGGGCAGCGGCTGCTGAGCGTCGACAAAGCCAACGTCTTAGAAACCTCCCGCCTCTGGCGTGAGACTGTCACCCAGCTTGCGTCCGAGTACCCCCACGTCGAGCTGACCCACCAACTGGTAGACGCCACGGCCATGGACCTGGTGCGCCGCCCGCAGTCGTTTGACACGATTGTGACGGAAAACCTCTTCGGCGACATCCTCAGCGACGAAGCCGCGCAGCTCACCGGCTCCCTGGGAATGCTGCCCTCAGCCTCGCTGGGGCAGGGGACATTCGGCCTGTACGAGCCAAGCCACGGCTCCGCACCGGACATCGCTGGCACGGGGCAGGCGAACCCGCTGGCAACCATCCTGTCCGCCGCCCTGCTGCTGCGCTACTCGCTGGGGGCCGAAGACGCCGCCCGTGATATTGAAGCCGCCGTGTCGCATATCCTGCAAAGCGGCTACCGGACGGCGGACATTCTGGAAAAAGAAGCGGGCGTCAGCCACGTCACCTGCCGCCAGATGGGCGACCTCGTGGCTGGGGCCGTCAAGATGGGGCTGGACCCGAGGGATTAACCTACCACCTTGTTCCCTCGTGCCTCGGTCACAGGGTCCTTCCTAAAGGAAGGATACGGACAAAACACGCAGGCCCGCGCTCCTATTCCTAATCCTCCCTTTAGGGAGGACCCTGTGACCGAGGCACGAGGGAACAAGGTGGTAGGTCTCCGAAAGGCCGAGGTCTGACGCTCATGCAAAAAATCGAAGCCATCATCCGCCCCATGCGCCTGGACCAGGTCAAGCAGGCCCTCGAAGACCTCGGCGTCGTCGGCATGACCGTCACCGACGTGCGCGGCTACGGCCATCAGCGCGGCCACACCGAAAAGTACCGGGGCAATACTTACGTCGTCAACCTTCTGCCCAAGATCAAGCTGGAACTCGTGGTTGCCGACGCCGTGGCAGAAGCCGCCATGCTGGCGATTGAGGAAGCCGCCCGCACCGGCGAGATCGGCGACGGCAAAATCTTCGTATACCCCGTCGAGCAGGCCATTCGGATACGCACCGGCGACGAGGGAGATTCGGCGTTATGAATTGGAGAGAAGTTTCCAACCAGGCTAATCTGGACGAGCTGACGGATATATTCGGTGAGTTTCACGACGCTTGCCTGAAGGAAATGCACCTCTGGACAGATACTTGGGTTGAGCCTAATCTTTCCATGTCTGTTGGTACAGGATGGAGCTATCACGCGCGTCTTCTGTTTCAACGGCAATGGAAAGACCCCTCAGCGATAGAAATTATTTTTGACGAAATCAGAAGCGTACACATCGCCCTGTCACCGCCCAACTATGACGATATTATTTTTAGTGCTACGCTGTTGTTAAAAGACGGAGTTTTCTTCTGGGCAGAGGCAGGCAACTGGCAACCAGATGATCCTAATTGCAACGATATTACATGGATTGCGGCAAGCCAGATGAAGTGGCGGGACGTGAGCGGTTGGATGGGCGAAGATCTCCGATATGGACCGCATGAGACACCAACAAGTGATTGACGATTATGACTACACGAATTGATATTTATGATACCACCCTGCGGGACGGCTCGCAGGGGGAGGGGATTTCCTTCAGCGTGGAAGATAAAGTCCGCATTGCCAAGCGTCTGGACGCCTTTGGGGTGGACTATATTGAAGGCGGCTGGCCGGGGTCCAATCCCAAAGACATTGAGTTCTTTGACCGCATGAAGGGTGTCAAACTCACCCACGCCAAGCTGACGGCATTCGGCTCCACGCGCCGCCCGAACCGCACAGCGGAAGAAGACCCGATGCTGCAGCAGCTTCTCGATGCCGAGACGCCCGCCATCACGTTTGTCGGGAAAGCCTGGGACTTCCATGTCACCGAAGCCCTGCGGCTGCCGCTGGAAGAGAACCTGGCGATGATTGCCGACACCGTCCACTTCTTCAAGGCACATGGGCGCGAGGTGATCTACGATGCCGAGCATTTCTTTGACGGCTGGAAGCGCAACCCGGACTATACGGCCAAGTGCCTCGACGCCGCGCTGACGGCGGGCGTGGACTCGGTGGCCCTGTGCGACACCAACGGCGGCACGCTGCCGGAAGAGCTGGCTGGGATTGTCAAGCAAGTCAAAGAGCGGTTCCCGCAAGGGCGCTTCGGCATCCACACGCACAACGACTCCGAATGCGCGGTGGCAAACAGCCTGGTCGCTATTCAGGCCGGGTGTTTGCAGGTGCAGGGGACCATCAATGGGCTGGGGGAGCGGACGGGGAACGCGAACCTCACTAGCATCATCCCCGCGCTGGGGCTGAAACTGGGCTACGCGCTAAACTGCCTGCCGCAGATGGCGCAGCTCTCCGAGATGGCGAACACGATTGATGAGATCGCTAACCTCCCGCCCAAAACCGCCGCGCCCTATGTGGGCCGGTCAGCGTTCGCGCACAAAGCCGGGCTGCACATCGACGCCATGCGGAAGAACCCGGAAACCTACATCCACCTGGACCCGGCCCTGGTCGGCAACGAGAATAGAATACTTGTCTCCGAGCATTCCGGGTCGTCGACGATCCTGGAGAAAGTCCAGAAAAGCGGGCTGAACCTGCAAAAAGGCAGTCCGGAGATCAAAGAAATTCTCAAGCGGGTGACGGCGCTGGAACACGAAGGCTATTCGTTCGACGGGGCCGAAGCATCGTTTGAATTATTAGTCAAAAAAGCCACGGGCCAGTACCGCCGTCTGTTTGACCTCATCGGCTACCGCGTCATCGTGGAAAAGCGGGCCGGCGACACGGAGGCCGTCACCGAGGCGACTTTGAAGCTCCGCATTGGCGGGCCGGATGGACCCGAAACATTGACCGTGGCCGAGGGCGACGGCCCCGTCAACGCCCTGGACAGCGCCCTGCGCCTCGCGCTGACCCCGCATTACCCGGCGCTCTCGTCCATCCACCTGACCGACTTCAAAGTGCGCGTGGTCAACAGCCGCGAAGGCACCGCCGCCAAAGTCCGTACGGTAGTGGACTACGCCGACGCGGGCGATATGTGGAGCACCGTGGGCGTCTCCGAGAACATCATCGACGCCAGCTGGCGAGCCGTCGTAGACAGCATCGAATACGGCCTGCTGCGAACCGCAAAGTAGGCCAGCCTCAGAAGCCGTGGGACTGGAAGTCCTCGGCTGTGCGGCCTGCGGCCAAGTCTCCGCCTGCGCGGGGAAGGAGCAGGAAATGGGACATTGTCCTATTCTTTGTCCACGCAGGTGGACAGTCGGCGTCCGCGCCTCACAGCCGAGGACTTCCAGTCCCACGGCCTGTTCATCCCACGCCCTCCCGTGAACCGTTCCCCAAATGACAACGCCCACCGCCTGAGATAATCAGGCGGTGGGCGTTTGTCTTCTCCGTACTTGTCCGGTTCCCCCAGAATTGGGGGCTAGGGGGCGATCCGGTTATGACTTTTCAATGTCGGGGCCAGCCGCCGGGCTGCCATGCACGGCGGCTCCGCTGGTGTCGATGGTGACATTGCCGCCCTGCTCCACGATGATGGTGACCGGGGCCACGGCGGGCGCAGCAGGCACGGCGACAGGAGCCACGGGGGCCGCCTGCGCGGCAGCAATTCGGGCATCAGCGGCATCGTAGGCGTTCACGGCCCCGTCCCTTGCGGCATCGTAAGCGTTGACGGCTCCAGTCTTGGTGGCATCATACGCATCGGCGGCGTGCTCCCTGCCTGCGTTGACGACAGCCGCGCCGACGGCCAGCGTCAGGTCGTCTAGCTTGCCTGCAGTCCGCACCAGGGCGACATCGGCAGCGGTGATGACATGGCCGGCGGGGATCAGTGGCAGTCCGGCGTCGGACACCACGGCGCGGCCTGTCGTTTTGCCTACCAGCAGCTCGCCGTGCTTATCTTCAATCGCATCCCCGGCCTGGCCGAGCTTGATTTTGGCGGCATCCGTCAGGCTGCTGGCCTTGCTGCGCCCGACGGCCACGGCATCCCCCGCCTGATCGTAGCCTGCCGAGGCGGCCAGTGCGTGCAGCTTGCCTGCCGCGATAGCCTGCTGAATGACAGACGCAGTAATTACCTGACCCGTCGTGACCAGGGGCAGCCCGGCATCGGTGGTCACATTGCGGCCTGCCTGTTTGCCCAGAGCGTAGTCGGCTTCCTTGCGCTCAATCGCTTCGGCGGCCTGCGTGCGGGCCGTGGCAATGCCCGCAGATGCCTCCTGGCTGAGTTCTCCCGCCTTCACCTGTGCGGCGGCGGCGGCGGCGACAAGGCCGCCTTTGGGCTGCTCCATCAAATCCTGCACCGAGGCGGGCACGATCACAACGTCTTCACCAATGCTGGTGACGGTGTGGATAGACACATCGGTCTGGCCTTTGTAGAGGTCCTGAAAGAGGCCCCCGGAGATTTCGTAGGCGACGACATTCATGGAGGAGCGTTCAATCAGCACGTCGTCAATGGCCCCCAGGAACTTGCCGTCGTCGGTCATCAGGCGCTTGCCGAGAACGCCGTGCCCGGCCTGCGCGGCGTATTCGTTGACATCGCCTTCCACAGCGGTCAGGCTGTCGTCAGCCTGCACGGTAATGGCGTCTTCGCCCAGCGAGTGAATGCTTGCGGCGGGCAGCCAGTAGGTGTCCCCATGCTTGAACAGGCCCGCGTTTTGCAGCAGCGTGAAGCCGACCAGTCGGCCAGCCGTGGCGCTGTAAACCACGTCATGGGTTTCGCCAATCTGCTTGCCGTCGGCCAGAGTGATGACCGGCTTGCCGATGAGAGACTTGCCAGTGCTGCGGCCCTTGCGGCCTTCGGCAACCTGCGCGGCGCGGTCCTGCGGGCGGTCGCCGGACGCAGAAGTGTCGGCAGCAGAGACAGAAATAGGGTTCGGGTCGGTAAACGTATCGGCCATAAGAAAGGCTCCATTCTAGTACAGGGGATCACAGGGGGCAAAAAATAGTTTTATAACGAAGGCTTGTCGTCGCTGGCGGCGATCACCTGACCGGTCTTGCCCCGGCGGTTGAGATACCAGGCCAGTGCAGCCAGCAGGACCAGCGCCAGGATGACCCAGGGCACCCAGGCGTAGCTGGGGGCGGTGTCAACCACGACGGGGACTGTCTGCGTCGTCGGCACCGTCTGCACGGGCGCGACCGGGGCCGGAGCGGACTGATCTGGGGCGGACTGATCTGGGGCCTGTGTTACCGGCGCGGGTGGGGTTTGCACCGGCGTCGGGGCGGTCTGCACCGGTGTGGGCGCGGTCTGTACGGGTGTCGGTGCCATCGTGCCGCCCGTCTGGCTGCTGGGCTGACCGCTCATCGGGCTGCCTGGCTGGCTGCTGTTGGGCTGTCCGTTCATGGTGCTTTCGGGCTGTCCGGGCGTCGGTGTGCCGCTGGCGGGCATGGGCGTGCTGGGTGCAGGCGAGCCGGACATAGGTGAGCCAGACATAGGCGAACCGGACGGCGGGGCCTGGGCGGTCTGCACGCCGGACACATCCGGGGCTTTCAGGCTGGCGGCGGGCAGCTTGCTGGTGTCAACTCGGACGGTCTGGCTGTCCTTGTCAAACTTGACCGATGACCCCAGGCTTTCCGACAAAAAGCGCACGGGGACCAGCACCGCGCCGTTGGTGATCTTGACAGGGGCGGACAGTTGTGTCGGCTGACCGTTCACCGTGGCGGTGTCGCTGCCGACGTTCATCTCCACCGTTGATTTGTCACTTTTGGCGGTGACTTTGCGCGAGGCGGCGTCGTAGCCGACCTGTGCGCCCATTTTCTCAAAAACACCGCGCAGAGGCACGAAAACGTGGCCCCGGTCGCCCACAGGCTGCTGGCCGGTGAAGGACACAGCGGCATCGTCTACGGTAACGCGGGGCGAGCCGCCCTGCGCTGAAGTCTGCGCGGCGGCGGGCAGGGCCGCAAGGAGTCCAAGCGCGGCAAAGGCGGCGCATTTGTGAGTATTAAGCATGGTCGTCTTTCTGTCTTGAGCAGGGGTATCCACATAAATGAATGGCGAGCGTAAACCTATACCCTGCCCAGGCCGCAGAGAAACGTGCCGCCGCTGCGGCATTCTGCTCGCAGTCTGAGTGAGCAGAAAAATCGTTGGAAAGAGTGGAAACTGGTGGGAAATCGGCAGACACCGGCGGCTACAGCCAGGCGGGGGGCGGCTCACTGCAGTCCTGCTCCAAAACGACAACCGTTCCGGTGGGGCCGGTCAGGACATACACGCGGTCGATCTGCTGCATCATCTTGAAGCCGTGTCCCAGGCTCGCTTTGGTGCTGTAGCCGCGAGCCAGCGTCGCTTTGGGCAGGTGTTCCAGCGAGATGCCCTGACCCCGGTCTTCCACGCGCACCTGCATCATGCCGGTGCCGCTGACGGCGGCCCAGCCCTGCCCCTGCCCGCCGCCGTGGGTGACGGCGTTCATGCTCGCCTCGGAAACGGCGGTCACAAGGTCGTGCCGCCGCTCTTCCTGCATCTCTGCCGCCAAATCCACCGCCAGATGCCGCATCTCGGCCAGACCGCCCGCACGGGACAGCCCAATCGGGCCGTGGGCGGGCAGAACCGGCGCGGGCAGGTCGTCGGCAGTGTCGCACAAGATCAGGTGGCCTTCGGTGACGCTTGCCAGGACGTCGCGCAAAAAAGCCCGCTGCTGCGCGGCGGCGGTGCGCTGCGCGGTGATGTCGCGCAGGTAGGCCGTGAACCCGCGCCCCTCCCCCTCGCCCATCGGGACAATAGCAATCTCTACCGGAAACTCTTCGCCGCCCCGCCGCATTCCCACCACTTCAATCCGCTGATACAAGATTGGGCCTTCGCCGGTGGCTAAATAATGCTGCAGACCGCGCTCATGGGCCTGACGCAAAGAGGCTGGCACAATCGTCTCGGCAATCAGCCGCCCCAGCACCTCGGCGCGGGTGTAGCCAAAGGTGCGCTCGGCGGCAGGGTTGAACTCCACAATACGGCCCTCCACATCGGCGGCAATAATGCAGTCCAGGGCCGCTTCCAGCACAGCGGATTTTCGCGCTTCGCTCTGGCGCAGGGCCAGCGCGGCTTCGCGGGCCTCTGCCGCCGAATCTTCGGCTTTCTGATGGGCCTTGCGCTGGGAGCTGCTGATGGCGGACACGGCAAGACCAACCACAATAAAAATTAGCAGAGTGACGCGGTCGGCGCTGTCGGGGACGGTAAATGTATGATTGGGGCTGATAAAGAAATAAATGGCAGCGGCAGCCGCCAGCACTAATGCGGCCAGACCGCCACCCCAGCCGCCCACCCAGGCGCTGAATACCAGGGCCGGGAAAAACACAATGAACGCGCCCCGTCGGCCCAGAAAAGGGTCCAGGCCGAAGCGAATCACCGTGGTCAAAACAATGCTGGCAAGCACCAGCGCATAGCTCCGGGCCGGAGACAGGCGCCGGGCGATGGCAACCACGGGTGACTGTGACAAGACGCGATCTCTCTTCCTAACGCTCAAACGGGTCTGCTACTTATTGCTGGTATTAATTATGGCATAAGTAAACGAAAAATAAATCTTTTGAGTAATTGTAAAAATGACACAAAATCGGTTTTATCGGGTATAGTGTCAATATAACACAAACATAAAGGAGACAAGAACCATGCAGCTAGAGCTTTTGATTATTGACCCCCAGATCGATTTCTGCGACCCCCAAGGGGCACTGTTCGTCGCGGGAGCCGACCACGACATGACCCGCCTGGCCGCGATGGTGCGGCGGCTGGCCCCCAAGCTCGACGACATCCATGTGACACTCGACTCGCACCACTTGGTGGACATCGCACACCCGGTCTTCTGGAAAGACGGCAGCGGGAAAGCCCCCGCCCCGTTCACCATCATCACCGCCACCGACGTCGAAACAGGCCGCTGGACCACCGCGCAGCCGGGGATGAACCGCCGGGCGCTGGCCTATGTGCAGGCGCTCGAAAAGCATGGCCGCTACCCGCTCTGCATCTGGCCCCCGCACTGCCTGATCGGCAGCACCGGCCATGCCGTCGTGCCCGCGCTGTTCGCCGCCTTGCAGGACTGGGAGCGGCGCTTTGCGATGGTCGACTATGTCACCAAAGGCAGCAACCCGTTCACCGAGCATTACTCCGCCATTCAGGCCGACGTCCCCGACCCCGCCGACCCCGGCACGCAGATCAACACTGCCCTGCTGCAAACCCTGATGCGGGCCGATCTCATCGCCGTTGCGGGCGAAGCCGGCAGCCACTGCCTCGCAAACACCGTCCGCGACATCGCCAACAACTTCGGCGACGACCGCCTGGTCTCCAAAATCGTCCTGCTGACCGATGCCACCAGCCCGGTTACCGGCTTTGAGAGCTTCCAGGACGACTTCCTCCGCGAGATGACAGGACGCGGCATGAAGCTGTCCACGACCACCGATTTTCTGGCTTAGAGACGGGTAGCCAGCCTGGCCCCTGCTCTCTCCTAATTTCCTGCCCCCCCTTCCTTCTTAGGGAAGGGGGCCGGGGGGTTAGGTCTCTACGAAAGGACCCACGACCATGCCCTTGCTCATAGACAACAACTTAGCACAAACCGCCCTGCCCGCCAGCCACTTTGGCTACTCCGCTGAGCGGCTGGAAAACCTCGGCGCCGCCGAATACACCCTGGTCACCATCGCCTGCGATGCCAGCGGCAGCGTTGGCCCGTTCCAGAAACAGCTCGAAAAGACCCTGCAAAGCATCGTGCAGGCGTGCCGCCAGTCCCCCCGCGCCGACAACCTGATGCTGCGGCTGACCGAGTTCGACCAGCACCTGCGCGAGCCGCACGGCTTCAAGCTGCTGGAACGCTGCAACGCCGCCGACTACGACGGCGTCCTGCACATCGGCGGGGCCACCGCCCTCTACGACGCCGCCGAGAACGCCGTCAGCGCCACGACCGACTACGCCCGGCAGCTTGCGGCGGGGGACTTCTCCGCCAACGCCATCGTCTTTGTCCTGACCGACGGCATGGACAATGCCTCGACGCTCACCCCGCGCCTCGTCAAAGACGCCCTGACGCGGGCCGTGTCCGAAGAAGCGTTAGAGTCGGTCGTCTCCGTCCTGATCGGGGTCAACGTCCAGGACCGCACCGTCGGCGGGTACCTGCAGGACTTCCGCACCGATGTCGGCTTCACCCAGTATGTGGAGATGGACCGCGCTGACCCGAAGACCCTGGCCCGGCTGGCCGACTTCGTTTCCCGCAGTATCAGCGCCCAGTCCCAATCCCTCGGAACCGGCGGCCCCTCGCAGTCGCTGACGTTTTAGGAGGCCCCCTAGCCCCCAATTCTGGGGGAACCGGATAAAGATAAGAATGGCCCTTCCTAATTCTCTGACTCCCCAGAATTGGGGCGGGGGGGCCTCCTTCGGAGAACTGACCCATGAACGCCGACTGCGCCTTTTGGATCGGCAGCACCCACCGCGTCTGCCAGGATTACGCCCTCGCCGGGCACGCCGAGGGAGCCGCGCACGTCCTCCTCGCCGACGGCTGCTCCGGCTCGCCGGACACCGACATCGGCGCCCGCCTCCTGGCAAAATCCGCCGAGCGGAAGCTGCCGACGCGTGACGGAGCCATCGAGCGTGCTGCTGACTGCGCGGAGTGGCTGGGCCTGCCCCCAGCTTGCCTTGACGCTACCTTGCTGACCATCACAGCGGCGGACGGCACATTCACCGCCCACTGCTGGGGCGACGGCGTGGTCGCCCTCGGGCGGCACGACGGCACCATCGAAGCCTTCGTGGTGTCGTTCGCCGCCAGCTACCCGCGTTATTTAAGCTACACGCTTGACCCCGACCGGCTTGCACGCTGGCAGGAGCAGCCCGCCAACGAGAAAACCGTGTCGCGGCAGGTGCTGACCGCCGACGGCTGGATGCCGCCGCAAACACAAACCAGCGAGCGCGACAGTGAGCACTGGACCGGCAGCCTCGCCGACTGCCGCTTTGTCGCCGTGCTGAGTGACGGCGTCCAATCCTTCACCCGCTCGGTGGCAACCGACACCTCGCGCACCACGCAGGCCGTCCCCGTCACCGACGTCCTGCAGATACTCCTGGCCTTCAAAAGCGGCCAGGGCCAGTTCGTCCAGCGGCGCGTCCGGGCCTTCCAGCGTGAATGCGCCGCACGCGGCTGGACCCACGCCGACGACGTCTCGCTCGCCGTGGTGTGGATTGAGACGTAGGGGGAGGACCCCGCCCCTACGTCTCCCCCTTCCTTCTTAGGGAAGGGGGCCGGGGGGTTAGGTCTCTTACTCCCCTCTGAAGGAAGGGCCGGGGGAGGTCTCCGAAAGGCAAAATTATGGACGTCTACGTACAGGGGAAAAAAGTGCGGCTCACCCAGGCCGAGTTCAAGGCGCAGGGCGGCGAAGGGGCCGTCTATGTCAAAGGCGACACCGCCTACAAAGTCTACGCCGACCCCGCCAAAATGATCGCGCCCGCCAAAATCCAGCAGCTTGCGGTCTTAGCCCTGCCCGAAATCGTCCGTCCGCAGGAAGTCATCTTAGATGCAGGCCGCACCCCCGTTGGCTACACCATGCGAAGCATCCCGCAGGCGCTGGTGCTGTGCCAGACCTTCCCCCGCGCCTTCCGGGAGCGGGTGGGGCTGACCCCGGACAAAGCCCTCGGCCTGGTCCGGGCACTGCAAAAGGGCGTCCAGCACGTCCACGAGCGGGGGCTGCTCATTGTGGACCTGAACGAGATGAACTTTCTCGTGGACTCCGGCTTCGGGCGCGTCTACTTTATCGATGTCGACAGCTACCAGACGCCGGGCTTCCCCGCCACCGCGCTCATGAACAGCGTTCGGGACCGCCACGCGGCGGGGTGGAACGAAGGCACGGACTGGTTTTCGTTTGCCCTCGTCTCGTTCCAGATGCTCGTCGGCATCCATCCCTACAAAGGCAAGCACCCGGCGCTCAAAACGCTTGACGAGCGCATGACCCAGAACGTCTCCGTGCTGCACCCTGACGTGTCCGTCCCCGCCGCCTGCCTGCCCTTCGACGTCATCCCGGCCTCTTACCGCGACTGGTACCGGGCCGTCTTAGAGCGCGGCGAGCGCCTCCCGCCCCCCGATAGCGTCTCGGCGGTGCTGATCGTGCCCAAGCCTGCCGTGCTTGCTGCCGGGGTGGGGCAGTTCCAGATTGCCGAGCTGCTGCGCGGCGCTGGCCCCGTGCTGTCCTTCACGCACGGCATTCTGCTGACCACCGAAGGCATCTATCAGAACGGGCGGCGCGTCGCCGACGCCGGGCCGGGCACACAGATTGCCGTCACCGAGACAGGCCGAGTCCTCCGCGCCGTGCTCGACGGCGGCCACCTGCGCCTGTGGGACGTCGCGGCGGGGACTGAAATCCCCGTCACCGCTACCGGCGAGACGCTGACCGCCACCGACGGACGCCTGCATCTCAAATCCGGCGACGCCCTGCGCGAAGTGGAGTTCCTGGAAACGCCGGGCCGCCTGCTGGCGACTCTGAAAACCGTCGGAACCGTGCTGGAACAGGCCACGCAGCTCTTTGAAGGCGTCGCCCTGCAAAGCCTCCTCGGCGCGTGGTACGCCTCCCTCCTGCCCCGGCGGGGCCAGTGCCATCAAGTCCGCCTGCCCGAACTCGACAGCTTTCAAGTCTTAGAAGCCAAGTTCCAAAGCGGCGTTCTGATGGTCCAGGCCGCCAGAAACGGGTTGTTCCAGAAGTTCCTCTTCCGCTTCAATGCCGATTACACCGCCCACGACACCCGCCCCGACCCGAGCGTCGCCGCGCACGCCCTCAACTTCACGGTTCTGGCGCAGGGAATGTGCCTCCACCTGACCGAAGCGGACGAGTTAGAAGTCTTCCCCGCCAAAATGGGCGCATCTGGCCTGAAAACCATCTCCGACCCTGCCCTCGCCAGCGACTGCCGCCTGCTCTCGGACGGCACCCAGGCCCTCTTCGCCCGCGCCGACACCCTGTACCGCTTCACCATGCGGTAAACTAACTTTTCTCTATGCCCGCGCAGGCGGGGAATTGCCCTTTGAAAGCACGGGGGTTCAGCCCCGTGGCCTTTCCTGTCTCTTTCAGAAAGCCACCTATGATCCTTCAATCCCTGCTCGATACCGACCTGTACAAATTCACCATGCAGGAAGTGGTCTGGAGCCACTTCCCCAATGTCCGCGTCGAATACGAATTTAAATGCCGCACGCACGGCGTAGACCTGTCCCCGTATGCCGATGAAATCCGCGAGGAGCTGGCCGCCTACTGCGCCCTGCGCCTCACCGACGGCGAAGCGGCGTACCTGAAAAGCATCCGCTTCCTCAAACACAGCTACGTGGATGCCCTGTCCGACCTGCGGCTGTGTGCCGATTACGTCGAAATCAGCGTCCATCCCGACGCCGCCCCGGAAGACCGCCTGCAAATCCGCATTCGCGGCAACTGGTTCCAGACTATCCTGTTTGAAGTGCCCCTGCTGGCAATCGTCAACGAAGTCTACTTCCGGCACACCCAGCCCGATGACGCCGCCAACCGCGCCGAAGGCACGCGGCGCCTGGACGCCAAACTCGCCCGGCTCCATGCCGAAACAAAAGCGCCTGTCGCCCTCATCGAGTTCGGCACGCGCCGCCGCTACCGCCGGGACTGGCAGCACACGGTTATCGAACGCCTCCGGGACAGCCTCGGCCCGCAGCTTCTGGGAACCAGCAATGTTCACGCCGCCCGGACGCTGGGCCTGAAAGCCCACGGCACCATGGCGCATGAGTTCCTGCAGGCGTGCCAGGCGCTCGTCGCTCTGCCGGACTTCCAAAAATTCGCGCTGGAAACCTGGATGCAGGAGTACCGGGGCGACCTCGGCATCGCCCTGTCCGATGTGGTGGGCATGGACGCCTTTCTCAAAGACTTCGACAAGCTCTTCTGCAAAGCCTACGACGGCTGCCGCCACGACTCCGGCGACCCGGTGGAATGGGGCGAAAAGCTCATCCGGCACTACCAGTCCATGGGTATCGACCCCGCCACCCGCGCCGCCGTCTTCAGCGACTCACTGGACATCGACCGAGCCATCCTGCTCGCCCGCCACTTCCAGGGCCACCTCAAAACCAGCTTCGGCATCGGCACCAACCTGACCAACGACCTCGGCTTCGCGCCCCTGTCCATCGTCATCAAAATGTCCCGCTGCCAGGGCCGCCCCGTCGCCAAGCTCTCCGACAGCCCCGGCAAAGCCATGTGCCACGACGAGGTCTACCTCGCCTACCTGCGCCAAGTCTTTGCGATAGCGTAGGGGCGCTGCTTGCTGCGCCCTCTCTAATCTAATTAGCTTACGAAGTACAGTCGTCTGTTTCCAATCTTTTCGTGATGAACCTTACTTTCACCGATCAAAAGGCCCAACAGGGAGTATGATAGATAGTCTTTTTGTTTGCCCTCAAAATCAGACCTGAGCTTTAAGTCCTCAGCGATTTCAGCATTCGTCGCTCCGTCAGGATGGAGAGATAAATAAGCAATGATAGATTGTTTAAGCATCTGAACAGCATGAACAGATTGTTCGCGTGGCGTCATAGTTCCCTCGCCTTTGTTTTCTTAGGTTACCAACGGCAGGTAAGCCTGTTTGTTATTATAGCAGGACGGCACAGACTCTCTGATATTGACCAGCCCCTATGAAACAGCCTAAATAGTATGTGGCTGCATGATTGCGCCAAACGCACTTCTTCGCTTGACTGCTTGCCACCAATTATATCACACTTCCCGCCAATCTCAAAGCCCCACCCCACCGCCTCTGCGTCCTCTCATATATCCAAATCCTTCCTTTAGGAAGGACCCTGTGACCGAGGCACGAGGAACAAGGAGGTAGGTCTCCGGTTCCCCCATTATTGGGGCTAGGAGGCTGAATGGCACTTGACACAGGTTCCCCGAAACCGCCACAATAAATCATACGTCTACTAAAAGACTCTTGATGATTATTGTACACAAAGGAACCTACCATGCCCACCACCGAAAACGGCAAAGCCATCGCCGCCCGCAACGCCACCACCCACGGCCTGTTCGCCCGAGACGTCGTCCTTCCCCACCTCGGCGAA
>CAXUKS010000036.1:0-39784 GCA_964251675.1 uncultured Armatimonadales bacterium
CTGGTGAACCTGCGCGGCATCCGCGAATCGGGGGCGGCATTTGCTCTGCCGACTTACCTGTTTGTCGGCTGTCTGGGGCTGACACTTGCGGCGGGTGTGACAAAGGCAGTGTTCAGCTCTGGACACCCCGTAGCGGTCCAGCCGCCAGCCGCACTGCCGCCAGCCGTCGAGGGCGCAACGCTGTGGCTGCTCCTGAAAGCCTTTTCCAGTGGCTGCACCGCGATGACCGGCGTGGAAGCCATTTCCAACGGCATCTCGGCATTCGCCCGGCCCGCAGTCCGGTCTGCCCAAACCACGCTGACGCTGGTTGTTGTCATTCTGGGAACGCTGCTGGCCGGGATCGCTTATCTGTGCCGCGTTTACGGGATCGGCGCGACCGATGCCACCGCTGCCGGTTATCAAAGTGTCGTTTCGCAGCTTGTGGGGGCGGTCATGGGCCGGGGCCTCTTCTATTACATAACGCTGGGGGCGACGCTATGCGTCCTCTGCCTGTCGGCCAATACCAGCTTCGCCGGGTTCCCGCGTTTATGCCGACTTCTGGCAGAAGACGACTTCCTGCCGCACGCCTTTGCGAGCCGGAGCCGCCGTCTGGTTCACTCGCTGGGCATCTTGATCCTGGCTGTCTGTGCGGGTCTGCTGCTGACTGCCTTCGGTGGCATCACCGACCGCTTGATCCCCCTGTTTGCGATTGGCGCCTTCGGGGCCTTCACCCTTTCTCAGGCGGGCATGACCGTCCACTGGAAGCGTCACCCTGGCGAGACGCCTGCCGAGCAGGCGAAGGCACGCACGGCCCGACTGGTGAACGGTGCAGGCGCCCTGGCAACCGCCCTGGCGCTGGCCGTTGTTTTAATGACCAAGTTCCTTGATGGCGCCTGGATTACTCTGCTCCTCATCCCCGTCCTTCTGCTGATGTTCAACCGCACCCAGGGCCACTATGCCCGTGTGGCTCGGGAAATCCGCTGCACTCGCCCCCTCGATTTCGGGCAGCATCTGTCGCCGGTGGTCGTGATCCCCATGAAAGACTGGACCACTGTAACCGAGCAGGCCCTCCGGCTCGGATTGTCCCTTTCGCCGGAGGTCATCGTCCTGCATATCAGCACGAATACGGAAGATGCGGAGAGGCTGCAGGAGTCATGGCGCCAGTATGTCATGGAGCCTCTGGACACCGCAGGAGCCGCGCAGCCGCATTTGATGGTTCTGATGTCGCCTTACCGGCGGCTTCTGAATCCGCTGATGGACTACATTCATCAGCTCAAGCTTGCCCACCCGGACCGCACCATTGCCGTCATCATCCCGGAGCTTGTTGAGTCTCGCTGGTATGAATATCTCCTGCATAATCAGCGGGCCACCTATCTAAAAGCCGCCTTGCTGCTGCGGGGCGATCCCAATGTCGCAGTGATCAATCTCCCCTGGTATCTGGGCCGCCAGTAGCCTCCCGCAAATTTATTAAATCTTTATATCCTTGCTTCCTTCCTTTACACCGTCTTTACACGGGATAGGCTACTATTACCCTGTCACAAACGAAGGGTGAAGGAACCAACGATGAAACTTATTCAGGACCCTCTGGTGCAGCGGATCGCGCTGGCGACCGCCGTGTACGCGGCGCTCATCACGGCATGGGCACATGGCTAATCCAAATATCCTGATGTCCCATACGCCGCACCAGCGGGACTGGGAACCGGAAGCGGCGTCCAAGACTGCCGCGTTTCTGCGGCGTGAGTTCGGCCTGTCGCCGAACGACGCCGAGGCGGAGCGGCGCGGCGAGGTGCTGACGATCTGCCTGACGCACGCTCTGTCGCCACTGGGCCTCGTGCTGGCCCGCACCCCCGAGGGAATTGAGGCGCTGGAGACGGTGTATGCACTCCTTCATGAAGTGCATCACGCACCGCTGGAGGCGCTGATTTCGCGTGTCGCCGGGATGAATGCCGGACAAAGCCGCATTGAGCTGGACTGTCGGAGCGGCAGCGTTCTGGTTCGTTTTCGCCTGAGCAGGCAGTCAAAGAAAGAAGATTAACAATGCTGGATGGTATGTTTCTCGCGGTCGTTGTGCTGTTCTTCGCGCTGGCTTGGGGCATGGCGAGTGGCTGTGCCAAGCTTTAAGTGGGAGAAAAGTTTTGAGGAGAAAACGAAATGCTGTTTGATTACTGGCTGGCCGGGGCGGCAACAGTGGGCCTGTTTGGCTACCTGATGTATGCCCTGCTGCGGCCTGAGAGTTTTTGAGAAATTAGGAGCCGACCATGACATTACAAGGCTGGGTTCAGATCCTGGCGTTTTTACTGATCCTGCTGGCGCTCACCAAGCCCATGGGGGTATATCTGCACCGCGTCTTTGAAGGCGAGCGGACATGGCTGACACCCGTGCTCGGCCCTGTCGAGCGGCTGATCTACCGGGTGAGCGGCGTCCGCGCTGACGAAGATATGCCGTGGAAGATCTATACGCTGGCTCTGCTGGCATTTAGCATTGTGACGCTGGTGATAACATTTGGCCTGCTGCGCTTGCAGGGGCTGCTGCCGCTGAACCCGCAGGGGTTCGGCACAAAGGAAATGACGCCTGACCTGGCGTTCAACACCGCCGTTTCGTTCACCTCCAATACCAACTGGCAGTCATATTCCGGCGAAAGTACCATGTCGTACTTCTCGCAAATGGTCTCGCTGGCTTCGCACAACTTTTTCTCCGCCGCCGCTGGAATGGCCGTGGCCGTGGCGCTGGTGCGCGGGCTGGCCCGGCGCTCGGCGTCAGGAATCGGCAACTTCTGGGCGGACATCACGCGGGTGACACTGTATGTGCTGCTGCCGCTGTGCGTGGTGCTGGCGCTGGTGTTTGTGCAGCAGGGCGTCGTGCAGAACTTTCATGCGTACCAGACGGTGACGACGCTGGAAGGCGGCACGCAGAGCATTCCTGGCGGCCCGGTGGCCTCGCAGGAGGCGATTAAAGAGCTGGGCACCAATGGCGGCGGCTTTTATAATGCCAACTCCGCCCACCCCTTTGAAAACCCGACCCCCTTCACAAACTTTTTGCAGATGCTGATGATCTTCGTCATTGGGGCGGGGATGACCTACACATTCGGCATTTATGTCGGCAATGTCCGGCAGGGCTGGACCCTGTTCGGCGCAATGGCCTTTTTGTTCCTGCTGGGGGCGTCCGTGGCGTATGTGCAGGAAGCGCAGGGCAACCCGCTGATTGCCGCGCAGGGCGTCGAAACCCGCGCTTCGGTGATGGGCGACGGCGGCGGCAACCTGGAAGGCAAGGAAGTCCGCTTCGGCGAGGCAGGCTCGACGCTGTTTGCCACGGTGACCACCGATGCAAGCTGCGGCGCGGTCAATTCCATGCACGACTCATTCACGCCGCTGGGCGGGCTGGTCCCGATGGCCAATATCCTGAGCGGCGAAGTGATCTTCGGCGGGGTTGGTGCGGGGCTGTATGGGATGCTGATGTATGCCATTCTGGCGGTCTTTATTGCGGGCCTGATGGTGGGGCGGACGCCGGAGTATCTCGGGAAAAAAGTGGAAGCGTTTGAAGTCAAAATGGCGATGCTGGCTGCGCTCATTCTGGCGGCGTCCATTCTCGGCTTCACGGCGGTTTCCAGTGTGACCCACGTTCCCAATGCGGCCTACTGGAACACGGTCGGCGGCACGGCCAACACGCTGGCCTCGGCCAACGTCAACAACAGCGGCCCGCATGGCTTCTCGGAGATACTCTATGCGTTTGACTCGGCGACTGGCAACAACGGCAGCGCCTTTGCTGGCATCTCGGTCAACACGCCGTACTGGAACTTGACGCTCGGGATGGCAATGCTGATTGGCCGCTTCCTGATGATTATCCCGCTGCTGGCGATTGCGGGCAGCATGGCGAAAAAGAAGCGGGCGCAGGCCAGTGTCGGCACGTTCCCGACGGACAACACGCTCTTCGCGGGCCTGCTGATAGGCACAGTGGTGATTGTGGGCGCTCTGGCCTACTTCCCCGCCGTCTCGCTCGGCCCGGTGGTGGAGCACTTTATAATGCATGGCGGAAGGACATTTTAATGGCAGTGACAGTCAATAATCCTCAGATTGACCCTCTGAACGCGCCCGCGCCAACACCCACACCGGGTACGAAACGCACTCGGCCTCTGTTTGACCCGCCCATCGTGCGCCGCGCCGTCGGCGATGCGTTCCGCAAGCTGGACCCGCGTGTGCAGGCCAAGAACCCGGTCATGTTTGTGGTCTGGGTTGGCAGCGTGGTGACGACAATTCTCTTTGTGCAGGACCTGTTCGGGCGCGTCGGTGGCTGGGAAACGGCGTTTGTCGGACAGATCGCGCTGTGGCTGTGGTTCACGGTGCTGTTCGCAGGCTTCGCCGAGGCCATCGCCGAAGGGCGCGGCAAGGCGCAGGCGGACGAGCTGCGAAAGACGCGCACAACGACGCAGGCAAAGAAACAGGGCAAAGGCGGGGCAATTGAAGAAGTCCCCGCATCGTCCCTGCGCCGGGGCGACATTGTGATCTGCGAGGTTGGCGATGTCATTCCGAGCGACGGCACGGTACTGGAAGGCATTGCCAGCGTGGATGAATCGGCGATCACCGGTGAGTCCGCGCCGGTGATCCGGGAAGCGGGCGGGGACCGCTCCGCCGTCACCGGCGGCACAAAGGTGATCTCCGACGGCATCAAAGTGGAAATCACGGCGAACCCCGGCGAGACGTTTATCGACCGCATGATCGGCCTGGTCGAAGGGGCCTCGCGGCAGAAGACGCCCAACGAAATTGCGCTGAACATCCTGATTGCCGGGCTGACGATCATCTTCCTCCTGGCGACGGTGACACTGCTGCCGTTCGGTCTATATGCCGGGGTGCATCTGTCGCTGGCGGTTCTAATTGCCTTGCTGGTGTGTCTGATCCCGACCACCATTGGCGGCCTGCTGTCGGCGATTGGCATTGCGGGCATGGACCGGGTCATGCAGTACAACGTCCTGGCGATGTCCGGCAAGGCCGTGGAAGCGGCGGGCGATGTGGATGTTCTGCTGCTGGATAAAACCGGCACGATCACGCTGGGCAACCGGCAGGCCGCCGAGTTTCTGCCCCTGCCGGGCGTCGATGTGCAGGAGCTGGCCGATGCCGCGCAGCTTTCGTCACTGGCCGATGAGACCCCGGAAGGCCGCTCCATTGTGGTGCTGGCGAAAGAGCAGTACGGCCTGCGCGGGCGGCATCTGGATGAAGCCACGACCGAGTTTATCCCGTTCACAGCCCAGACCCGGATGTCCGGCATCAATACCCCCGGTCAGCGCGTTCGAAAAGGCGCGGTGCAGGCGGTCATTGACTCCGTCAAAGCGGCGGGCGGCACAGTCCCGGCGGCCTTGCAGGAGATTGCGGATGAGATCTCGCGGCGGGGCGGAACCCCGCTGGCGGTGGTGCTGAACGACCGGCCCCTGGGGATTATCTATCTCAAAGACGTGATCAAAGGCGGAATGCGCGAGCGGTTCGACCACCTGCGGGCTATGGGCATCAAAACGGTGATGATCACGGGCGACAACCCGCTGACCGCCGCTGCGATTGCCCAGGAAGCGGGCGTGGATGACTTCATGGCGCAGGCCAAGCCCGAAGACAAGATGGCCCGCATCCGGCAGGAGCAGGCCGAAGGGCGTCTGGTCGCCATGACCGGTGACGGCACGAATGACGCCCCGGCGCTGGCGCTCGCTGATGTGGGCGTGGCGATGAACTCCGGCACGCAGGCCGCCAAAGAGGCGGGCAACATGGTGGATTTGGACTCCAACCCCACCAAGCTGATTGAGATTGTGGAGATCGGCAAGCAGCTCCTGATGACACGCGGGGCGCTGACGACGTTCTCGATAGCTAACGATGTGGCAAAGTATTTTGCCATCATTCCGGCTATGTTTGCGACGCTGTATCTGGTGAGCGGGCAGACGCACGGGCCGCTCTGGGCCTTGAACTTCATGCACCTGCATTCGCCGTACTCGGCGGTGCTGGCGGCGGTGATCTTCAATGCGCTGGTCATTGTTGCGCTCATTCCCGTGGCTCTGCGCGGCGTTCCGTACCGCCCGATGGGGGCAGCACAGGTGCTGCGGCGCAACCTGCTGGTCTGGGGTCTGGGCGGCATTGTGATCCCGTTCCCCTTCATTTACGTGCTGGACTGGCTGCTGGTCCTGTTGCACTGTGTGCCCGCGCAGTAGAAAGAAAAAGCAAGAGGGCAGGGGCAAGCCCTGCCCCTACTCCCCACCCGTAGGGTGCTTCCCTGCCGGGGGGTAAACCCCCCGGCCACTGACAAGGCAAACCTATTATGTTAAAACAACTCTGGATTTCGGCGCGAATAACACTGGTCTTGCTGCTGCTGGTCAGCGGCCTGTATCCCCTGGTGGTCTGGGGACTGTCGCAGGGAATTTTCCCAAAGCAGGCGAACGGTAGCCTGGCCGTAGACAAAGGCGGCAAAGTGGTCGGCTCAAGCCTGCTGGCACAGGGATTCACGAAGCCTGAGTATTTCCACCCGCGCCCCTCGGCGGCAGGCGGCGGCTATGACCCTACTGCGAGCAGCGGCACGAACTTAGGCCCGACTTCGGCCAAGCTGCTGAACGGGGTACACAACCCCAAGCTGGCTGACGGCAAGGATGACCCCACGAATTTTGACGGGGTGGGCGACTTGGCAAAAGCCTACCGCACCGAAAACGGTCTTCCTGCCGATGCCCCCGTGCCGGTGGATGCCGTCACGCGGTCGGCGTCCGGGCTGGACCCGGACATCAGCCTGCCCAATGCCGAAGCGCAGGCGGGGCGAATTGCCCGCGCACGGGGAATCGCCGTGGAGGATGTGCAGCGCGTCATCCGTGAAACGTCAAAAGCGCCGACGCTGGGCTTTCTTGGCGTTGCGCGGGTCAATGTCCTGGAACTTAACCTGGCACTGGACCGGCAGCGTTCCTAGACAGCGTTCTGCGCCCCGCCTCTATGGCCCCTGACCGCCCGGTGGGACGCCGAAGGAGGCGGGACGCTCGCGCAGGGTAATCGAAACGGTGCTTTTCTGCGTGCCACGCTGTATTTCCAGCTTGACGGTGTCGCCGACTTTATGCGCGGCGATGATTTTGTTGAATGTGCCCGTGTCGTCTAATGCTTTGCCGTCCACACGCAGCAGCACGTCGCCGGGTCGCAGTATTCCGGCGGCAGGCGTGCCGGGCGCAACCTGCGCGATAATCAGGCCAGTCGTCAAATCAGGCTCAATCCCCGCCTGAGCGCGGGCGGGCGGCGGCACGGATTTGACCGGCAGGTAGCTGATGCCGAGGTAAGGCCGGATAACACGGCCATTGGCGATGAGCTGCTTTGCCACATCACGGGCGGCATTGATGGGAATGGCAAAGCCGATGCCGATGGACGATCCCGTGGGGGAGGCAATGGCTTCGTTGATGCCGATGACCTGCCCGTCGCTGTTAGCCAGCGCCCCGCCGGAATTGCCGGGGTTGATGGCGGCATCCGTCTGAAGCACGTTGGAAGCCGAGTCCCCCTGCAAGCGCGGCCCCCGTTCGCCAATGGCAGAGATGATGCCGAATGTCACTGTGGAGCCGATGTCCAGCGGGTCCCCGACGGCCACAGCCCAGTCGCCGACCTGCACGGTGTCCGAGTCGCCGAGCTGCGCGACGGGGAGTGTCTGCCCGGTGGGCGGGGTGATTTTGACGACGGCAATGTCGGTCAGCGCATCAGCTCCAATCACACTGGCCCGGTAGCCGGTTTCCCCGACCATAACCGTCACCTGCTGCGCCCCGGCGACAACGTGGTTGTTGGTAATAATGTAACCATCCGTGCTGATGATCACCCCGGACCCCGCACCTTTGCGCACTTGCGGGCGCCCGCCGCCTCCGCCAAACATCAAGTCCTCCATGCCCATCGGCTGCCGCTGAACGGCGGCCAGCGTATGCACCGTCACCACCGCCGGCTTGATTTTGGAAGCAATGGCCCGCACAAAATTTGTGCCAGCCGCCCCCGCCGTGTCACCGATTTTCGACGGCGGGGCGCTCGGCGGCGCAAGGGCCTGATTGACGGCGGCGGAGCCGCCAGTCGGCGGGGAGCTGGAATTGCCTGGGGCCAGACGTCCGCACCCAGCGGTCAGCAGGCAGGCCGCCGCGCCGCCCCCGGCTAGAACTAGAAACTTGGACTGCATCGTTGATTTCTTCTCCTCACAATTTAAGCCGCACGAACATAAAGAATGGTGTAGCCTGCGTCGGGGACGCGCCCACGCATAATCGGCGTGCTACCCGTCAGCCCGGCAGGGCGTCTGCTTTTGCTGTCGGGGGTTTTAAGACATGTTTATACCCCCGGCACCCTGAACCACGACTATGCGATTTATGCAGCAACGCCCATCGTTTCTACCTTTCGTCAAATGCCTGCTGCCACGCGGCGTCCAGGCCGGTGCGGCAGTCTCGAATTAGCTGCGTCAAATCGCCCTGCCAGAGCGCACCCGGCACACCGTCCGAGAAAATCTCGACGACATACGGCCCGGTGTAGCCGCTGTCATGAGTGGCGCGAAGCAGGGCGGGCAGGGGAATTTTACCCTGCCCCGGAACCAGGCGGTCCAGAAACGAGCGCGGAGTGCGCCAGTCGCTGATTTGCACCAGAAAGATTTTGCCGCCGCAGGCATGAATGGTGGCTTCCAGATCGGCGTTCTGCCACACGTTCCAGAAGTCCAGACAGAGGCCAAACGCCGGATGGTCTACAGCTTTAATTAGCTCTAACCCCTGCTCCACGGTCCAGATGGCCGTTTCAATGTTCACAATGGAAGCGTTCAGCGGCTCCACCGCCACGCGGACGCCGTGGTCCCCGGCGAACTGCGCTAGCATCCGGTATTCTTTCGCCGCCGTGTCCAGCGCCTCCTGCAGATTGCCGTTTGGCGCAATGCCCAGGTTGGTCACGAACGGCACGTTTTTGGCCCACGGGCCGAGCGTTTCAATCGTCTGCCGGAACCGGGCGAGCCGCTGGGGAAGCGGCTTCGGCTCCGGCTGAGACTGGCTCGGGTACAGCGTGCGCGTCACCGGCTGTACCGAGCTGATTTGGAGGCCATGTTCGCCAATCAAACGCATTTGCGCGTCGGTCCTGCCCTGGTCCAGCTTGGCTTCGCAGACTTCTATGGTGTCCACGCCGAGGGCGGCGTATTGGGTTACGTCTTCTTCAAACGACCACGGATTTGTTGTGAACTCGCTAATGCCAAAGTGATAGGGAGGAAGCATGGATGTCACAGGCTCCCGGCCTGACGCAGCATTCCGCCATCGATAAAGTGTGTGCTTCCGGTGATATACGCGGCTTCGTCGGAGGCGAGAAACGTGGCGAGGCTTGCAATTTCTTCGGGCCTGCCCCAGCGTCCGAGCGGGATTTCGGCCATCAGGGCCGCTTCCTGTTCGGGGTGTGACTGAATATCGGCATCAATGGGGGTGTAGACCGCGCCCGGTCCAATGTTGCTGACGGTGATTTTATGCGGGGCCAATTCCACGGCCATCGTCCGCATCAGCATTCGCAGGCCGCCTTTGGACGCGCAGTAGGGGGCGTTGGTGGGCATCGGCAGGTCTTCATGGATGCTGGAGATGTTGATAATCCGGCCCGGCCCGCCCTGCTTGATCATTTGATTGGCGGCGGCCTGAGCGCATAAAAACGGCCCCGTCAAGTTGACTGCGATGATTTTGTTCCACTGGTCCAGCGGAAATTCAGTGACGGGGTGCTTGTATTCTATCCCGGCGTTGTTGACCAGAATATCCACACGGCCAAACTGCTTGACGGCTTCGCTGATCAAGCTCGCCACCTGCTCGGGCTGAGACACATCCGCTTCGACTGCCGCTGCTTTGCCGCCCGCGCTCGTGATTTTCTGGATGGTGTTATCGGCGGAGCCAAGTTTGCCGACATAATCCACGATGACCGCCGCACCTTCGTGCGCGAACCGAATGGCGATTGCCTGGCCGATGCCGGTGGCTGCACCGGTGACAATCGCCACTTTGTTTTCTAACTGCATTGTGTGTTCTCCTGGGAGTTGTGTGTTTGTGCCTGACTAATTATGCCTAACTAATTATGACTAACTAATTGTGCCGAAGCGTTTCAAGGGCCGTAATCGTTCCCACGGCTTTTGAATTAAGTACCCAAACAGCGAAAGCGCAAACAGAAATACGCAAACAGCCCCCACGTCGTATGAGGCGACGCGAGGGCTGAATGGGGAAGGGAAGAAGGGCAGCACAGGGCTGAACCCCCGTGCTTTGAAAGGCAATTCCCCGCCGTCGCGGGCATAAGAAGTGACGGCATCGAAAGCCAAAAGCCACGGGTTAAAACCCGAGGCTGTCAAAAGCCCACCGTGCAGGGCACGTCAGAACGACGGGCTTCTCTTGTGTCCCCTGGACACTGGGCACTTTTGAGCCTCGGGTTTTAACCCGTGGCCCGCTTTGTCTGAATCTTCGCCCGCGAAGGCGGGGGCTTGCCCTTTTAAAGCACGGGGGTTCAGCCCCGTGTCAGTCCTTGTCTTGTTTTACAGGCTTTTCCAGAAGCGCGAGCGGCAGCACAGCATCTGCGTGGGCAACGGGGTGGAACGTCATTTCAGCGCGGATATTGGTGGGCAGGTCTTCTAAATCTTTCTCATTTTCCAGCGGCAGAATAATTGTGCGGATGCCCGCCCGGTGCGCGGCCAGCACCTTTTCTTTCAGGCCACCAATTGGCAGGACCCGCCCGCGCAGGGTGATCTCGCCGGTCATCGCCAGGTCTTTGCGGACCGGGCGGCCTGTCAGGGCGGAGGCCAGCGCCGTTGCCAGCGTGATGCCCGCCGAAGGGCCGTCTTTAGGGACCGCCCCGGCGGGGACATGAACGTGGATCTCTAAATGCTCGTTGAAATCCGGGGCAAGTCCCAGCATCTCGGCACGGGAGCGGACATAAGACATGGCCGCCTGCGCGGACTCTTTCATCACGTCGCCGAGCTGCCCGGTCAAGATCAGCCGCCCGTCTTTGCCCTTCATCGGCGAGACTTCAATGGCAATCACATCGCCGCCCGCCTCGGTATAGACCAGGCCCGTGGCTGCGCCAATTTCGTCCACCTCCTCCATGACGCCGTAGGTATTCTTGCGCGGTCCCAGCAGCTCGCGCAGCTCGGCGTCGCCAATGGTGGTCAGCGCGGTCTTGCCGGATGCGACGCGCCGGGCGATTTTGCGGCACAGCGCCCCGATTTCGCGCTCAAAGCCGCGCACGCCCGCCTCGCGGGTATGCTCGCGGATAATGCGCCGCACGGTGGCTTCGGGAATGACGATATGCGCGTCAGTCAGGCCGTGGTCTTTGATCTGTTTGGGGATCAGGAACTTCTGGGCAATCTGCACTTTCTCGTCCTCGGTGTATCCCGAAAACGAAATCACCTCCATGCGGTCCCGCAGGGCGGGCGGGATGGGGTCCATGAGATTGGCCGTCGTGATAAACATGACGTCGGACAGGTCAAACGGGGCCTCCAAGTAATGATCCGTGAACTCGGAATTCTGTGCCGGGTCCAGGGCTTCCAAAAGCGCCGAAGAGGGATCGCCCCGGAAGTCCGCGCCCATTTTGTCGATTTCATCCAGCACGAATACCGGGTTGCGCGTTCCTGCCTGCTTGAGACCCGACAGAATGCGTCCCGGCAGTGCGCCGATATAGGTGCGCCGGTGGCCTCGAATTTCCGCTTCGTCGCGCACGCCGCCGAGGGAGACGCGCACAAACTCGCGGCCCAGAGCGCGGGCAATAGACTTGCCGAGGCTCGTTTTACCGACGCCGGGCGGGCCGACAAAGCAGATAATCGGGCCTTTCAGCGTACCCGCAAGCTGACGCACCGCCAGGAACTCCAAAATGCGCTCTTTGACTTTAGACAGGCCGTAATGGTCTTCGTCCAAGATGGCCTCGGCGGCGTCCACATCCAGTGTTTCTTCGGACACTTTAGACCACGGCAGGGCCAGCAGCGTGTCCAAGTAGTTCCGAATAACGACTCCTTCGGGGACGCCAAAGGGCATCTTTTCCAGCCGGTCAATCTCTTTGGCGACCCGCTCCTGCACCGTTTCCGGCAGCTTCGCGTCGACGGCTTTGGCGCGGTAGTCATCCACCTCACTTTGCCGCTCGTCGCGCTCGCCCAGCTCCTGCTGAATGGCCTTCATCTGCTCGCGCAGGAGGAATTCGCGCTGCGTGTCGCCCATCTCTTTTTCGACGCGGGACCGAATGTTCTTCTGGATTTGAAGTATTTCAAATTCTTTGGACAGCAGCACGGACAGCTTTTGCAAACGCTCACCCGCGTCCAGCGTTTCCAGCAGCTCCTGCTTGGTTTCGACGCGCAGGGAGGGCAGGTGCCAGGCGACGTGGTCCGCCAATGCTCCCGGCTCTTCAATGTTCAGAAGCGTGACGACGACCTCGGGCGGAATGTTTTTGGCGGTGTTGGCGATCTGCTCAAACTCGGCCATGACCGAGCGCATCAGGGCTTCGGCTTCCAGCGGCAGGGTGGGGGGCAGGGGCAGGCGCTCCAAACGCACCTGGAAGCAGGGGTCGGTCTCGAGCCATTCGGTGACGCGGACACGCTCTTTACCTTCCAGCATAACGCGGACCGTGCCGTCGGGGACTTTGAGGATTTGGATGATCTCGGCGACAATGCCGATGTCGTTTAGATCTTCGGGTTCGGGGTCCTCGGTGGACATCTGCTTCTGCGCGATGAGCAGGATATGCTCGCTGCCTGCCATCGCTTCATCCAATGCCCGGACGGACTTTTCCCGGCCCACAAAGAGCGGAAAAATGATGCCGGGGAAGTGAACGTTGTCCCGGATCGGCAGCAGGGGCAGGACATCGGGAAAGTCGGCGGGCGCAAGCGCAGTGAGGGCGGAGCGCCGCCCGGTAGTTTTTTTTGCGCGGGGCGTTGTGGATGGGGTGCGGGCCATAAATAGAATAATTACCTTTAGGGATGCGCGAGAAAAGAGTTCGAGGGGTTGAAAACCCCTCGCTAGGGGAGGCGTCCTGCGGACGGAGGAACATACGGACTAAGAAAATGCCAGCCGCCGAAGGCTCCTCACTTCTGTCGTCCGAAGGACGCCTCCCCTAGCGAGGGATTTTCAACCCCTCGTTCTTTGCTAAGACGCCGCCCGGAGCGGGGCCGGGGTCGTGGTCGTCACGAGGCGGGGCAGGACGCGCTCACGGACCATTTCGGCGGTGATGAGGACTTTCTGGATTTCGCGCTGCGACGGGATTTCGTACATGATGTCGCCCATGACCTGCTCAATAATCGTCCGCAGGGCACGCGCCCCGGTGGAGCGTTTGATCGCTTCGTCCGCGATGGCGTGCAGAGCTTCCTCGGTAAACTTCAAATCCACGCCGTCGTACTCGAAATACTTGCCGTACTGCTTGACCAGCGCGTTTTTCGGCTCGGTCATAATCGACACCAGCGCGGCGTGGTCCAGGGAGCGAAGCGTAGTGACGACGGGCAGGCGGCCAATAAACTCCGGGATGAGGCCATAGCGCATCAGGTCTTCAGGCAGGACATGGCCCAGCAAATCCCCGGCTCGGCGGTCGCGCTTGCTTTCAATGCTGGCCCGGAAGCCGAGCGATTTTTGGTGAACACGCCGCTCGATGGTCTCTTCAATGCCGTCAAACGCGCCGCCGCAGATGAACAAAATGTTGGTGGTATCCACCTGCACATATTCCTGCTGCGGGTGCTTGCGCCCGCCCTGCGGGGCGACATTGGCGACGGTCCCCTCTAAAATTTTGAGCAGGGCCTGCTGAACGCCCTCGCCGGAGACGTCGCGGGTGATGCTCTGGCTTTCGGACTTGCGGGTAATTTTGTCGATCTCGTCAATATAGATAATGCCGCGCTCCGCGTTTTTGATGACAGTGGCTATCGGCCCGCCATCGTCGGCGGCCTGCAAAAGTTTGAGCAGGATATTTTCGACGTCCTCGCCCACATAGCCCGCCTCAGTCAGCGATGTGGCATCGGCAATGGCGAAGGGAACATTGAGGATTTTGGCAAGGGTCTGTGCCAGCAGCGTTTTGCCGCTGCCGGTGGGGCCGAGCAGGAGAATGTTGCTTTTTTGCAGCTCCACATCGCCGCCGGGTGAGTTGATGCGCTTGAAGTGGTTGTAAACGGCGACGGCCAGAGAGCGTTTTGCCTCGTCCTGCCCGACGACGTACTGCGATAAAATCCGGTAAATCTCTTTTGGCTTGGGGATCGCGCCAACCGGGGCCAGCGGGTCTGCCGGGGGGGCCGAGTCGCTTCGCACAATCTCATTGCACAGCTCAACACATTCCAGGCACACGCCGCCGTGGATGCCCAGAATGAGTTTCTTCACCTGTTCGCGGCCCTTGCCGCACAGCAGGCAGCGGCTGTCGTTGCGCTCGTTCCCAAGTCTCGCCATGTGTGTCTTTCGTGTGCCTTTTAGGAGCGTTTCCGAGGGGTTGAAAACCCCTCGCTAGGTAAGGCGTCCTACGGACGAAGGAAATACGGAGCAGGAGGCCATCGGCCTTTTCTTTCCTAATTCTCTTTCGTCCGAAGGACGCCTCACCTAGCGAGGGGTTTTCAACCCCTCGAACTCTTGTCTCTTGTCGGAGCTTGTCTTACCTACCGTGTCAGCATCTGGTCAATGATGCCGTAATCCACGGCTTCCTGCGCGGTCATCCAGTAGTCGCGGTCCAAGTCCTTCTGCACCTGCGAATACTCGCGGTCGCAGTTTTCAGACAGGATAGAGGTGAGGCGGTCCTGGAACGACATCACAAGCCGCATATAGATTTCCATATCTTTGGGCGTGCCCTGCGTTCCGGCGCTGCCCTGATGGATCATCACGCGGGAGTTCGGCAGTGCCGACCGCTTGCCTTTGGTGCCGCCGGACAGCAAAATCGCGCCCATCGACGCGGCCATACCGACGCAGGTGGTGGCAACATCGGGCTTGATATGGCGCATCGTGTCGTAAATTGCCAGCCCCGCCATCACATCGCCGCCGGGCGAGTTAATATAGACTTCAATGTCCTTGTCCGGGTCCTCTTTTTCCAGAAAGAGAAACTGCGCTACGATGACATTTGCCATTGTCGAGTGGACCTGATCGCCAATAAAAACGATCCGGTCTTTCATCAGGCGCGACCACAGATCGTAGGCACGCTCGCCGCGTGGGCTTTGTTCGATCACTGTTGGGATAAAGGTCATTCCGCTGCTCCCTCTGTTATCTCGTCGGTCGTCTTTTTAGACTTCCGGGGCTTCTTTTCTTGTGGCGCTTCTGTTTCGGTTTCAGCGGCGGCTTCCACGGTGTCCGTGTTCTCGCCCGCCTCGTCATCCTCATCTTCCATCGCGCTGTCTGCGGAGACCTCTTTCTCTTCGATTATGGCCGATCCCCGCAAAAAGTCCAGCACTTTTTTGGCCTGCGCCCGGTTCCGCAGCTCATCCATGCCGCTGCTGTTTTCCAGCATTGCCCGGACGGCGGCAGGCGTCGTCCGCTCCTGCGCGGCCCGCTCGGCCAGCGCGGCATCAAGGTCGGCATCGGAGAGGGTCAGCGTCTCGGTTTCAGAGACTTTGCCCAGCACGAGGCCAATCTGAATGCGCTTCGCGGCGGCTTCGGTGAACTCGGCCACGATCTGCTCTCGGCTTTTACCGATCCGCTCTAAATACTCGTCGATGGTGACGTTCTGCCGCTCCAGCCGCTCTAAAAGCTGCTTGACGTCGTCGTCCACCTCGGTTTCCACCAATATAGGCGGGAACTTCACTGTAGAGCCTTCAATGATCTGATCCAGCAGGCTGCTGTCCGCTTCGCTTTCGCTGCTTTGCACCAGCGATTTTTCCATGTCTGCCCGCAGGTCGGCTTTGAGCGCGATCAACGTCTCGTAGCGGCCATTGGAGAGCTTCGCAGCCAGGGCATCATCAAGTTCCGGGACCTTCTTCTCGTGGAGTTCGTTCACAACAATGGTGAACTCCACGTCTTGGCCCGCCAGCTCTGCATCCGGGTAGTTCTCCGGGTAGGTCAGGGCAAACGTCTTTTCGTCGCCCTTGTTCAGGCCGACTAGCTGCTCATCAAAGCCGGGGATGTTGTCCGAGCCGATTTCAATCATGGTCGGGCGAGGCTCGGCGGCCTCGGGGCGGCTGTCCACGAGGGCAGACAGCTCGGCGACTACCAGATCGCCGGTCTGCGCGGGGCGCTCGGCGATAGGATACTCAGCAGCCCGCTGCCGCATCATGTCAAGCTGGGCGTCTACATTCTCATCGGTCAGCGTGTATTTCTTTTTCTCCACGACTAGCCCAGTGTACGTGCCCAGCTCCACTTCGGGGCGCAGGGGGACGACGGCTTTGAAGATAAACGGCTTGCCGTCGGCGTCCAGCTGCACAAGTTCCAGCTTAGGCAGGGCAAACGGGTCAATTCCTTCCTGTTCCAGTGCCCCGGCGTAGGCGGGTTCCACCAGCATCTCGGCGGTGCGCTGCCGGACATCGGCCTCGGGGATGCGCTGCTTGACAAACGACAGCGGCGCTTTGCCTTTGCGGAAGCCGGGGACGCTGACATATTTGCCGTACTCGCGGTAGGCGCGGTCAAACGCCTGAACTACCTTGTCCGGCTCTACTTCAATCGTGAGGGCGACTTGACACGGGTCAAGGGCCTCTTTGGTCACCTGCATGATAACGCTGCTCCTGTGTGCATGGATATAGTTTGAGTGTAGTGACAGTCGAGAAAACGTGGTGTTCTAAGGGGAAAACGCGGCTTCTAATTGACTATGTGACTGGCTATGGATTGCCAAAGAGTGTACCCGAGTTGGCGGAAGGTTGTCAACGAGAGTGCCGCATAGCAAACTTGGATGACTTCACGGAGACCTGCTCAGAATGCCGCCCAGAATGCCGGGGGTGTAGAAACCCTCGGCAGGGAGGTGTCCTTCGGACAAAGACAAGGAGGGGGCAATAAATCACGCCCCTGCTTTCCTCACCCGGAGGGTGCTTCTTTGCCGGGGGTTTCTACACCCCCGGTAATTGGGCTATATGCCGCAAAGCCCACCGGGTTCCTCGTTTGCTGCTGTTCAGCGCCGCACAGCTATTGCTCCCAGTGCCGCCGATACCAAAGCCGCGCCGGTCAGGACGGCAAGGTCAGTGCCGAAGCCTGCCAGATCAGAATAAAAGAGCGTCTGCCGCAGGCCATCAATCGCATAACGGGCCGGGTTGAAGGCGCTGACGAGCCGCAGCCAGGCGGGCAGAAAGGCAATGGTCGTGAAGCCGCCGCCGAGAAAGAACAAGTAGGTCGTGAAGATGGACGCCGCCAGGGCAATCACACGCGGGCCGCGCAGCAGCGTTCCCAGCATCGCGCCCAGGCCCGAGGCGAACAGGGCCGTCGCGGTCAGCAGGGCGGCCAGCGGGAGCCAGTGGCCGGGCGGCGGCGAAATTACGCCCAGGGCGGCGCACAGCAGCACGGCGGGAAGCAGCATAGCCAGCGCGGCCAGCAGGCCGCCGAGCAGGCGGCCCGCTGAGACAGTCCATGCGGGCAGAGGGGCCAAAGCCAGCAGGCGGGCCATGCCGCGCTCGTCATCTTCGGCGCAGCGCAGGGCGGTTCCGAGCAGGCCGATGTTCAGAACCAGCAGCACCAGAACGGGGACCACCTGATAGTTCAGAAACGGCACGTTGGTTTGCCGCAGGTCGTGTTCGTCAATAGCGATATGGTACGGATTGATGGCTGTTCCAGTCACCGGGACAGTGCCGGGCGGCGGGCCGTCGTTGTCGGGGTGGGCCGGGTCTTCGTCGCTGTCAATGTTCAGCGGCAGGGAATCGAAACTGCCCACGGAGCGGTCCACGGAGCGGCGGATGTCGTCGGCAAAGTCAATATCGACATTGTTGAGCGTCAGATGCACCCGCGCCGTGTGGGTCATCACCGCCGTGTCAAAGTCCGGCGGAATAGTGATCACGGCGGCGATTCTTTGGTCGGCCAGCATCTGCGCGGCAGTGGCCGGGTCAGTCACGGTCAGAAAATAGGCGTCCGTGTCCCCTTCAATAATCTGCCGCATTTTGACGGCTTCCGGGCCGTGGGCCTGCACCACCAGCGCCACCGGCTCCTGAGTCACCGCCAGAGACAGCACCACCAGCAGCAGGGCCATCCCCAGCGGCGGCAGCAAGGCGCTGACGATGCCCAGCGGGCGGCGGCTCCACAGGCGCAAGTCCAGCGCGGCTACGGCCCAGATTTCGCGCAACTGACTCATCGAAGCTGCCTCCGCAGGAGCAGGCCCGCCAGACACAGTGCCCCCGCTGCCCAGCCGGCCAGCATCAGCCAGTCGGCGGCGATGGACTCGGGCGTCACGTGGAAGCCATGAAACGCGTGTTCCAAAATGCCCACGGCGGGGTAAGCGGGCGACAGATGCGCCAGCGCCCAGATTTTTTCGCCGTCAAACCGCTGCGGCTCCAGAGCGCCGCTGCACAGGTAAAGCGGCAGGGACAGGCCGACCACGAGAGAAGCCACTGGCAAGGTCCGCTTCAGCAGCGCCCCCAGCGCCGCGCCAACGCAGCCAAAGACCACCACGCTTCCTAGCAGCGCCGCCAGGGCTTCCAGGGGATGCAGGGGTGTCACCCGGTAGCCCCAGACCACCACCGCGCCGGGGACAAGCAGGGCGGCGGCGGAGACCAGCAGGGTGGCCGACACGCGCCCTGCGATTGAAACCAGCGCTGGAACCGGGGCCACTGTCAAGAGCCGCCCCGTGCCGCTCTCAAACTCCCGTGCCACGGTCAGGGCGCTCAGGATGCCTGCAATCAAAAACGCATCGAGGATCAGCCCGCTGACGACCATATACGGGATAAACCCGGTGTCCTGGGCAATCAAATCCTGCTCGGCCACATGGACGCGCACGCCGGGGAAGGGGACCTCTCCGCCAAAGGCCACAATGGCCGAGGGCAGGGCACCCTGAATGTCTTCGGTCATGTCGGCATTGACGTTGTCCACCGTGACCCGCAGCGTCGCATCCGCCCCGCGCCCGATGGCGTCTGAAAAGTCCGCCGGAATCGTGATAATCGCCACGATAGCCCCGCGTTTCAGCGCGGCTTGCGCCTCGGCGTCGCTCATCGGCTTCAGGGCAAACGAGTGGTGAGCATTCTCTAAATTGCGGACAAACTGCCGGGCGTAGTCGCCCTGGTCCAGCATGACCAGTGCCGTCGGAGCGCGGCTGCCGGTCAGGCCGAACAGGCTCACCAGAAACAGAAACGTCACCGCCTGCACCACCGTCAGCGCAACCAGCATCCGCGCCCGGCCTAGCTGCAATCCCTCGGCGCGAAACCCGCCCCCAAACGCCCGCCAGAGTGCCTTCATGCGGCGTCCTCGCCGAGCGCGTGAAAGACCTCCGCCAGGTCCGCCCCGCGCAGGCGCAGGCCCTGAATAGCCGCCGTCGCCAGCACCCGCTTGATGATGTCTTCGGGGGCTGTATCGCCGCTCAAAAAGACCGTGAGGCCGCTCGGGGTGGGGGTGACGCGCAGAACGCCCTCGGTCTGTGCCAGCGCGCTGGCAATCGCGGCTCCGGCGTCCGCCGTGCATTCCACATCCAGCCCGCTGCCTGCACGGGCCACCAGTGCGGCGGGCGTGTCCGTGATCAGCACCCGACCCCCGCGCAGGACCGAAACCGTGTCGCACAGGGCCAGCGCCTCATCCAAGTAGTTCGTAGAGACAATCACCGTCGTGCCGCCTGCCCGCAGAAGCCGCAGGTGCGCCCAGAGCGTGTGCCGCGCTTCCACATCTACCCCCAACGTCGGCTCATCAATAACCAGCAGCTCCGGATCATGCAGTAGGGCGCGGGCCAGCGTCACCCGCCGCCGCAGCCCGCCGGACAGACGGCCCACCCGCTCCCGTGCCCGGTCCGCCAGCCCCAGCAGGTCCAGCACCTCGCCGATGCGCTCTTTTGGGTGAGGGATGTCGTAGAGCGACGCGGCGAACTCTAAATTCTCCGTCGTCGTCAGCTCGTCATGCAGGGCGGTTTCCTGAAACACGACGCCCATCCGGCGGCGCAGGGACAGCTCACGCCCCGTCTGCCGCTCCCCCAGCACGCTGACCGTGCCGTAAGATGCCGGCCGCAGGCCGGACACCGCCCCCAGCAGGGTTGTTTTGCCCGCGCCATTCGCCCCCAGAATGCCTGCGACACTGCCGCGTGGGATCGACAGAGTGACCTGTTCCAGCACAGTGCGCGTGCCGATCCGGCAGGTGACGTCGGCAAACTCGACGGCGGGTTCCAGCGATGTGTTCAAATCGGCCATGTGTGACAAGTGTACCCTACTCTTTGTCCGCGTCACAGTTGACGAAACTGGACAGATTCGGCTATGATAACCAAGATATTGCTCGCTTTGCCCCCTCTGGGAGAGACTACTGCTGATGAAGACACCACACATTCAAAAAATGGCTCGTTTTGCCTCGGTTCTTGCCCGCCGGCACACGCATCTCCATGACCACCGTTTACGACAACTCGGCTAAAAACCCGCGCAACCCGAACACGCCGCCGAAGAACGTCACCTGGGGCGAGCAGACCACCGACGAAATGTGCATCGCCTTCCTGCACTACACGCTAGACCGCGAACACCTCACCGCCCGCGACCCCGGCGGCGTGCCCGCAAAAATTGCCACTCGGTAAAGTGAACGTAAGCACAGAGGGCCGTCCCTATGCTATTTTCAGCGAGGTGAATAATGCTTTTTTTCTGCCAGTTAAACCGATGTGTTCAAAAACTAACTTTGCTGATACTTCTGCTGGCGTCAGCCTCTTTTTTATCTGCCGCTGGGTTTGCTCAGGCTTCGCCACAGCCAAGCCCTCAACCTCCTCTGATGACGGACCCTATTCCAAATCATCAGGACGGCGTTTCCGTCCCAATCACGACGGTTCCTGAAACTGGTCTTACACTGCTTCATATCTGGATCAATGACAAGGTAGATGCCACGTTTGTTGTGAATACTGGCACGAACCTCTGCCTTATTTCCGACTCTCTTGCCAAGAAACTTGAGTTGACACGCTCTCCCGCTGCAGTTGCCGATGGATACCCTTTTTTCCTAGACAGCAAGCGCCCGGATTCTGTCACACTGGCAACCCTCCGAATGGGAGGAAAAGCGGGGCACCTTAACCGCGAAGCCAGGAGACATTCAGTTTATGGTTGTGTCGGATCAGCAGCTGCTTGCTTCGCCAGGCCGTTTAATAGACGGTATGATTGGCACTGACGTGCTTTCCACCTTTGCCATCGGCTTTAACTTCAGCCACCAGGTAATGACCTTTTGCTATCCCGGCAAACTCACAGCGACAGAAGTGAGCGCACTGGGATACAGTGTGACACCCGGCTATATGATGCCCCTTTCTATCGGTCCCGGCAATGGCTACACGGTTCAAGTGGGGCTGGAAAGCAAAGGTGTGTCCCGCCGAATGGATTTTGGTTTAGGGACGGCGTTGCAGCAGACATTTCTCTCGCGTCAGGCAGCACAGGAGCTTTCACTGGTTCCTCTGCGCTCAAGTCTGCAAATTGTGCTGGGCAACAAACTTCCCGCTTATGAATCAACTATATCCTTGCTGGCACTGGGAAGTCTGCGCGTGTCAAACGCAACGGTGACTTATGCAAGCAGTCAAGAGGGCGCCTCTTTTATTGGTATGGATATTCTTTCTCATTGCAGGATACTGATGGACTTTCCTGAGCAGAAAGTATATTTTGAGCCTGCCCCGCCTGCCGAATCACCCGCCAAATGACCCTGCGTCTCCTGCTCTCCATCCTCTCACTTTTCTGGCTGGCGGCGGAATGGGCGCTGGCCCTGCCGCCGCTGCTGCGGGACGGCTTCTGGCCCTGGCATCTGGCTGCCCTGCACCGCCTGCGGCAGGACACGGCGTTTCAACTGGTGACGCTGGATTACGCGCTGTGCTACGCCGTGGCTTTTGCTGTCACCGTGCGCGATGCGCGGCGGCACTCACGCCGCTGGGGCTGGTGGGCGGGGGCATTTTTGCTGTTCACTGCGCCTGGTTTGTTATTCTACTGGGCAAATCGGGCAGGGAAACGCACGGCGGACGGCGAACACTAACACATGGAAGGTAGGGCAGAGCAATGGATGACAAAACTTGGCCTCCTGCGCCTAAGCAGCAAATACAAGTTGCGGCTGTCGCCGGAACATCAGGAAAACCGTTCTGGAAGCATTATGGCTTTATGTGCGCCGCAGGCTCCAACGTCCTGGTTGGATTTTCAAGCGTTCACTTTTTTCTGCTGCCGCGTGGGACAGGGGTTTACACAGATGACTGGTGGTTTTTCTTAATAATGCCACTGTCGTTTGTGACGGCATTGATTGGTGTGCCTCTCTGCCTTTGGACCATCCAGCAAAGGAAAGGCGGCGAGGGCATTTTATGGGAAATGATTGGCATTGTTCTGAGTGTCTGCCCATTTCCACTGGCATTGTCTTTGCTGAACACAGCTTTCACACTCAGGCGGCTTTGGGATGACGGCTGAACGCCTGCCCATTTTTCACAGTATCACAAAAAAGTATTACCAAGCTAGAGGAGCATCACAGATTTGCAGCGTGCTAAACGATTAGGACTCATCCCGCCATACCTGTTCGGCGAAATTGCCCGGCTGAAAGCGCAGGCACTGGCCGACGGGCGCGATTTGATTGACCTCGGCATCGGCGACCCCGATCAGCCGACCCCCAACGACATTATCGACAAGCTGACCGAGTTTGCCCATGACCCGACGACGCACCGCTACGACGAGTCCAATATGGGCCGGGCGGAGTTTCTGGCCGATGTGGCAACGTGGTTTCATAAGCGTTTCGGCGTCGATCTGGACCCGGCCTCGGAGATTTTGGAGCTGATTGGCAGCAAAGAGGGCCTCGCCCATGCGCCGTGGGCGTTTATTGATCCCGGCGATGTCGCGCTGGTTCCTGATCCGGCCTACACCGTGGTCAAAGTCAACACTTTGCTTGCGGGCGGCACGCCCTATGAGTTTCCCCTGCTGGCCGAAAACGGCTTCCTGCCGGACTTCTCGCTGATCCCTGGCGATGTGGTCAAACAGGCCAAGCTGATGTACCTGAACTACCCGAATAACCCCACGGGAGCCGTGGCGACCCCGGAGTTCTTTCAGGACGCCGTGAACTTTGCCCGCGAGACGGGCATCTTGATTATTCACGACTGCGCGTATTCGGAAGCGGGCTTTGAAGGCTACGAGGCCCCGAGCATCCTGCAGGCCGAGGGCGGCAAGGAAGTGGCGATTGAGACGCACTCGCTGTCCAAGACGTTCAACATGACCGGCTGGCGCATCGGCTTTGCGGTCGGCAATGCTGACGCTCTGCGGGCTTTGAATACTATTAAAGGCAATGTCGATTCCAAGCAGTTCGCCGCGCTGGCCCTCACGGCGGGCTGGGCCTTGAACCATGCCTCCAACGAACCCGCCCGCGCCCTTTTGCAGCGCCGCCGGGATGTGCTGGTCGATGGCCTGAACTCTCTGGGCTGGAACCTGGAAAAGCCCAAAGCGACGTTCTATGTCTGGGTCCCCGTGCCGCCCGGCTACACGTCGGCGACATTCTCCCGCGAGCTGCTGGAAAAAGCCGACGTGCTGGCGATCCCCGGCCTGGGCTATGGCCCGCACGGCGACGGCTATGTGCGGATGTCGCTGACCGTCAGCGGCGACAAAAACGGCGAGCTTTTGGAAGAAGCCGTGCGCCGCATCCAAGCGAACATCGCGCTGGACTGGGGCGCTGCGTCCCCGTCTGCCGCGTCCGATGCGCCTGCCGCCGTCGCCTCCGGGGCGGCCCTGCTGGGCGACGCGGCAGGGTAACGCTGTCAGATTCAGGCTGCCCCCGTCAGGGCGCAGCCGATCACTCACATCATGTTACGCGCACAGGACCCCCGAAAGCACACCATGTCTCACCCAACCTTACAGCAGATTGAGCGGCAGATACAAGGCCGCGCCGTTCTCACGCATCCGTTCTACCAGGCCTGGCAGCGCGGCGAGCTGACGCAGGCCACGCTGGCCGACTATGCCGCCCAGTACTACCATCATGTCGCCGCGTTCCCGCAGTACCTCTCGGCCCTGCATTCGCACACCGACAACGCTGGCACACGCCGGGATGTCCTGCAAAACCTGATGGACGAGGAAGCCGGGACGCCGAACCACCCTGAACTGTGGCTGCAATTCGCCGAAAGTCTCGGGGCCGCGCCCGCTGACATCCTGGCCGCCGAAGCCGCCCCGGAAACGTTGGCGCTGGTCCGCACGTTCCGCACGATCTGTTGTAACGGCTCGGTCGCCGCTGGACTGGCCGCGCTCTACAGCTACGAAAGCCAGATACCGGAAGTCGCCGGGACAAAAATCGAGGGGCTGCAAGCCCACTACGGGATCAAGGACGATGCGGCGCTGGCCTACTTCCGCGTGCATCAGGAAGCCGATGTCGAGCATTCCGCCGTCGAACGCGCTCTGCTGAACCGGCATCTCAGCGACGCCGACGCCGGGGACGCTCCCGCCGCCTCTCAGGCCGCGCTGGATGCCGTCTGGAACCTCCTCAGCGGCGTCTGCCACCGCCATGCCATCGCCTGCTGAGACTTGACGTGTCTATTCAAGCCGTGTTCTTGGACCGGGACGGGGTGCTGAACCCGCATATTCCCGGCGGCTACCTGCAAAGCGCGAATGAACTGGTCGTCCTGCCTGGTGTCGCACAGGCCGTGCGGCGGCTCAACGCCGCCGGGCTGCCGGTCATTCTCATTTCCAATCAGCAGGGGGTCGGCAAGGGTCTGATGACGCTTGCCGATCTTGAGGCGATAGAAGCGCGGATGGCACAGGCACTGGCCCATGAAGCCCTGGCATGGCTGGACCGCTGTTATTACAGCACCGAGTTAGCGTCGGACAATTCGCCGCGCCGCAAGCCGGGGCCGGGAATGCTGCTGGAAGCGGCCCGCGATTTCGGACTGACGCTGGCCGAGACCGTGTTTGCCGGGGACTCGCCGACCGACATCGCCGCCGGTCACGCGGCAGGCGTCGGCGCGACGGTGCTGCTTCTGTCCGGCGGCACACGCGCCTATGCGCCGGGCGATTTTCAGCCCGCGCCTGATTTCGTATTTCCCGATTTGCCTTCGCTCACTGACTGGATACTGGATAATCTATGATCACCGCCACTGCGCCGGGCCGCTGCGGGCTGGTCGGCAACCCGGCCGATATGTATGGCGGCAGCGTGCTGTCCTGCTCGACCAAAGAACGCGCCCGCTGTACGCTCTCGCCCGGCGGCGACGGCCTTGTCGTTAGCGTCGGCGGCCAAACAGAAACGCTGCGAACGACCGCTGACCTCGCACTGCAAAACGGCAGCTATCTGAACGTCGCCCGTGCCGCGCTGACGGCGCTGGAAGTGGACCCCGCCGACACGCCGCCGTTTGCGCTGTCCGCCGACACGGATATTCCAATGCAGGCGGGGCTGGCCGGGTCTACCGCCATTCTGGCCTGTATTTCGGGCAGTCTGCTGGCGCATCTGGGTCTAAAGCTGAACCGCTATGAGACGGCGGAGCTGGTGCGGCAGATTGAGTACGACGTGCTGGGGATTGTGTGCGGCTTTCAGGACCACCACATGGCGGTCTTCGGCGGCCTGAACTTCATGGACTTCCGGGGCCGCCGGAGCGACGCGGCGCTGGACACGGACACGCCATTTGTGACCGTCGAGCCGCTGTCGTCTTACCTCAGCGAGCCACTGCCGCTGGTGCTGGCACACACCGGCATCCGGCATCATTCCGGGTCGGTGCATACCTCCCCCCGCGAACGCTGGCTGCGCGGCGAGGCGGTGGTGGTGGAAGCGTATGAAGAAATCGCCGGGCTGGCCCGCCGCGCCAAACGTGCTTTGCTCGGTGGCGACTGGGACACCGTGGCTGCCTGCATGACCCGCAACCACGCGCTGGTGCGCGACCTCGGCGGCAGCGGCGAGGCCAATGAATCTTTGATTGCCGCCGCGCTGGACGGCGGGGCGCTTGCCGCCAAGCTGGCCGGGGCCGGTGGCGGCGGAACTATTCTGGCGCTGACCCAAGACCCGACCCGCACCGTCGCCGCCATGCAGGCTGCCGGAGCCGAAGCGATTTTGTACCCTGCCCCGAATGCGGGGTTGGTGGTGGAGGTAGGGTAGGGGGCAGAGAGTGGAGCCGCAAAACCGTTCTAAAGTAGTTTCCAGCGTCGTCGGGATAACTCTGGCTTCGCTCGTCGTCTTTGGCATTGCCCTGTCTGTCATCGCCATGCTGGCGGCGCGAAAGCCTCCCGCCTTGAAAGCTAACGGCCCCCCTCCGCCAATCACTGCTGCGAACCGCCCCATTCCGTTAGAGACATGGGTTATTCACGGCAAAGGCGCATTGCCGGAAACTCATGTCCCGTTCCGTTTGTCCCCTGGCAAAGAAATTTTGGTCAAAGCACACATCAATGGCAAGCCAATAGAATGCATGGTAGACACGGGCTGCTCGGATATTTTGTGGGACTCCAAGCTGGCCCTGACAAACCAGCGTACCGGGTTGCAGTCCTCTGCCTACGATGCGGGAAGCCATGTTGTTGCCCTTAAGGAAGCCATACTTGACCGCGTCCAAATCGGCGGTCTGGAATTGCGGCAAATGCCTTCCAATGCCGTAGTCTCAGCGGCTTCTCAGATGAACAGTGTGCCCATCCTCGGCAATTCAGCATTTGCTCACACAGTACTCACTGTTGATTATGCCAGAAAGGAATTGGTAATTCGCCCTTCCTCTCCAAAGGACAAACTTCTGTCGGAGCTTCCTGGCGACCATGTTCTAAACTTTCAGTGGGGTTCCCCCAATGCACGGGGGCGATCTGGCTCTCCCTGTGTACGCGGCAACGTCATATCTCTGCCAGCCACTTTTATGGTAGACACTGGCTGGTGCGGCAATGTTCTTGGCTTGGGCCACACTTTTTATAGTCAGGTTCTTCCCATGCTAGAGAAAAATCGCAATAAAACAGGACAAGCTTCCGGTAAATGGGCATTCGGCAAATCTAGCGTTATTACTATAAGCCAAATTCCATGGTCATTTGACGGGACGAAGGCGACAACCCCTGCGATTGTCGTAGGTAATCTTGGCCCCAAAGCGCAGGCCGTGTTTGGCTATGACATACTCAGGCATTTTAAGACGACGATTGATTATCCCCACCGGAAAATCCTGTTTCAGCCAAACTGACAGAAGAACCCGGCACTGGAAGTACCGGGCTAATTGTAAGCGGAAAAGTCGCTCCGCGACTCAAGATAGGACCGGCTGACGCGAGCTTTTCCTGAGTCGCGGAGCGACTTTCTCATTTTGCTAATAGACCGGCTCTTCAGAGCCGGGTTCTCTGCCGGGTATAATGCTTTCATGCAAACCCCCAATTTAACCCCGGCATTGATCCCCACTCTCACCCACCGCGCCCGGCGGCTGCGCGGGACGGCGGGCTTGCGCGGGATGGTGCGCGAGACGACGCTGTCTGTGCTGGATTTAATCGACCCGCTGTTTGTCATCCCGGGCGCGGGCCGGGAGCGGCGGCCCATTGCGTCGCTGCCGGGTGTGGCACAGCTCACGGTAGACGCTCTGCGGGACGAGGCCGCGCAGATTGCGAAGCTCGGCCTGCCCGCCGTACTGCTATTCGGCCTGCCATCAAGCAAGGACGAGCAGGCGACGGGAGCGTATGCCGACGACGGCATTGTGCAGCGGGCCGTCCGGGCGCTCAAAGCCGACAACCCCGATTTGCTAGTGTTCACCGATGTCTGCCTGTGCGAATATATGTCGCACGGGCATTGCGGCGTGGTGTCCGGCGAGCGGATTCTCAACGATCCGTCGCTGGATCTGCTGGCCCGCACCGCTGTCTCGCACGCGGCGGCGGGGGCGGATGTGGTCGCGCCGTCCGACATGATGGACGGGCGCGTCGCCGCTATCCGGCACGCGCTGGACGCGCAGGGCTTTTCCGACACGCCGCTGCTGTCCTACGCTGCCAAATACTCGTCGGCCATGTACGGCCCCTTCCGCGAGGCCGCCGACAGCGCCCCACAGTTTGGCGACCGCAAAACCTACCAGATGGACCCCGCGAACCGCCGCGAAGCCCTGAAAGAAGCCGCGCAGGATATCGCCGAGGGGGCGGATATGATCATGGTCAAGCCCGCGCTGTCTTACCTCGATATCGTCCACGAAGTGCGCCAGATGACGCACCTGCCCGTCGCCGCGTACAACGTCTCCGGCGAATACGCGATGGTCAAAGCCGCCGCCCAGAATGGCTGGATTGACGAGCGGGCGTCCGCGCTGGAAATCTTGACTTCCATCAAACGCGCCGGGGCGGACATCATCCTCACCTACCACGCCAAAGACGCCGCCCGCTGGCTCAAAGAGGTTTAGAGAGGCCCCCTAGCCCCCAATAATGGGGGGGACCGGATAAATACGCAGAGGACAAGAGGGCGCAGCAAGCAGCGCCCCTACGGGTCTTTCCTAACTTCTGGCTCCCCAGAATTGGGGAGGGGGGCCTCCTCTCTCAAATATAAGAAAGGCTGTTTACATATGGCAACCCCCAAAGAAATGCTGATGACCTACCTCCTGGAAGAAGGCTATAATCCCCTGCCCGACGGCGAAGGGATCGCCTTCAAAAAAGAAGGCCGCACTTATACCACCTTCCCGGATCCCGGCGACCCGCTCTTTTTCAACCTCTACTGCTACTTTGACTTTGAAGGCCGCGTCCCGTCGCGTCAAGCCGGGCTGGAAGCCGCAAACGACGTCAACCGCAGTGTCAAGGCCATCAAAGTGACCCTGCCGGAGCCGAACAACCCGAGCCGCGTCGGCTTCGGCGTCGAAGTCCCCCTGCCGCTGATGGAAAGCTTCCGCGCCATCTTCGACCGCGCCATTCATACCATCGGCTACAGCGCCGAGCAGTTCCTTGAGCGGCTTGGGAAAGCAGAATAAAAAGCCATGCCATGAATGGCACGGCTGATCGGCCTGCGGCCAGAAAGCCCCGCTTCGCGGGGCTGAGACCACTTGCTAGTCTATTATTCCGAGTGCCGCGAAGCGGTACTTTTTGGCGTCCGCGCCCGATAGCCGTGCCATTCATGGCATGGGTGCTTGCTGGATCAACGCCGTGGTTTATCTAAAAATGGAAAACTAACCACTATGGACACCCCGGAGCCACCTAACGTCTGGCCGCCCGCGCCGACTATGCCGCCGCCGGAACAAGGCTGCCAAGGCCTTTTTGGTCAAAAACGTGGCTGAGTGAGCTAATCGTCAGAAGCATCAGAAGCTATGGGTTTGCCATGCTTGCGAGGTATGTTTTCGGACCACGCATACCAATGACGGGGCGGGCAATCCTAGTGATAGGCACGACTGTGGTGATAATCAGCGCCTTCAGCATATGGCTAGATGCAGTACGGCGGCGGGGCAAGAAGGAGCTATGACTTGGGCAGGGTGAAGCTGAAGATGCTGCCTTTGTTGTATTCGCTTTGCACGCCCACCGTGCCGCCGTGGCTTTCGACGATGTGCTTGACGATGCTCAGGCCCAGGCCCGTGCCGCCGGAGGCGCGGCTGCGGGCTTTGTCGGCGCGGTAGAAGCGCTCGAAGAGGCGGGAAATGTCGTGAGACAAAATGCCGATGCCGGTGTCGGTGACGGACAGGGTGACGGTCTCGCGGGTCTCGGCGGCGCTGAGGGTGACCGTGCCGCCGGGCGGGGTGTAGGCGATGGCGTTGTCCAGTAGATTGACCAGTACCTGCGCCATTTCGTCGCGGTCAGCGGGGACGACGAGCGGGGCGCGGAGGGTGTTGACCAGCGTGATATCGGCCTTTTCTGACTGTGCGGTCAGCCGGGCGGCCACATCGGCGGCGAGGGCAGCGAGGTCCAGTGGGCTTTTCTGAATGCCGATGGCTTCCACGCGGGACAGATCCAGGAGGTCCGAGGACAGGCGCACCAGGCGGTCTGACTCGCGCATGATGGTCTGCAAAAAGCGCGGGGCGACGGCTTCATCGGTGCGGGCGCCATCCAGCAGTGTCTCGGCCATTGCCTTGATGGAAGTGAGCGGGGTGCGAAGCTCGTGAGAGACATTGGCGACAAAGTCCCGGCGCACGCGCTCCAGGCGGCGCAGCTCGGTCAGGTCGCGCAGGACAAAGAGGTATTCACCTTCCGAAACCGGGGTGACGCGGGCATGCAGCGTGCGCGAGACGGGGCGGCTGAGGGTGACTTCGCGCTCCACGGGAACCTGCCGCCGGACGGCCAGTCGGTACAGGTCTTCGAGGTCGCTGCTCAGGGTGTGGGCCAGCAAGGTGCTGCCTGCCGCTGTGCCGAACAGCGCGGCGGCGACCGTGTTGGACTGCTTGATTTGACCCTCAGCGTCGGCCACCAGCACAGCGTCCTCCGTGGTATCCAGCAGGGCAAGCCAGCGGGCGGCGGGGCCGGGATCGGGGGTAGGCTGCTCCGGCACAGATTCGTCGCGTGGCGGGCGGGGCCAGGAAAAGAGGCTCAAGAGCGTCAGCCTTTAAACTTGTAGCCGATGCCGCGCACGGTCAGCAGGGTTTCCGGGCGGGCGGGCGTGGGTTCTAGCTTCTCGCGCAGCCAGCGGATATGGACATCCACCGTGCGGTCGTCCACATAGCAGTCTTCGCCCCAGACCCGCGACAGCAGGGTCTGCCGGTCAAAGACGCGGCCCCGGTTAGCAGCCAGCAGGTGCAGCAAGTCGAACTCTTTGCGGGACAGGGTCAGGGGCTGATTGTCCTTCAAAATCTCGCGCCGGTCGCCATCAATCACAAGGTCGTCAACAACCAGAGGGGCTGGCTTGGCCGGGGCTTCGGCATCAGCACGGGACTGAGAGCGCCGGAGGAGAGAGTGAACGCGGGCCATCAGCTCGCGCATGGAGAAAGGCTTGACAACATAATCATCGGCCCCGGCATCAAAGCCGCGCAGACAGTCCGCTTCGGCGGCGCGGGCGGTCAGCAGCAGTACCGGCAGGGCGGCATTGTGCTTGTGCAGACGCTGGCACAAATCCAGTCCGTTTCCGGAAGGCAGCATGACATCCAGCAGCACTAAATCGGGGCTGCCGGACAGATAGCGGCTCATGCACTCGTCGGCATCGCCCGCCGTGTCCACTGCAAAACCCTCTTTCTTGAGGTTGTACGAAATCGCGTCCACAATCGGCTCTTCGTCATCCACCACCAGGATTTTGGTCATGTGCCGGCTTCCTCCCTATGCTTTTTATCTGTGCTTATTTACGCAGTCAGTATACCACTCACCCGGCGTCCTGTCTAGTGCCGCTTGACAGCCTGCTGTTTTAATGTTACACTATTCCAATTCAGGAAAATAAAAAATAATTATGGATAAACAAACCAAAGAAGCTCTGAAGCAGATGCAGGCCGAAATGCGCCAGCTTCAAAGCCAGCTCACTGACCGTGCCGTCGACAAAGTCTCTGCCGAGAAATCTGCTGTGCCGGAGCCTGCCGCCAGGTCTAAGTCCGAGTCTGTGGTCCAGTACAGTGTTCACCGGCCTGCATCCGGCGGCGACGACACAGCCTTCAAGACCGGCACGCTCTCCATTACCGCCGCACAGGTGGCCGCAGCCACCGATGAAGCCGCCGCGCAGCTTGGCTACGCGCTGTCGTCGCCGCAGAAAGTAGGCTTGCTTCGCGCTTTGCTGGGGCACGAATCAGAAAGCGCCGCTGCGCTTGGGGAAGCGGCGGGTCTCAGCACCGGCAGCTTATACCATCACCTGCGCGACTTGATGCACGCGGGCCTTCTGGCACAGGCAGGCCGCTCGCGCTATGCGATCACGGCGCGAGGGCAGCGCGTTTTGCTGGTGCTACTGGCGCTGACGGTGGAGTAGTGCAGGCACAAGAGCGGCGTAGGAACGAGGGGTTAAAACCCCTCGTCTTTCGGCCTAGCAATCAAAGACACATTATGATCAACTACACACTCACGCACGCGCTGATTGCCGATGGCCTGCCGGCCCTGTCTGTGGCCCGCGCCGACCTTGCCGCCGACGCCCCGCTGGCGTTTGTCCTGCACGGGCTGGGCAGCCACAAAGAGCGGATGCTGACGGGGCTGTACGACCTCGCCCGTGCCGGTTTGAGGGCTGTCGCTTTAGACCTGCGCCTTCACGGCGAGCGGCCCGGCGCGGACACCCGCGAGGGGCGTTTGCAGACAGACTTTTTCGGCATGACCACGGAAATTATTCTGGGGACGACGGCAGACATCACGCAGGCGATTGACTATTACGCCGCGAAGTTCGCTCCGGCCAAAGCAGGCATCCACGGCATCTCCCTGGGCGGCTATGTGACGTTTGCCGCGCTGCTGGCCGAGCCGCGTCTTCAAGCCGCCGCCGTCGCGCTTGGCAGCCCGGACTGGCTGGCCCCCCTGCGGGCGTATGGCCTCGGGCCGGGGCATCCGGCGTATGACATTGCCTCCGCACAAAGCCCGCTGGAAGTGGCGGCGGGTGCCTATCCGCCGCGCCCGCTCCTGATGCTGCATGGCACCGAGGACACCACGGTTTCGGTGCAAGGGGTGCGGGCGCTAGAAGAGCGCCTGCGGCCCGCCTATGCCGCCTGCCCGGAGCGGCTGTCGCTGGTGCTGTACCCAGAGCTGGGGCATTCGTATACGGACGAGATGCAGGCGCGGAGCGTAGCCTGGCTGGCGGAGTATTTGGGGGCGTAGCCTACTTCAGGAAATACAGCACGTAATAATAGGCCAGCGGAGCGGCGAACAGGAGCGAATCAATCCGGTCCAGAATGCCGCCGTGAGCGGGCAGGATCGCTCCGAAATCTTTGACTCCGAGATCGCGCTTGAGAGCCGACTCGCACAAATCGCCGACCTGTCCGGCGACGGCACACAGAGCGGCGAGGCCCAGGGCATGAACCATTGGCAGGTGCAGCCAGTGGCCTAAAAGTGCCCCGGCGACAAGCGAGGTCAGGACGCCGCCGATGGACCCTTCCCAGGTCTTGCCTGGGCTGACACTCGGGGCCAGTTTGTGTTTGCCGAACGCCTTGCCCGCAAACAGTGCCCCCGTGTCCGACAAAAAGGTGGCGGCGGCGACAAAAATTACGAGCCATTCGCCCGGCGTCGTGTGGGGCAGCGGCGGAACCAGCACCGGCATTTCAGCGCTGCCCACGCCGCTCAGGCGGATCATGCCCGGCTGCATTCCATGAAGCAGGGTCAGATATGACAGCAGCCAGCCCACATACACTGCCCCCAGCAGCGTGGAGCCGATGGTGATAATCGGCTTGGGACGCCGCTTGCCCAGCTCCGACAGCAGCGTTGCCAGCACCAGGAGCAGCATCAGCGCGGGCAGGTAGGGCGCGAACTTTTGCCCGTAATACGCCCAGGCCGAAAGCTGAAACGCCATGCACGCGACACACCCCAGCAGCTCATTGGGCGCTCCGCCCTGGTTTCGCACGGCATGAAAAAGTTCCAATACCCCAATCACCGACAGCAGCGCAACAAACAGCGCAAACGGCAGGCCATTGGTGGCGAATACCAGAAAGATAAACAGCGCGGCCAGCAGAAGGCCAACCACGATGCGCGTGATCATGCCGCGCTCGCTGAGAAAGCCGCCGCGTCGGGCGGTGGGAACAGGGGTTTCAATCAGATTTGACATAGGTGCTGTGTTGCATACGTGTAGTCTTCGGCAGTATCCATATCATAGGCCAGCGTGGGGTCTGCGTGGTCCGCCACCTGTACGCTGGCATCCAGAAGCGCCTCGGCGCGGGCGGTCAGCGCAGACAGCGTCAGGCGGCGCATCGCCCAGGCCAGCAGCAGGCGCGGGCCGAGAATACCGGCCAGGCGCGCCTGCGATTTGCGTGCCCCAAAGAGCGAGTCTAAAAGTGCCTGCCGCTGAAACAGCGCGGCAGGGCGCACGGCGAACAGGCCCGCCAGCGTCACCGGCCCCACGTCCCGCAGCTCGGCAAATGTGGAGGGCGGGGCGTCCGGGTAGGCGGCAGTATAGGCGTCGGCGCGAACCATCCCCACCGCCACGGCGGCGGCAGGTGTCAGCGCGGCGGCAAAACGCCTGACCGCTTCCGGGGTCATCAGGGGCAGGTCAGACGTACAGACCAGCGCCAGAGCGTCGGGCCGGACGCGCCGCAGCCCGGCCAGAATGTTCTGCGGCCCGCTGTCCCCGGCAGCCAGCCAGGCGTCCACGCCGGACACGGCGCTTTGTACAGCGTCCGGCGCGGCGCACACGATTTTTCCCACCACCCCGGAGGCCCGCAGTGTATCAACGACGTGCTGGAGCACGGGTGTGCCGCTTTCGCCGAGCGGGGCCAGGGCGCGATAGGGCGAGCCGATACGCGCCGCGAAGTCAGCGTCAATCGTGCCGCCTGCGGGAATGACAACATCAAACACACTCTCAGCCAGGCTCATGGCGCAGGGACCAGAAACGGCAGCGCCCCCGGCAGCAAAGACACCGTCGCGGGTGTCATACCGCATACCTCGCCGTCAATGAGGAGCGGCTGGGGCGGATCGGCCTCCACGCGAATTGTCCGCGCTCGAAGCAGCGTAACAGCGGGGTGCTTGACATGGCTGCCTGAAAAGACCTGGGTGAGCTGATACAAGAGCGTCAGCTTGGATACCGCGCCGACCAGACAAATATCTAAGCAGCCGTCGTCGGGCCGTGCCCCCGGCGCGATCTTCATGCCGCCGCCGGTGGTCTCGACGTTGGCAAATGACACAAACATACACCGAAGCTGACGCGGAGCCTCGTCGTCCAGTGTCAGCGTCAGCGCAAATGGCGCGAACCGCCAAAGCGTCTGCACCGCGCCCCAGACATACGCCAGCGGCCCCGACAAAAAGCGAATGCCTCTGTTGACCGTCTGCGCCGTCCGGGCATCAAACCCTGTCCCCGACAGCACCAGAAAATGCTTCGGGCCATCCGTGCCGACGCCCTCAATCACGCCCACATCCACCGGGCGTGTCACTCCGCCGACTACCGCCGCACAGGCCCGCTCCAGGCTGCCGTGCAGGCCCACGCCCCGCGCAAAATCATTGCCGGTGCCAAAGGGGATCAGGCCCACGGCGGCCCCGGAGCCAAGCACGCCGTTGACCACTTCGTGCAGCGTCCCGTCGCCGCCGACGGCGATCACCCGCTGCACCCCGGCCTCCGCCGCCGCACGGGCGAGCCGCTGCGCGTCGCCGCTTTTTTCAGTGTGCTGCCACTCCCAGCCCGCGCCGCGCTTGCCGAGCAGAACACGAATGGCATCCTCCGAGCGCCCGGCTTTGCCGCGTCCTGCGGTGGGGTTGATAATCAGAACCGCTTCGGGCGGGGTAGACATGAGCCGTGTTCTCCTGCCGCGATTATATCATACCTCTGCGCTTACGGATAGGTTTTTAACAGCGTCTCAGCGTTGTATTTTTCTTCGGGACTGCCCACCGACCGCGCTTTCTGCCAGGATTGCCGTGCTTCAGCCCGGCTGCCGGACAGGTACAGGGAGGTTCCGAGGCTGACCAGCGCGGCGGCGTAGGTTGGTTTCAAATGGAGGGCTGTCCGGTAATGATACCGGGCGGCGGCCTCCTGCCCGCTGTCATCGAGGGCCAGTGCGAGGCGGTAGCGGGCGACAGGATCATTCGGGGCGGCGGCGACAGCCTGTTTCAAGACAGTGATCGCCGCCGGGACTTTGCCAGCATTGTAGAGAGCCGTGCCTCGTGCCAGCCGCGTCTGCGCCGGGACAGGGGCAGTGGCAGTGACCGTGGCAGTGACCGTGGGCGCAGCCGTCGAGGCCGCAGGCGTGGGAGACGTTCGGGCTTCCCGTGCAGTCTGTGCCTGCCGGGCGAGCCGGTCGGCTTCAGCCAGCCGGGCGGCGCGGGAGGGAGCGGGTTTAGCCGACGCTGTTCTCTGTCCGGCCTGCGTTTGTTTGGCCCGCGCTTGCTTGGGCTGCGTTTGTTTGGTGAGCGCCTTGTCCAGATACGTCTGCGCCAGAAGCAGCTTTGGATTGCTTTTCAGGGCCGTGCGGTATTCGTGGATCGCGGCGGCAGTCTGGCCCTGGGCGTCCAGCGCCAGCCCTAAATTATAATGCGCCAGCGCAAAATCAGGGCGGCTGCGGAGAGCTGCCCGGTACTGCTGCGCGGCTTCGGCATGGTGTCCCTGCACGTCCAGCACATTGCCCAGCGCGTTGTGGGCATCGGCGTTCTGCGGGTCCAGTCGCAGGGTTTCGCGGTATTCGGCTTGCGCCGCGTCCTGCTGGCCGCTGTCGTCGAGCGCATTGGCGAGGGTGTAATGGGCAGGAACGTAATCAGGCTTGGACTGCACGGCGGCGCGATAGGCGGCAATGGCCCCGTCGCGGTCGCCCTGCTTTTCCAGCAGCCGCCCGAGCATATACTGGGCGGTGTAAAACTTGGGACGCAGGCCGATGGCCGCCTGCATTTCTTTGAGGGCATCGTCAGTCTGCCCGCGTCGGTCGAGGGCCACAGCAAGGTTGTAGCGGGCATCCGGGTTGTCCGGGCGCAGGCGCACGGTGGTCTGGAACTCGGTGAGCGATTCCGCAAATTTGCCCTGCGTATCGTAGACAATGCCAAGCGCGTTGTGTGCGTCGGCGTTGTCCGGCTGAAGCCGGATCGCCTCCGCAAAGTCTGCCTGGGCTTCAGGATAGTGTTTGGCCTGAAACGCGGCAATGCCTGCCAGAAACTTGGCGCGTGCCGGGTCCGGCGGGGCGTTCTGTGCTCGGACTGTCCCGGCGGCAGTCAGCATCAGCGAGCAAGTAGCGAGTGCGGCAAGGCGAAGAGCAGCATTCATTGGCATGGCCTTTCGGAAGTTTACGGTTGGTGTGCAGTTAGTTTGGCACGCAGGGCCGATTTTCCTGCTTTTTGTGTGTGCCGCTCCCGCGCCGGTCGGCAGCCTTGCTTATTCGCCGCCAAACTCTGTATAATAAGCGCATGAGCGAACAGGAAGAATGGCAGGCCGAAGGGCGGCGAGTGCTGACCGAAGCGGCCCGCGCTCTGGACACTCTCGCCGCACGGCTGAACGGCGCGGCGTGGGGGGAGGCTGTCCGGCTGATCTTAGCCACAGCGGGCCGGGTGGTGGTGACGGGCATGGGCAAAAGCGGCAAAATCGCCGAGAAGATGACCGGCACGCTGGCCTCCACCGGCACGCCCGCGCTGTTCCTGCACCCTGCCGAAGGCGTGCATGGCGATCTGGGAATGCTGCAATCCGGCGATGTCGTGCTGGCATTCTCGTACAGCGGCGAGACGGAGGAGCTGCTGGCCCTCCTGCCCGCCATCCGGCAGCTCGGCACGCCCCTGATTGCCCTGACCGGCGGGACGCGCTCCACGCTCGCCCGTGCCGCACAGGTGGTGTTGAACGTGTCGGTCGACCGCGAGGCGTGCTATCTCAAACTGGCTCCGACCACAAGCACGACCGCGATGCTGGCCCTGAGCGATGCGCTGGCCGTGACGGTGATGGGGGCGCGACGCTTCACGCCGGACCAGTACGCCCGCCTGCACCCGGCGGGGACGCTGGGCCGCCGCCTGACCCTGCGGGTCGCTGATGTCATGCGAACGGGCGAAGCCGTGGCGGTCGTGGGCGAATACAGCACCGTCATGGAAGCCATGTTCGCCATTACCACTGCCCACGCCGGGGCGGCGATTGTGACCGACACCGAGGGCCGAGTCTCGGGCCTCATCACCGACGGCGACATCCGCCGCTACCTGCTGACCGCCCCGTCCCTGTCCGGCCCCGCCGCCGACGCTATGACCCACGCTCCCGGCGTGGTGCGCCCGGAAATGCTTGCCACGGAGGGCCTGCGCCGTCTGGACGAGTTTCACCCGCTCCCCGGTCAGAAAGCGGGCGATGCGCCGGTGGTGGACGAAGACGGCAGGCCGCTGGGCTTGCTGACCCTGAAAGATTTGGTCAAAGCGGGGATCGCCTAAACTGTGAGCGAAATCTGGCCGCCGCCGCCGGAACATCAGACGCCGCCCGTGCCGCCCCCGCCCGAAGGGGGCCGGGACATACTGATTGCCGCCCTGATTGCCGCTGCCCTGCTGCCGGTCAACGCCGTGCTGGTCTTCGTGGTCCCCGGCCCGCACTCCGCGCCGCCCTGGTGGCCTTACGCCTTCGCAGCTGCGCTGGGCGGCCTGCTGATATGCTGGATGTACGCCTTCTTCGGCGGCCTGCTGTCCTGCCGCTCCCGCCTGCCCCGGCTGGGGCTGGTTATCTCGGCGGGCACGGCGGGTCTGTGCCTGCTGGCCTATCAGGCCGCGCATCTTTTGAGGCTAAAGTTTTAAGCTGAATGCCGCTGGCTGCCGGGGGTGTGGAAACCCCCGGCAGGGAAATGTCCTTCGGACAAAGATTTAGGATAAAGAGCAACCTCCGGAGGCAAGGGCGTCTTCATCCTCACCCGAAGGGTGCTTCCCTGCCGGGGGTTTCCACACCCCCGGCACATATTTGCAGAGTTGAGATGCCCTATGCAAAACGTCAAACTGATTGCTCTCGATGTAGACGGCACGCTGACTGATGGCACACTGCTGTACGGGCCGGAGGGGGCGCATTCCAAAGCGTTTCATGTCGCTGACGGCCTCGGCATCGTCATGGCGCAGGGGATGAGCCTGCGCGTGGCGGTGATTTCGGGCCGGTCGAGCCGAGCTGTGGAAACGCGGATGGCCGAACTTAAAGTCACAGACCTCGTGCAGAACTGCGGCGACAAAGCGGCTGCCCTGCGGGGGCTATTGGAACGCTACGACTTGACATCTGCCGAAGCCGCCTATGTCGGTGATGACATCAACGACCTGCCCGCGTTCGACGTGGCGGGTGTCAAAATCGCCGTCGCCGATGCGTCGGAGATCGTGAAAGCGCGGGCGGATTGGGTGACGCCTCGACCGGGCGGGCACGGCGCGGTGCGCGATGCCATCGAGGAAATCCTGCGGCGACAGGGGCGGCTGGAGGAATCCGTGGCCGTGTATCTGGAAGCCAATCGTGCGGGTGGCGCGGGGCGGCAGTAAGGGCAGAGAAAAACACGGGGCTGAACCCCCATGCTTTGAAGGGCAATTCCCCGCCTGCGCGGGCATAAGAAGTTCCGTTCGTGACTTAAATCTTCGCCCGCGAAGGCGGGGGCTTGCTTTTTCGAAGCATGGGGGTTCAGCCCCGTGTTCTCCGTGGTCCTCTTTTTCCGTAAATCTATGCCAACCCTCACCATTCTGCACACCAACGATTTTCATAACCACCTGTCCCCGGCGCAGGCGGCACGCATCGGGGCCGATAAGGCCGAACGGTTGGCGCGGGGCGAGGAAGTGCTGCTGCTCGATTCGGGAGATGCCATCTCGGCAGGCAATGTCGGTGTCCGCCCCGGCGGCGAGCCGGTTTTGACTCTCATGTCTGAGACCGGCTACGATGCCATGACGCTCGGCAACCGGGAGTTCCATGTCGCGGACACGCTGCTGCGGCACAAGATCGGCAATGCCGGGTTTCCTATCCTCTGTGCCAACATTCGGTGGCGCGAGGACCGGGGCGAGACGCTGCCCGTGGTCCCGTCTCAGGTGTTCACCCTGCCAAGCGGCCTGCGTGTTGGCGTGTTCGGCGTGACCGTGCCGATGGTAACGCCGCGCATGACGGCCCGGCTGGTCAGCGCGTTTGTGTTTGATGACCCGGTGGCCGAAGCGCGGCGGCAGAGTGACGCACTGCGTCCTTCGGTGGATGCCCTGATTGCCCTGACGCATATTGGCCTGCGCGAAGATGAGCGGCTGGCTCGCGCCTGCCCGGAGCTGGATTTGATCATCGGCGGACACAGCCATAACAAGCTGTTTGAGCCATCCGTGGTGGAAGGCGTTCCGATTGTGCAGGCGGGCTGGTTCGGACATTACTTAGGTATCACTGAACTGTCATGGGAGACACCCGGCGAAAAGCCGCGTGCGACCGGGGGGCTGGTGGAGATTTAGAAGGCCCGGCGACCTACCTTCCTTGCTTCGCTCATTCTTCGCTTCGCAGGGTCCTTCC
>CAXUKS010000037.1:0-39261 GCA_964251675.1 uncultured Armatimonadales bacterium
ACGATGCGGCATTGGCGACGACCACTAAATAGGCTCGCGTCCGCACTTGCTGGCCGTCCAGCGTGAGCGTGATTTGCGTGCTTTGGTATTTTGCCAGCGTGCCCACGGTTGCCAGCGCATAGGCCGCCGGTCCGAGCAGGTTTTTGATGGGCCGCTGGGTGTCGCCCACCACGGCGGCATCGAAGCCTAACCCGGCCATCAGCAGAAAGACGCGCATTTCTTCGGGCGGCCCGGTGACGCGGCCCACGTCAATCAGGCGCGTGCGGCCTGCGTCAATGATCTGACGTGTCGTGGCAAGGTCGCCAAGCGGCAGGCCCAGTTCCTGCGCCAGCACGTTCTGCGTGCCCAGCGGAATAATTCCCAGCGGCAGGGGCGGGCCGTCCGCCGCGAGCAGGCCGCTGACGGCTTCGTTGACCGTGCCATCGCCGCCCGCGACCAGCACCGCATCACAGCCATTGGCGCGGGCGTGGCGGGCGGCGTTTCGGGCCTCGCCCGGTCCCTGCGTCACGCAGACATGGCGCACGAGCGGCGCAAGCGCGTCTTCCAGGGCCGGGAGCGGCCCGCGCAGGCGGCTCTGCCCGGCGACGGGGTTGACAATCAGCAGCGCATGGGTGGGCATCTGCGTTATTGTAGCATACGCTTTGGCAAAAATCGGGCAATGAAATTGGTCTAAAGAACAGGCTGCCCTGTGCCGATACTTACCGTGTCATTATTTTGTTCTGCCGCCCTGTGTTCGTGAAGTCTGAGAGGCCCCGTCATGCAGACCCGCCCGTTAATTATCCGTTCCGCGTCTCGCCGCCGAACCCGCCGCGCCGGGTTCACGCTGGTCGAAATTATGATTGTTGTGCTGGTGATCGGCGTTCTGCTGAACATCGCTTCCCCAGCGTTTGTGGCATCGCGGGACAAGTCGCAGGCGAGGTCCTGTGTCAAGAACCTGAGCGACTTTGCCACGGCCAAAGAGCAGTATGCGATGGACAATAAAGTCCCTGCCGGCAATGGCAGCTCGGTCCATGTATCGTGGGCGCAGATACAGTCGTACATTAAAGCCCCGCCGGGAACCAATACCACGAGCGGGCCGGCCTGCCCGACCAACGGGCAATTTTACGATTTTCAGCCGATGTCAATTTTGCCTACCTGCCCTTACGGCGCGTCGGCGGCCAACCCGCTGGCGGTCCACTCGCTTTAGTTTTTGTGCTTGTTCTCGGTTCGTGTTCTCCTGTGTCTCTCGCCCCCGCCTTACAGCGGGGGCATTTTTTGTGGCCCGGAGACCTGCCACCTTGCTTCGCTCATTCTTCACAGTGGTATGGGACAGAGGGGTTCACTTCAAGGCGTCTGCTTCTTTCCTCCCCCTCCCCTAACAGGGGAGGGTCGGCGCTTGCGCCGGGGAGGGGTGTCCAAGCGGGTATACTGTGTCCAGAGATGCTATTGCCGAACACAGTCATTGCCGCGCCGGCCTGGGTCGCCGCACAGAACCCCGCCGACTGGCTGATGCCTGGCGAGCGGGCGGTGTGGGAAAGCTGGCTGTCCCCAAAGCGCCGGGCCGAATGGCTGGCGGGACGGCTGGCGGTGAAAGAATTGCTCCGGGAAACATATGGCACTGACCCGCTGACCTGCTGGGTAGCGCGGGAAGGCGTCGCGCCGGTGGTTCGGGGACAGTGTGCTTCGAGCCTGTCCCTGTCGCTGTCGCATAGCGGCGGCCTCGGGGCGGCGTCGGTGTGCGCGGCGGCAGAGGGCACGGTCGGTGTGGACGTGCAGCGCATCCGTCCGGTGCATCGGGGGCTGGCGGCGCGGGTGCTGAGCGGCGAAGAGCGGGCACAGGCCGAGGGGCAGACGGACGGCCTGCTGCTGCTGTGGGCGCTCAAAGAAGCGGCGATCAAAGCCCGGCGGCTGCCGTGGGGCCGCGCCCTGCGCGACCTGGAAGTGCGGCTGACGGAGCCGGGACGCGCCGTGATTGCCCTGCCCGGCGAGGCCGCGCAAACGGCGGCCTATGCGCGTCTCGAAGACGGCTGGTGGCTGGCACGCTCTATCCGTTGCTTGTCTGGGCGCTCTCTGGGGGCGGAGCCGGACGCCACAGCATAAAGAGGCCAATCAGGGTCAGCACCGCGCCGAAGACCAGCAGCGTGTGCGCCTCGGTCATCGCTCTGCCGACCGCGAACAGCGCCCCGGCCAGACCGCCCAGCACCGCGCCGCCCGACAGCCAGGTCGCTCCCTGCGCTTCGACCTCGCCGCGCTGCGCCCGAAGCAGCATTCCGGGCAGGGAAGCCAGGGCCAGCACCACCAGCGCCGTGCCCTGTGCGACCTGCGGTGGCAGGCCCAGCGCATAAATGGCGGCAGGAACCAGCAGCACCCCGCCGAGGCCGACCACGCGGCTGACCACGCCCACACCGAAGCCGACTGGCAGGGCCAGCAGGTACAGCCAGAAGGGCTTGACTGCGGCGTGTGAGAGCGACACCGGCCCGCCCAGAAGCCCGAGCGCCTGCGCCGCCATCGCCACGCCTCCCAGCACGGTCAGTGTGCCCCACAGCCAGGGCAGCCGGTCCAGCGTCGGAAAGCGCTGCACAAGGCGCTCACCCCACGCCGCACCGACGACCTGGGCGACCGCGAGCAGGAGGGCCAGGCCCCACAGAATGCGCCCGCTCAGGCCATAAGACAGCAAGGCGGCCAGTGCGGCAAAGAATGTCGCCGCCAGACCCACACCCGCCGCCCGCCCGGCCCGCAGTCCCAGCAGGGGCCGCACGAGCGGCACCGTGAACACACTGGCCGCCATCGCAGTCAGCCCGGCGACGATGCCCAGCGGAATGCCGAGCAGAAACAAAATCAGGTTTTTGAGGTACGAAAGATTGGGCCGCGCCATAAAAGCGATTATACCAGATATGCAGCCCTGCAATATCATCACTCTTACACAGCCTGTCCCCTACCCCGCCGCGCTGGCGGCGCAGGCGGAGCTGGCCGCCCGGCGGGGGCGGGGCGAGTGCCCGGACACATTGCTGCTGCTGCAGCACCCGCCGACCATCACACTGGGCCGCCGCACCAATGAGGCTGATCTACGGACGCCAGAAGCGATGCTTTTAGAGCTTGGCATCGCCGTGGAGCGCGTGGACCGGGGCGGCGAGATTACCGCGCACGGGCCGGGACAGGCGGTCGGCTATCCAATTCTGGACCTGCGCGGGCACGGCCAGGACCTGCACCGGTATCTGCGCGATCTGGAAGAAGTGATTATTGACACCGTGGGCGAGTATGGGCTAGACGGCGGGCGCGTGCCGGGGCTGACCGGCGTGTGGGTAGACGGGCGCAAAATTGCGGCCATCGGCATCAAAGTCTCGCGCTGGGTGTCCACGCATGGCTGGGCGCTCAATGTCTCGAATGACCTGTCTGTGTTCCGGCGGGACATCGTGCCGTGCGGCATCACGGACCGCGATGTGACCTCACTGGCCGAATTCCTGGGCATGGACTGCCCCCCGCTGGCCGAGGTGCAGGCACGGCTGGCCGGAAACTTTGCCCGTATCTTCTCCGTAAACCCGACGTACCGGGCAGAACTGGGTATACTGGGGTTATGAAGGTACGGGTGACAATGACGGTGGCAGGCCGGGCGATTGACGAGACGCTGACGGGGCCGGATGCAGATAACGTACTGGCGCAGGCGAAAGCCCGTGTGGCGAAGGAACTGGGCTGGAAAGGGCTGTTTTTGAACGCCCTGTCCCCGCTTGGCTTCGCGCAGAAGGCGGTGGAGCTGTACAACAGCGCCCACAAGACGACCTATGCCTCGCCGCAAAGCGCGGATGAGTTTTTCCGGCTGGGCCAGGACCTCGGCTATATCACTGTTTTAGCGGAGTAGAATTGCCCGGAGAGATGCTATGGTAAATTATGACGACCTCCCCCTGTTTCCGCTCCATGTCGTGCTGTTCCCGGAGATGCCCCTGCCTCTGCATATCTTTGAGCCGCGCTACCGGGAAATGATTCTGCGCTGCCGCGAGGAAAACTCGCCGTTCGGCATTGTGCAGATACAGAACGGCCCGGAGACGGGTGGCGAGGCTGTGCCAAGTCTGGTGGGGACAACGGCGCGGATCACGCAGTATGAGGAAACCGAAGACGGGCGTATGAACATTCTGGTCTTTGGCGACACCCGCTTTCGCATCAGCCGCACCCGCCTCATCCACCCCTTCCTGTCCGGCGAAGTGACGCCGTTTGGCGAAGACGAAACTCCCGCGCCGGGGATTGAAGACTCTTACGACACGGTGGCCCGCCTGTTCAAGAAGTATTTACGCGCCCTGCTGGCGATGACCGGCCGCTCGCTGTCCGCCTTGCAGCTTCCGGGCGAGCCGGAGGCGCTGTCGTTTGCGATTGCGAGCGTGCTTCAGGTTCCCCTGGGCGAAAAGCAGAAGCTCTTAGAAATGACCGACACGACGGCGCGGCTGACCCGTGAAAGCGAGCTGCTGGAAATCGAGATTGAGGGGCAGTCCGCCCTGCGCTCGGTGACAAACGCGGACGAAAACGAATCCGGCCTGATTCTGCCGGTGGACACGCAGGCACTGGGCCGTCTGTCCGGGCCGAACTAGAAAGTTTACGATGTCCCCCCCGGCACACATCCGCTACCTTATTCTCGGCGCGGGCGGTGCGGGTCTGAGCCTGTGTCATGCCCTCCTGGCGCGGGGCGTCACCGAGCCGATTGTCATTTTGGACCCGAAGCCGCGCTTTGAGGACGACCGGACATGGTGCTTTTGGGACACGCGCCCAAACTCATTTCTGCCCCTTTCGTCTCATGGCTGGCACGAGTGGGAAGTGCGGGATGCGTCCGGCAGATGTGCGGTGCAGACCTCCCCAAAAACAGCCTACCGCTGCCTGCGTGGGCGCGATTTTTATGACGCCGTGCTGTCTCAAATCCGCCTTCACCCGAACGTCACACTTTGCTTGGGGCGGGCCGCAGAAAGCATCACACAGAACAGCGACAGCGTGACTATCCGTGCCGGGGAATGCGTTTATCGTGCCGACTACGTGTTTGACAGCCGCCCCCCGCAGTTTGGCCCCGCCCCCGGTGACTTCCTGCAGCGGTTCCGGGGCCGCTTTGTCCATGCTGACCGGCCCGTCTTCCCCGCCGCCCGCTGCACGCTGATGGACTTCGCAGTCTCTCAGGCACGCGGCCCGCATTTCGTCTACATTCTGCCGTTCTCCGAAACAGAGGCGCTGGTCGAAGACACGTACCTGCTCCCCGCCGACATCCTCGCGCCAACGGCGGCGGACACCGCCGACACTCTGCACACCTATCTGGCCGAACGGTATCCCGGCGCGGTGTTTGTGACGGAGCGCGAAGAGGCCGGGGCCATCCCGATGACCACCCGCAGGTTCCCGAAGCGCAACGGACGGGTTTTCTTTATTGGCACGGCGGGCGGCTGCACCAAGCCATCGAGTGGGTACACGTTTGCGCGGATACAGGAGCAGTGCCGCCAGATCGCCGATGCGGCGGCGGCGGGGACTTTAGCCTCGTTTCGGGAGCAGGGGGCGCCGCCCCGCTTCCAGTTCTTTGACGCCGTCTTTTTGCAGGCTCTGCGGGACCATCCCGAGGCGTTTCCCGGCTATTTCTATCGGCTCTTTGCGCGGGTGTCCCCGGAGGCGCTGACGCGGTTTCTTTCGGAGACAAGCTCTTGGCGCGACGAGTTTCAAGTGGTGCGCGGCCTGCCCGCACTGCCGTTCTTAAAAGCCGCTCTGCGGCGGCTCTGCGTCCGTGGCTGACCTGGCTCGCCTGGGGATGCCTCGGCGCAGCACTGCTGCTGTCCGTGCTTTTCCCCGCGCAGGCGATACGCTGGCAGTTCTGGCCGTTCGTGGTCGGGATGTTCTTTCTGGGCCTGCCGCACGGGGCATTGGACCATCTGGCCCCGCTGTTTGTGCTGCGCCGCCGGTTTTCGTGGCGATGGCTGGCGCTGTTCGTGCCTGTGTACCTCGCGCTGGCCCTGCTGTACCTAGTGTTCTGGCAGGTCTGGCCTGCCGGAGCATTGGCCGGGTTCCTGCTGCTGTCGTGGCTGCACTGGGGGCAGGGGGACGCCTACTACTTACAGGAATTCGGAGGACGGCCCGCGCCGGAAACTCGTGCGGCCCGGCTGCTGGTCTGGGCGGTGCGCGGCGGCCTGCCCATTGTGCTGCCGGTGCTGGCGCACCCGGCTGTTTTGACGGCGTTTACCGGCGGCATTCTGGGCTGGTACGGGCACGCCGGGGGCTGGCTGCTGGAAGAGCGGGTCCGTCTGGCCGGGCTGGCCTGGCTGGCTGCGCTCATGGCGGCGTATCTGTGGCTGTCGTGGCGGCGGGGCCGGATCGGCTTCTGGGAGGATACGGGGGAAGTGGCCCTGCTCGGCGTCTACTTCTGGTTCACGCCGCCAATCCTCGCCGTGGGCATCTATTTCTGCGTCTGGCACGCGGCGCGGCATCTGGCCCGGTTGATGGTGCTAGACGATGCCAACACGGCGGCTCTGAATCGGGATGAACTGGGGCCGCCGCTTCGGCGCCTCTCATGGGAAGCCCTGCCGATGACGCTGGGGGCGCTGGCGATGCTAGGCGGCCTGTACGCTTGGCACGGGCGGGCAAACGTCAGCGTCGGCAGTTTGGTCTATCTGTACCTGTCGCTGATCGCCGCGCTGACGTTCCCACACTTCCTACTCGTCCTGTGGATGGACCGGGAAGAGGCGATCCAGCATCACGGCCACGCCGTCCGCCGTGTTGGCTGGGGCGATTAAGTCCGCGACGGCTTTCAGCTCCGGCCTGGCATTCTCCATAGCCACCCCCACCCCCGCCCATTCCAGCATCGGCAGGTCATTGAACGAATCCCCAAACGCCGCGCACTCGTCCGCAGACACATTCAGCCGCTTCGCAGCTTCGGCCAATGCCACGCCTTTGGACACCGCCGGGTTCATGAACTCCAGATACTCGTCGTCGGTCTTGGTGATATAGAGCGCCTTGCCATACTTGTCCTGATAGTGTTTGAGCAGTCGGTCGGTCGTCTGCGGCGTGTCAATCAAGAGCAGCTTTGTGGGCCGCTGGCCGTCAAAGTGCAGCAAATCCCCGGCCACTGCCGCCGTGCCAGTGCGCTTCTCATACAGCCGCGCCCAGTGGGTTTCTTTGCGGACATACAGCACATCATCCAGGTAGTAGTTGAGATGGTAGCCGCCCGCAATGCAGTGACGCACGATTTGCTTTGCCGCCTCGGCAGGCACGGGCTGATGGTACAGCGTCTCGCCGCCCACCGTGCGGATCATTGCGCCGTTATAGGCAATAATTGGCGACGACGGCGGCAGGCCGATTTGCTCGGCGAACTTCACAATCGTATGCCACTGCCGCCCGGAAGCGAGAACCACAGACACGCCGCTGCCTGCGACCCGCTTCACGGCTCGTAAATTGCGCTCGCTGAGGGCATGATCACTGCCCAGCAGTGTGCCGTCTAAATCAATGGCGACTAATTTGGGACTGCTCAAAACAGTGTCATCTTCGGCTCATCTTTGGCTGTCTTCGCCTTGTCGCGGGCGGCCATCAGGTCGCTAATCAAAAACTGCTTGGCCTGGTCGTAGGCTTCGCCTTCCTGACGCAGAATGTAGGCCGGGTGCAGGGCAGCCATCGCATAGCGGGTGTATTTGCTCTCAAACCACTGCCCGCGCTCCTGGGTCATCTTGAAGCCTTTGTGGATGATCGTGCTGGCGGCAGGGGCGCCGAGGCAGAGAATCACCAGAGGCTGGACGATGGCGATCTGCTTTTCCAGCCACAGCGGCACGCACGTTCCCGACTCGTCGGCGCGGGGCGGGCGGTTTTTGAGGCGTCCTGCTTCTTCCACTGTCGGTCGGCATTTGACGACATTGGTAAGATAGATATGCTTTCGAAGCATTCCCGCTTCGCGCAGGCATTCATCCAGCAGCGTCCCGGCGCGGCCCACAAACGGCAGCCCGGTCGCATCTTCGTTGGCCCCCGGCCCTTCACCGATTAGCATCAGCGGGCTGTCCGCGTTGCCGTCGCCGAACACGACTTTTGTGCGGGTCTGTGCCAGATCGCACGCCGGGCAGGTGCTGGCCGACTGGGCCATCTCTAAAATCTGCCGCGTCTTCACGCTCGGCTCTCGTTCCTCATCCGCCATTGCTCTGTTCTTCTATCGTCACGTTTTGTAGTAGAGGGAGCATACCCAAAATGGCGGGAGAGTTATCGTTTCAGAAGGTGTCAGCAGGTTTCTATTTTGCCCGTTTTCTCATCGCACGGAAACAACCTCGACAATTTTTCTGCAAGCCATTCCAGGTTGACCGATTGCAGGTAAACTCCGTTCGGCTAAGATATGCTTGACAGCCGCAACACCAAGACATTCCCGGCGGCGCTTCACGCGGCTTGCTATCAGAAAATTTGTCAGGGAGATTGCAAACACGATGCGAGAAAGCAATGTTGTCCAAGTCCCAAAACAGAGAGATATCCCCATGCAGCCAGGGGACCTTGTGGTCAATGCTCAACTCCTCCACGGTCTTTATCTTCAGCCCGCATTTAAAGCAAAAATCTTCCGCGAGGCGCTGGGCCATGCGGAAGACAATTTGTTTGCGTAACTGATGCATCGCGGTCCCATAGGGCATTCCGAGATGCGCGGTTTTGATCGCACTGCTATTTTTGCTCACAATTCCCATCCTTAGAAAATAGTAGACATATGCTTGACCCTACGCAGAATCGAACTGCGGCTTTCGCCGTGAGAGGGCGATGTCCTAACCGTTAAACGATAGGGCCATAATCTCGTTATCGTAACCAAACTGCAACACAATGGGCGTGTTCCTTTTGTGTTACGGCAGGTATAATACCCGCATGGGACGCGGTTGTCAATACTTTCTGACAAGACTCCCGGCAAGGGGCGAAAAAAGTGGCGAAACGCAAGCGATATGACGATGTGATGCTGCTGGCGGCGGGCGAGGAAGTGCCGGGGCACTTGAACCGGTACGTCATCGAGCGCATGGTCGGCACGGGAGCCTACGGGGCGGTCTATGCGGCCCATGATGTCCGGACGCCGGACCGCAAGGTGGCCCTGAAAGAGTTCTTTCCGGCGCGTCACCCCCGCGATCAGGCCCCTCTGCAGGCCCTCTTTGACCGCGAAAAGGCGGTCGGGATGCAGGCCAGCTCGCATCCGCTCATGCCGACGTTCTATGAAGCGTTCCAGAGCGACGGGCATTATTATATTGCCCAGGAGTTCGTTGTCGGCACGACACTGGATGAGATCATTGCCCGCCGTCACCCGATTGCGCGGGCGTGGGTTTTGAAGTGGTCCGTGTCGCTGTGCGATGCGCTGGCATTCCTGCATTCGCGGCAGATTGTTCACCATGATCTGAAGCCCGCAAACATTCGGATCACCCCGCAGGGGCATCTGGTGCTGCTGGACTTCGGCGCGGCGCAGTATTTCGGCAAAGGGCACGAGTCGGATAAGCCGGCAGAGCTGTACGGGACCGAGGGCTACCTGCCGCCGGAATTGGAAGCCGATGGCAAATGGGTCGCGGATATTCGCACCGACATTTTTGCCCTGGGCTGTGTGCTGTACGAGATGGTGGCCGGGATCGCGCCTGATCAGGAGCAGATCAATCAGCGGTCCATGTATGTCACCAACTCGCTGATCCAGCAGCCGAACGCGGACTTAAATCTGGTGCGGCTGATCAACAAAGCCATTTCTTACAACACCGACTATCGCTACGGCACCGCAGGGGATTTCCTGGAAGAGCTGCGGCAGATTGCCCCGCCCGTGCTGCTGGTCAACAAGAAGAACCTGTGGTTTGGCGAGCTGACCCCCGGTCGGCCCGCGCCGCCGATGACGGTGACCCTCTACAACGCGGGCGGCGGGGAGATCACGGGCACGATTTTATCCCGCACGGCCTGGCTGTCCGTGTCTGAGACACGCTTTGCGGGCAACAGCCATCAGGTCACCGTCACCGTAGACCCTGCCCGCGCCCCGGAGAAGGGCAGGCCGCTGACGGGCCGTTTGGACATCACGAGCGATGACCAGACAGATACCACCGGCACGGTCTTTACGGGCGATAAATGGTCGGTGGAGTGCAGCCTGACCGTTGCCGCCGCCCCCGGCGTGCTGCAGATAGAGAATGCGGGCACGGCTCTGTCGGTGTCCGCCCGGCGCGGGCAGGAGGCACTGGGGCAGCTTATTTTGCGAAATGATGGCGACCTGCCATTAGACTTTCAAGTGGAAGTCAGCGGCGGCATTGACGGCCTGATGCTTTTTCCCACTGCGGGCACGCTCCCTCCCAAACAGCCGCAGACCCTCACCGTGACCGTTCCGCCCACTGACCTGCCGCCCGGCGAATACCACGCCGACATTATCCTGCGCTCCCCGCCGCGCCAGACCGTCACCGTTCCGGTGACCCTGCGCGTGCAGTCATCGCTCGGCTATATGATTTCCAGGCTGAGTCGGGCATGACGGGCGGTCTGCATGCCGCCCTGATTCTGGGCATCTTTGGGCTGACGCTGGCGCTGGTGCTGATACGCCCACGCGGCTGGAATGAAGCCTGGTGGACGGTGGGCGGCAGCGCGGCCCTGCTGGGGCTGGGGCTGGAAACACCCGCGCAGGCCAGGGGTGCCCTTTGGGCTGGCGAAAGCGTGCTGCTGTTTCTGCTGGCCCTGCTGCTGCTGTCCGCCCTGCTGGGCCGCTCCGGTTTTTTCGACTGGGCGGCGGTTCATGCCGCCCGGATGGCGGGCGGTGACGGGCGGCGACTGTACCGGAACACGTTTCTGCTGGGGGCGCTGACCACGGCGACTCTTTCGCTGGACACAACAGCAGTCATTCTGACCCCGCTGGTGCTGGCATTCGTGGCTCGCCTTCGCCTGCCTGCACGGCCTTATGTGTTTGCCTGTGCGTTTGTCGCTAACACTGCCTCGCTCCTGCTGCCCGTGTCCAATCTGACCAACCTGTTGCTGGCGGCGCAGTTTCATCTGCCTTTCGGCGGCTTTGTGGCCCGCATGGCCCTGCCGCAGGGCGTGGCCCTGCTGGTCAATTACGGCCTGTTCCGGTGGCTCTTCCGTCAGGAACTGCCTGCTAGCTTTGACCCGGCAGCACTGCCGGACCCGAACACGCTGCTTCCCAATCTTCTCTTTTTTCGGGCCGCCGTGGGCACGCTGGCTGCTGTGCTGATTGGCTACTTTATTGCCCCGTTTGCTCACTGGGAGCCGTACTGGGTCGGGTTTGCGGGATGCGGAGTTTTGCTGGCGGTGGGGGCGGCAACGCGCCGGGTCGATGTCAAAATCGGGCGCGAGGTGGCGTGGTCTTTGTTTCCGTTTGTGATGGGGCTGTTCGTGCTGGTGCAGGCAATGGAAACGCTGGGGCTGGCCGCGCACGGCGCGGCCTGGCTGTCTCAGAGTGATGGCACAAGCCTGAGCGGGATTGCACGGACGGCAGGCGGGGCGGGGCTGGCCGCAAACGTCGTTAATAACATTCCGGCGGCCCTGCTGTCGGTGGGAGTTTTGAAGACCGCTCATGCCCCGAGCGTGCAGGTGTACGCCGCGCTGTTGGGAACCAATCTGGGGCCGAACTTGACCCTGTTCGGGTCGCTGGCAACGATGCTGGTGCTGTCTGCGGCCCGGCGCGAGGGCACAGACATCCGGGGGCTGGACTTCTTTCGGGTGGGCCTGTTGGTCACACCCGTTACCCTGCTGGCCTCCGCTTTGGCCCTCTGGACTGTGTTTCGAGTACTACCTTAGAGCCGCTCGCGGACGTGGGCGAAGTCATGGGCAGAGGGTCGAGATTTACGACTTGACATCTGCCGTCGTGTCCAGTCCCGATTCGCCTTCACAATCTCCAAAATGAACTGGGATGAGTTAAGCAAACGTAGGGTCTGGGCCTAAAGAAGATTTTTTAGGCCAATCAAGATACTCTTTGATTACACTATCATCTTCTCCCGGTGTTAGTTGAAGCGTTATGCTTGCTGTGCCGGAGCGCAACTCATTGTATCTTTCAACTATTTCATAGTAATTCGCACATTTCACACTACTAATTTTTTGGTTTATTCGGCCAAGTGCAATATCTACTCCTAAAATAGATACTGTTTCCTCGCAATTCCAGACCATATAAACTGATTTGCCATTTGCAAAATTAGTCTTGAAATTTTCCAGTGTCACCAAATCAGGCATAAAAGTGGCATTACCGCCTTCCCAACTAGCTTTTATTTTGCCTTCTGTTACAATCTGGTAAATTTCTTGAATGAGTTCCGCTTCATCATCTGTAAGATCGCGGTCAGGCACTATAATTTGTTTCTTGACTTCTTTTTGAATTGTTGCCAGCATACCTATCAACTTTATGTAGCCTTCCCAGGCAGGTTCTAAGGTGTTGCCTTCAAGTGCGCTCTCGGCTATGATCATTCCATTGCGTAAATCTTCCATTTTCAGCATTGGCTTTTTGCTTAAGCAGCGACAAAATGTTAGATACTCAAATAGGTCTACCGCATTGTGTGCGGTAAGATGGGGGGACAGTGAAAAATTACTAGATTTCTCTTCCAACCAAAAAGTTAGAGTTATTGTAAATGGCACATTGTCAGGTTCATTAACGATTGTGGCCTTCTTAGTTCCTGAGCCAGCAACTCTGAGCCGCACAAGGTGACAAACATAATTATCATCATCATTGTTAATAAATGATATTTTTACTGGAATCCATTCAGAATTTGGTATCGGCAGGATACGCATGGAAAATTGCTGTTGAGGCGTCATTCCAAACATACTTTGAATAAAGTCAGGAAAATCTATGCCTGCAATTAAATCAGCAGGAATGTCAGCAGGTTCACCCGTTTCTTGGTAGTGTTCGAACGAGGCATGAAATTGTTTAGCCGCTTCTTGATCGGTAAAATGCGGTGTGAATACAATAGGCTTCTCTTCGGCTGCGCCTGGAAACTTCGGCTTTAACGAAATGGTGGTTTGTCCACCCGAAATAGTAATTTCTGGTTCGTAATGCGAATCTAAGTTGGCTGCCCGTTTTTGAGTTTCTTTGATAAAATGCCATATGGAGGAAGGCAAATGTTTTTCAACAAGGACCCAGAGTTGGTTCCCATCTACAAAACGGACGTGGTTCATCATTGCAGGATCAGCAACACCCGAAGTAATTGCAGCGATTGCTTCTTTGCTAATCTTTTTGTTTGACACAACCCAAACCTGATGTGCCTTTTGTTGTTGGGCTGATATAGGATCAGTGAAAGTACTTCCGAAGCATTGCCGAATCTGCATTTGTATCTCAGCGGCTGTACCCTTGTTAGCCTGAGCTTTGCCGCTCATTTGAGCAGCTTTGGCTACAATTATGAAATTCTCGCGTGTGTCTAGCTTGTCCGGCAACCAGCAAACTATATCTTTGCCCTGTTCCCCTGAACCACCGTGGTACTCATACGCATCATTAAAACCCATTGCAGTTAACAAAGGCAACAATACTTCTTTGCGGAGAGCAGCCTCGTCCATCTGCTGTATGTTTTCTTTGGTCAACATCATAAGTCCAGTACGAGGGTTACGCAGTTGAATCCTGCTATGAGTAAAAAGAGGAAGCGGCTGAACTGAATAGTCTATCTGCCACGAGGTACAGACTCTATTATGCTTAGAGCCGCTCGCGGACATGAGCGCCGCCGGGATCGTCCGGGGGCGGGGGGGACTGGCTCTCGACGGAGGAGACGACTTTTTCGCGGGTTTCGGCGACGGCGGCAGCGGCGCGGGTCTGCCACTCATCGGCGCGGGCTTCGGCCTGCGCCATCAGCCTGCGGCCCTGTTCGGTAGAAAGCAGATAGGCTGCGGCACCGGCAAGAGCGGCGAGGCAGAGGGCAGTCAGCCCCGCGCCTGCGCCGCGCCGGGAGTTATCGTAAGGGTCCATCGGCGTTATTCTTCCTCGGTGGCGGCTTGCAATTCAAACAGGCGGGAAAGGTTTTGGGCGCGGGCCATGATTTCGGGGGTCACGACTTCGCCTTTGCGAATCAGTGGAAAGCCGAAGTAGCCGAGCACATCCCGGTGGGCGGTGCGGCCCACGATGGGGTCTACATAACCGATAATCGTGTCGTGGTTGGGCAGGGCCAGCGTATTCTGGGCGCTCGTGCCCGTCGTACCGGCATCGGTTCCGGTCACAAATTGAGGGTTGTCGTTTGGCATAAGTGTTTACAAATCGGACAGACTGTACGCCAGGGTCATAATGGTGTCAAAGCGGCCCAGCTTCAGGACGCGCTCGGGCTGACGGCTCGGGGTCAGCAGGACGCTCAGGCTGCGGCCTTCCGGAGAAAGTTTCTTGCGGGCTTCCACCAGCAGGGCCAGCCCTGCGCTGTCGATAAAGTCCACGCGGCTCAAATCTACGATCACCGGCAATTTCTCGCCGCTGTTGACCGCTGCCATCAGCGGCTCTCGCAGCAGCGGGGCAGTGGTCAAATCGACCTCACCTACGGCTTCAATCAGTATGCCCTGTGTTTCCGGGCGATGGGAAACGGTTAATTGCGCTGCGTTCAATAGTTCATAGCCCCCAAATGGTTTGGTCCTTAGACAGTCGGCTGATTATACCAGATAATACTCTAAAAATTCATAAGCAGTTGCGCGGCGGCAGAAGAACCCGCAGCACATCGCGCCCGTCCTGACGCCACTTAAGAGGCGGGGCCTGCAGATGCCCCGGCGAGCACAGCCGCGACACACCGGGCAAGTAGTCCGCAGTCCCCTCCCCCGCCGCCGCGCAGCCCTGCAAAAACGGGGCCACAGGGGCCACGGCTTCGGGCAGGTCGGGCAGAGACGCCAGCGGCTGCACGGACACAACGCCAAAGGTCGGCGAGGGTGTAAATTGTAAATCAGGCCGGGCGATCACGGTCCAGCGCAGGTTCTCATCGGCCCAGATACGGCAGCCCGGCTCCATCTGAGCGAGGGCGCGGGCTTCGCGGACAGCAGGAACGGCGCGTGCGGAGCGCACGGGCAGCGGATAGTCGTGAGCAGTTTGACGCAGTGCGGCGGCAAATCGCTGCGCGATCTCGCCCGTCTCGGCCCAGCCGCCTTCGACGTACACCGTCTGCGGAGAGAGGCAGCCGCCCTGATCGTAGAGCAGCACGTCGCGGGCCAGCCCGCAAAGCGCCTCGGGCGTGGCGGTTCCCAGGGGCAGCACAGCCAGCGAAACCCGATGCCCATAGCCGACAAACGGCGTTTCGGCTGGCCTCAGGCCGCGCAGGGTCTGTATGGTGTCATCGCTCCCGTGGGCCATGACAATATCGGCGTTCTGGCACAGTGCCGCGTCTAATGCGGCTGTGCCGCCGGGCCACTGGTGCAAAGAAACGCAGTCCGCCAGCGCGGGCGAAACGTCGGCGAGTGACCGCTGAAACAGCCGTCCCCACTCCGCCGCCGGTCCCGAGGGCAGCTTGACCAGCGAGGCACTGCGAACCAGCAGAGCGCGGAGGATGCTCACCCACGCCAGCAGCGGCGTGTTGGCGGCAATCACATGGCCGACCAGCGGAGCGCCCTGTGCATTCCGGCAGTCTTCGGCATCGATCAGCGCCCAGAGTTCGGCGGGCCGCAGCGAGTCCAGGATAGCCTCTAAGCTGACCCACACCATTGCAAACGGGAACGGGTCTTCCAGCGCCTCAGCCTCTTGACGCAGCGGGTAATCAGGATCGCGCCAGTAGTCGGCCAGCGCAGCCAGCGCGGCGACTACCTCGGCCTGCGGCGGCATTCCGGCCTGAGCGCGGCGCAGGCGGGCGGCATCTTTGGCAATTATGCTTGCCGTGACTATGCTTGCCGTGATATCCATAGCTCTTCCACCGTCAGCGAACAGCCGCGCACCTCGGCCTCGGGGGCACGGCCCGCCAGCAGAAAGCCGTGCGGCGTCAGCGTGCCCACATCCTGCGTCTGCAAGGCAAGAACCGAGTTGAAGTTAGCCAGGTCATAATGCCGCAGCAGGCCCGCCGCACCGTCCACGGTGTCCTCGCCCGTGTCCGGGTCAATCGTGCGCGAGCGGACCCAGTGCGGACCGCGCTTTTCGGGGTTCAGGCCCTGCCCATAAAACTGGGATGCCATCTCGCACATCCCATATTCGCTGTAACAGTGGTCCAGTTCGACGCCTAACCGCGTGCCGAACAGCCCGTACAGCTCCGGGCGGGGCACTTCGCGGGTGCGTCCTTTGAAGCCGCCGGTTTCCACGACGACGCTTCCGGGCGGCAGGCGAAAGTTCAAGTTCGTTTCGTCAAAAAGCGACACAAACGCAAATGCTGTACCAAACAGCGTCACCGGGCTGTCTGCCTGTGTCAGTGCCGACGCCAGTGCCGCGTCGTCATCCCAGAAGAACCGCTTGGCCCCCAGCGCCCCCAGCATATGTGAGAGCGACGAATGCGGGGCGGCGGCGGGCGCGGGCATCATGGCCCAGAGCGGGGCGGGGCGCGTGGGCAGAGCGGCGTCAAATCCGGCCCGGAGGCTGGTTTCGTAGAGCGTCAGCCCGACGCGGTCAAAGTAGTGCCGACTGGTCTGCGCCCCGGTCGTGCCCGACGAATGAAACACAGAAGCAGCATTGTCCGTAGGAACAGCAGACAGATCAAAGCGTTTGAACGCGGCGGCGGGCACGGCGGGGATGTCCTGCCAGCGCGTCACTGCCTCCGGCGATAAGCTTTGGGCATCGCACAGCCGCCGATATGGCTCGATGTGCGCGTACTGCCGCGCAAACAGCGCGAGGGCGAGCCTGTCAAACGCCGCGTCGCCGTTCTGTGTAGGCGAGGGCGACAGGATAAAGTCCGTGATTTCTTGCGCGAGTGCGTCCATAGGGGTATTGTACCCTGTAAGCAGAGGTCGCAAGAGCCACGGGTTAAAACCCGAGGCTGCCAAAAGCCCGCCGTCCAGGGGACGGAAGACCAGATGACAACGGCGGGATTTTCCGGTATCTTTCTGGTGTCCCCTGGACACTGGGCACTTTTTAGCCTCGGGTTTTAACCCGTGGCTCTTGCGACCTCTGCCCACAAGTGTTCCCTGCATTCCATGAAACATCACCAAAACCGAAAACTAGAAGCTCTCCTCCTCGTCGCCGTGCAGATCGTTCTCCTGTGCGGGCTGGCACTGGTCTACTTCGGCAAGCAGGCCACGACGCCCTCCCCGGCGGAGGCGGTCAATGTCAACACGGCCACGGCGCGGCAGCTCGCGTCTGCACTGGCTGTGGACGCGAAGATGGGGCAGGCGCTGGCAGCCGCACGGGGACGCGGCTGGGCGTCGGTGTATGCCCTGCGCCGTGCAAAGGCGCTCAAAGGCGTCAGCACAGCGGCCATCGGCGATCATTTTGTAGTGCGCTCGCAAAAAGACGTGACGCGGGCGTTCTGGGGCGGTGTGCTGGCGCTGCTTATCGCGGGCTGGGTGGTTCACGGCGTTCTGCGAACGGCGGCCTTTCGCGCCGACCCGTTTCTGCTGCCACTCGTGATGCTGCTGGCCGGGCTGGGGCTGATGCTGGTGTACAGTGTCAAGGACCCGTACCGGGACACGTTTGCCTTCGGGGCGCAGGCATGGGGCGTCACGCTCTATGGGACGCTGGCCCTGCTCGCGGCTCTGTCTAAGCCGTTCGGGCGGCTGCCTCTGCGCCGCTATGGCTATGCGTATGCGGGCGCGGCGGTGCTTTTGATGCTGGGGCTGCTGCTCTTCGGGCACGGGCCGGGCGGGGTGCATATTCAGCTTTTGGGGATAGAGCCGGTGGAGCTGATCAAGCTGCTGCTGGTGCTGTTTGTGGCGTCGTATCTGGCCGAGCGCGGCGGCAGCGTCTCGCGGCCTGTGCAGGATCTCGCCCCGCTGGCGGGGATGTATGCGTTTGGCCTGAGCCTGTTTCTGCTGGTCAAAGATTTAGGCCCTGCCGTGCTGCTGTTCGGCGTCTTTCTGGCCCTGCTGCACTTAACCACGCGCCGGGCGGTGTATCCCCTGCTGGGCGTCGCTTTGCTGGGCGCGGCGGCGTATGTGGGCAACCATCTGCACTTCGGCTTTTTTGCGACGCGCGTGACGATGTGGCTGCATCCCTGGGACAATGCGGACCGCAACGGCGCTCAGCTTGCACAGGGCCTGTGGGGGATGGCGACGGGCGGGACCTGGGGCAGTGGGCTGGGGCTGGGACGCCCGGAGCTTGTGCCCCGGTCGGGGTCCGATTCGATCTTTGCCACGCTGGGGGAGCAGTTGGGCTTGGTGGGCGGGCTGGTCGTGCTGACGGTGTACGCCCTGTTTGTTGCGCGGGGCCTGAAGATCGCGCAGAATGCCGGGACGGAGTTTGACCGGCTGCTGGCCTCGGGGCTGACGCTGCTGCTAGGCTTTCAGGCCATGCTGATTTTGGGCGGCGTCTCCGGGCTGATCCCGCTCACGGGTGTCACCCTGCCGTTTGTGTCGTTCGGCGGGTCGTCGCTGGTGTGCAGTTTTTTCGCCGTGGGGCTGCTGCTGCAAATCTCCGGGAAGATCCTGCCCGCCGAGGCGCGGGACCTCGCGCCGCCGGAATGGACCCGCGCTGCGCGGGGGCTGGCGCTGGGGTGTGCCGTTTATTTATTGGTCGGCGTCGGCATGGTGCGCCTGATGGACGTGCAGGGCGTTCGGGACACGTTCTTTGCCACGCGCCCGCTGTACACGCCGGACCGGGACACCCTGCCGGGTCAGCCGCCGCCGCCCCATGTCAACCCGCGCCTGCTCGGCTTCGCACTGGCCCTGCCGCGTGGGGCCATCACCGACCGGGCCGGGCGAGTGCTGGCCCGCGATGCCGCCCCGACCGAAGACGCCGCCGGAGTGTCGTTTCTCACGCCGGACGGGCGCGGGCGGATTTATCCCGGCGGCGCGGCGTTTGGGCAGATTGTCGCCGCCGTGGAGCGGCCTTATTCCGCCGCAGGCAATCCCCTGGGCCAGAATGGTCGCCTGCGCGGCTTTGCAAGCTACGCCGACCTGCTGACGCCTTACCGGACACGCTTTCTGCCCTTCCACCACACGCCGCACGGGCAGGCGGTGGTGCTGACACTGGACAGCACCCTCCAGAACGCCGCCACAAATGCCCTGCATGAGTACGCGATGCGGGTTCCTGCCAAAAACTCCCGCCGCCCCGAAGACCGGGGCGCCGCCGTGCTGCTGGACTCGCGGAACGGGGACGTGCTGGCGCTGGCCTCGGAGCCAACGTTTGATCCGGCGACGCTGACGGCAGCGCAGTGGGCCGCGCTGGCTGCGAAGCCAGACGGCCCGGCCCTGAACCGCGCCGTGAGCGGGTTATACCCGCCCGGCTCGGTCTTCAAGATTGTCACCGCCGCCTCGGCCCTGTCGCACGGTTTAGGAAACACCGTCGTCGCTTGCCGCCACACGGACGACAACGTCTCGTGGCGCTTTGACGGCAAACGCTACTCCCGGCGGCGCATCACCGATGAAGAAGGCTTCGTCCCGCACGGCGACACCGACCTTGCCAAAGCTCTGCGCGTCTCCTGCAACGTCTACTTCGCCACTCTGGGCATTGATTTAGGCGCACGCGACTTGAACCAAACCGCCCGGCAGAGCTTCGCGCTGGCCCATCTGCCGCCGCTCGCCAAGCTCGGCGAAGACCTGCCCGACTGCGCCTACGGGCAGGGGCAAGTCCTGGTCACCCCGCTGGAAATGGCCGCCGTCGCCCAGGCCGTCGCCAACGGAGGGCAGCGTGTGACCCCAACACTCTTCAAGAGTGCCCCTGCTCCCACGGCCACCCAAGCGCTCACGCCCGAAAACGCCGCCGCCCTGCGTCCGATGCTGGCCGCCGTCACCCAGCCCGGCGGCACGGCCCAGGGCGTCTTTGACGGCCTCCCCTACCCCGTCGCGGGCAAAACCGGGAGCGCCCAGAACGCGCAGGGCCAGGGCCGGACGCATTCCTGGTTTGCTGGCTTCGCCCCTGCCGACACCCCCACCTACGCCTTCGCCTGCATCGTGGAAAATGGCGGCTTCGGACGCGCCGCCGCCGCCCCCGTCTGCCGCGAGATGCTGCGTAAGGCTTTTGACGGGCAAGGGGCAGGTATGGTAAGATAAGGCATGGCAATCTACGCCGTCGGCGACAAAGTGCGGATGGTTCGGGTGACGCCGTCGCTGTATCGTGACGACCCAATAGCTCGGGAAACCGCCGCGTTCTTTGAGCTGTGCCTGGGCAAAGTGTTTCGCGTGGAAGGCTTTGACGAGTACGGCCAATTGGAACTCTGGACGACCGCGAAAGGCAATCCGAGAAAGCGTTATCTCAGGGGCAGAAGTCACACTATCTGGGTAGAACCAGACGATGTCGAGCCGTATCCGAAGCCTGGGCGGGAGGAAACAAACCTATGAATATATACGAAACAGCCAGATTTCGAGCGACCACTGGGCCACAGGAAGCGTTTGGAGTGACCCCGCAGGAGGCGGTTACGGCGCTCATGCAGCAGATTCCCAGTGATGCTTTTTCGCCTATCACCATTTGGCCTTACAATCTAGGGGATGCTTATTTTAGCGACGCACAGCAGGATCGTCTTCAAGAATTAAAAGGCCGTAGGGAGAGTTTGACACCGGAAGAGTACACCGAACTCGAAGGCTTGGTAGATGCCTCGTTGAAGGCAACAATCAGCCGGGTGCGGGCAACCCCGCCACGGATTGAAATCCGTGGCTGAGGAGCCTCCGGCTGAACGTCCCTCCGGGACGCAAATGCCGACCACAGGGGCCTTTTTTCTCCTCGTCCCGGAGGGACGTTCGGCGTCTGCGCCCTTCAGCCACGGATTTCATTCCGTGGCTCGGTAAAGCACGCGCCCCACCTTTTATCGTATCTCATCAGCAAGGACCAACGACGGATGCCTTTTTTCGCCAGTAAACTCGGAACCACTTTGATTAAAACCACTCTCACAAGCATAGCCCTTGCCTGCCTGCTTGGCACGGCGGCGCGGGCGGAGGATGTGCGGGCGACCTATGACACGCAGATCGGCTATGCCCTGCACCTGCTGGAAGCGGGGCGGTACGGGGAGGCGACGGATGCCGCGCAGGCATTAGTCACAGCGCAGCCGGACGCCGCCCTGCCCTATGCCCTGCGCGGGACCTGTGCACTGTATGTGGGCAGCATGGGCCGGGCACAGGCGGATTTTGACCATGCGGCCGGGATTAGCGAGGAGCCGGTGGCGCTCTACGGGCAGGCGCTGACCCTGCTGATACGCCGGAAGTCCGGGGCGGCGCGGGCGGCACTGACGGCGGCGGCCAAAGACAAGGGGCTGACGCCGGAGCAGGCCGGAGATGTGGAAACACTGCGGGCCTATGTGCAGCTTTTGGACGGCGACGCAGCGGGCGCAGCCGCGATGGCAGGCAAAAGTGCGGCGAATGGTTCGGCACGGGCAGAAATCGCGGCCCTCGCGGCGTACCGGGCCGACCCAAAGGCGGGGGCGGGGCCATTAAGAGCGTTTCTGGAAACGAAGCGCGGCGTGCCATTGGTGCGTGAGGAAGACGGCGTGCGGCTGCTGTTTGAGATGGACAAGCCGCTGGAAGCGGCGGTGACGGAGCCGGAATTGCAGAGGATGTACGCCGACCGCATCAACGGGGCGCTCAATGATGCCGCCCGCAAAGTGGGAACCGTGCGGGCGTGTGCGGGGAAAACGCTGCTAGCTCCAACCGAGACGCTTCCAGCGGGCACGGCGCTGGTGTCGTATGCCGTGGACGGGCAGATGGCGGCGATGGTGGGAGCACCGTTTACGTACCAGTGGGACAGCCGCCGCGTCACCAACGGCACGCACACCGTCCGCGTGGACGCTGCCGATGCCAATGGAAACGCGCTCCTGTCGCAGACGCAAACGGTGCGTGTCGCAAACTTCGGCGGCCTGTCGGCGGACACGGGCACGGATCAGCCGGAGACGGCGGCACTGGAAGCGCGGCTGTGGAACCTGCTCCGCCCCCGCCCGGCCCGCAAAGTGGCGGAATGGACGCTGGCCCAGGCGATGCTGGCTTCCGGGGACAAGATCGGGGCAGACGCACACCTTGCCAGCGCAGCGGCGCTGGACCCGGCTTATAAAGACGGGCGGCGGTTCGCCCGCGCCCTGTTCGGGTCCACTGCGGTCACGGTCGCAGGCCGCGTCGCATCGTCACAGCCGGTCGTGCTGTGGACAGGCAGCGGGACGGCGCGGCAGGTGGCGTTGACGTTTGACGACGGCCCGAATGCGGCCAAAACGCCCGCGCTTCTGGACGCTCTGGAAAAAGCGAAGGCCCCGGCGACCTTCTTTGTGGTCGGCTCCCGCGCTGAACTGGTCCCAGATTTGGTGCGCCGTATGGCGAAGGGGGGCAGCGAGGTGGAAAACCATTCGTACACGCACCCGAATATGAACCTGGTCATCCCGTCCGTGGCCGAAAGCGAGATGCTGCGAACCAGCGTACTCATCCGGTCGCTGACGGGCCGCCATCCGCATTTTTTCCGCCCGCCTGGCGGCAATGCCAACCCCGCCGTGCAGCGCCTGGCCCATTCCTACGGCTTGACGCTGGCTTACTGGACCGTGGATGCCATCCGCGCCGAAGATTTAGGCTCACCGTCGGGTCTGGTGCGCTATGTCATGGCGCACGTTCGCCCTGGCTCGATTATTCTGCTGCACAACGCTCCCGAGGTCACGACCGCTGCCGTGCCGGGTCTGGTGGCCGCCCTCCGTGCTCAGGGCTACAGTTTGGTGACGCTGTCGCATCTGACCCCCTCCGCCCCCGGCACCCAGCCCGGTGCGGCGAAGATGCCCAAGATGAAGGAGTGAGGCCCCCTAGCCCCCAATAATGGGGGAACCAGGATAGGACAGGACCCGCTATCTCCTAATTATCTGGCTCCCCATTATTGGGGCGGGGGGGGCCGCTCTACAGCGCCGCCCCGTTGACCCGCAGGGCCTGCCCGGTCACGAAGCCGGAGAGGTCCGAACACAAAAACAGCACCGCGCCCGCTACGTCGTCGGGGACGCCCTGACGACGCAGGGCATTGCTTTCCTTCGTGCCTCGCGGCGCGGCGGGCGAGGGGGCATTGTCCTGATTGGACGTATCCGTGGAGCCGGGCGAGACGACATTGGCGCGGATACCTTCGGGGCCGACTTCCTGTGCCAGATCGGCAATAAAGATATTCAGCGCGGCTTTGCTGGCCCCGTAGAAGGCCAGCCCCGGAATGGGGTCATGCCCGGAGCCACTGCCAATCGCCACCAGACTGCCGCCCCGGCGCATGATGGGGACCAGCCCGCGTGACAGCAGGAATGCCGAGCCGAGGTTGACATCCAGCATCCGCCGCCACTGCGACGGCTCAATTTCCGTCACTTTGCCACCCAGCCCGATGCCTGCGTTGAGTATCAGAAAGTCCAGGCCGTCGGCGTAAGTTGTCCTGACCTCGGACACTAAGGCGTCAATCTGCGCCTCGTCGCCAATGTCCGCCTGCACGTTCGCGTGCGTTCCCCGCCCGAACGCCTGCCGCTCTTTGAGCGAGGCTTCCGCAGTCTCGGCATCGCCGCGCCAGACGGCCAGCGTGTTCGCGCCCGCTTCGGCAAGGCGTCGGCTGATGGCCCGGCCAATGCCGCGTGTGCCACCGGTAATCATGGCGTTTTTGCCCGAGAGGTCTATTGTGATCATTGTTTCACCAAAAGTTCCGCAACATTAGCCATAGTCAGCGCCGTGGCCGAGGCCCCCAGCGTCGTGGTCGCCAGCGCCCCGCAGGCATTGGCGAAGCGCAAAGCGTCCCGCAGGCACGGGCCAATCGCATCTAAGGCCGCGCTCAGGTCCGGCCCCTGCCGGGCCAGAAATGTCAGCAGGCCCGCCGTGAAGGCATCCCCTGCCCCGGTTCCGTCCACGAAGTCTACGGCAAAGCCGGGCGCATCGGCGAAGTCGCCTGCCGACGTATAGCCTCGGCTGCCCGCCGCGCCTTCGGTAATCACGGCCAGCCGCAGGTTTGGGAAGTCCGCCCACAGTGCCCGGACAGCTTCTGCTTCATTGGTGGCGGTGGGATATAGAAATACCAGTTCTTCCGCGCTGATTTTTGCAGCGTCTGCTGTGGTGAACCCCGACAGCGCCCCCTGCCGCATCGCATCGTCGCTCGGCCACAGCCAGGACCGCAGGTTGGGGTCGTAGGAGCAAATCGCGCCTGCCTTGCCGTGCACACATTCTGCCGCCGCCAGCGTGGCGCTCCGGGCCGGTTCGGCAATCAGCGAAATCGAGCCGTAGTGAAAAGCGCGGGCTGTGCCGAGCCATGTCAAATCTAACTCCTCCGCCCGCAGAGGCAGGTCGCGGGCAGGGTCATAGTAAAACAAAAAGTCCCGGTCGCCGTCTGGCAGCACCGAGACAAACGCAAGGCCGGTTCGGGCCGAAGCGTCTTTGACAACGTGCGATACGTCTACGCCTTGGGCCGCGAACGTTTGGATAATAGCCTCGCCAAACGGGTCGTCCCCCACCCGGCTGAGGAACGCCGCGCTCAGGCCCAGCCGCACCGCCGCCGCCGCGACATTGGCGGTCGCCCCGGCAGGGACTTTGGCGAACGTGCGGGCGTCAATCAGCGAGACGCCGGACTGCGCGGCAGGCAGGTCAATGAGGGCTTCGCCCAGGGTAATGAGGTCAGGCATAGTGGTTATGCGGGAGAAAATGGAAAAGACCGAGAGAAGACCGAGGGGTTAAAAACCCCTCGCTATGTGAGGCGTCCTGCGGACGAAAGAAGTGAGGAGCCTACGGCGGCTGGCATTCTCTGATTCTTCCACCCGGAGGGTGGTTCTCCTAGCGAGGGGTTTTTAACCCCTCGATTTCCTTGCCTGGCTGGCGACTACTTGTTGAACGTCGTCAGGAACTCTTCGTACAGCGCAGGGGACACCAGCTTCCACTGCTTGACGGCGTCCTGAATCGGCACGGCCACAATGTTCGTGCCCTGCTGGGCCACCATCACGCCGAACTGGCCTTCATGCACCAGCTCGGCGGCTTTGATGCCGACACGGGTTCCAAGAATGCGGTCAAAGAGCGTGGGCGAGCCGCCGCGCACGACATGGCCGAGAACCACATCGCGGGTCGGGATGCCGGTGCGCTTCTCAATCTCTTTAGCAATCGCTGGGCCGATGCCCACTTCGCCGAGCTGATGATGGCCGAACGCATCCAGCGCCGCATCGTCCGCCTTCTGTGCGCCTGCGATTTCGACGCCTTCGCTGACAGACACGATGCCCCACGTCTTGCCGCGCTTGTAGTTCGCTTCCAGATGGGCGCACAGAGCGTCCATATCCAGCGGCACTTCAGGGATAGCGATGTAGTCCGCGCCGCCGCCGACCCCTGCCCACAGCGCGGTCCAGCCCGCATGACGGCCCATGATCTCGACCACAATCACGCGGTCGTGGGACTTAGCCGTGTCCCGCAGGCGGTCGATAGACTCCAATGCGACTGACGCCGCCGAGTCGAAGCCGAACGTGTAGTCCGTCAGGTCTAAATCGTTGTCCATCGTCTTCGGCACGCCGACGGTCTTGACGCCGTGCTGTGTGTAGAGCTTGGAGGCAACGCCCAGCGTGTCCTCGCCACCGAGGCAAATCAGGGCATCCAGCTCAAACTTCTTGAGGTTCGCCAGCACCGCTTCGAGCTGGTCTTCCTTGCCTTTGGCGAAGGGATTGGTGCGCGACGAGCGCAGGATGGTCCCGCCCTCGCTGATAATCCCTTCAACGCGCTCCAACGTCAGCGCCTCGGTGTTGCCTTCGACCAGCCCTTTCCAGCCCTGCGTGAAGCCGATGACTTCATCCCCGTAGTCCAGCAGGCGCAGCACCGCGCCGCGAATGGCCGGGTTCAAGCCGGGGCAGTCCCCGCCGCCGGTCAGCATTCCAATTTTCATAACGTCTGTATTTCTCCTTGAGTGTATTTCAATAAACGCCGATAGGCGGCGTGGTATTTTTGCAGACGAGTCAAATCTTGCTCTGTTAAATCTATCAGACGCAGCAGATTCATATTGTCTTCTAAATCCAGACACTTGACGAAAGCCGACAGAGGGTTCTGGGCCGCACGGTCCACAAACGCCTCATAGCTTTCCCCCGCCCGATGTGTCATTCCATCAATGCCCGCGATAATCTCTGGCGGGAAGCCTTCCGTAGCCAGCTCGCCCAGTGTGACCGGGCTATCTTCGACCACATCATGCAACAGGGCAACAATGCGCTGTGCGTCAGTCTGGCAACGAAGCGCCATTCGCAGGGGGTGCAGGATATACGCCCCGCCCGCTTTGTCCGTCTGCATTTCATGGGCCAGAGCCGCAATCCGGGCGGCTTTGCCGACTAGCTTGGTGTAGGAAGTCACTGCGGTTCCTGATCTGAACTATCAGCCATACAGCCACGCGGCCCGTTCGGCAGGCGGCTTGGCTTCTTCTCGTGCGATGTCTTCCAGCAGGGAAAGCTGCTCAAACGCATCACTCATGCCTTCCTCGTCTGGGTAGTTTCTAATCCAATCCCGCAAGGCTTGACGTGCCGCGCTGATTTCTTGCAGCGTTGTTGCGTCCAGCACTTGATTAGTCAACCGCTCTCGGTTCAGGTCGTGAGCCAAAAGCGGTTCTGAAAGCAATTCAGGCGGTTCAGAATTCATACCACACCTCGCGCTAAATCATAGTTGGCGGCGGAAAAATTGCCGATAAATTCGACACGCTCCAAGAAAGGAAGTGTGTCACGCCAGCCTAATACCAGCGGAACCCGGTCTCGAATAGGGGTTGCCAACAGCGTTCTGTAGAACAGTTCTTGCTTTTCTGCAAACTGCGGCAATGCCTGCCGCAAATTTTCCAATGCACGGATATAGCGATTGTAGCGGTGATATTCAGCAGTCTGCTGAAACACGGCATCTTCAACAGTAACACCGAGCGCGACCAGAATTTGTGGCCGTAACAGCCGCTGTAACTGCTCCACGACGCCTTCTTCCCAGCCTCGGTTCTGTCGGTAATCGGTTCCATTGTACCCAGCAGAGTGGCAGTGCAAGCTTTCGTGAATCAGTGTAGCCCAGCGCACATTCTGGATGGCAAGTGCTGCATCTATTTGGATGTCGCAGTTGAACCGTTTTTTGCCCTTGAAATCTGCCTCCGGCACAAGTTCGACCACGCCGCTCCAGCGCGTGGGGAGGCCCGTGAACGCGCTGACGAGCGGCATGATCTGTTCCAATTCGGCCCGGACTCTGGCTGTGAGATCGCTTCCCTGCATCAAGAACTCCTGTAGGGCTAGATTTTTGGCACGACCAGGCCGTAGTTGCCGTCGCGGCGGCGGTAGATCACCTGGGTCATGTGGGTGTCCATGTCGAGATAAACATACCAGTCGTGGTCAATTAGCTCCAGCATCTCCATGGCGTCATCAATGCTCATGGGCTTCATGGTGACGGCTTTGGTGCGGACGATGCGCGGGCCGGGGTCGTCGTCTGGGGCGGTCTCCACGGGGAGGACGCCGGAGATGCCCATACTGTCCACGGCGGCGATGTTGGTACGCAGGCTCTGCTGATGGTTCCGCAGGTGGGTGTGCTTGGCCTTGAACTTCTTGAGGCGCTGCTCCAATTTGTCCACCACGCGGTCCAGCGAGGCGTACATATCGCTCGTGCGCTCTTCGCCGCGCAGGAGGAGGCCGTCGCCTTCGAGGGTGACTTCGACGCGGTGCATGGCTCCTTCGACGCTTTCCACAACGACAGCTTCGCGGATGTTCTGGAAGTAGACTTCCAGCTTTTGCAGGCGCTTTTCGGCGTGCTCGCGCAGGCCCTCGGTGACCTGTAAGTGCTTGCCTTTGACGCTGACGGCTATGCTCATGGTGTGATCCCCTTTCGCTCGGTCAAATTGAGTTCATACTGACGGACGCGACGGCGTGGGCGGCCATGCCCTCGCCCCGGCCCAGCGATCCCAAACCCTCGTTGGTGGTTGCTTTGATGCCCACGCGGGACGGGTCAAGAGTGAGTGCTTCAGCGATAGTCTGGCGCATCTGCGCCACATAAGGCGCGATTTTGGGCGCTTCGGCAATCAGCGTCATATCGACGTTGACGATGGTGCCGCCCATCTCAGCCACTCGGGCGGCGACATGGCGCAAAAGCAGCAGGCTGGAAATGTCTTTATAGGCCAGGTCGGTATTGGGAAACAGGTGGCCGATGTCCGGCAGAGCCGCCGCGCCGAGCAGCGCATCGCAGAGGGCGTGGAGCAGAACATCGGCATCGGAATGGCCGTCCAGGCCGCGCTCACTCGGGACAGAGACGCCACCGAGCATCAGCGGGCGGCCTTCAATCAACGGGTGAATGTCGTAGCCAAAGCCGATCCGGGTTTGCGGAGTTTGGGACATGGGGGTACTCGCACGGGCGGACAGCACGGCCTCGGCCAGTGCCAAATCTTCGGGGTGGGTGATTTTGAAGTTCGCGGGGTCGCCGGACACCAGATGCACCGGCGAGTCACCAAACATCTCCACCAGTGAGGCTTCATCGGTTCCGAGCCAGCCCGCATCCCGCGCCTGTGTATGGGCTTGGTAGAGCACGGACACCGGGAACACCTGCGGGGTCTGGACCGCCCACAGGCCCTCGCGGTCCACAGTGCGCTGCACAGTCTGGGCATCGTCCACGGCCTTCAAAGTGTCTGCCACGGGCAGGGCGGCCACAGCGTTTCCGTGCTCACGGGCGGCTTTGAGGCAGCGGCTGATGACATCAGTGGTGACTAAGGGCCGTGCGCCGTCATGAACGAGCACCAGGTCGTCAGGAGCGCCGCCGAGCGCAAACAGGCCCATCGCCACAGATGCCTGCCGGTTCGCGCCGCCGGGGACGACGGCCAGCACATTCGGCAAGCCGGACAGTGCCTCGCGGCATTGCGAAACTTCGTCCGGGGCGGCCACGACGACAACGCCATCTACCTCCGGGTGCGCGGCGAAGGCTTCCACAGTCCAGCGCAGGACGGGCTGGTCAAGCAGAGACGCGAACATTTTGTTGCCCGACGAGCTATGCTCTTTACTGAACCTTGCGGCGCGGCCCGCTGCGGGGATAAGCGCGTAAACCCCGGTCATATCCGTCTTCTTCCTCGTCGCCCTCGCTGCCGCGAATGTTGGCGAAAATCATCTTGCCCGCGACTGTCTGAAGCACGGTGCTTGTGACGACGGACAGGGTCTCGCCGATACGCCGCCGCGCCCCTTCGACCACAATCATCGTGCCGTCGTCGAGATAGGCGACGCCCTGGTTCTGCTCTTTACCCTCTTTGATGATAGTCACAAGCATTTCTTCGCCGGGAAGAACAACGGGTTTGACGGCGTTTGCCAGCTCATTGATATTCAGGACGGGCACGCCTTGAAGCTCGGCGACTTTGTTCAGGTTGTAATCGTTCGTGACGATCTTGCCGCCCAGCTTTTTGGCGAGCTTGACCAGCTTGGCATCGACTTCATCCCGGTCAGTCGGGTCCGTGTTGTCGTAGGTGCGGATCATCATCTTCAGCTCGGTCCGCATCTGGTTCAGAATATCTAAGCCCCGGCGGCCACGCGCCCGTTTCAGGCTGTCGGCAGAGTCGGCGATGTGCTGCAATTCATCCAGCACAAAGCCAGGCACATAAATTGGGCCTTCGATAAAGCCTGTCCGGCAGATGTCGGCCACTCGTCCATCGATGATGACATTGGTATCTAAAATCTTGCACTGCTCCGGGATGACGTCTTTGGGATCCGCAGGCAGCGGCGCAGAGCCGGGCAGGAAGAACCGCAGCTCGTCTTTCATGCTCCATGTCGCCACGATGCCCAGATAGACTAAAACGCCGCCCAGAACCACGGTGAGCCAGACGCCCATGATGGGGAATGCCGAGCGCAGCATGATAGTCAGCAGCAGGCCGACCAGAACGCCCGAAAAGGTGGCAACTTTCTCGTTCGGCTTCATTTCCGTCAGCCGGTCAGCTGTGTGCATCAGCCACCGAAACGCGGGCGTTGAAATCAGCCGGGCGACCAGGATGCCGAGCAGCGTGAAGGCAATGAGCGCCGTCGTGCGCCCACTACCGGTGCTGAGGCTTTCCCGCGAGGCAATGGCCACTGAGTTAGTGCTGTCAGGATTGCTGACCAGATTAACGATCAGCAGCCCGGATTGGTAGCCGAGGATGCCGCCCAGTATCAGCAGGCCGCCGACAAAAAGAATGCGCCAGACTTTTAGCGCGGTGGTATTTGTGTTCAAATTACTCGTGTTCTGGGATGTCAACGGCTTTGTTCCCCTTTTCAAGGTGCACCGGGTTAAGACGCCCCGCCGCCCCGCGAGGCACGCAGACGGGTTTCAGCGAACGCGGCAGCCTGACGGGCTTCCGCTTCTTTGTCGGTGTCGCCGCTTGCATCGGCCAGCATCTGACGGGCGGCAGCGAGGTCCGCTTCGGCCCGCGTGACGTCAATCTCATCCGACCGCTCGGCGCTGTCCGCCAGAATGGTGGTGCGTCCGCCGTCGGGCGCGACTTCCAGGAAGCCGCCAGAGATGATAATCGATGCCGTGGTGCGGCCATAGGCCAGATTGACAAGCACTTCGCCGGGAACCAGATCACTCATCAGCGGGGCGTGTCCGGCGAGAATGCCAAGCTGGCCTTCCGCGCCGGGGACAATGGTCTGTGTGACGGTCTCCGAAAGCAGAATGCGCTCCGGGGTCACGACATCTAACGTATAGGTTGCTGCCATAGTTTATTGTTCGATCTGCTGATATAACGCAGACCATATTTAGCCCCCGGAATGAATTCCGGGGACGAGGTCTGTGTACAAGAGCGTTTCACTACGCCCCCATCGCTTTTGCCTTCTCCACCGCATGCTCAATCGGACCGCAGTTCAGGAAGGACTGCTCCGGCAGGTCGTCATGCTCGCCGTTCAGAATGGCCTTGAACGAGCGCACGGTGTCTTCGCGGCGCACATACTGGCCGGGCAGGCCGGTGAACTGCTCGGCGACCGAGAAGGGCTGGCCCAGGAAGTTGCGGATTTTGCGGGCGCGGGCGACGGTCAGCTTATCGTCGTCGGACAGCTCATCAATGCCGAGAATGGCGATGATGTCCTGCAATTCTTTGTACCGCTGCAAAATCTGCTGGACGCCCCGTGCCACATCGTAATGCTCCTGCCCGACAATGTTCGGGTCCAGAATGCGCGACGTAGAGACAAGCGGGTCAACCGCAGGGAAGATACCAATCGCGGCGAGGCTGCGCTCCAGATACGTCGTGGCGTCGAGGAACGCAAACGTCGTGGCCGGGGCGGGGTCGGTCGGGTCGTCCGCAGGGACATAGACGGCCTGCACGGACGTGACCGAGCCGGTCTTGGTGCTGGTGATGCGCTCCTGCAAGGCTCCCATCTCCGACGACAGCGTGGGCTGGTAGCCGACGGCGGAGGGCATACGTCCGAGAAGTGCGGAGACTTCGGAACCCGCCTGCACGAAGCGGAAGATATTGTCCACAAACAGCAGCACGTCCTGGTTCTGCTCGTCGCGGAAGTATTCGGCCATCGTCAGCCCCGACAGCGCGACCCGCAGGCGAGCGCCGGGCGGCTCGTTCATCTGTCCGAAGACCATCGCAGTCTTGTCGATGACATGAGCGGTTTTGCCTTCGGCGTCCTTGAACTCGGTCTCCGACATTTCCAGCCACAGGTCGTTGCCCTCGCGGGTGCGCTCGCCGACACCGGCAAACACGGACACGCCGCCAAACTCCACGGCGATGTTGCGGATGAGTTCCTGAATGGTGACCGTCTTGCCGACCCCTGCGCCGCCGAAGAGGCCGATTTTGCCGCCCTTCGGATAAGGACACAGCAGGTCGATGACTTTGATGCCGGTTTCCAGAATTTCAATCGTCGCCGCCTGATCTTCCAGCGAGGGCGCGGCGCGGTGGATCGGGTAGCGTTTCTGGTCCGGGGCCATGTCCCCTTTTTCGTCAATGGGCTTGCCGAGCAGGTTGAACACGCGCCCCAGGGTCTCCGTGCCGACCGGGACAGAGATGGCCGCACCGGTGTCGGTGACATCCAGGCCCCGTGTCAGCCCGTCCGTGGAGGACATGGCGATGCAGCGCACCACGTCGTTGCCCAGGTGCTGCGCGACTTCGACGGTCAATTCCGTTTTCGTCTGCGCGTTGTCAATCAGCAGCGCGTTGAGGATATTGGGCAGCTCGCCCGGCGCGAACTGCGCGTCCACCACGGGTCCCTGCACCTGCACAATTTTACCGACAGCCATATTGAGTTCTCTCTCCTTCGGGGGAAACTTGCGTAAGAATAAGTTCTATTACGTTGTCCTACGGTTTAAATCTTGTAACCGTTTGTTCATCTGCGAAAAATCTATTAACGTCCTCTGAGTATAGCCGAAAAGCCGGAAGGGTGTCAAGCAAACGGGGCAGGCCAAACGGCCTGCCCCGCGCTTCGTGGTTTTGACTAACGCCCGGCCAGCGCAAGCGTCTTTGACGGTTCCAGCACCGCCATCAAACTCTGTTGCCACTGAATACACTGCGCGGATGACAGGCGCATTGTGCCGACGATAGATACCGGCGAACGGCTGGCATCTTGCCAAAACAAGAGCCTGTCCGAGCCGCAGAGTGCGATATACAAAGTATGATGCGCCTCGGCCAGCGAGAGCAGCCAGGCGACGCGATGCCCTTCAATGCTGCCAGCACCGCGCTCGTCAAGAATATTATGCTCGGAGAGTCCTGCGTTCAAGCGGGTCACAATGACGGAAAAATCGTCGGCTCCCAGAAAGACACGCTCCTGTCCGGCGTATCCAGCCAAGTAGCACTGTGCCCAGCCCTCGGCATCCACTTCGATCACAAGCGAGTTATTCTCAGCGGGCAGAATGAGTTTATCTACCACGGCGGCTCCCTTACTATACCATTTTCGTAAAACACGACGTTAAACCTGAACCGCGCCCAGTTGTCGCGCAGGTAACGCAACTCATGCCCTGTCGTCGTAGCGGCATAAAGTCCTTTTCCGTTCAAAACGTCTGCGAGAGCGAGGATATAGGTGAGGTCAAACAAAATAGACTGCCCCCGCACGAGTGCATCCTCTAGAGTAGCAACAGTAAACTCTTTCCAGGCCATATCAACCGGTTTGAACAGGTCGTTGAGCGTTTCGCCGTTCATCTGGGTGGCGAACCGACGGAGGGACAGGTTCGCGGACGGTCCGTAGATCAGCGGCTTTATTTCAGCGCCTCCGCGCCGCCGACGATTTCGGCGATCTCTTTGGTGATGGCGGCCTGCCGAGCGCGGTTCAGGATGAGCGTGAGGCTGGAAATCATCTTGCCCGCGTTGTCGGTGGCAGCGGACATGGAGGTCATGCGAGCGCCGTGTTCGGAGGCCACGCTTTCAATGACGGCCTGATAGACCTGTGTGTCCACGTAGCGGGGAAGCAGGCTGCCCAGAATCTGCTCCGGGTCCGGCTCAAAATCGTAGTCGGCAGTAGGGCCGCTGGCGGTGGCGTTCGGGTCGGCCTCGGGGGGCTGGATAGGCAGAATGGCAAGCGTCTGGGGGCGCTGGCTCATGGCGGACAGGAACTGGGTGTAGATAAGGTACAGGGCGTCAATTTCGCCTCCCGCAAACAGCTCCCGGCCCGTCCGGGCGAGGACCTGCGCTTCGGAAAAGCTGATGCCAGTGGCAGGCACAGGATGCTCGGCCACAATATCGTAGCCCCGGCGGCGGAAGAACGTCGCGCCTTTTTTGCCGACACACACCATCTTGACCCGCTCGGGGCCAAAGGGGCGGACGAGGTCGGAGGCGCGGCGGATGACACTGGAATTGTAGGCTCCGCAGAGGCCCCGGTCACCGGTGACCAGGAGAACCCCGATGCGGGCTGGCTCGCCCTCGGTGCGGCGCAGGAGCGGGTGCTGCAGGCTGTCGCCGCCGTTTGTGCCGAGGCTTTCCATGACAGCACGCATCTTTTCGGCGTAAGGCCGGGCCGCGCCGACCGCCTCCTGAGCGCGGCGCAGGCGGGCGGCGGCGACCATTTTCATCGCTTTGGTGATCTGCTGAATGTTCTTGGCGACGCGGATGCGGCCTCGAACCTGACGGGGAGTTGCCATCGTGGGTCCTTAACGTAAGTTTTAAACGGGAAATATAGGGATATGATACCGGCTAGGGCCTGCTTTGTCAACGCCGGGCCGCTGGGCGCTGTCTGGTCAGGGAATGACACCGACGCGGGCAATCAGCCATTCGCCGTTAATTTCTGTCATTCGCAGGGCTGCTTTGCCGGAGCCGCGAGTCCCATCCACCCGGAGTTGAAACTCTACGTATTTGGGAAACAGGCTGGTGGTGTCACCTGTGTCTGTCCAGCCTGTCACCCGTCCATGAGATTTCTCAAAGGTCGCCCACTGCGTTCCCAAAGACGCCGCAGAAAGCGTGGCCTTCAGCTCAGGCGTACACAGGCCGCGTGCTTCGGCATAGCGATGGGCGCGAATTAGTTGAAAGAAATACTTTTCGTGAATGCCCGCATCAAGCTGGTTTTGAAGGGCGTTGTTGAGGAGCGGACGGGCGGGCGGTGACAGCAGCAGGGCAGCTGCCACGCTAGGCTGCCGCAGAAGCAGCCAGGCAGCCACCCCCAGGGCCAAGACAAATACCGAGATTAAGCCCCACGCAGCCGTCGTTTTCATTGACTTATTTTTCTGCCAGCAGCTTTTTGATCATCGCGGGCAGCATTGTTTTCTCCGCTTCGGAGTAGCCGGACTGGCTCCAGCGGACAACGCCTTTTTTGTCAATCAAATACTGCGAGGGAATGCCGTCCACTTTGTAGGCATTGGCGGCTTTCTGGTTGGCATCGGGGGCCGTGGTGACGGCATACGTCATGCCGAACGCCTTCATAAACGGCTTCACCTGAGAGACCGAGCGGGAATCGTCCATGCTCATGCCGACCACAGCCAGCCCTTGCGGGCTAAACTGCTTGTGCAGAGATTGCAGAGTCGGGGTCGCCATGCGGCAGGGGCCGCACCAGGTCGCCCAGTAGTCCATCAGAACCACTTTGCCGTGCAGAGACTTCAGCGTGAGGGTTTTGCCGGTCGTGGTTTTTGCGGAGAACGCCGGGGCGTGCGTACCGGGCGCCAGCGGCGGGGCTGGCTCCTGCGCGAAGGCAGGCAGGACGGCGGCGGGCAGCAAAGCCAGGCTGACAGCGGCGATGAGCGCGGGCAGGGTGAGGCGAGACATAATAACATACTCCTGTGGAGGGCTTGACAGCGCCCCCCTAAAAAGGATACCATGACAGAGATGATTTTCGTTCCTGCCGGGGAGATGCCGCGCTGATGACCCCTGAAATGACTGGTATGCTGAATGCCGAGACGTATGCCGTCGTCGGCGCATCCCGCGACCCGGCCAAATATGGCTTTCTGGTTTACAAAGCCGTGAAGGCGGCGGGCAAAACCGTCTGGCCGGTCAACCCGAGCGCGGCAGAGGTGGACGGCGACCAGTGCTTCCCGTCGCTGGGCGACCTGCCCGGCGTCCCCGAAGTCGCCGTGCTGATTGTGCCACCCGGCGTCAGCGAGTCGGTGGTGAGCGAGTGCGCCCGGCTGGGGATCAAAAATATCTGGATGCAGCCCGGCGCGGAGTCCGAGGCCGCTGTGGCCGCCTGCCAGGCTCATGGCATTGCCGTGGTCTCCGGCGGCCCGTGCCTGATGGTCCTGCTGCGAACGGCCCGTCATCAAAACTAATTGGAAGCAATTTTAGGAGCTTATGGAAAAGAAAAGCCTGTATCACTGCATTGATGGCCGCGAGTACACTGTCACGATGGCGTGGGACGAGAACTTCAAAGACAAAGATCATATCTTTAAGATCACGTTCAAAGCCATCGACTCCGCCACGGACCGGGCGTATGTCCTGCCCCGCGAGATTGCCACCTATCAGATCGGCGACCCGGACGAGAACCTGGGCGAGCGCGTCAAGTGGTATTACGAAGGCAGCCGCGAGCTGCTAATGAGCGACTACCTGACCACCGCCTACCGCCGCGCCTGCGACTTCATCGAGCGCGGCAAGTAGTCCTGGTGCCTACTTCGCGTCCGGGTACGCTTCCAGGCTCAGGCTGCCGTCGTCCGGGTCCCCCATCGCTACCAGCGTGTAGGTGCGGCCCGGCTCGAGGCGCAGAGACACCGGCCCGGCCAGGATGTTGGGCGTGTCGGCGGCGGCAATCTGCAGGTCATACGCCCCGCCGTCCAGCGGCAAAATGGCACTGCGCCCGCCATAAGCCACCGACTTAGCCGCGACAATGCTGTTGACCACCAAATCCAGCGGCCTGCCGTCCAGCGAGGCATTAATTAGCCGCAGTCCCGCCCGTCCACTCGCAGGCAGAGCGGCCCCATCTTCCAAGACTTCCAGCCGCGTTCCTTCACCCTGATTGGCACCCAGCGCCAGCACCGTGTAGGCGTGCCCCTTCTCAAACGACAGCGACCGCGCCGGGACCGTGCCCAGTTTTGCGGCATTCATACGAACCGGGTACGTTCCGGGGGCAATCGCCTGATAGCCTGAGCTGCTCCGGTACGCCGCGTTCTTCCACGCCCGCTCGCCGTTTACCGACACTGTCAGCCCGTCGGCGTTCGGCGCAGCGTTAATCAGCCGCACCCGCGCCCCATCCCCGCCATCGGATTTCGTCTTGCACCCCGCCACCAGCAGGGCGCTCCCGAGTCCAACCCCCACTGCCGCCGCCAGCCAGATTCGCTTGCTCCGTATGTTCATGGTCTACTGTTTCGCGCCCGGCGCAGGGTTTTCCTGCTTTTGCCCCGGCACAGTCCGGGCATACGGCTCCAACAGAATGCGCCCACGCGGATAATCAATGGTGATTCGATACCGCTCCATGAGATACGTTCCCACACTGCCGTTCCCGCCGATCAGCGATTGAGTGACAACCGTTTTGCTTGACAGCAGCACTGGGGCGGCGTGGTCTGGAAGCAGGACAGGGGCTTGGAATTGAAGATGATTAAGCTGTGAAACTATATAGGAGCCATGCTGGAAGTTTTGTAGTATGGAAGTACGCGCTGTATGCTTTTGTGCCGGAAGGCTTTGAAGGAGGGTTTCGCTGATACCTAGTTCCGGTCCCTCCCAGCCGCTGTCAATCACACACCAAAAAGGCTTTCCCTCCACATACGCCCGGATAACCGGCCAGCCAAAAAGCTGCTGTTCTTTTTCGCTGTCCCCCGCATGAGATGTCCAGCCCATTTGCAGGATGCGGTCCTCAGAGCGTAGGGGGTGTTTTTGTAAGTCGTAATCTTGGGGTCGGATTGTCAGCATCTTGTGCTGGTAGTCAATCGTCAGCACAGTCGAGGCAAACAAGGGATTTCCCAGCAAAGGCGGGGCATCCGGTTCATACTCTTGACCGGAAGAAAACAGACCAGTGTAGTTATCCTGCATTGTGGTTGGCAGTCCACTTACTTTGAACGTGCCGATTTGAATATGTGGAAGAATGACGGTGACACCATCCATACAAGTGTTCTGAACGTCACAGATTTGCCCTCGCTCGCCAGTCAATGTGCCAGCACAGTGCAGATTTCTTCGCCACTGAACGGTGTTGCTTCCAGTGTCTATTTTGCACAGCGTTTTTGTGCCGTTGAGTGATGCCATGACGAAAACGCCGCCGTGCTTGACCACGAGGGGGATATGTGCCTCGCCCGATGCAAACTGAGTTTTGACACTGAGATGTCCTTCTTTTGGGTGTATCCAGTTGTACCTTCCCAAACCCACCAGTGCCAAGAGTGGCAATGCAAGCGTAGGCAGAAGCCAAAGTCGGCGGGCGGGAGAAGTAGATGCGGCGGGTGTAATTCGGGGGCGGCGCTTCTGCCGAACCCAGCGAAATAGGAAAATGGGGCCGCAGGAAAAAGCCCAGAAGAGGAAGATAAGGAGTGGCACATACCAGCCCAGATAAATCAAAACTGGCAAGTTCGAGGCAGGAGCAAACAGCGAAGGAAGTCCGTGGCTGACAAAGTTGCCTGCGACAACCCAGCTCACTAGCAGGACAATCGGCAGCAGACCCCACAACACATACCGGCGGCGGGCGAGGCAGGTCAGGAGAGCAGGGAACACCAGGCCACCCAGACACACCCCCAGCACCCGCACGAAGTCGGCGGTGTAGTAGCCGAAAGCAGTGTAGGGGAACGCGGTTTCCAGAAAGCGGCGGCTGACCGCGTTGCCACTGAGCAGAAGAAGCAGGCCCGCGAAGTTGCCCAGCCCCAAGCCGAGCAGCCAGAGGCGCTTGTCCGTGTTTGGTTTAGAAAAAAGCATAGTTACCCAGACAGCAAAACGCCGCTGCCTCTAATGACAGAGACAGCGGTGCTTGACGGGAGTTGCAAGATTCGAACTCGCGACCTTTCACTTTGGAGGCGAACGCACTACCAACTGTGCTAAACTCCCAGTATTTAATTGTGGTGTCCCGTGAGGGGCGGGATCAGTATACCCGCCCCAAACAGAAATGTCTACTTCGCTTCGCGGTGCAGACGGTGAACCCGGCAGCGCGGGCAGTATTTGTTCAGCTCCAGACGCTCCGGGTGCTGACGCTTGTTTTTGGTGGTTGCATACGTGCGCTCTTTGCACTCGCTGCAGGCCAGCGTGACGATAACACGCGCTTCGTTTGCCATGATACTTTTCCCAACTCTGAGTGGCCGGGGCGGTTAAGCCGCCCCGGCCTAAGATACTAAACGATGACTAGGCGATGATCTTGGTGACGACACCCGCGCCGACCGTGTGGCCGCCTTCGCGGATCGCAAACCGAAGACCCTCTTCCATCGCAATCGGAGAAATCAACTCCCCCCCAATCGTCACGTTGTCCCCAGGCATCACCATCTCCACACCTTCCGGCAGGTCCAGGTTACCCGTCACGTCCGTCGTCCGGAAGTAGAACTGAGGACGATACCCCTTGAAGAAAGGCGTGTGACGACCACCCTCCTCCTTAGACAAAATATAAACCTCGCCCTCGAACTTCGTGTGAGGCTTGATGCTCCCCGGCTTTGCCAACACCTGGCCCCGCTCAATGTCCTTGCGCTCCACGCCCCGAAGCAGAATGCCCGCGTTGTCACCCGCCTGAACCGTGTCCAGCGTCTTGCGGAACATTTCCATGCTCGTCGCCACCGTCGTCTTCGTCGCTTCCCGGATGCCAACGATCTCGATCTGCTCGCCCGCCTTCAACACGCCCCGCTCCACACGACCCGTCGCCACCGTGCCACGGCCCGTGATCGTCATCGTGTCTTCCACCGGCATCAGGAACGGCTTGTCCACGTCCCGCTCCGGCGTCGGAATGAACGAGTCCACCGCTTCCATCAAGCGCAGAATGGCAGGCTCGCCAATCTCCGACTGATCGCCTTCGAGCGCCTTCACCGCAGAACCAACCACAATCGGGCAGTCGTCGCCGGGGAACTCGTACTTGGAGAGCAGCTCGCGCACCTCCAGCTCGACCAGCTCGATCAGCTCGGGATCGTCGACCATGTCCGCTTTGTTGAGGAACACGACGATCGAGG
>CAXUKS010000038.1:0-14580 GCA_964251675.1 uncultured Armatimonadales bacterium
TGTGGTCACGCCGCCTGTAGTGATCGAGCCGCCGGTGACTGTGCCGCCGGTGACTGTGCCGCCGGTAGTCACACCTCCAGTGATTGTGCCGCCTGTGGTGATCGAGCCTCCGGTCGTTGTGCCGCCAGTGACAGTCGCAGCGCCGGTGACAGTCGCACCGCCGGTGACAGTTGCGACGCCTGTTGTGCCTCCAGTGGTGACTGTGATACTTGCACCCCCGGTAACGACAGTATTGTCAGGGACGCCTATCACGACCCCACCGTCGGTGACGACTACGCGGACACGGGTTTTGTGGAGCCGACAAGACGGTGCGATCAGTCTTTGGACGGTGCAGATTGATGGCAGCTTCCGTCAGTTCGATTACGGCCCCTATGCCGGATGGACCGCTATCGGTGTGGCGACCGGGGCGGACGGGATTACACATATTCTGTGGCGTTATCTGGATGGCACCGCGATTGTTTGGAATGTGGATGCCCAGGGGCAGTTTGTCCTGCACATCTACGGGCCTTTCCCTGGATGGGCACCGAGCCTGATTAGCGCGGACCCAAACGGCGGAGTATGGCTTGTGTGGAAGCACGACAGCGGGCAGGCGGCATTGTGGCGGGTCAATGCGGACGGAGTGATGCAAAAGTTCTCGCTGTACGGCCCGTATGCCGGGTGGAGTCCGGTGGGTCTGGCTTCCAGCCCGCAGGGAAAAGTGCAGATGACCTGGAGTCACGCCCCGGATGGACAGATGGCCCTCTGGGATTTTAATCGAGAAACATTTACATTTACCAACACACAGTATGGGGGGTATAGCGACTGGACAGCGGGCACTCTGGGAATTGATGCCCAGGGGCACAGCCGGATTTTGTGGACCCATACAAGCGGCAAGATGGCGCTTTGGGATTTGCTGGGTGGAACTCTGGTCAATATGCAGTACGGTCCGTATGACGGCTGGAAAGCGCGGGCAGATGCGGTGGGGGCGGATGGCCGGGGATGTGTCCTGTGGACGCACACATCGGGCCAGGCTGCGCTGTGGAGCATCGATGCTCAGGGCAACTTTGTTTACCATAGCTACGGTCCTTATCCCAACTGGTCGGCAGTCGCTGTGAGCGCCGGTCCCTAGTGTAAGATAATTCCCGAGTATGCCGCAAAAATGGGTGTGGCTAACGCCGCAGGTTTCTGGTTCGTATGAGCTAGGGGCCTGCGGCGTTCTCATTGTTTTCCTGCTTTTTGGGTATAATATATCAGGATAATTACAATGACACAATGGAATGAGCAGAACGGAGAAAACCCGAGTGCGATCAGCGCGAAGCGCTGCCCGCAGTGCAGCAAGGTTGTGGGCCTGCATCTGTCTGAATGTCCGGACTGCGGGCATTTATTTCGCACGCGGTTTCAAGACACTGTCAACCGGACACAGGCGTTTGACGCAGTGCTGCTGCCGCGTGCGACCCGTCCGCCCCCCAGCCCGTCCGTCAGCCCTCCGCCCAGCGCCTCCCGGATACCCCCTCACTCTTCCCGTGGTTACTCACGCCGAGTTCGCCGGGTGCGCTTCTCGCCCCTGTCAGCAATTTCTACATTCGGCCTGGCGTTTCTGGGCAGTTTTTCGCTGGTCGCTCTGGCAGGCATTGGGGCCTGGATGCTGCTTGGACTGAACAAAGACATCCCGCCTGCGCCTGCCAAACCAGTGGCACTGACGAGTGAGACGACGGGTTTGCGAAACGGTGATGCGCGAGATTTGTACGGGCAGATTACGCTGTCGATGTCTCTCTATGATTTGCAGCAGGCGGCGAGAGGGCTGGGGCGTGTTATTCGCTCGGCGGATCCGCACATGCTGATATTGTCGTATGATTACCCGGAGCAGAGCGTGCGGGTTTCACTGTACCGAACGGACCCGACGAGTGACGATTACCGGGTGCAGGCGGTGGCGCTGTACCATGGCCGCCAGCTTTTGAACCGTACTTCCGGTGAATGACAGAATGTGAGTGACAGAATGCAAGTGAAGAGTGGTTGACCCTGCGCGGCAAAGCCGTGCAGGGTTTTTTTGTGTCTGGAAAAATAAGTAGACAGAATACGGCTAAAAAGCTTGACACACGCGGAGAAACAAATGTATACTATTTTTGTTCCTGGCCGGGAGTGGATACCAAATCCAAATGCTCCTCCTGCGCTCCCGGCCAGGGCGTTTTGTTGACTGAAGCGGGGAGGCAGCACGGAAAGGACGGACCAGATGACGGCATTGACACAGGGGTATGACGCCCGGCGGCGGGACGGGGCGCTGATTGCGTACCCGGTCGCGGCGGGTGGGCACATTTTCAAGGGCGGACTGGTGGCGGTGGCCGCCTCGGGATTCGCGGTTCCGGCGGCGGATGCGGCGGGGCTGACGTTTGTGGGGGTGGCTTATGAAGAGGGCGACAACCGAAGCGGGGCGGCGGGGGCACGGACGGTGCGCGTCCTGAAGACAGGAGTTTTCACCTACGCCAAAGTGGCTGCGTCGCCGACAGACATGGGCAAAGCGGTGTTTGTGGTGGATGATGCAACGGTCTCCACAGCCGCGACGGGCAATGTGCTGGCGGCGGGCGTCGTGGCGGGTGTCCCCGATACCGGGCACGTCTGCGTGCGGATCGATGGAAAGGTAAGTTGACAATGGAGCAAACAAACAGCGAACAGATGTTCCTAGAAGCGTCTGCACTGGTGACGTTCGGTGCGAGCGATATGGTGGAAGAGCGGGCTGCGCGGCTGCTGGAAGCGGGCAATTACCCGGACAAAGGGCTGCGGGTGACGGAGGCGGACCTGGACGGGATCGCGGCGCGGTTCACCGATGGAGCCGTGCCGGTGAAAGTGGAGCACACGGACTCGCCGCTGGACCCGCTGGGGCAGGTGCGCCGGGTGTGGCGTGAGGGCGGGGCGCTGCTGGGGACGCTGGTCTTTCCGGCGGACCTGGCGGGGTTTCTGCGCCGGCGGGGCGCGGCGCGTCTGTCGGTGGGGCTGACCCGCGAGCCGCTGACGCTGTCGGAGGTGTCGCTGGTCTTGAAGCCGCGTGTGGCCTCGGCGACTTTGATGAACGAGGGACAGGAGGAGGACGCAGTCAATGCCGAGATCGCCCGGCTGCGGGCGGAACTGACACGGCGGGAGGTAGACAGGCAGATTGAAGCTTTGAAGGTGCGGGGGCGGCTGGTTCCGGCGTCGGAAGGGCTGGCACGGGCTTTGCTGAGTGTCGGAAACGGGGCGACCGTGACGCTGGCCGAGGGACCGGAGCCGGTGGCCGACGTGTTTTGGCGGTTTCTGGAGCGGCAGCCGCCGGTGGTGACGTTCGGCGAGAGCGTGCTGTCGGCGCAAGAAGACGAGGAAGAGGGGTTCACACAAAGCGAACATACGTTCCTAAAACAACTGGGGGTCCGCCCGGCGGAAGTGGCCGTGCGGGTGCGGGAGGAGCGGGAAGCCAAGGAGAAAACCAATGCACATTGATCCGCAGGTTCTGGTGGCGCTGGGGGTGGGTCTGCACCTGCTGGCGGCGCTGGCGAAGGCGATCTGGAAGACGCCGCAGAAGCAGGCACAGATTGATGCGATTGAGCAGAAGGTAGACGACATTTTGATGGAAATGAAAGGAGTGACGAAATGACACTGGTGAAATCGGATATCCCCGCGCTGCTGACGGCGGGGCTGAAGACGGCGTTTTTCCAGACGTTCGGCGAGACGGCGGCGCAGTGGGACCGGGTGGCGACGACGGTTCCGTCCACGCACGACACGGAGAACTATGCGTGGCTGGGGGCGCTGCCGGGGGTGCGTGAGTTTGTGGATGAGCGTCAGCCGGGCGAAGTAAAGGCGTATCAGTATGCCATTCAGAACCGGACCTGGGAAAGCACGATCAGCGTGGACCGGACGGCGCTGGAAGACGATCAATACGGGCAGATCGCGCTGCGGGTGCGTCAGATGGCCCGGGTGGCGCGGCAGCATCTGGACGCAATTGTGTTTGGGCTGCTGGGGACAGGCTTCACGGGGCATGGGTATGACGGGGTTCCATTTTTCGGCACTCACGCGCAGGGGGGCACACAAAGCAATGCCGGGGGCGGGGTGCTGAATGCGGCGTCTTTGCAGGCGGCGATCACGGCGATGATGCGGTTCATGGATGATACGGGGCGTCCGGCAGGGGTGATGCCGAGCGTTTTGGTAGTCCCGCCGGAGCTGTACTGGGAGGCGACGCAGCTTCTGACTTCGGCGTATTCGCCGGACCCGGTGACGCAGGCGGCGCAGGATCTGTCGGCGAACCCGCTGCGGGGGATGCTGACACTGCTGACGACGCCGTTTCTGCCGTCATCGTCGGACTGGTTTCTGCTGGACACGCGGCGTCTGGTGCGGGCGGTGGTGCTGCAGATGCGTAAGGAGTTCGAGTTCAGCGCGTTGGAGGGCAGCTCGGAAAACGGGTTCCTGCGGGACCAGTATTTGTACGGTGTTCGCGCTCGGTACAACGTGGGCTTCGGGGACTGGCGGGCGGCTTACGGGGTGCAGGGAGGATAGGCCCCTCCCGGCTCGTTCCTCGCCACCCTCCCCTGTTAGGAGAGGGTTAAGAGAAAAATGCCGGGGGTGTAAAACCCCCCGGCAGGAAGGAGAAAGCAAATGGCTTTGCCGGTGACACGGGACGCGCTGAAGCGGCTATGCGGGGCGGAGGTGGAGGATGCGTCTGAGGATGCGGAGTGGGATGCGCTGATTTTGGAGGGGCAGCCGGTGTTGGAATATGCACTGGACCCCGAAGTGCTGGCGTCATCGGCAGGCGATGAGGGCTTGCGGGCGACGCTGACGCTGGGGGTGTCGGAGGCGCTGGCGGGGGAATGGCTGCGGCGGCGGGCGTCTCAGCCGGGGGCATCGGATGATTTTCATGTGGGGCCGCTGACAGTGACAGCGTCGCGGACAGATGGCCCGGCGCAGGCGGGGGCGCGGCTGGCGGCGCAGGGACTGCGGCGGCTGGGGCCGTTTGTGCGAGCGTCGGACGGGACGGGGCAGACGCCTCTGCTGCTGGCCTTCACGGGTGGGTCCGGGTGCGGCTGGGAAGGACAGCGCGATGACTGCTTTGGAGAGTGAGGGACGGCGGCGTCAGGCGCGGGTGTCGGCGGGCTTCGAGCGGTTTGGAGAGGCGGTGATGACCGAGCGGGCAGGTGCGGCACGGACGCGGCGGGGGGTGTTCGCGCCGCTGGATTTGTCGGCGTCGTCGGTGTATTTCGATGCGAACGAGGCGGTGGGCCTGGTGCGGCCCGGTTTGCTGCTGTATCTGGACGGGGCGGATGCCGACCCGCCGCTGGCCGGGGACATTTTCACGCGGGATGGGCGGCTGTGGACGGTCCGCAAGGTGCAGGCGTTCCGGCTGGGGGACACGCCGCTGCTGGTGGTGGCGGTGTGTGATTAGGGCACGAAAGGAGAGCGACGATGAGTGCAATTCTGGAAAAAAAGATGCTGGAAAAAGAGGCGGCGGGGCTGCTGCCGCCGACACAGGGGTATCCGTGGTACAGCGTGCCGCTGGACCCGGAGCGGCTGCGGCGGTATCTGGCGAGCTGCCAGGCGCATGGGGTCGGCTACGAGCTGGGGGCGAAGGCGGACGATTTGCTGGCGGTCCCGCCGGATTATACAGCGATTGACTGCTCGGGCTGGGTGCGGGCAGCGGTGGCGGTGGCAACGGAGGGGCGAACGATTTTGCCGGACGGGTCGGTGGTACAGAACGACTGGTGCGCGGCGCAGGGCTTGAAGCGCAGCACCTGGGCGGCCTGCCGTTTGCAGGATGGGCTGACGCGGATTGCGTTCATCCGGCCCAATCGGTTTCGGACGGTGGGGCACGTTTATTTGTGCCGTCTGGGGCGGACTTTGGAAAGCTGGGGCGGGCACGGGCCGGGGAGCCGTTCGGTGTCCACGCACATTTTGAGTGCGGAGACGACGGATGTGTATGTGCTGGCGGTGCGGCTGTAGGAGGGAAAGACCCTTCCGCCCAATTCTGGGGAGCCGGACAGTTAAGACAGAACCAACAGTGTAGGGGCGCTGCTTGTTGCGCCCTTCTATCCGATGCTGTTCTTATCCGGCTCCCCAGAATTGGGGCGGGGGGGGGCCGCTTGTAATCAATAGATGAAAGGAAACAACGATGAAATTGACGCTGCCGTTTTGGACACGCAAGCCGCCGCCGCTGGGGGAAAGCGTGCCGACCGAGGGGGTAGGACTGCTGGGGGCGACGCCGCCGCTGGTGTGGGGGAATGAAGGCTGGGGCGACGGGGACGCGGGAGCCGTGGGGCTGGAAACGTACCGGCGGATGCTGCGGGACCCGCAGGTGAAGGCGTGCCTGACGACCAAAAAGTATGCGGTATTGTCGCAGGGGTGGACGGTTCACGCGGCGGACGAGACGGAAGAAGCGCGGGCGGCGGCGGGATTTGTGCGGGGCGTGCTGGATGGGATGGGGGGCAGCGTGACCGAGGCGCTGTCGGACTTGCTGGATGCGCTGGTGTCACTGCTGGAGATCGTGTACCGGCGTATCGAGACAGGGCCGCACGCAGGAAAAATTGGGCTGGCGGCGCTCAAGCCGAAAAATCCGGCGGGGTTTGCCTATGAGACAGACAAATTTGGCACGGTGACGGGGCTGCGAGCGTGGGATGGCACGACCTATCCGGCGGGCAAGTTTCTGCGCTATTCGTATGCCGCCCGTCTGGGCGCTCCGGGGGGAGACAGCGACCTGCGGGCGGCGTATGGCCCGTGGCGGGTCAAGCAGCAGATGCTTTCGTGGTGGGCGAAGTATTTAGAAAAGTTTGGGATGCCGACGGTGACGGGGACGTATGACCCGGCGCGGGGGTATGGGACGGAGCAGCAGCGGGAGCTGCTGCGTCTGGTCTCGCAGGTGCATAACGAAAGTGCGCTGGTCATCCCTTCGGACATGAAACTGGGGCTGCTGGAGACGGCCCGCCCGCAGGCGGCGGGATTTGCGGAGGCGGTGGAATACCTGGATCGGGCGATTGCGAAAAGCATTCTGGGGCAGACGCTGACCTCGGACAACACGGGCGGGCAGGCGTCGTATGCGCTGGGGAGCGTGCATCGGGACGTGCTGGGCTTCTACCTGCATAAAGTGCAGCGGGATTTGGAAGAAACGGTGCTGCGAACGCAGCTTTTCGCGCCGCTGGTCGGCTTCAACTTCGCGCCGGGAACGCCGGTTCCGCGCTTTGCGCTGGGCACGGTGGACGAAGGGCGGCTGGCAACGGCGGGGCGCTTGATTGCGGATTTGGTCACGGGCCGGGTAATTGCGCCCGACGAACCCTGGATACGCAGCTATCTGGGCCTGCCGGGTGCTCAAGAATAAAACGCGGGGGCGTTGACAGAGCAAACATTTGTTTGCTATAATAGCGGCGACACCAAGTTTAGTGAGATAAGAGGACCCTGTCAATGAGAAAAACGCCCCCTGCCCTGCCCGCGCCGCCTGCCAAAACTCCTGCTTCTGTGAAGCCTGCTGTAAAGCCGAATGCCAAAACCAAGCCCCCGGTTCCCGCGCCGCCCGCGCCGGTGCGGGTGATTGCGGAAACGACGGGGGCGGGGGGCCGCGCCTGGAAGATGAGCGGGCGGCACGCGGTCGCGTATGTGCATGATGCCGTGCTGGCGGGCGAGCTGCTGGCGACGGACCCGAAGCGCGTGGCGCAGGCGGCAATGGCGGTGTATTACGACCGCAAAGGAAAGCCGTTTGCGTGGCAGCTACGGTTTGACGCCCAGCGGTGGGACGAAGTGGTAGCGCGGCTGCTCTGACATTTGCGGCTTTGACAAGGCGGGGTGCTGCCGGTGGAACCCCTGCCGGACCTGGGCGTCGTGCGGGGGCGGCGGAAATGCCTCCCGGTGCGTCGGCGGTGTGGCCGGGGCGGCCTGCCAGGGGGCGAATGCTGACAGTGTGGCGACAATCGCAATCACTGTCAGCAGACGCAGCAGAGTGAAATTTTTTGTGTCGGACGCCGGGTTTGTGTGCATCGGGTTTTTCTCTTCTTTGTTCAGCGAAAGTGAGACGGGCCGTGCGTATTCATACCAAATATGCCCCCTGCATAAACCTTGCCAACCCGGTAATTTGATGGCAAGATATTCTTCCATGTTCCCGCATAATCACTATGAGCCAGGGTATCCTCCTCTGCCGATAATAACAGGGGGGACAAGTTATCGTGCTGGAAACCGAGGAAATGTCGCGGGACGCGGCGACGTTTCTGATTGAAGCGTATGCCAAGCTGGTGGAGGGTCTGCTGGACCCGAGGGCCAGCCCTGCCGGGCTGGAGTTTGCCTACAGCCGCCTGCTGGGGATGCGCGGCGGCGTCTGCCGCCTGTGCCCGTGTGCGGACATGGACCAGCTTGCCGCAAAAACGGCCCGGCGGTGGGAATGGGCGGAAACGCACTTGCGGGAGTATCTGGGGAACACCCTGCGGGACAGCAGTACGGGGGACGTGGCGCGGCGGGTGGAGGAAGGCTGGGCGGACAGCATTGAGCGGTACGTGCTGATGCTGGCGGCGCGGATTGAGGACGCGGACGTGCCGGACAAGATCGGGCTGCTGAAGGGGATTGACACGGTGAGCCTGCATCTGGCGCAGCGGGAAGTATTTGCGCTGTCGGAGCGGCTGGCCCTGCCGCTGGACAACACACACGCAGTCAAGCTGCGGGTGCGGCTTTTGTCTTTGTTTCTAACCCTGCACCGGGGCGGCTTTCAGACGGCTTACCCGGCCATTCAAAGCTACCGGCAGACGTTCCGCATTTACGACCCGGTCGCCTATCCCTGGTGGTTTGTGGACTGCCGCCTGACCGAGCGGCAGCTCAATTGGACGCACCGCCGCATCCCGGCAGCGGAACTGGGCTGGCGGTTTTAGATGCCCTATCGGGTCTGCGTGACTTTGGAGAGGCCGCGTGGGTTGTCGGGGTCGAGGCCCTTTCGGAGAGACAGCCAGTAGGTGAAGAGCTGACCGGCGATGATATACACGAGAGGGCTGACCCATTCGGCGACGGCGGCGGGGATACGCAGGGCGGTTTCGCTGCCCGCGAGGAACGCGGCATCGTGGGCGAAGCAGATCAGGGCCGGGTTCTGGGCACGCAGCTTTTCGGCAATCTTTGCCATGGGCGTGAAGGCTTTGCCGTCGGCGGCGAACAGCAGGCAGGGGAAGCCCGCCGCGACCTGGGCAATCGCCCCGTGCTGGAACTGGGCGGCGGAATAAGACTGGGCGGCGATCAGGCAAGTTTCGGTCAGCTTCAGAGCCAGCTCATTGGCGGTGCAGTGGTTGTACCCCCGGCCCAGAATCACGCAGCCCTTCATGTCGGCATAGCGTTCGACAAGCTGCCGGGCGACATCCTCCATCGCCAGTGTCTTCTCCATGGCATCGGCAGCGCGGCGCAGATGTTCCAGCCGCTCGGGATGGCTTTCATCCATCGCGGTAGACAGCAGGGCCAGCATAGCAAGCGACCCCGTGTAGGTCTTGGTGGCGGCAACGCCAATTTCCTCGCCCGCGCCGACAAGCAGCGGGTATTCGGCGGTCTGCGCCAGTGCCGAGGTCGGCTCATTGGTGATGCAGGCGGTCAGCGCCCCCGACTCGCGGGCGCTTCGGACGACATCAATTACATCCGGCCCGGCCCCGGACTGCGAAATGCCCAGTACCAGCGCGTTCTGCTCCAATTTCGGCAGGGAGCCGTAGAGCGTGAAGACTGAGGGGGCGGCGAGGGCGACTGGGAGGCCATGCTGGATTTCCAGCATATACTTACAGTACAAAGCCGCGTTGTCCGAAGTCCCGCGTGCGGCGACATACGCATAGGCGATCTTGCGGCGCTTGATTTCAGCGGCCAGCGTCTCGACGCAGTGGAACTCTTCGCTGATAATTCGGCGCACGATTTCGGGCTGCTGCCGGATTTCGTCAAGCATATGTGACATAAAACGGTCCTTGTCAAAGTGAATTAGCAGAAGATAATCGCCCGTGCAGGGCGGTCAGCAGGGAATACGCCGCCGGGCCGCCGCCGTGGACGACGCCCAGCGGAACATAAGGCTTGGGCGTGCCGTGGAAGTCCGAGCCGCCGGTCACGAGGAGGCCGAGACGCCCGGCTAGCGTCAGAAACCGCTCCGTGTCGGCGGGGCTGTGCTGAGAGTAGTAGGCTTCGATGCCGTCCATGCCGTCTTCCTGGGTCAAATTTTCTACCCGCGCCGCCAGCGCGGATGCCGACTGCGGGACGAGGCCGGGATGGGCCATGACGGCCACCCCGCCCGCCCGGTGCAGCAGCGCGATGGCCTCGCGGGCCGTCAGGCCCTGCTTGGGCAGGTACAGCGGCTTGCCCGTGGCGAGGTAGCGGTCAAAGGCTTCCTGCACCGAGCTTACAATGCCCTTTTTGATCAAAGCCTGCGCGAAATGAGGCCGGGCAATGACTTCGGAGTCTTCGCCTGCCTCAGCCCGGACATCGTCCATCGTGACCGGCAGGCCGAGTTCTTTCATCTTTTCGGCCATCTGCGTGTTGCGCTCGGCGCGGGCGACGCGCAGGGCGACCAGCGTTTCGATCAGCTCCGGGCTGCCCGTGTCAAACCCGTAGCCGAGCAGGTGAAAGCGGCCTTTGTCGTCTTCCACGGACAGCTCCACGCCGGAAATCAGCTCCAAATCCACTTTTTGCGCCGCTTCCTGCGCTTCGGCGAGGCCCGCCACAGTGTCATGGTCAGTGACGGCCAGCGCCGTCAGCCCCAGTTCGCTGGCTTTAACAACAAGCTCCGTCGGCGTCAGGCTGCCGTCGGAGGCGGTGGTGTGGGCGTGCAGATCAATCCCGGCGGGTGTGGTCATAGGGCATTATAGCCCTGCGGCTTCGTGCAAGTCAAGGCGGGTCAGGAGCGGTTACTCTTTCGGCTTGCCATCTTTCTTGCCGAACGCATAGCCCGTGCTGCCGCTGGCAATCGCCGTCAGCGCCGTGGACGCATACAGCTTTTGCGCCTCGGTGGCATTCGCTTTGAACGCAAACAGATACACCCCCAGCCCGAAGAACCCCAAAAGCAAAAAGCCCGCCACGGCCAGCGTAAGGAGGCTGATCAGGCGGGCATGGGCGGCATCGGCGGCTTCTTGTGTTTCACGCGCCTGCCGTGCGGCAGGCATCTCATATTTCAGCGTGGCTTCGGTCAAGGTATTGAATGCGGGCGCCTCCTGAACCTCGAACAAGTTCACAAGCGGCTGATCCATGGATTTTTCTGTCTCCGACATAAACGTTCCTCCCTGAGCATAAATCAGTGTCGGAAGCCAATAATCTCCGTCGTGAATTGATCGCTCCGGTCGGCAATGCCGATTTTTTTGCCGTTGCGCGTGGCTTCCAATGCCACATCCAGCAGCGCCAGGGACTTTCGCAGGACTTCGCTCCGTGTGCCGTTGATGTCGCGGGCCATCGCCTGCAATTTTTCGTTCAGCTCTGGCGAGATGTCCAGACTCACGCGGACTTTCTCGTTCGGTGTGTCCGACGTCTGCGATTGCGCTGCCGCTGTGCGGCCTTTAGCCCGCTTGCCTTCGAGTGTCGTTGTTAATTCTGCCATTGATTTTCTCCTCCCACTGCAATATACCACTTTTTTACACAATTACTACACATTTATTACACATTTTGCTGTTGCTACTTGACTTTGGCACTGTCTGACGACTATACTTTGTGTGTCACGGCAGAGATGGGGAAGAGTAGGCGGCGCGAAAGCGTCAAAAAAAGTATCAGAGAGGGGATGCACCCGCTGCAAGCGTCCCTCGCATCAGGCCCGCCGAAGGTCGCCCCGGAGCCAAAAATCAGAATCAAAGCGTCCGTTACGCCCCCCCGCCCCCAATTCTGGGGGAGCTGGAGGCGAGCGGGAAGCAAGGTGGTACCGCGCCTGTTGTTTCACAGCTTGTGAAGCCCTCGCGTCCTTGCGGCAAGTCCTGTGCAATTCGCACGGGATTATGCCGCATTGGGCGCGGGGGCTTTTTGTGGTTTCAAGGAATGTTTACTATGATTGAGACAAATTTGCTGGAATTGCTCTCACTTTTGCGAGCTGAACCGCACGAGTCTGAATGGGTCGAGTTCAAGCACAACAACGAAGCCCCGGATATGATTGGCGAACGCATTTCATCGCTCGCCAATGCGGCTGCTCTGCTGAACAAAAAATGTGCCTATATTGTGTGGAGAATCCAGGATGCTGTCCATACAATTGAAGGAAGAACCTTTCAGCCAAGAAAAGCAAAAGTGGGCAATGAAGAACTAGAGTCCTGGCTGTCACATCATCTCGTACCACGCCCTGATTTTCGTATTCATGAATTTTCTGCTGACGGTAAACCAGTCGTAATTTTTGAGGTTCCCTCCGCACAATATATGCCTGTGCGCTGGAAGGAAATCTCTTATATCCGTGTTGGCAGCTACACCAAGAAACTGGCGGATTACCCAGAAAAGGAACGTTCTCTCTGGTTACAGTTTTCCCAGCAGCCGTTCGAAGAGCGGCTGGCACTGGCTGATTGCTCTGAAGATGATGTGCTATCGCTGTTGGATTATGATGCCTATTTTCGTCTCACAAAACAAAGCTTACCCTCTACTAAAACGGGTATTTTAGAGCGTCTTGTGAGCGAGAAGATGCTCGTATTCCAAAACGACCGCTTTGACATATTGAATTTAGGCGCGATGCTTTTCGCACGCCGCCTTTCAGATTTTGGAAAACTGGGCCGCAAATCCACGCGAGTGATTGATTATTCGGATAACACTCGCATCAGTGGTGGACGCGAATATGTTGCTGCTTCCGGGTACGCGGCGAGCTTTGAGGCTTTGATTGCTTACATCCAAAGTCGATTACCCAACAACGAGCATATCGCGCAGGCACTCAGGGTAGATACGGAGGTCTACCCGGAGATTGCTATTCGTGAGCTTGTCGCCAATGCGATTATTCATCAGGATTTAGAAACACAGGGGGATAGCCCTTTTGTGGAAGTCTTTGGAAACCGTTTGGAGATTACGAATCCAGGCAAACCTTTGATTACTCCGCTGCGCTTTATTGATGAGCCGCCGCAGTCGCGCAATGAAACGTTGGCTGCGTTTATGCGACGCATCAATATTTGTGAAGAAAGAGGAAGCGGCATTGATAAAGTAATCCATGCCGTGGAGACGTGGCAACTGCCAGCGCCAGAGTTTGTCGAAACTGAGCGGCACACAAGAGTATACTTGTATGCGCCGCGAACATTCAGAGAGATGAGCAGTAAGGATCGAACACGCGCCTGCTATCAGCATGTCTGTCTTATGTCTGTATTCAGCACGTCTGCCACGAACGCAAGCCTTCGCAAGCGGTTTTCCTTTCAGGACGAAGACTACAAAATAGTGTCAAAGATCATCAGCGATACAATCCAAGAAGGTTTGATTAAGCCTTACGATCCTGAAAATCGTTCGCGCCGCCATGCCCGCTATGTTCCCTATTGGGCATAAACAGACATCAGTGTTTTATATCCCCTTTATATCCCAATGATGTATATTGCTGGTCTATTACACACTAAATATAGCAACTTGAGTTGTCTTAGCACTGCATCTGGGGGCTTTACTAGAGCAGGCAACATATTTTTATATCCCTTTCATATCATTTAAGGATGCAAAAATATGGATAAACTTGCCAACCTTCAAGATGTGGAAACGTGTCTGTATACCGCACAGAACGCAGGGGCTTTTTGTGTTTGACATTAGGAGGGCAGCAATGCGAGTTCAATGGTCTGCGATACTTGGGCTGAGTCTGCTGACGGTGGTCGCATGGGTACAGGCGGCTCCGGTGCCAAATCAAGAGATAGCGAACATCAAGCTTGGCATGACCCCGGCGGAGGTTCACCAGCGGCTGGGAAAACCCTCTGTCTCAAATACGTTTATTTGCAAGGGGCAGCATTACTCGCAAGATTATTGGCAGAGGGAAATGATCATTGATAACGTCGTTTTCGAGCAGGGGAAAGCAATACAGACAACTCGTGATGCTTTTCAGGCTGGTTCCCCGACGGTGACATTTGCTTCAATCCGCCGCCACCATCCGCATCTGACAATTACGCTTTATGACCACGGCGGCGATGTCGGCTCCGACCTGATGCTGGATGATGTGGCACGCGGAGACGCTTGGGAAGTTTACATCTGGCATGAAGAATTTACGTATTTACCCAGCGGGGCGGCACGAGTCTCGTATGACGATGCCCAGGTGAATTGGGTCATCAGGCATCAGCCCGGAAAACCAGCCTTCCCCAGCCACGGTGGGAAGCCGATAGAAAACGCCCTGCTGCTGCACAATCTTCGTGCCTGGTTTGCGGCGAGGCCGCCAAAGAGCAAGGCACACAAAGGAAACTAAACTATGGAAAAAGCATACGAACCTCAAGAAGTGGAAGCGCGGCTGTATGCCGAGTGGGAGGCGGGCGGGTATTTTCATGCCGAGCCGACGCCGGGGAAGCCGAAGTACAGCATCACGATCCCGCCGCCTAATGTCACCGGCAGCCTGCACATGGGGCACGCGCTGAACCATTCGGTGCAGGACGCTTTAGGGCGCTGGCATCGAATGCGCGGCTTTACGACTCTGATTTTGCCGGGCACGGACCATGCGGGGATTGCCACGCAGACGGTGGTGGAGCGGGAGATTGCCAA
>CAXUKS010000038.1:14590-18492 GCA_964251675.1 uncultured Armatimonadales bacterium
GACGCGCTACACGCTGGGGCGGGAAGCGTTCGTGGGGCGCGTGTGGTTGTGGAAAGAGCAGTACGGGGCGCGGATTATCTCCCAGCTCAAGCGGCTCGGCTGCTCCTATGACTGGTCCCGCGAGCGGTTTACGATGGATGCAGGCTACGCGGAGGCCGTGGTGGAGGCATTCGTGCGCTTCTATGACGCCGGGCTGATATACCGGGGCAAGCGGCTGGTTAACTGGTGCTGCTTTCATCAGACGGTCATCTCGGATATTGAGGTGGAAGAGGAAGAGCAGGCCGGGCATCTGTGGCACATCAGATACCCCTTCGCCGATGGCTCCGGTTCGGTGACCGTGGCGACGACGCGGCCTGAGACCATGCTGGGCGACGCTGCGGTGGCCGTGAACCCGAACGACGAGCGGTACACAGGGCTGATTGGCAAAGAGTTTGCCCTGCCGCTATCGGACAGAAAAATCCCGCTGATTGCCGACGACTACGCGCAGGCGGAGTTCGGCACGGGGGCGGTCAAAGTGACGCCCGCGCATGACCCGAACGACTACGAGGCGGGCCTGCGCCACTCGCTGCCGCAGATCACGGTGATTGGGTTCGACGGCACCATGACCCCCGAAGCCGGGGAGCGTTACGCCGGGCTGGACCGCTATGAGGCCCGCAACCTGGTGGTGGCCGATCTGGAAGAGCTGGGCCTGCTGGAGAAAGTGGAAGATCACCGGCACAACGTGCCGACGTGCGAACGCTGTCACACGACGATTGAGCCATTATTATCAGACCAGTGGTTTATGAAGATGGCCGGGACCGAACTGGTGCAGCGGGCGGTAGACGTGGTGCAGGACGATGAGACGCAGTTTGTGCCGGTGCGCTACAAGAAAGCGTACTTAGATTGGATGGACGGCATCCGGGACTGGGCCTTGTCGCGGCAGCTCTGGTGGGGCCATCGCATTCCTATCTACTACAAGCCTGATGGAACCTACGTGGCCGCCCGCTCTCTGGAAGAAGCTGTCGACCGCGCGGGCACGTCGGAGCTGACCCAAGATGAAGACGTGCTGGATACCTGGTTCTCGTCGGCCCTGTGGCCGTTTGCCACGATGGGCTGGCCCGAACAAACGCCCGATCTGGCCTACTTCTACCCCACGGATATGCTGACCACGGCGGGCGAGATTTTGCGCCTGTGGGTGGCCCGGATGCTGATGACGGGCCTGGAGTTTATCGGCGAAAAGCCCTTTAACGAAGTCTATATCCACGCCACGGTGCTGGACAAAAAAGGCCGCCGGATGTCCAAGTCCAAAGGCAACGGCATTGACCCGGTGGATATGATTGACAAGTACGGCGCGGACGGCCTGCGCTTCTCCCTGCTGCGTCTGGCCTCCAAAGGCCAGGACATCAAATTCAGCGAGGACCGCGTGCCAGAATCCCGCAACTTCGGCAACAAGCTATGGAACGCCGCCCGGTTCGTGCTGATGAATGTGGCAGAGGCCCCCCCCGCCCCTAATTCTGGGGGAGCCGGAACAGAACCGAAAAGCGCCTCTCCTAAATCTTCTCTGGCTCCCCCAGAATTGGGGGCGGGGGGGGCCTCCCTGCCCGAACGCTGGATTTTGTCCCGCCTGCAACACACCATCCGGGCCGTAGACGCCGGGCTGGCGGGCTACGACATGGACGATGCGTGTACGGCCCTGTACGAGTTCCTGTGGAGCGAATACTGTGACTCGTTTGTGGAGCTGTGCAAGCCCGCCTTGCAGGGGCCGGATGGCGCGGTCAAAGACTCGGCGCGGGCAACCCTGCTGAGTGTACTGGATGCCACCGTGCGCCTGCTGCACCCCTTCATGCCGTTTGTGACCGAGGCGATCTGGCAGAACCTGCCCGCGCAAAACGGGGAAGCACGCGGCAGTATCTGTATTGCCCCGTGGCCGGAAGTCAGCGAATCCCTGATTGACGCCGAAGCTGAGGCCGCTATGGGGCTGGTCTTAGGCAGCATCACCGCCCTGCGCGGCCTGCGGGCGGAGTTCACGCCGGGCGGGCAGGAAAATGAAGCCGCCCGTGCGGCGATGCTGACGCGGCGCTTGACGGTGATTGCGCTGCCGGAGACCGACCAGGCCCGGCAGGCGCTGGCCGACCAGCTCGCCGCGCTGGTGTCGCTGGCGCGGCTCGGCACGGTGACACTGGCGGATGCCGCGCCGACGGACGGCGCGTTTGTCCCGGCGGGCGTGCCGGGCGCGACCTACTACGTCCCGGCGTCGGAGCTTCTGGACGGGGTTGACCCGGCCAAAGAGACCGTGCGCCTGACCGGGGAGATCGCCAAGCTGGACAAAGAGCTGGCGGGCGTCACCGGGCGGCTGAATAATCCGGGCTTTATGGCAAAAGCCGCGCCGGAAGCTGTCGAGAAAGCCCGCGCCGATGCCGCCGACCTCGCCGCCCGCCGGTTCAAGCTGGAAGCGCGGCGGGGGCTGCTGTAGGAAACCTACCTTCCTTGCTTCGCAGGGTCCTCCCTAAAGGGAAGATCCAGAGCGTGGCAGAAGGCTGTCTTGTTTTATCCAAATCATTCCTTTAGGAAGGACCCTGCGAAGCAAGGAAGGTAGGTTCCGGGTACAATAACCGCCAATGCGCCCTACTCTCACAAGACGCCTGCTGGCCGGTCCCTTTCCCCTCCTGCTGGTGCTGGCCTTCGCGCTGGCCCTGCGGGTCTGGGGGCTGACGTGGGGGCTGCCATCGGCGACGCACTATTTTTCCTACCACCCGGACGAAACGGTGGTGCTGGACGTGGCAAGCCGGGGGATGAACGTCTTTGCCGGGCATCTGCTGCCGCACTTTTACAATTACGGGTCCTTGCAGCTTTATCTGGTGTGCTTTGCCAACACGCTGGCCGCGCTGACGGGGGCTGTAGACACCGTTCCCAAAGACTACGCCGTCTGGTATCCTGAGTGGGCCAAGATGTACCTCGTGGGCCGCTGGCTGACCGTCGGCATGGGTGTCGGTACGGTCTGGGCGGTGTATGCACTTGGTAATCGATTGTGGGGACGCCGGGCGGGCCTGCTGGCGGCGCTGGCGCTGGCGGTAATGCCCCTGCACGCGCAGCATTCACACTTTCTGACGGTGGATGTGCCGGGCACGCTCTGGGCAACCCTGTCGCTGGTCTGGGCGGCGCGGCTGGCGACGGGCGACCCGCGCCCCCTTCGGGCGGCGCTTTGGGCAGGGGTGTTCGCGGGTCTGGCAGCGGCGACGAAGTACAATTTGGCGCTGGTGATATTGCCGGTGCTGGCGGCGTGCGTGATGTGGCCCCCCCGCCCCAATTCTGGGGAGCCGGAAGGAAACCTAACCCCCCGGCCCCCTTCCCTAAGAAGGAAGGGGGAGGCAGAGGAGGTGATGCTTTCCTCTCGGTCCTACTCCCCCATTATTGGGGGCGGGAGGGCGATCTTAGGGTTCGTTCTTGCCTTCCTCGCCGCCTGCCCCGGCGCGATTTTGGAGACCGGGGCGTTCCTGCGGGATATTCGCTTTGAGGCCACCCATGTGCAGAACGCGGACGATCCGACGTTTAAAGACACCGGCAGCGGCCTGGTTTATCACCTGACGCACAATTTGGATGCCGGGCTGGGCCTGCCGCTGCTGTGTCTGGCGCTGGTGTCGGTAGGCTATGCACTGTACCGGCGGCAGCGGGGGGATGGGCTGCTGGCAGTGTTTGCGGCCCCCTACTACGTTTTGATTGGGTTGGCGGCGGTCAAATATGCGCGTTATGTAATTCCATTATTGCCAATTTTGGCATTGTGGAGCGGGCGGCTTCTGGCGGATGCTTCGCGGCTAACCCGCCCTTCGCTGCGTCTGCCCGCGCTGGGCGGGGGGGCTGTGGTGCTGGCGCTCACGCTGCTGAACTCCTATCTGCTGCTGGCCCCGATGGCGCAGGAAGACCCG
>CAXUKS010000038.1:18502-37587 GCA_964251675.1 uncultured Armatimonadales bacterium
GTGATACGGCGCTGACGTCAATTAACGCGGACTCGCCCTCATCTACAGTGGGTTTTGGCGTTCAGCCGTGGTTCGGCACAGTTCCAATCAACCCCTATTTCACTCTGCCCCGTCCCGGCGGCTGGCGCGAGATAGTTTCGCCGGAGAATGACGCACGGATTGTCTACGTGGGTACGGACTGGGACACGTCTGGACTGATGGCGAAGCACCCGGACTTTGTGGTACTCAGTGAGTATGACTACGCTGATGCTTTACGGGGCCAAAACCTGGCGTTGGTGCAGTTCATGCGCTTTGTGAGAGCGGGGAGCTATGGCCCTTATGCGTGGATGGGCGGAGGTAACTGGCCGACGGGCAGCATCCTGCCGACACACAACCTGCCCCATGATATGCTGTACACTAACCCTGCAATACTTGTTTTCAAGCGGAGGCACTGAGACGGATGGATAAACAACGCGCCGAAGAGATACTGAATGGCTTTGCGGGGAAAATCGTGCTGGTCGTCGGCGACGTGATGCTGGATGAATATGTCTCGGGCCGCGTCAGCCGCGTCTCGCCCGAAGCCCCCGTGATGGTTGTCGATGCCGACGCGCACACGTTTGTGCCGGGCGGGGCGGCGAACGTCGTCAACAACGTCTGCGCCCTCGGCGCGGTGGCAGTGATTGTCGGCGTGGTGGGCGAAGACGGCGCGGCGCAGACTTTGCGGGATAAGCTGACGGAAGAAGGCGCAGACACGGACGGCCTGCTGACGGTCACGGACAGGCCGACCACACTCAAAACCCGTGTGATTGCCCACACGCAGCAGGGATCGCAGCAGGTGCTGCGGGTGGACCACGAGCGGCGCGACGGGGTCAGCGCGGAGGCGCAGGAGCATCTCAAAGCGTTCCTAGAGACCGCCGTGCCTCGGTGCGATGCTCTGCTGCTGTCGGACTACCAAAAGGGGCTGCTGGTCAAGCCGCTGGTGGAAGCGGCTGTCAATTTAGGCCGTGCAGGAAGCAAAGTAATGACCGGCAACTTGAAGCCGAAGGGCATCGGCTCGCACTGCAAGCTGACCATGATTACGCTGAATGCGTTTGAAGCCAGCGAAGCGTCGGGCCTGATGCTCGGCGACGGCGGCGGGGACGCCGCCAATGTCCGCGAGGCGGGCCGGATGATCCTGCGGAAGTCCGGTGCGGCCACTGTGCTGATCACACGCGGCGCCCACGGCCTGTCGCTGTTCTCCGCCGATGGGGAGGTGTTCACCCTGCCCGCCCACCCCGTCGAGGTCTTTGACGGCACAGGCGCAGGCGACACGACGATTACCACGCTGACGCTGGCCCTCGCCGCCGGGGCGACCCCCGCCGAGGCGGTGACATTGGCAAACGCGGCGGGCGCGGTCGTCGTGCGGAAGCTGGGCGTGGCAACGGCCACCCGCGCCGAGATTTTGGCACAGGTGACGCAGTAATCGTTTATGGAGAACAATGATGACGCGCATTCTGGCGATTGGAGACATTCACGGCTGCCGAACGGCGCTGGACACCCTGCTGGCCGAAGTCAACTTGCAGCCGGACGACACGCTGGTGACGCTCGGTGATTATTGCGACCGGGGGCCGGACACCAAAGGCGTGTTGGAACGCTTGCTGGCCCTGGGCGCAAGCCACCACCTTGTCGCTTTGCGCGGCAACCACGATGCCCTGATGCTGGCGGCGCGGCAGGACTTCGCCAAAGGGTTTGAGTGGAAACAGGTGGGCGGGATCGAGACTTTGGAGTCTTACGGAAGCCTGACGGCGGTTCCCGAGGCACACTGGGAGTTTTTGGAGACACAGTGCGTGGACCTCTGGGAGACTGAGACACATTTCTTCGTGCATGGCGGTGTATCCCCGAACATACCCCTATCGGAGCAGCCAGTACATACGCTGCACTGGGCGCGGTTTGAGAACGTTCAGCCGCATGAGTCGGGTAAAGTGATGATCTGCGGGCACACCCCCCAGAAAAACGGTCTGCCGCGTGACCTCGGCCATGCCATCTGCATTGATACCTGGGCTTACGGCGACGGCTGGCTGTCCTGTCTGGATGTGGGAACGGGGGACGTATGGCAGGCGGATGAGAGAGGCCGGGCGTGGCGCTTCAATCTCAGCGAAATCCCCGGCGCTCACGAAACGTAAGCGCCGGGGCTGTGATGCCGGGCTACTTGGCGGGCGTGGCGGCCGCACCGGGCACGGCGTTCTTCGGGGCGCGGATGCGGACTTCATCGGCCGTCAGCGTGGCGGCTTCGGGGTCAACGACATGGGCGCTGACAGCGGTGTCAACCAGCAGGTCGGAAAACGCGCCGGTGGGAGAGCTGCGCTTGTCACCGGGCTTGTAAATTTTAGCATCCGAGGTCAGCGTCAGCACGAGGGTTTTCTTTTTGGTGACCAGGGTGATGGTCCGGGCAGCGGCGTCCACCGTGGAGATTTTGCCGTTCATCCGGTCGCGCTTCTTTGCAGGCGTCGGTGCGGCGGGGGCAGTCGGAGACGCCGGGGTCGTTGCCGGGGGAATCTGAGCGGATGCAGGCAGCGGGCTGAACAAAACACTGGCAAGAGCCAGCGGCAAAAGGGAGCGCAGCATAAAAGTTCCTCCAAAAAGTGGGGTTTGAAATTGGTTTCGGCCTTTCTGACGTGCAAAGTGTGGTAAAGTTCATAACCACAAAAAAATATAGAAAAAACGATAGAATATGGGCTGAGGGGAACAGGGGATGACATACTGCTTGGGCATTATGACCGCCGAAGGGCTGGTGATGATGTCGGACTCGCGCACGAATTCGGGCTACGATCAGGTCAATGTCTGCCGCAAGATGTACACGTTTGTGACGCCGGGGGAGCGGGTCTTTGTGCTGCTTGCCAGCGGCAGCCTGTCGCTGACACAGTCGATTATCACGCTGCTGGCACGGGACTTTGATCGCGGCGTGGGTCTGGCCGCCGCACCGTCGCTCTATGAAGCCGCCCGTGTGGTGGGCGAACAGGTGCGCCACATCTCAGATGTGGACCGGGCGGCGCTGGAACGCGACGACTACCGCTTCAACGTGCATTTTATTCTGGGCGGCCAGATCAAGGGAGAGCCGCACGACCTGTATCTGGTATATCCTCAGGGAAACCCGCTGCGGGCGACGGAAGACTCGCCGTTTTTGCAGATTGGCGAGCACAAATATGGCCGCCCGATCCTGGTGCGCGGTATTCGTTACCGCGAGACGCCGCTGGAGCAGGCTGCCAAGTATGCGCTGATCTCGATGGACTCGACGATGCGCTCCAATGTCACTGTGGGTCCGCCGATTGACCTGATCGTCTATGGGAGCGATGAGCTGGAAATCAACCGCCGCCGCCGTCTGACCGCCTCAGACCCGGATCTGCACACGATTCATGAACAGTGGGAGCTGGCCCTGCGCCGGGGCGTCGGCGACCTGCCAATGATTGATTTCGAGACGTTCGGCCAGAAAATCTGAGAAAATTACTGGTTTTTTTCGCAAACCGCCCTAAAGAAGCGTAAACTGTGTGCCAATAATGACTGTGTCACCAGCTTTCGGGCCGAGACAGTATGGCATTCAACGACGAACACATCACGCAAGTGAACATCAAGACACTCAAGTCAAGACACTCAAGGCAAACCCGGTGAAAGCCGGGGACGCAAAGCTACCGGGTCTAAGGCTGCTCTTTTTGTCTTCCGGGGCAGAAGACGGCTATGATCGCCCAGCCGCCGTACCGCCTGCGGGGAGGGGTTCGCCTTCGACGGCTCGATCCTTCAGGCACCACAAGGGGGCAAACCATTATGAGAATTACAAGCGAAGAATCAATTCGGGCTTACGGCGTCGATCCAGTTTATGCTGCCAAACCCAGCTTCGGCAAGACGCCGCAGGCCACCACGAACACCGTCAGCCCGGCGGCTCAGGTGGAAGTCTCGGACAGCGCAAAGGCGCTGTCCGCCTCCCACACGGCCACCATCAAGGCAAAAACGGCGCCGTTCCTGCCTGCCGTACAGGCCGCGCCGGATACCCGCGACGCTCTGGTGTCCCGTCTCAAAGCACAGGTGGAGAGCGGAACCTATAAAGTCGCGGCGTCGGACATTGCCGAGCAGGCAATTCGGCGGGCGAAAGCGGACAATATCAGCGAGTAAGTCGTACATCTGTTCGTGTTGGGAACAAAAAAGCGTGCGGGCACAGGCCCGCACGCTTTTTTGCGTTTTCAAAGTTTGTGATTAGAGCAGGATTTTAGCAGTCACTGTCCAATATAGAGAGGGTAAGTTACACCAAAGGAAACAGATTTATGGCTTGGACATTGGCGGTGGTCAATCAAAAGGGCGGCGTCGGCAAGACGACGACGGCGGTGAACCTGGCGACCGCGCTGGCACAGGCGGGGCGGCGAGTGCTGTTAATTGACTGCGACCCGCAGGGCAACGCGACGAGTGGTCTGGGACAGAAGGAGACGGTCGACCAGAGTATTTACGACTCCCTGACCGGCGGCGTCCCGCTGGTGGATGTGATTTTAAAAGACGTAGCCGGTGTGCCGGGCCTGGACCTCGCGCCGGCGACGCTGGACCTGGCCGGGGCCGAGATGGAGATGTTTCAGGAACTGTCCCGCGAGACTATCCTGAAGAAGGTCATTAAGCCAATTGAAAAGAACTATCAGTATATCTTCATTGACGGCCCGCCGTCGCTGGGCCTGCTCACTCTGAATATCCTGACAGCGGCTGACGCCGTGCTGATTCCTATTCAGTGCGAATACTACGCTCTGGAAGGCATCTCGCAGCTGATGAACATTGTGGAGCGGGTGCAGAACCATCTTAATCCGTCGCTGGGTATTGGCCTGGTCGTGCTGACCATGCACGATGAGCGGATCAACCTGTCACGCCAGGTCGTCGCGGAGGTCCGGGAGTTCTTCGGGGAACAGGTGGCCCGCACAGTGGTTCCGCGCAACGTGCGCCTGAGCGAAGCACCGTCCTTCGGCCAGCCGATTTCACAGTATGATCCCAAATCCAAAGGAGCCGCAGCCTACGCCGAACTGGCTCAGGAGATCATCGCACTTGGAAAAGAATAAGATGATGGAAAAGAACAAACCGCTAGAAAAAAGCCGCCTCGGGCGCGGCCTGTCGTCTCTGATCCCGCCGAGCGCCAAATCTCCGGCTGTGCCCCCCCCGGCAGCTCCCCCACCCTCTCCCGAACCCACTCCCGCCGCTTCAGCCACCGACGGCGGCGTGCAGCAGATCGCCCTGGATGCCATCACGGCCAACACCTACCAGCCGCGCACGGAGTTTGACGAGACCGCCCTGCGGGACCTTACCGAATCTGTCACGCTGCACGGCATTTTGCAGCCGGTCATGGTGCGTCCGCGTGGCAGGGGCCGTTACGAGCTGGTGGCCGGGGAGCGTCGCTTCCGCGCCGCCCGTGAAGCCGGGCTAATTCAAATCCCTGCTGTTGTGCGCGAAATGACCGACGAGGATTCGCTGATTGTCGCTCTGATTGAGAACATTCAGCGGGAAGACCTGAATGCGATGGAAGCTGCCCGTGGCTACCGGCAGCTTTTAGACCAATTTGGCATCACTCAGCTTGAGCTGGCCCGCCAGATTGGGAAGTCACCTTCCACGGTTGGGTATGCTCTTAGCCTTCTGCGCCTGCCGCCGCAGATGCAGGAGGCGATTGCTGAGGGCCGCATCAGCATGGATCATGGAAAAGTGCTGCTTTCTGTGGCTTCTCCTGAGCGCCGGTCCTCTTTGTACGAGGATATGCTGTCTGAGGGTCTGAGCGTGGTAGCCTCCCGCCGCCGCGCTTCCGAAGAGCCTGTTCTGGCTGCCCCTGCGGCTTTTACCGCCCCTGCATCATCTTCTGCTCCAGAAGACCCCGAAGAAGACATTCACCTGAAAGCCATTGAAGACCGTTTGCGAAGCGCCCTCGGCCTGCGGGTGGCGATTCGTAATGGCCGGAACGGGCATGGCACAGTGACAATCAACTTTTCCAGCTTCGATGAGCTGGAGACGATCATTGACCGGATCGCAGAATGAAAATGGCGTCGACGCCATTTTGAACTGTCCTTCGAATTGCGTCGACGCCATTTTCACTGTGGGCACACGGTCTAGAAAGACACTTTGTAATGATCGCTGAAATTATTTCTGTCGGAACTGAGTTGCTTCTGGGGCAGATCACAGACACGGACGCGGTGTTTCTCGCACAGACACTGTCCGGGCTGGGCATCAATATCTACCATCGCAGCACGGTTGGCGACAACCCGGACCGGCTAAAAGAAACGCTGCGGCTGGCGTTCTCCAGGGCTGACCTGGTGATCACCATCGGTGGGCTGGGGCCGACGCAGGACGATTTAACTAAAGAAGCCGTCGCTGACGTCCTGGGAGACGTATTCGTAGAGGATGAAGCCCACGCGGCGTGGCTGCGGGAGCGATCGGTAGGCCGGGGGTGGGGCACGCTGCCCGAAAGCTTCTGGAAACAGGCGCTTGTGCCCAAAAGCGGACGCGGCATTCCGAATCCCACCGGCACGGCGCTGGGGGCGCTGTTTGAGAAGGATGGAAAAATTGCCGTCTGTCTGCCGGGGCCGCCGAATGAGCTGATCCCGATGACCGAACAGTCTGTGGAGCCATATCTGCGGGAGAGAACTTCGGGAGAGCGGACAGTGCTGGTCTCGCGGACACTGCGAATTGCCGGAATGGGCGAGTCCGTGGTCGAGGACCAGGCCGGAGACCTGATGACCTCGGATAACCCGACCGTTGCCCCCTATGCCAAGACCGGCGAGGTGCATCTGCGAATTACCGCCCGCGCCCCCTCCCCCGAGGAGGCCGAAGCCCTGATCGCCCCGCGTGAGGCGGCCATCCGGGAGCGGCTGGGAGACGTCATCTACGGCACAGACGGCGAAACACTGGAAGCCGTAGTCGTGCGGCTGCTTCAGAAGGTGGGCCAAACTGTGGCACTGGCCGAATCGTGTTCGGGTGGGCTAATCGCCAAGCGGCTGACCGATGTGCCGGATGCCTCCCATGTGTTCGGACTGGGGCTGGTGACCTATTCCAATGAGGCCAAGACGGAGTATCTGGGCGTTCCCGAAGAAATGCTGTCACGGGTAGGGGCCGTCAGTGCCGAAACGGCGCAGGCAATGGCGGTCGGCGCACGGGCGGCGGGCAAGGCGGACATTGGCGTCAGCGTCACCGGCATTGCCGGGCCGGGGGGCGGCTCGCTGGAAAAGCCAGTGGGGACCGTGCATATCGGGCTGGCCTGGGGTGGGGCAGTAGTCTCGGAGCATCATCACCTGCTGGGCAGCCGCACCGATATTGCCTACCGTGCCGCGCAGAATGCGCTGGCCCTGGTACGCCGCCTGCTAATTAACCCGGAGAACGCGCAGTTTGCCGAGGCGGAGGCATGAACCATTTTTTCGCCCTGCCTCTGCCGCCGCCGGTGCAGGAAACCGTGGCAGACTTCGCCCACTTCTGGAAAACCTACACAGGCACGCAGGATGCCGCCCGCTGGTACGAGGCCGCTGACTACCACTTAACGCTGAAGTTTCTTGGCGACATCTCAGACGCCGAAGCCGTGCGCCTGTCTGCCGCCGGGGACACTGTTGCCATTCGGCACGCCCCGCTGACGCTGACACTGACCACGCCGAGTGCGTTTCCCAATATATTTCGCCCGCGTGTGCTGTATCTGGGTGTCAAAAGCACGTCCGCGCTGCGGGATTTGGTCACAGACCTGGAAGAAACATTGGAAACATTGGGCGTGCCGCGTGAGACCCGCCTGTATGCGCCGCATATTACCGTTGCCCGCGTGAAAGCATCCGCCGAGAAAGACCAGAATTGGCGCACGCCGCACGAACAAGCGTTCGCAAAATGGCAGGCTGATACGCTCACCTTCATGCAGACCCTGCCGCCGGAGCGTCGCGCAAACGAGAGCGCCGCAAGGTACAATTCAGTCAAGGCGTTTGCGCTTACGGCAGAATAAGAATAAAAAAGAACAGAATGCTCGAAGGACTGAGAACAGTGGTTTACCCGGTCACTGACCTGAACGCGGCGAAAGCCCGGTACACGGACCTGCTGGGGCAGAAGCCGTACTTTGATGAGCCGTTTTATGTCGGCTTCAATGTCGGCGGCTATGAGCTGGGATTAATGCCTACTGAGGGCGAGAGCAGCACGACTTACTGGGGCGTTCCCGACGCCGATGCTGCCTACGCGTCCCTGCTGGCACGCGGCGGGTCGCCAAAAGCCCCTGTCGAAGACGTTGGCGGCGGCATTCGTCTGGGCGCGGTGACTGACCCCTTCGGCAATGCCCTGGGCGTGATTTATAACCCGCACTTAACGCTGGCGTAGGAGAACACTGATGGCTTCGCTTCCGATACAACGCTATACGCCGGAACAATATCTGGAACTGGACCGCAAGGCAGAGGGCCGAAGCGAATATGTTGTGGGCGAAATTCTGGCGATAGCCGGAGCTAGCCGCGAACATAACCGGACATTATGCTCAACCCTGCGGTCATCATAGAAGTGCTGTCGCCGTCAACCGAGTCAGCGGACCGAAGCTGGAAGTTTGCCCATTATCGCCGGATCGCCTCGCTCCACGAGTTTGTGATGCTGTCTCCGTATCAGCCGTTTGTCGAGCATTATATGCGGCAAAACGAAGAGACCTGGACGCTGGTAGAACTCAGCAGCCTGAGTGATGTGCTGCGCCTACCGTCTATCGGATGCGATCTGTTGCTGTCTGTCATTTATGAGCGTATTGAATTTCCTGCATTCGTGGACCGTTCCCTGCTGACACTCACGCAGGAAGATGCTGCAGGCTGAAAGGAGAAAAAATGCCGCAAATCACCGCGCTGGAGCCGCAAAAGCGTCCGGGCCGCTTGAACGTGTTTGTCGATGGGCAGTTTATACTTGGAGTGGGGGACGCCGTCGCCGTGGACTTGTCCCTGCGGGTCGGGCGCGAGATCACGCCGGAGAAGCTGCGCGAGATCGGGGAAGCCGAGGAAGTCCACAAGGCATTCGAGTCGGCGCTGACCCTGCTGGAAGTGCGGGCGCGGGCGCGGCGCGAGATTGAGACGCGGCTGACGCAGAAAGGCTACGAGGAGCCGGTCATCGCCGCCGTGCTGGAAAAATTGGTGCGATTGGAGCTGCTCGACGACGCCCAGTTTGCCGCGTCGTGGGTCGAAGCCCGCTCCCGCCCCGAGGCCAGCCGCCCCATTGGTAAGCGGCGGCTGTCGCAGGAGCTGTACGGCAAAGGCATCGCCAAAGAGCAGATCGCCGAAGCGGTCGGGACCGTGACCGACGCCGCCGAGCTGTCGCTGGCCCGTGCCGCCGCCCGCAAAAAAGTCCGCGTCGTGCCCACCGAGCGTGAGGCACTGCAATCCGAGCGGCGCAAGCTGATGGGATTTTTGCAGCGACGCGGCTTTGGCTGGGAAACCGTCAAAGTCGTCACCCGCAAAGCCCTGCCCGCGCCGGGGGAGGGAGCGGACGAGGACGATTTTGGTGACGAAGACAATTAATCAAAGACAAGCAGAAATTGACGCAGGAAATGCCGCATTCGGTGTAGAATGGAATAGCTTTAATTCGCCAGAACTGCGACGGAAGACGTATCCCAAGACATATCAACAGATATATCAACACGTATTGATTATTTTTGTACGCGATGTCCCAAGAAGAACGACCGCCCGCTCAACCTCCACGCGAAATTTTAGTTCGGGGGTGAGGGAACGATGCTTGATCTGATACTGGGGGTGCTTCTCGCCACGGCCCTGATCGTGCTGGGAGCCACACTCCTCTTTTATTTGAAGCCGCGCCAGGAGGCGCTGCGGGAAAAAATGGCCGCGCTGGATCGGGAGCGCGAAAAAATGGAAGTGCAGGCAGAAACGCGGCGCAAAGAAATTTTAATCGAAGCCCGTGAAGATGCCCTGCGCCTGCGGGGTGAGCTGGAAGCCGAAGCCAAAGAAAAACGAGCCGAGCTTCAGCGTGTGGAGCGCAAGCTGGCCGTCAAAGAAGAAACACTCGAAGAAAAGCTGGGCACGCTGGACAATCAGCGCGAAGTGCTGGCGGTGCAGGAACGGGCCGCGCAAAAGCATATGCAGGAAGCCTGGGACCTGAAAGAGCAGCAGGCCGCTGTCCTCGCGCAGGTTGCCGGTCTCAGTCAGGAAGATGCCCGCGCCGCGCTGATGAAAGACGTGGAAAACCAGGCGCGGCACGACCTGGCCCGGCTCGTGATGCGAATTGAAGCCGAGGCCCGCGCCGAGGGGGACAAACGCGCCCGAAGCATTATTGCGACGGCTATCCAGCGCATTGCCGCCGACCATGTTTCCGAAACCACGGTGTCCGTTGTGCCGCTGCCTTCCGACGATGTGAAGGGCCGGATCATTGGCCGCGAAGGCCGCAACATTCGGGCATTTGAAACGCTCACGGGCGTAGACGTGATTATTGACGACACGCCCGAAGCCGTCGTGCTGTCGTCGTTTGACCCCGTGCGCCGGGAAGTGGCCCGGCTGGCTCTGTCCGCGCTGATCTTAGACGGGCGCATCCATCCGGGGCGCATTGAAGAGACCGTCACCAAAGCGCAGGACGATGTGGAAGACTCGCTCAAGCAGGCCGGAGAACGCGCTGTGATGGAGTCGGGCGTCACTGGCCTGCATGCCGAGATCGTCAAGCTGCTGGGCCGGATGCGCTACCGGACATCTTACGGACAAAACCTGCTGGACCACTCGCTGGAGGTGTGCCATATCGGCACCAGCATTGCCGCCGAGCTGGGGGCGGATGTGATGGTGGTCAAGCGGGCGGCTTTGCTGCATGACCTGGGAAAAGTCGTGCCGGACTCGGAAATCCCGCACGCGCTTTTGTCGCAGGAGCTGATGCTGCGCTACGGCGAAAACGCTGCCGCCGCCCACGCCGCCGGGGCACACCATGAGGAAATCCCTCTGGAAACGGTGGAAGACGTGATTGTGCAGCTTGCGGATGCGATTTCCGCCGCCCGGCCTGGGGCGCGGCGCGAAATGCTGGAAAGCTATGTCAAGCGCCTGCAAAAGCTCGAAGCCCTCGCCGATTCGTTCCCCGGCGTGGAAAAGACCTATGCCGTGCAGGCGGGCCGCGAAATCCGCCTGATGGTGCGCCCGGAAGTCGTTGACGATGCAGCAGCCCATCACCTGGCGTATGAAGCCGCCAAAAAAATTGAAGAGGAAATGGATTATCCGGGTCAAATCAAAGTCACCGTCATCCGCGAGACACGCGCTATCAACTATGCCAAATAATGACGCCAGATAATTCTGTGAAACAAATCGCCAAATGATACGTCAGTAATTTGAGGGCTGGCCGCCCTTCCTAACTTAAATCAGGCCCTTAGAAACGATACGTCGATGCTCGTGAGAATACTGATGCTCGGCGATGTAGTCGGCAAAGCTGGCCGCGATGCCGTGCGAACAATGCTGCCCACGCTGCATGACCTGTACTCGCCCCATTTTGTGATAGTCAACGGCGAAAACGCGGCGGCGGGCCTCGGGATCAGCCCCGAAATCGCCCGCTCCCTGCTGGAAGCGGGGGTGGATGTCATCACGCTCGGCAACCATGCCTGGAGCCGCCGCGAGATTGTGGACTATCTGGACCGGGAGCCGCGCCTGCTGCGGCCTGCCAACTTCCCGGCGGGAACGCCCGGCAAAGGCTACGGGATTTTTGCCTGCCGGGGCAGCATAGCCCGCATTGGGGTCGCCAATCTGATGGGCCGCACATTTATGCAGCCCGTGGATGACCCGTTTCGGCTGGTCGACACCATTTTGGAAGCCTTTCGCGGGCAGGCGGCGGTCACATTTTTTGACTTCCATGCCGAGGCGACTTCCGAGAAAAACGCTTTTGGGGCCTATTTGGATGGCCGTGCCGGGGTCGTTGTCGGCACGCATACCCATGTGCAGACCGCTGACGAGCGGCTGCTGCCGGGCGGCACGGCCTATATCACCGATGTCGGGATGGTCGGGCCGCAGGAATCGATTCTGGGCATGAACGCGCACGAAAGCGTGCTGAAATTCGTCACTCAACTGCCGCACCGCCTGGAAGTCGCCTCCGGGCCGGTGACGCTGTGCGGCATATTCGCCGATGTAGACACACAGACGGGCCGCGCCGCCCGCATTGAGCGCATTCAAATCCGCGACATACACTGACTCCGCGACATACACTGAGGCAAAAAAGCAAATGAAATACACACTCTTCGCGCTTGCTCTCGCTACCCTGCCCCTGACGGGCCTGCGAGCTGCGCCAACGCCGTCTGTGACGCTCTACGACGGCAAAGCCGCCGCACAGTCCAACGTTTCCGTGGCCGCCTGGGGCGGCGGCAGCGGGCAGGAAGCTACCGATGTCACCCTGTTCGGCGGCCATTCGCTGAAAGTCACGACGCTGGACACGCATCAGGGGGCGCGGCTCACCTTTGACAAGCCCGTCTCACTGGCCGGGGATGCCCGCGTGTTCCAGATCACCCTGCGGCGCGGCGGGGCGACCCTGCATTATGACCCGCGCACCGTTCCCGGCTATGATCCCACCACCGGCGAAGCCCCTAATCTGGGAGATGCTGCCGGCGCAGGCGGCTATCCGGGAGCCGGAGGCGGGTTCGACCCCGCTGGACGCGGCGGCTTCGGCGCCGGAGGCGGCTTCGGCGGGCCTGACACCGGGGGCGGACGCGGCGGTCGCGGGGGGGGACGCGGCGGTCGTGGCGGCTTTGGAACCCGCAATACCCCTGGAACCAATCCTGGCGGCAATCCTGGGCGCGGCGGCAGTGGCCGGACGGAAACACCTCTGATCCCGCAAATTGATGCTGTTCGACTAGAATTCACACTGGAAAACGGCAAAAAAGCCGATGTCTACCGCGCTATCCCCGCCTCCACCGATGTCTCGGCGGGCGAAGGCTGGTACAGCGTCAATGTGCCTGTGTCTGCGCTGAATCTGGGTGGCATCGACTCGCCGCTCAAAAGCGTGACTATCGGCGGCAATCAGTTTGGCATTTTCTACATTGGCCGGATGAAGATCGCCTCCAAAAGCGCCGCACCCACACTGACCATTGATGGCCCCGATAAAGCCACTCCCGGCCAGCCGGTCACCCTGCGCGTCAAAGGCGACACCGATCTGGACAGCCTGAAGTACACCTGGGACTTCAACTCCAGCGACGGCCAGAATGACCAGTCCACCGGCAACATCGCTACGACCCGCTATTTCACCCCCAATCAGGATGTGACGATCACCCTGACCGCTTCCGATTTGGACGGCGTCAACCCGCCGGTGAAAGTGACCAAAACAATCCATATCAGTGCTGGCAATGGCGGCCCCGGCGCGGGCTATCCGGGCGATGCATATCCCGGTGGCGGCCGTGGCGGCCGTGGTGGTGGCTATCCGGGCGACGGCTATCCCGGCGGCGGCCGTGGCGGTGGCTATCCGGGCGGTGGCAGCCCTGACAATACTGACCCCGGCCTGTAGCCTGTACCGCTCCAAAAGCAATACCGCGATGATCCACCCCGTGAATTCAGAGCCGACCGGCAGAGACCTCCCTCTTCTGCCGCGTCGGCGCGGACCGCTTCAGGCGCTCCTGGTGTCGCTGCGTCCGAAACAGTGGACCAAAAACCTGCTCCTCTTTGCTGGCTTGCTGTTCACGCTGGATCAGCACCATTCGGCCCGGCAGGTGCGGGATGCCGCGCTGGGCTTCCTTCTGTTTTCGCTGCTGTCCAGCGTCGTCTATCTGGTCAATGACCTGGCCGACCGGGAAAGCGACCGCCGCCATCCTAAAAAGCGGCGGCGGCCGATTGCCTCCGGCGAGCTGTCCCCTGGCCTCGCCCTGGCCGCTGCCTGGGTGCTGGGGGTTGGGGGACTGGCCGGGTCCTTCGCGCTGGGCCTGCGCTTCGGGCTGGCAGCACTGCTGTATTTTGCCGTGACCTGCGCGTATTCGTTCCGGCTCAAGCACATCGTCCTGCTGGACGTTCTGGTGCTGGCGGCGGGCTTTGTGTTCCGCGCCATCGCGGGGGCGCTGGCCGTCGGAGTCGGCATCTCCCCGTGGCTGATTTTGTGTACCTTGATGCTGGCGCTGTTTCTGGGCCTGTCCAAGCGGCGGGCCGAGCTTTTGTCGGTTTCGCGCACGGGCAGCACGGGCACGCGCCCTATTCTTGACGAATACTCCCCGGCGATGCTGGATCAGATGATCGTGATTGTAACCTCGGCCAGCCTGATGTCTTACGCGCTGTACACCATCACATCGCCCGCCGCGCAGGCACATCACTATTTAATGGCGACGATCCCATTTGTGATTTACGGCATCTTCCGGTACCTCTACCTGATGCACCGGCATTCGCTGGGCGAGTCCCCCGACGCCGTGCTTCTGGAAGATCGCCCGATGCTCGTCAACGTCCTGCTGTGGGGCCTCTCCACGGCCCTGATTGTCACCAACGTCCCCGAGCGCCTGCTGGCGCTTTTGCCGCATTAAGCGCAAACCAAGTCAACCCAAACACACTGCCGCCATCCAGGGGCAGAAGGAGCAATGAATGGCTGACGATCTCGAAAAAGAAGTCCTCAAAATCCAGCGCGATGCCGCTCTGGATGCGGCCGACGACACGGCGCTGGAGCGCGACATCGCGCTGACCCAGGAAGCCCGGCTGGCCCGCGAGCGCGACGCGGTGGCCGGGCAGCGCGACGCTGCCTTTTCTCGTGCCTCGGTGGCACAGGAAGACGCCACGAAAAGTGCCACTGCGTTCTACGTGCTTCTGGCTGTGGCTGTTCTCGCGGCGATTGTCATTGCGACTGTCTATTTCAACCGCCCCGCCCCGCAGCCCGCCACCACGGTTTTTCAGCCTGTCGGGCCGGCCCAGACCAGCGATGCGCCGGTGATCCTGAACCGGCAAGCCCCGGTCGCCCCCGCCGCGCCTGCGCCCTCAATGCCTGCGCCGCGTGTGATGGCCCCGTCCGCCCCGGCCCCCGCGCCGGTGGTCGTCAATACGCCCCCGCCGACTGTGATCATTAACACGCCGCCCGCTGCGCCTGTCCCGTCAAACACCGGACCCCTCCCTTCGCCTGCCGTACCGACGCCGGAAGGAGCCGGAAACAGCACCCCGCCCGCAGACAGCGGAGCAAACGCCGGTGAAGCAAACGCCGGTGGCGGGAACGCAAGTGGAGCCGAAGGCACGGGAGCCGTCACTTCCACTGCCCCCGCCGCCCCGACCACGTCTGCCGCGCCGCCAAACGGGCAATAGTCTGTACTCTCCTTCGTCCGCAGGACGCCTCACCGAGCGAGGGGTTTTCAACCCCTCGCTTTTCTATTGTCCGCGCCCATGAGGTACAATGCACCATACCTGGGCACAAAACCCCATACATTGGAGACTGCAACTTGAAAGTTGGCCTGATCGGCTTGCCGCAATCCGGCAAGACCACCCTGTTTAATGCGCTCACACGCGGCGATTCCAGCCCCGCCGGGGGCGGCAGCGCCGCGCTGGTCAGCGTTGTGCCCGTGCCCGACACCCGCTACGACTTCGCGGTCAACTTGTTCCACCCGAAAAAGCGGACACCGGCGACTATTGAGTTCACCGACGGCGCGGCGCAGCTTTCCGGCGAAGGCAAAGGCGGCGGGCAGAAGTTCGGCGCGGACTTCTTTGTCGGCATCCGCTCCGTGGATGCGCTGGTGCTGGTCGTCCGCGCCTTCGAGACGCCGTCCCTGCCCCCGCCCGCCGGGGGCCTGAACCCGCTCCGGGACTATCAGGCTATCACCGAAGAGCTGCTTCTGGGCGACCTCGGCGTGATCGAAACCCGGCTCGAGCGTATCGAAAAGCAGCTTAAAACCCGCAAACAGGGCATCCCATCTCCCGAAGTGGCCGAGCGCGAAGCCCTGCTGAAAGTCAAAGCCGGGCTGGACGACTTCAAGCCTGCCTCCAGTATTGAGCTGGATGAAGACGAGCGCCGCATCACCAAAAACTTTGACTTCCTGACCGGCAAGCCTCTGATTGCCGTGGTCAATGTCGGCGAGGGCGACATCGCGGACGCCGACGCTCTGCCCCTGCTTCAGCCCCTCAGAGAGCAGTGCGCCCATGAAGGCGTCGCGCTGATTGTCCTGTGTGCCGCCGCCGAGGAAGAAGTCGCCATGCTGGACGAAGCCGACCAGCGCGAGTTCTTAGATGCCCTCGGCATCAAAGACCCCGCCCGCGATCAGCTCATCCGCGCTTCTTACCGAGCTTTGGGCGTTATGGCCTTCTTCACTGTGGGCGAAGACGAAGTCCGCGCCTGGACCGTGCCGGTCGGCGTCAATGCCGTCACCGCCGCCGGGCGCATTCACTCCGACCTCGCACGCGGCTTTATTCGCGCCGAAGTCATGGCGTTTGAAGAATTAATCAGCGCGGGAACCTGGGATGCCGCCAAAGCCGGTAGTAAACTGCGTCTGGAAGGCAAAGAGTACCCTGTCAAAGACGGCGACATTTTGAACATCCGGTTCAAGGTGTAGTGCCTGCCGGGGTTTTGAGGCGCTGAACCCCTCGAACTCCTTTCGGCTGCTGATTTGTGTCGTTTTTCATGAACTTTTCGCTCACAAAACTTCTGGGGCGGCTGGCGGGCAGCCAGGCGGGTGGGATCTCGTGGCTGTCGGCGCTGACCGGCATTCTGCTGTTTGCCCTGTTTAATCTGCTGCTGACCCTGCTTCTGCCGGGCCAATTTGCAGGGTCTACCAGCGCCGCTGTGGTCTCCGACGCTGTTGCGGCGCTGCTTGCCATCATTATTGCTCCGTTTCTGCTGAAAACTCTGGACAAGATGCAGGAGCAGGTGGCGCGGCAGAACAACGAGCTGCGCTCGCTCCACGCCATTGACCGCGCTATCGGCGGCACGCTGGATTTGCAGGCGGTGCTGGAAATCGCTGTCAAAGAGGCGACCGTGGCCGTCGACGGCGAGTTTGGCGCATTGTGGCTTCTGGACAGCGAGACATCCTGGCCGAAGCCGCTGGCCTCGGCCTTTTATGCTGCCTCGCCCGGCATCCAGGCCGCGCTGACCGAGCGGCTGGGCATGGGGTCGGTTGATCTGGTCCGCCGCACCGGCACCTCCCGCCGCTGGCAGGATATCGACGAGCCTCGGCATTCGCTCGCCCCCGCCCCGTGGCTTCGCAATGCGCTGGCAGTCCCCATTGTGCAGGGGCAAGCGGTGCTGGGGCTGGTTCAAATCAGCAACCGGGGCGGCACGCTGACCCCGCTCGACGGCTTCACCGAGGACGACCAGCGGCTTTTGGAGTCTGTCGCCGCCACCGTGGCCGTGGCCGTGCAGAATGCCCGGCTGTATCAGGAAACCCTGCGGCGCGATGAGATTTTGCGCGGCCTCGTGGCCCGCACCGGCGATGCCATTGCCGCCTCCTCCGATGCGCCGCTCCTGATGCAGATACTGGCCGATGAAGCGGCGCGAATTTTGTCCTGCCGCCGCGTGGCCGTCTATGAATATGGGGAAGACGCCCGGCAGTTCACCCCCCTGGCCGCCCATGATGACGCCGCCGCCCGCGATGAAAGCGGGCGGGGACGCTCCCTGCTGGAGCGTTTTTATGCCCAGCCTCTGATGCGGGACGTGGCCGATCTGCCCGCGCTCATCACAGAAGGCCGCAGCAGCAAAAGCGGGGGAGACTGGGACACGCCCGCGTTCTATGTGCCCTCCGCCCCCGATGCGCTGGGACTGGCCCCGGCGGAGGCCGCATTTCTCAGTTCGCCCGGCTACGTGTTCGTGCTGCGCTCGCGGGACCGGCGCGGCATTGGCCTCTTATGCCTGCTAGACTCGTCGCCGCGCCTGAAACAGCCCGATGCGGCGGGCTTTGCCCGCGCTTTGGCCGCGCAGGCATCCGTGGCTCTGGAAAACGCCCAGCTCTCGCGCCGCACCGAGGCGCTGCTGGCCCGGACGCAGGCACTGCAGGCCGCCACCACCCAGATCGCCGCCGAGCTGGACACGGGCCGTGTGCTGGAAGGCGTTGTCGGCAGCGCCCGCCGCGTGCTGGATGCCGACGGCTACGCCCTTTGGGGCCGCGACACCGGCGACTGGCAGCGGCAGGCGGCCTGGGGCGTACAGCGCGAAGATGCCCCCGAACGCAGCGGCGAAGCCGCGCTGCTGACGACCGTGCTGTCTGTCCGCACCCCCCGCACTGCCGCCGCGCTGGACGGTCCTGTTCGTGCCCAGCTTGCCCTGCCGTTGCTGTATGCGGGCCGGGCCACCGGAGTCATGGCGCTGTATTCGGTGCTGCCGCGCACCTTCACGCCCGATGAGATTGGCCTGGCCCAGACATTCGCCAATCAGGCCGCCAGCGCCCTGGAAAACGCCCGGCTGTTCACCGAGCTCCAGGCCGCCTATGTCCGGGAGCGTCACATCGCCGGACGATTTCAGGAGAGCCTGCTGCCAAGCTACGCGCCGCGCTTCGGCGCGTTCGAGTTCGCGCACAAGTATCAAGCGGCCCTGGAAGAAGCCGTTATCGGCGGGGACTTTTTCGATCTGTTTCCCCTCGGCGAGACGCGCATGGGCGTGGTCATGGCCGATGTCTCCGGCAAGGGCCTCGCCGCCGCCGTGCAGACGGCTCTTCTCAAGTACACCCTGCGCGGCTTCGCCCTGGAAGCCCCCGACGCCCCTGCCGAGGTGCTGGCCCGGCTCAACGATGTTTTGTGCAGCCCGATGAGCAGCCACGACGGTTTTGTGACCCTCTTTTACGGCGTTCTAGACGTCGTCACGGGGGCGCTGACGTATGCCAGCGCCGGGCACGAGCCGCCCCTGCGCCGCGCCGGAATTAACGGCCCCGTCCAGCCGCTGACGGAATGCGACGGCATGGTGCTGGGCGCGATGCCGGGCGTGGCCTACGAGCAGTGCCGCGCTGTGCTGTCACCCGGAGACCTGCTGCTGCTCTATACCGACGGCCTGACGGAAGCCCGCGCCGCCGACGGCTCTTTCCTAGAACTGGAAGGACTCGCCGCGCTCCTGCCCCGCGCCGATGTCTCGGCGTCAGAAGCCGTCACTACCCTCTACGAAAGCGCCGCTGCCTTCGCCGACAACGTCCGCCGCGATGACGTTGCCATTCTGGTCCTGCGCCGGCTGGAGTGAAAGGAAAAGTCATAGACCCCAGCCCTAAAGGGCGGGGCTTGTCCCTCACCCGAAAGCGGGTG
>CAXUKS010000039.1:0-1937 GCA_964251675.1 uncultured Armatimonadales bacterium
ACCTTTCGGGTCAATACTCACCATGCCAGTGGTACAGTTTTCGGGGGAAAGGTCATTATGACAACTTGGGGCAGACTGCATCGCATATCGACTTGTCTTCTCCTTACACCGTTCATATTCACGATGATGCTCATGGAAACTATGCAGTGCCGGTTTATTCACTGAGCAAACCAATACAATCTGGCGAACTTGTCAAGTATCTCGGCACATTGTCTGTCACAGGGATACACTCCTACATATTCGTTTGTGCCCATGAGCTGGGGCATCAATCTTTGTCTCAACAAGTGGATGCGAGTGGCACGTCTATTGTTTACAACTGGTCGCCGAGAGATGCTTCTGGTAACACCACCCTTCCGCTGACAACTGATGGGGATGACGTTGTAGACGCTTGGGAACAAACTCATCATCTTTCTACTTCCGCGCAACAGACGACCACCTACACTTATGCCAATACCAATGACCATGCCGATGATGAGGTTATTGCCGACATTCAGGGACTTGGAAGTTTGTTCGCAAATCTCGCGGCTTGGAGCAAGGATTGGGCAAATGACGGCCTTCAACATGGGGTGCCTTATTTCAACACGCACCCCACTGGGACACAAGAAGGCTTCTACCTGACATTTACGCCTGCCAATACGGCACAAGCGGCGTTTCATGTACATAGTCTCAGTGATCTCACGACACACTACCCCAACAACACAGTGCTGACAGACGTCTCGCAGATGGTTGGGCCATAGGCCAATCCTGCATGAGGAGTAGAGGAAACATATCATGAACAGGACTAAATTTTCAGCAACGCTCATGAGCGTTGTGCTGTTTGCGATCTCGCTTGGCCCTACCTGGGGGGTTGGTGGCCCGGACAGAAAAGCCATGAACCAATTAGCCGCGACCCGTGTCGCCGGTTTGCAAGGTGATCACTCTCAACTGATGCGTTTGAGGGCTACGATCAAAAACCCCTATTCAAGCACTAACAAGGATTTTCTTCCTTCCGCAGATCAGTTAGCTCTTATCACGGCTTTGCGTGCTTCGACGCGCTTGGGAGACACCGATGCTGTACCTGACATCGACCATCTCATCGCGGACAACAAACTCTACCCCGACATCGTCAACTATGCTCGGGTCCAGCGGGCACGGCTGCTGGCGCAGAGCGATGTGCAAAGCAATGGAAGCGACAAGACGCGGGTGCAGCAGGAAACGCTCATGTTTTGTTCCATTCTGGGGCTGACGCCCAGTGACATAAACGCAGGCATCAAGCATTACCAACATCAGCTTCTGACAGAGCCGCAGGGGGCGGGTAATGGGACACCGTGCCCTGTGGAGGTGTACGCTCTGCGGGAAGTGGCGGATATGGCCTATCAAAGTCAGTCGCCAGTGGCGGTGTCGCTGCTGAACACGTCTGCCCTCGACTTCTCGCAGGATTATCCCTCTGCCCTCAAAATGCGCCTTGCCCCGCTGTCCAGACAAGCACGCATCGCGGCGCTGATTGCCTCGCTCGTCAGTATAAAGATACTGGGAACAAACGAGGAATATGAAATGCAGTTACTCGCCGATGAAGCCCAGCCCGCAGGACGCGCCATCGCGTTGCAGTTGCAAGACGTTATGAAGCATCGGGATCAGTATCAGGATGTCAACATCAGCGCGCTGTTCCGTGTCCTGACTGCTATCGGTGATCCGGCGCAGGCTCCGGCTGTGGCGCAGTTTCTCCATGACCCGGACATTAATGTCAGACAGGACGCGGAAATGCTCAAAGATAACCTGCCGAATGGCACAGCGGCTATTTTTCCTCGTGCGGCTGGATACTAGGCGACATGAAAAATGGAAACACATCCACTCAGATAGCATTTGCCCTCTGCCTGATGAGCCTGCCGCTTTGCCCTTCGGCGAGCCGGGCGTTTGGAGGCGGACCAACCGCCAATAATGATGCCTGGATGCAGGCA
>CAXUKS010000039.1:2037-36261 GCA_964251675.1 uncultured Armatimonadales bacterium
ACGCGCCGAGCCGGGCGGCAGGCAACGCGCCGAGCCGGGCGGCAGGCAACGCGCCGAGCCGGGCGGCAGGCAACGCGCCAAGCCGGACGGCAGGCGGATGTCCAGCAGGTGACACGGCTCACAAAAGCCTTACAGAATGGGTCGTACTTCGCCTCAGACCCCGATGCTGTGGCGACGATGCTGGCCCTGTCACAGATTGGTTCGGCGGACGCGCTCCCGGTCATCACTGCCTTTCTAGAGCAGGAGCAGAAGAAAACAACTCCCAACAGCGACGCCGTCAACGCGGCTCTGGTGGCCCGCGCCCGGATTATCGCCGAGCAGACCGAGGAAGCTATGCCTGCCGGGGCTGTCATTAGACGCTTCTATGCCGCCTTGCAGCAGACGCCGGAGCAAATCAATGCGGATGTCACAGAGTACGTCAAAGCACGGTCAAAGCCCGTTTCGGATTTACGAGTAGACCCGCTACTGGGAGTGTACGCTTTGCGTACTGTGGCAGACATGGCCTATCAAAGCAGGAGCAAAGATTTTGTGCAGTCGCCGGAGGTGACGGCCCTGAATTTTGGAGCAGACCCGCGCTCGGCACTAAAAATGAGTTTAGCCTCTTTGTCCGACCCGGAGCGGGCGGCGTGGCTGGTGGAGACCCTCTCGCACAGCAAAGTGGTCGCAGACAAAGAAGACTACGAAATCCAGCTTGCGGGAGACCTGGGGCCTATCGTTGAACCGCTGGCAGCCGCCAAAGTGCAGGAGATGTCAGCCGACCGTGAGAAGTATCCCCCCGTTGCTTTTGATGCTTTGTTCGGCGTGTTGAGTTTATCCGGCGAACAGGGGCAGGCTGTAGTCAAGCAATATCAAAAGGATAGAGACCCAGCCATTGCTGAAGAGGCACGCCGGTTTGGAGCAGGTGACTTCATCGTGGGGTATTAAAAGCAAGTATGCGCCCGGCTTCTTTGGGAGGCCGGGTGTTTGCTTTGGCTCGTTCCCTTGACACCTTCCCCCCTGCCCGGCTATAGTACGCCTATGTGCCGACGCTTGCTTTTCTTTCTGCTCGCCCTCGTTTCGCTCACCCAACCCCTCGGTGCGGCTCCGGCCAAGTCCGCCGTGCCGAAGCGCATTGTGTCGCTGTCGCCGGGGACGACGGAGATGCTGTTTGCGCTGGGGCTGGGCGGGCGCGTGGTGGGGGACACGACGTACTGTGATTATCCGCCTGCGGCCAAAGCCATTGCCAAAGTGGGGGATGTCAACACGAGTGACGAGAAAGTGCTGGCCCTGCACCCGGATTTGGTGGTCGCTGACGGCGTGGCGAACGCGCGGGCCGTGGCGCGGCTGACGCGGCTGCATCTGCCGATTTTAGCGGTCATGCCCACGTCGCTTTCGGGCGTGGAAGAGAGCCTGCGGCAGATCGGGGCGCGGACGGGAACGGGGGCGCAGGCAAAGGTCGTAGTCGCGCAGATGGAGCAGAAAGTCCGGCGGGCGGCGCATATGGCGGCGGCGGACCACCGGCCCCGCCCGCGTGTGTTTGTGGTCGTGCAGACAGCTCCTCTGTGGACGGCAGGGCGGGGGACGTTTATGGATGACCTGGTGACCCGTGCGGGCGGCGTCAATGTCGGGGGGGCGATTTCCGGCTACGGAACGTTCTCCAAAGAGCAGTTAATTATTCACCCGCCCGATGTGATTCTAGGCGATGCCGGGACGCGGGCGGCACTCTTGGCCGATCCTCTCCTGCGCCGCCTGCCTGCCGTTCGTGCCGGGCGCATCTTTGCGATTGACCCCGACCTGACCTCCCGCCCCGGCCCGCGTCTCGCCGACGGACTGGTCGCGGTGGCGCGGGCCATTCACCGATGAAGGCTGTCACCGTCGCCGCCCTGCTGGCTTTGCTGCTAGCGGTGTCTGCCGTGGTCGCGGCCGGGGTGGGGCAGGCGCACCTGCCGCCGGGGGCCGTCTGGACGGCCCTGCGGCATGGGCCAAACGGCACGGCGGACAACGACCTCATCCTGTGGAGCCTGCGTCTGCCGCGCCTGCTGCTGGCCGCGCTGGTGGGGGCGTCGCTGGCCTCGGCGGGCGTCGCCTTTCAGGCGCTGCTCCGAAACGACCTCGCGGACCCCTATTTGGTCGGCGTCTCGGCGGGGGCGTCGGTCGGCTCCGAGGCGGTGCTTCTCGCCCACAAAGACACCCTCTGGAACGGCTTCGCCCTGCCCCTGGCAGCATTCGCGGCGGCGGCGGCGGCGATGACCACGGTGTACACGCTGGCCCGGCGGCGGGGCCGGGTGCTGGTGACGTCCCTGCTGCTGGCAGGCGTCGTCGTGAGTGCCTTCCTCGGCGGCGTGTCGTCGCTCCTACTTCAGTTCAGCCGTCCCAACGACGCGCAGTATCTGCTGTTCCGCCTGAACGGCTCGCTGCAGGACGCCACCCTGCCGCAGTGCGCCCTGACGGCAGGGTTTCTCGCTCTGGGCTTTCTGGTGCTGCTGACCGAAGCGCGGGCCATGAACTTGTTTGCCCTCGGCGAAGACTCGGCGCGGCACTTGGGCGTGGAAACCGAGCGGTTCAAGACGGTCCTGCTCGTCACCGGCTCCCTCCTGACCGCCGCCACCGTCGCCTTCGCCGGCATCATCGGCTTTGTCGGCCTGATGTCCCCCCACATCGCCCGCCGCCTCGCCGGGACCCCCGACCACCGCGCCGTGCTGCCGCTGTCCGCCCTGTCCGGGGCCATCCTGATGGTCTGGGCCGACACCCTCGCCCGCTCCCTCCTCCCCGAGGGCCGCGAACTGCCCGTCGGCATCGTCACCGCGTTTCTGGGCGCTCCCTTCTTCCTGTATCTCCTGCGTCGTCAGGGCTAGACAGCGGCGGCTTTCTTTGATCTCTCCACCCCCACAATTCATGGCCGCCCAAACCAAATAACAGCGTAATAGCAGAACTTCAATCTATCGAAGCTGCGAATAGGAATACAGCAGTCCTTGACGCAACTTCTAACTTTGATTAATCATCTCAACTGCGGTCAACTCTTTGATGGGCAGGTCCAGCTTTACCGAAACTTCTTCCAGAACACGGACCGCAGCATCTTTGGAAGCAAATTTTCCGAGAACGGCTCTTTGACGTGCCGAATTGGCAACGCAGAGAAGTACAGTACAACCGTTGTGGTCAGTAATCAGGCACAGAAAAGACTTGTCTCCTAGACTGAATTCCTGCCTCCGGGGCTGAAAAAACCAGCCTTTAACCGTATAGCCCGCGCGTGCCTTTACATCAATGTAAATATCCTGTGGCCCGGCGAGGAATGCAAGTAAAGCCGCAATCGAGAGGCACAAAGGCATCCAGGTGTACCACATCGCATAGCCGTTCCTGCCGCCGCTCTGGACGGCAGGCATCCATACTGCTATAACCACTAGGAGGAAGCACAGCATCCCCAGGCTTGTTCTCATCAGATAGGGCTTACGGAAGTCCAGCGCCTTATCGGTTGAAGAGTACAAGAAGTTCAAATTGATCAGACTTGCGGCGCAGAGTATGGTGGTGACGGCACAGTAGGCAACGACGCAAAAGATCACAATATCATTCATCAAGAAAGTCTTTTCTCACGAATAGCCGTGAATCGTCATTCCAAATTGTTGTATAGTTCCCAAACCATGCCATAAATGGCACGGCTAACCGGCCTACGGCCAGAAGGTACCGCTGCGCGGCACTCAATTCTCTGCAAATTATCGGCTCCTATCCCCGCGAAGCGTGGGATTCCTGGCGTCCTCGCCGTCTAGCCGTGCGTTTCAACGCAGGGTATGGATTTGTGTTTTCCATCATGTTCCTGTGCCCGCTGTACAGGCTAACGCTGATCAGCTGGATCAAGTCAGCCTTTGCACTCAGGCTTGATTTGTTTCTGTTCCTGCTGTCTTTTTTCACCATCCGGGCTTGAAAGGCTTCGTGTAATAGGAAGTTCGCATTGCTTGTCTTGCCGCATCCGCCTTTTCCATCACTCTGCCCGTAATCTGTGTCCGCTCAGCCACACTGAGGGAACCCCAATCCGGTCTCTTAGCAACATGGTTTAGTTCTTGGATCGTCGCATTGGTTGCGGCAAGTTCCATTGGCATATACTTTTTGTAGGATAGACCATGAGCATCTGCCTGGCGATACCAATCGTTATCAGCAACCATTCGCTTCTTGAAGGCAATCTGTCCTTGCTGAAATTCCGAGACCGGTGGTTTGGGGGCTGGCTTGAACTGCATCCAAAACAGAAAACCAGCGACCAAAAAGACAGCAATTGAAACAATAATTTGATTTTTAGAAGTTTTCATTTCGGTCCTTCGGCCAAAGTTTCTTGTCAGCGCCATCGCGCTTTCACAACAGGTTGCCGCAACCGCAGTTGCCGCAGCGTTGCATCGTGTTTGGTTAGCTCTAGCCTGGGATTCGGACATACCATTGCGTACTGGAAGGTCGCTAGGCTGAGATGGCGCAGGTTGGAGAGGCAAGCCACTTGTCGTCCGCGCTCCCGTACCCGCCTAAAGACAGGAAACAGCACAGCCGCCAGCAAAACCACAATCGCCACGACTACAAGCAATTCAATGAGAGTAAATCCGCCCTGTTTGTTTTTCATGGAGCGCCGTTTCCTGCCCGAGTTTCTACCCAAAGTCACACGAGCCACCGGACTATAGTGCTTGCTCTGTCTTGTAGAGCGCAAAATTGAAGTGCCGAGATTACATCTTACTTCGCAGCAATTCGACGCTGTATTTCTTCCTCGTAAGCTTTATTGTCAAAGCGCTCTTTAAAGTGGGATTTTTGTAGCTGCTTTAGCATATCCTCTCCTGCACCCTCGACTGCATTCATACGCCTTATTTTTTCGGCAACTGGGAGATCGAGCCTCGAAGAACTTTGTTTTTCTTGAGCCATACGCTCAGTAACTATCTTGAACGCCTCATCACTGTTAACAGATTGCTCATGAAGGCTAGGATAGGCATTGTGTGAACTATTAGCCTGATGAACTGGATCGGACTGGCGGTTTTGTATGAACGAAACCACCAGCACCAGAGCCGCAATTACCAGGCATAAAATGACTAGACCTATTTTAGAACTCATAACAAAACCTTTCGTGTGAGTGGGCAAGGAGATCCCCAGCATTCATGCGGGGGAGGAACTGCCCAAATAGATTAGGTTGGCATTTACTCGTTTTGAGAGTAAAAGCAAGCCTTTTATCGTTCCGATTATTTCATATCGGGTATAATCTGTATGGCTCTAAGGCACTCACTAACCAGTGAGCCAACGGTTACAAAACAGCCACCTTGAAAATTGAGATAACAGGTTGCGATAACTCAAACGTTTTATCGCGTAAAATCTCAGGACGTTTCGGTTTCTCTGGCTTGCCAGAGAAAGGGTTGTGACTCAATGCGCCCAGGGCTTCGGCCAAGAAGCATTTTGAGTACGGCGCCTCTGTAAGTTGCGCTATTGTCGCCGCCTTCGGGCGAGTGGCAAAGCCCCCAGCCTTTAGGCGGGGGTTACTTACTATAAACCTTCAGCAATTGCAGTTATATTGCTTACAGCAGACAGCAGCCTCACAGGTAGCTCCCTGCAAGCAGGAAAGCAAAGCTATAGCGCAGGGATCACTGTCAGCTGGTGGATTTTTACCAGCCGCAGATTCGCCACTGTTGCAGTAGCCATTGGCTTGTATACATGCAAGCCTACGAGCATTTTTTGTGTCCATGCACCCTTGGCAATGCGGGTCGGGGGAGGATGGCGAGGCAAAGGCGACCCCAGCCTGCTGAAACTCGTGGGCGATCTGTCCTGCAATCTTGTTGTCTCCCGCCTGTTGCTGCAACGCCTTGCCGACCATGTGTGCTAAGTCATCCACGCTGAACATAGCGAATGTCGCCATTGCCGACGTGACGCCGAACTTCTTCAAGTCCGCACAAGCCACCGGATTGCGGCGTTTGCTACGCCTTGTTGAAACGCATGAAACGGAAGTGCCGAGATCACACCTTATTTCGCCGCAATTCGCCGCTCTATGTCTCGGTCGAACGCTTCTCTATCGAAAGGCTCTTTAAAGTGTGATGCTTGCAAACGTGCGATTTCAACTTGCCCGGCCTGCGCGACTGAATCAGTGCGCTTATTTTTTTCAGCAACGGAGATGTTAAGGCGTGAACATTTCTTTGCTTCTTGAGCCAAGCGGTTGCCTACAATTTTGTAGGCTTCGTCACTGTTGACAAACTGCTTGTGTAGACTTGGAGGCGCGGTATTTATCGGAGCCGACTGGTGGCTTCGGGTGAGCGAAATCAATACTGAGAGCGCCACCACAACTACTAGGGCAGATACAATAGCCCCCCAAATGATTTTGCGTTTCATAGTAAATTACCTGTCCGCAGATTAAACGCGCTGCGGCTCTTGTCCAAGTGAAATCTATGCTGCGGGCTTGAACGACATTGTTCAGACCCGCATGAGGTTCTTCTTGAGCCAGTGGGCAAGCCCGTACCGCTCGGCATCGCCGACCATCATGCGCTGCGCCGTGTCAGCAGGATGAGAACTCACCCGAATCGCCTCATTAATGTCCCTCCTCGCTGCTTATTAGACCTCTTGCATAAGTGCTTAGCCCTACCCGCCCGGATTGAAATCCGGGGCTGGAAAGTACGATTGTCCGCCTTCGCGGACATAAGAGCAACAGTATTGGCCTATCCTATGTCCACGAAGGCAGATACGCAGTAATGCCGTCTTCGGCATACAATCACAACACGTAGCCCCAGAATTCATTCTGGGGGCAAAGGCTTGAAGACTTATGCAAGAAATCTAATAACCTTTTTTGGGTGCTTTGCGTCAAATTTTCCTTTCCAGCGCGGCGATCCCAGCAAAGCAACCGTCAAGCTACAGAAAAGACTGGGCGCTCTTTCGATTATTGCCCTTTGGCTCTCAGGAAAAAGGCAGTGCCAATGGCAATTACGGTCACAAAGGTGCTGGCAATAGTTCCGAGACGCGAATGGGTGGTCAGTGTCAAAGTCAGGGACAGGCAAAGGCCAACACATATAACGAGAACCCATCCGAACCTGCTCATTAAAGTGCTTCCTCCCTGCTCATTGTATCACGTCTGCGCCCGGTGTCAAGGGGTGTTTTGCCCTTGCCAATCGCCCGCGCCCTGTGCTACACTGTAAGCCGAATTATGACAGATGAGACAACAACGGAGCAGGCGCTTTCGGACGTGCTGGGGGAGGCGCTGAAGCACCAGGAGCCGATGGCGCGGCACACGACTTTGAAAGTCGGCGGCCCGGCGCGGTGGTTCTGGGCGGCGGCTGACGTAGACCAACTGGCCGAGGTGCTGGATGTCTGTACGAGGATCGGCGTGCCGTATTTGTTTTTAGGGCACGGCTCCAATGTGCTGATGAGCGATGCGGGCTATGACGGGCTGGTGATCCAGAACCGGTGCAAGCGGTGCACAGTTGGCGAAGAGACCTATGCCGAGAGCGGGGTGTCGTTCAGCTCGCTCTTTATGCAGACGGCGCGGGCGGGCTATTCGGGGCTGGAATGGGCCATCGGCATCCCCGGCACGGTGGGCGGGGCGCTGGTCAGCAACGCGGGGGCGTACCGGGGCAATATCGGGCCGCTGGTGACTTCGGTGCGGGTCTTTGCCGACGGGCGGGACCAGACGGTGGGGCCGGAATGGATGGAGTTTTCGTACCGGGACAGCCGCCTGCGCCGGGCGGGGATTGGCGCGACGGTGATTTTGTCCTGTACCCTGCGGCTGCCTGAGCGGGGCGACCCCGAGGCAATAGTGGCCCGCGCCAAAGAGTATCAGGCCCAGCGGCGGGCCAAGCAGCCGTTCGCGCCGTCGGCAGGGTCGTTCTTTAAGAACGTGATCAGCCGCGAACTCGCCCAGACCTTGCCGGGGTTGTCGGCGGGGATGGTCGCGGCGGGAGTGGTCCCGGCGGGGTTCCTGAGCGAAGCCTGCGGCCTCAAAGGGCACACGGTCGGCGGGGCGCGGGTCTCGCTGGAGCACGCCAATTTTCTGATCAACGCGGGCGGCGCGACGGCCTCGGACCTGCGGACGCTGGCCGGAGAGGTCAAAGCCGCCGTTTATGCCCGGTTCGGAGTGACGCTAGAGGAAGAAGTGCTGTATGCCGGTGACTGGACAGGCTGGCCCGCCGCGAGTGAATAGTTCACCTCGGCGTTGCTGCCTCAATGCCACTGTGCCGGACGAGAGTGCCGGGGGTATGAAACCCCCGGCAGGAAACGCAGACGCCCTCCGGGCTGAGGATGTCGGAGAAGGATGTCAGGGAAGAAGGATGTCAGAGAAGAAAGTATCTCTCTCCTGGTACTTTTCTCTGTTGTCTGTTACTCTCTCTGTAGCCCGGCAGGGCGTCTGCGTTTCCTGCCGGGGGTTTCATACCCCCGGCACTCTCGCCCGGCACAGTGGCTCTGGGCGTCCGGCAGTCTACGCCGCGCCGCCTCGGGAACGAGCCGCCCCCCCCTTGACAGACTGCGTGGGTTCGTGCTACCATAACAAAGACAACTCCATAGTGAAGCACGACGTTCTTATCAAGAGTGGTGGAGGGACCGGCCCGACGAAACCACAACAACCACTTCAGCCCGAGGCTCTCGCCCCGGCTGAGGCAGGTGCTAAATCCGGCACGCAGGCAACACCCCCTGGACGTGCAAGATAAGAAGACGGTGACAGGCCGCCCTCCCATTTATTGAAATGGATGGCCACGGCCCGTGCCCCCTTTCTTCTCGGAACCCCTTGATAACCCCGCCGCTGCTCTCCTAGCGTCTGCCGACAGAACAGGAAGCACCTACCATGCCCGACACAAAACTATTCACCTCGGAGTCCGTCTCCGCAGGCCACCCCGACAAGCTCGCCGACCAGATCAGCGATGCTATTTTAGACGCTCTGCTGACCGAAGATGTGGGCAGCCGCGTCGCCGTCGAAACCCTGCTCACACGCGGCCTCGCCGTCGTCGCGGGCGAAGTCACCACCAAAGGCTATGTTGAAATCCCCGATGTCGTCCGCAAAGCGATCAACGACGCCGGGTACACCAAGACCGACTACGGCTTTGACGGTGACACCACCGGCGTTTTGGTCGCTCTGCAAAAGCAGTCTCCCGACATCGCGCAGGGCGTGGACTCTGGTGCGAAAGGCGACAAGCCGCAGGGCGCGGGCGACCAGGGCATGATGTTCGGCTATGCGTGCAGCGAGACCCCCGAACTCATGCCGCTCCCGATCACGCTTGCCCATCAGCTTACCGCCCGCTATGCCGAGGTCCGCAAAGACGGCTCGCTTGGCCTGCGCCCCGATGCCAAGTCCCAGGTGACCATCGCCTACGACCGCGCCACCGACAAGCCGCTGCATATTGATACCATCGTCCTGTCCGCCCAGCATGACGCCAATCTGACCCAGGCCGATGTGCAGGCACGGGTGATGGAATATGTGATTCAGCCTGTGCTGGCCGATTACGCAAAATACGTCACGCAGGACATCACCTACCACGTCAACCCCACCGGAATCTTCGTCATCGGCGGCCCGCAGGCCGACACGGGCGTCACCGGCCGCAAAATCATCGTGGACACCTATGGCGGCTATGCCCGGCACGGCGGCGGGGCGTTCTCCGGCAAAGACCCCTCCAAAGTAGACCGCTCGGCGGCCTACGCCGCCCGCTTCATCGCCAAAAACATTGTTGCAGCGGGGCTGGCCGAAAAGTGCGAAATCCAGCTTGCCTATGCCATCGGCGTCGCCCAGCCCGTCTCGGTTCTCGTCGAGACTTTCGGCACGCACACCGTCCCCGAAGCCGAAATCAGCCGCCGCGTCCAGGCCGCCTATGATTTGACGCCACGCGGCATCATCCAGCTTCTGGACCTGACCCGGCCCATCTACTCCCAGACCGCCAAGAACGGCCACTTCGGCAACCCGGCCTTTCGCTGGGAACAGACCGATGACGCGGCCCGCCTGGCCTCCTAGCCACCGAGACCAAAGGCCGCCGGGCAATGCCCGGCGGCCTTTTTCTGATTCTATTCTTGCCCCGCAAACCACGCTTCCAAGTCGGCGGCTGTCTCAAAGTCCAGCAGGGCTTCGCCTAACTCATCAAGCTGCTCCGCCGACAGCAAAGGTAGACGAGCCGCAGCCTGCGCTGAAACCGTTCCCAGACGCCGCTGAATTTGGCGCACCACCAGCTCCTGTTTGCCTTGCGCTATGCCCACTTCCTGCCAGCTTGTCATCAATGCCATTGTTTCTGTCCTTTCTGTCGGGGTGAACTTTTCCATGACCCGCTCGTACTGCGTCATTTCCTGCGCGGTCAGCGCCAGGTAGCTTTCCACAAACACGCCGATGACGGTGGCGCGGGCCGGGTCGAGGCGCAGGCTTGCCAGCAGGCGCAGACACTCGGCTTTGACGCGGGGGCGGTCCTCCGTCCGCATCTTAATCTTTGCCATCAGCGCACTCGCCACCGGGGTTTCCTGCCGCATGAACCGCCGCCACGGGAGCCGGTTGAGCTGAATGACGGCATACTCAAAGCGCAGCACGTTTTTCCCCGGAAAGCGCACGCGAAACCCCGTTGGCTCCCGGCGCTGCGGGGCGGCATAGTAAAACAGCACCACGGGATAGACCGGCAGATCGTACTTTTCGGTCAGCCGCGCAAAGTACCGAAACATCCGCTTGGGAAAGTCCGCCTGTGCGGTGGACTGGTTTTCAACGTGGATCAGAAAGAAAGCGTCCTCGCCCCGGGACGACCGCCGTATCACGGTCGAGCGCGGCGGCGATTTCCGGCAGGAACAGTTCCAGAAACTCCACGAAGAACGTCGTCAGCAGCTCTTTGAACAGGCGGTCGTGGTCCATAGTCCTATTGTACCTGAAACGTCCCCTTCACGCCGGTGCAAGCAAGGCGTAGGCATCGCGGGCGATCTGACGCTCTTCATCGGTGGGGATGACCCAGACAGATAGGGGGGCACTGGCGGGGCTGATCTTGACTTCGCCCGGCCCGGCGGCAACGTTGGCGGCTGCGTCCAGTCGGATGCCCAAAAACCCGAGGCGGCGGCAGAGGCGGGTGCGTATTTCCGCCGAATGCTGTCCGATGCCGCCGGTGAAGGCCACGGCGTCTAACCCTTCTAAAGCGGCGGCGTAGGCCCCGATGTATTTGGCGGCGCGGTAGGCGAACATCTCCAGCGCCATCTCGGCGGGAGCGTCGCCAGACTGCGCGGCCCGCTCCAATTTGCGGACATCACTCTGCCCGCCAACGCCTTTGAGGCCGCTGCTTTGGTTCAGCAAGTCGTCTAGCTCGGCGGCGCTTTTGCCCTGGGAACGCATCAAATAGAGCAGCAGGCCAGGGTCGATGTCGCCGGAGCGCGTGCCCATCATCAGCCCTTCCAGCGGCGTCAGGCCCATGCTGGTGTCGATGCTGTGGCCGTTTTGGACGGCGCAGACGCTCGCCCCGCTGCCGAGATGGCAGATAATCAGCCGTGTGCCTCCCGCCTCCCGCCCCAGACAGGCCAGCAGCCGCCCGGTGACATACTGGTACGAAAGGCCGTGGAAGCCATACCGGCGTAGGTGCAGCGTGTCGGCCAGGTCGCGGGGCAGGGCGTAGCGCCAGGCCACTTCCGGGAGCGTCCGGTGAAAAGCCGTATCAAACGCGGCAATAGCGGGAGCCTCGGGCAACAGGCGCTGCCCGGCCTCAATCAAAGCTGTCTCGATAGGGCTGTGCAGCGGGTCCAAATCGGACAAGGCTTTGAGGTCCGTCAGCACCTCGGGCGTGACGCGCACCGGGGCGGAAAAGCGCGGCCCGCCGTGGACAACCCGGTGGCCGACGGCGTCAATGCCAAACGGGCGGCACTTGTCGATGACCTGCGCCGCCGCGCCCTCGGGGCTGTCGCCGGGGGCGGTGTCGGAGGCCCCTTCAGTCAGGACTGTTTCGCCGGGCATTTGAAACAGTTTATATTTGAGGCTGGAGCTGCCTGCGTTCAGGACAAGAATGTTCATTGGGTGACCTTTTCGGCAAACAGAGCCGGAGACCTACCACCTTATTCTCTCGTACCTCGTTCACAGGGTCCTTCCTAAAGGAAGGATTAAGACGAGACAAGTAAGCTCTCTGCCGTATTCTGTATCCTCCCTTTAGGGAGGACCCTGCGAAGCAAGGAGGATAGGTCAAAACGGCCACTTCCAGTCGCGGACTTCGGGCAGGTCCTCGCCGTACTGGCGCGTGTAGGCGGTGTGCTCCATCAGCGTGTCGTGGAGGGCCTGCTTGAAATAGGCGGCTCTGACGCCGAGCGATGGCACGCGGTTGACCACGTCGCGGCACAGGTGGAACCGGTCCAGGTCGTTGAGAACCACCATATCAAAGGGCGTCGTGGTCGTGCCTTCTTCCTGATAGCCGTGGACATGAATGTTGTCGTGGTTCGTGCGCCGGTAAGTCAGGCGGTGGATCAGATACGGGTAGCCGTGGTAAGCGAAAATGACGGGCTTGTCGGTGGTGAAGATCGTATCAAAGTCTTTGTCGCTCAGGCCATGGGGATGCTCGGTGTGCGGCTGCAAGGTCATCAAATCTACCACATTGACCACACGGATTTTGAGGTCGGGGAACTCCTGACGCAGCAGAGCCACGGCGGCAATCGTCTCTAATGTCGGCACGTCGCCCGCGCAGGCCATGACCACGTCCGGTTCTTTGCCCTTGTCGGTACTCGCCCAGTCCCAGATGCCGAGGCCCGCCGCGCAGTGCTTCTCGGCAGCGTCCATGTCCATAAATTGCAGGGCAGGCTGCTTGCCCGCGACAATCACATTGACATAGTCCCGTGAGCGCAGGCAGTGGTCGGCCACGGACAGCAGGCTGTTGGCATCGGGCGGGAGGTAGACACGCACGACGCTTGCCTTTTTGTTCATCACATGGTCGATGAAGCCGGGGTCCTGATGAGAAAAGCCGTTGTGGTCCTGCCGCCAGACGTGCGATGTCAGCAGGTAGTTCAGCGACGCGATAGGACGCCGCCACGGGATACGATGGCAGGCTTCCAGCCACTTGGCGTGCTGATTGAACATGGAGTCCACGATATGCGCGAAGGCTTCATAGCACGAAAACCAGCCGTGCCGCCCGGTGAGCAAGTACCCTTCCAGCCAGCCCTGACACGTCGTTTCGCTGAGGATCTCCATCACCCGCCCGCCTTCGGCCAGATGCTCGTCGTCGTCGGGGATCGTCTCGGCGTCCCACGCCCGCCCGGTGGCACTCAGGACGTCCCCGAGGCGATTGGAGTCGTTTTCGTCGGGGGACAGCACGCGGAAGTTTCTGCGTCCGGCGCTTGCCGCCGTCACATCGCGCAGAAAGCCGCCCAGAACCCGCGTTGCCTCGCCGGTGCTCGTACCCGGTTTTTCCACCGGCAGGGCGTAATCCCGGAAGTCTGGCAGGGGCAGGTCGCGGAGCAGCAGGCCGCCATTCGCACTCGGGTTTGCGCCCATGCGCCGCTCGCCTTTCGGGGCAAGCGCGGCGATTTCGGGGAGCAGCGTGCCAGCGTCGTCGAACAGCTCCTCGGGATGGTAGCTTCGCAGCCATTCTTGCAGCTCGGCAACGTGGGCGTCGGTCTTCATGTCCGCAATGGGAACCTGATGGGCACGCCAGGAGCCTTCGGCCTTTCTACCGTCCACGAACTTCGGCCCGGTCCAGCCTTTGGGAGACTTCAAAACAATCACGGGCCAGCGCGGGCGCTCGGCGTGTCCCGCTTCCCTGGCTCTGGTTTGAATATCTTTGATTTCCGCCAGCACCGTGTCCAATGTCTCGGCCATTTTGGGGTGCATCACTGCGGGATCGTCGCCTTCTACCCAGTACGGCTTGTAGCCGTAGCCCGTGAGCAGGCTGTCTAACTCTTCATGAGAGATACGCGCCAGCACGGTGGGGTTGGCAATCTTGAAGCCGTTCAGGTGCAAAATCGGCAGCACGGCCCCGTCGCGCACAGGGTCCAGAAACTTGTTGGAGTGCCACGAGGCGGCCAGCGGCCCGGTTTCCGCCTCGCCGTCGCCGATAACGCACAGGGCAATCAAGTCGGGGTTGTCAAACACGGCCCCGTAGGCGTGGGCCAGCGAATAGCCCAGCTCGCCGCCTTCATGGATAGAGCCGGGGTTGTCCGGCGAGTCGTGGCTCGGGATGCCGCCGGGGAACGAAAACTGCTTGAACAGCCTTTGGATGCCCGCCGCGTCCTGCGAGATGTTGGGGTAAACCTCGCTGTACGTGCCCTCTAAATAGGTATTGGCGACCATGCCCGGCCCGCCATGCCCCGGCCCGCAGACATAAATCACGCTCAGGTCGTGCGCTTTGATCGCCCGGTTCATGTGGACATAGATAAAGTTCAGGCCCGGCGTCGTGCCCCAGTGCCCCAGCAGGCGCGGCTTGATATGCGCCCGCGTCAGCGGCTCTTTGAGCAGGGGGTTACCCATCAGGTAAATCTGGCCGCCGGACAGATAATTCGCGGCCCGCCAGTAGGCGTTCATCAGTTCTAGTTCGGTTTGCTCCAAAGCGTTCTCCAATCGCGGCTCGGTCTTGGGAAGACGGCCCGGCAGAGCCGCTTCCCTTCGTTTTTCTGGTATGCCTGCTGCCCCTTGTCTGCTTTCGCGGCTCTCGTGCTGTTTTAAGAGTCGGGGGTATAAAACCCCCGGCAGGAAGGTCAAACGCCCTGCCGGGCTACAAATAAAAGCGCCCAGCTAAAAGTGCCAGTCCCTTCTAAATTCTCTTTAGCCCGGCAGGGCGTTTGCTCTCAATGCCGGGGGTTTTATACCCCCGACTCTTCTGCCCTGTGCTCCGCCAGGGCCGCATCGAACCAATCGCTGAAGCCCGCATAGCGGCGCTCGATCACGCCTCCGGGGGCATCGGGGTTTTCGAGAACTAACACAGCTTTGCCCGTACCGTCCGGCCCTCTATCGAAGCAGGCGACAGCGTCGGCGTCCAGCCGCCGGGCGAAGGCGATGAGGTGCTGGCCGGGCCGGGGTGCTTGCAGCCGGGCGGTCTGCGCGGCCCCGTCGGCCTCGGACAGCATTTCCCACGGGGCAATGCTGTCCGGGGCATCTTCGGCGGTTTGTTCTTTGCGGCGGCTCTTGAACATGATGCTATGCTTTCTTCGACGCCTGCGTGAAGCGGCTATTGACCGTGTCCCAGTTGATAGTGCTGTACCACGCGGCGACATACTCGGGGCGGCGGTTCTGATACTTCAGGTAGTAGGCGTGCTCCCAGACATCAATGCCCAGCAGAGGGGTCCGGCCATACATCAGCGGGCTGTCCTGATTGGGGGTGGACTCGACTGTCAGCGTGCCGTTCGGCGAACGCGACAGCCAGGCGAACCCGCTGCCGAAGCGGCCCAGCGCGGCTTTGGTGAAAGCATCCTGAAACTGCGTGTACGAGCCGAAGCTCTTGTCAATCGCGGCGGCCATATCGCGGGTGGGCTTGCCGCCGCCGCCCTTTTTCATCAGTGTCCAGAACAGCGAATGGTTGTAGTGTCCTCCGCCGTTGTTGCGGATGGCGGTAAACACCGGGTCACTGGGGTCTTTGATCCCAATGAGGGGGGTAGTCAGCAGATTGGCAATCAGGCCGCTGGCATCGGGCGGCTGAACACCGGCACGGGTCTGACTCGCGGGCAGCTTGGCAAACGCTTCGTTCAAGTTTTTGACATAGGCCGCGTGGTGCTTGTCATGGTGTATCTGCATGGTCTGGGCGTCAATGTACGGCTCTAACGCATCGTAGGCATAGGGCAGCGGCGGCAGGACAAACGGTCCGGTGGCCGCAGGCGCAGTCGGTGTCGCCGGGATCGTGAGGTTAGGCGGCGCGGGCGGCCCCTGCGCCTGGGCCGTGCGGGCGGCGGCCAGAGCAGCGGCGGACAGCAGCGCGGTGTGCAGCAGTTCTCGTCGGGTCAGCATCGGTGGTTTCTCCTTGTCAGGGCTTCGGCGGGTGGCACGGCTTTTTAAGATATACGCTAAATATACCCGTTTCTGTGCCATCCCTCTTTTGCGGATATGGTTTGACTTCGCTTCCTGCCGCGTGGTATACTTTGGGGGCATCATGCCCTGGTGGTGGAATGGCAGACACAGCGGACTTGAGTGAGGGTCGCGGCGGGGGAAACCCTGCCGTAGCAGCTCCCTAATTCGGGGAACTCTAAACTCGGCGCGATGAGTTTCGTGCAGAGCAGGACAATCCCGAGCTAGGCTTCCGGGGAAACCCGTGTGCCGAGTGTAGAGACTGTACAGGAGCCGCCTAACCCACCGCGTCAAAAGCGGCGGCACGGCGAAGAGACAGTCCAGACCCCAAACGGCTTTTCTTTTTGCAAAGACAAGCAGGCCGCGAAAGCGGTAGTGGTAAGTAAAATCCTCCGGGGGCAACCCCGTGCGGGTTCGAATCCCGCCCAGGGCATGACCGTATTTGACAGACGTGCTTTCAGGCACAAACCGCGCCTGTGCGGTGTTAATACTGTGTGGCAAACGTGAGCGCGACCCAAGACAACTCGTTTCAGTGTCCCCTGTGCTTGCGTGCGGGGGACTTCTTAACGCCAAGCAAGCATCATCTGGTCCCCAAATCACGCGGCGGCACAGAGATTGCCGAGATTTGTGCGGATTGTCACCGGCAAATACACGCGCTGTTCACGCTGCCGGAGCTGGCGCGGGAATTTGGCACGCTGGACACGCTGCGGGCCAGCGCCCCCATGCAAAAATGGATCAAGTGGGCAGGCAAACAGGGCGGGGGCCGCGTGGCCGTCCGCGCCAGTCATGCCAAGCGGGTACACAACAAAACGATTAGTTTCTAACAAAGGATTTTCCCAATGGCGCAGTATGATGTAGATTTAGTGGTCATCGGCGGCGGACCGGGCGGCTACCCCGCCGCGATTCACGCGGCCAAGATGGGCGCGAAAGTGGTCTGTATTGACTTCGACAACGCGGGCGGAACCTGCCTCAACTGGGGCTGTATTCCCACCAAAACCATGATCGGCTCCGTCGCGGCTTTGGAGCAGGCGAAGCACTTTGCCGACTTTGGGCTGACCATCGGCGGCGAAATCGGTTACGACTTCCCCGCGCTGATGGCCCGCAAAGACAAAGTGGTTAAAACGCTGGTGTCCGGCGTCGAGTTCCTGTTCAAGAAGAACGGCGTCCGCTTTATCAAAGGCAAAGGCAAGCTGCTGGACCCGCACACAGTGGAAGCCGCCACCGAAGACGGCACGACCGAGAAGATCACGGCGGCATCGATCATTCTGGCGACTGGCAGCGTCGTCGCCAAGCTGCATCCGTCCATTCAGGTGATCGGCGCGGACACGCCCGAAGCTGATGTGTTTGTAGACAACCGCGAAGTCAAGAACCGCAAGGCCAACGGCACGCTGGGCCACACGACGCTATGGACCTCTAACGAAGCCGTCTCTGCTCCTGAAGTCCCCAAGCGCCTGGTCGTTCTCGGCTCCGGCGCGGTCGGCACTGAGTTTGCCTACACGTACCGGGGCCTCGGCGCAGAAGTGACGCTGATTGAGCTGCTGCCGACCATCGTTCCCGCCGCCGACCCGGACCTGTCCAATGAGCTGCAAAAGCTGCTGACCAAAGCAGGCATCAAGGTGATGACCAGCACCAAAGTGGTGGCGATTGACGTGCCGGGCCGCAAGGTCAAGTATGTCACCGAGAAGGGCGACGGCGAGATTGAGTTCGACAAGCTCTTAATCGGCGTAGGCCGCCGCGCCTACACCGATGGCCTCGGTTTGGAAAACGCGGGCGTGACGTTCGACCGCAAGCTGATGGTGGACGAATATATGCGGACCAACGTGGCCCACATCTATGCCATCGGCGATGCCGCCGGGGGCGGCCTGGCCCATGTCGCCACCCGCGAAGGCGAAGTAGCAGCCGAGAACGCCCTGGGGGCGAGCGTCAAGATGGACTACACCGCCGTTCCCTACTGCGTCTACACCGAGCCGGAAATGGCCTGGACGGGTCTAAATGAAGCGCAGGCCAAAGAAGCGGGCTACGATGTCAAAGTCGGCAAGTTCACGTTCAAGTCTCTGGGCAAAGCGATGGCAATCAACGAGAACGTCGGCCTCGTCAAGATCGTCACCGACGCCAAATACGGCGAGATTTTGGGCGTCCATATCATCGGCCCCCACGCCACGGACTTGATCCATGAGTGCTGCGTCTCCATCAAGCTGGAGTCCACCATCGACGAGCTGATGCACACCATCCACGCCCACCCGACCCTGTCCGAAGCGATCATGGAAGCCGCCCAGGACGTCAAGGGCGCAAGCGTCCACAAGTAGGCTGTTCGAAACAAGAACGCCCCCGCGCCACTGGCGCGGGGGCGTTCTTTGGTCTGCCGGGGTGATTATGGCATCAGAACGGTGTTGACGACGTGGATGACGCCGTTGGACTGCATGACGTCCGCAATGGTGACGGTGGACTTGCCGCCCTTGGCATCGGTGATGCTCAAGCCCTTCCCCGCAGCGCGGAAGGTAAGCATTTCGCCCTGAACCGTCTTCAGGCTGGCTTTGCCGTGTCCCTTTTTTACCAGGCCCATTAGGCTGGCCGCTGTGTAGCGTCCGGGGACGACATGGTAGGTCAGGACTTTGACGAGCGTAGGCTTGTTTTCCGGCTTCAGCAGGGTCGGGACCGTGCCCGACGGCAGCTTGGCGAAGGCTTTGTTGGTCGGCGCAAACACGGTGAAGGGTCCCGCCCCTTCCAGCGTGTCCACCAGAGCAGCGGCTTTGACCGCCGCGACCAGGGTGGTGTGGTCTTTGGAATTGACGGCGTTCCGAATGACGTTTTTGGACGGGTACGTAGCCGCGCCGCCGACCATCTTTGTGCCAGCGGCCTGCGCGGTCACCGGGGAAGAACGGCACCTGCGCCGAGCGTGCGGGCTGCGAGCGTGCTGAATAGAACTTTGCTTTTCATGAATAGTCTCCTGGTTTGAGGCTACCGCCGAGTCGGCATATATCATTCACAAGGAGAGTAATGCAGGGTTACAAAGCACTCGCCCCCTTCGGGTTTAGCAGGCAGGCCCTGCGGGGGATAACGTCCCATCTCGCCGCCGGACCCTCTGCTGTCCGAGCGGCGGCTCTCAGGAGGACCGACGCATGAATTTCAAGACAAGTCTGGCCGCTCTGGCACTCGGGACGCTGGCCTTTGGGCTGGCAGGCTGCTCCCATGACGACCCCCCGCCGCCCACGACCGTCGTGACGCCCGCGCCGAGGAATACCACGGTTGTGGTTCCGGGCGGCGGCACGCCCGGCCCGGCGGGTGCGCCTGGCCCGGCGGGTGCGCCCGGAGCACCAGGCGCTGCCGGTGCGCCCGGAGCCGCCGGAACGCCCGCCTCACCTCCCGGACCCTCCGGGGCAGGCACATCCACGGGCACAACCAGCGGCACGGCAGGCGGAACCCGCTGACGGTCTGGCAGCAATCGCAGCCCCCCACTTTGGAGTGCGGGGGCTTTTCTGTTTTCCCGTCAAAAAGTCCGCTTGTGCCTGGCAGAGATGTCGTATCCCATTGCCGCCACACGCAGCACCGCTCCTCAGAAATGCTGTTATTTGCCATGCGGCGGCTTCTACTGAGCCGCCTCCTCCTGTGCGGCCCCGCCCGCCCCCAGCACCTGCGCCTGTAATTGACGACTGATGACGCCGAGCGCGGCAAGCTGCGCCGGGGAGAGTGGTGCGGACGACTTGACCCCTGGCTTGCGCCCGACCGTGCTGCCCTGCAGAAACGTGTCCAGCGACTGCTGCAAAGCCGTCTGCTCCGGGGTAGGGGAGTCGGGCAGGCGCAGAGCCAGCCAGTCCCGCAGGCCGCGCAGGTCCGTGGCAACCTGCTCCGTTGGCGGCAGCAGCTCTGGCATTTTGTGACGCGCCGCAATCTGTGTCAGCCCCGCCAGCGTGCCTTCGTCATACCAGACCGCCGCCGAGCGGGACACGGCGGCCCCGGTCAGCCAGCGGCGCAGGGCCGGGTCTTCGGGCAGTGACGAAAGCGCGTCAAACTCACTGAGCGATGACAGCGTCCGGGCCGCCCGCGCATTGAACAGCTTCAGGGGCCGGGCATCCCGCGACGTTGCCAGCCCCTTTGTCAGCCGGTCAGCGGCTTTCTGCACCGGAGCCAGCGCCGACGGCGGGGCTTTCAGCGTTTTCATCATTTCCACCGCCCGTACCAGTGCGTCTTTGGCGTCTCTGCGGTTACGCTGTGCGACCGGTTCCAAATCTCCCAGCGGCCCGATCTGCGCGAACTGCGAAGACATTTTAGACACTGCCGTCGCCCCTTTCGCCAGCTCCGCGTAGGCAAACGCTCCTTGGGCCAGTGTCACCCCCAGCGCGAAAAACTGCCGCTCCGACGGCGCAAGCTGAAGTCGGGCGGGCGCAGGGACAGGGGCCAGCAGCGGCATCTGCGGGGATGTCTGCGCGGCAGAAGGCCGCAGGGTGCAGGCCAGCAGTATTCCGGTGAGCAGCAGGAACGGTTTCATGCGGCTATTCTACCCGAACGAAGCCCCGGCGTATCCTGGCAGTGCAGGAAACGCCTGCCTGCAAAGCGAACTTGAAGGAAACAAGATAATCAACAAGGGGACTCACCCTATGCCCCATTACGGCTTCAACTTCGTGCGTATCCCCACCGACTACCGTGCGCGACGTCGAAGCGGCGGGCGCGGGTGTGCATATCGGCGAATGCGGCTGCTACAATCACACCCCCAACGACATCGCCCGGCGCTGATTCACCGATTTATTCGGCCTCTACAAAGAGTTCGGCTGGGGCCACGCCCTCTGGAACTTCGCTGGCGACTTTGACCTCATCAGCCACGGTCGCCCCGGCGCTCAGTAAGAAACCCTGTACGGCTACCCCGTAGACCGCTACCTGCTGGACATTCTGATGGAAAGCCGGCTATAAAATGAGAGGAGCTGAGAAGCATGGAACAAACAAACTTTGTGGGCATTGAGAAAGACTTTACGGGGCCGTCAGCCGGATGCCGAATTGTGCGTTCCGATGCCCTGACGGCTTTGGCGTCAGTTCCAGACAAAACAGTTCGTTGTTGTATCACCAGTCCCCCCTACTGGGGCCTGCGTGACTATGGGTTGGAGCATCAAATTGGGGCAGAGCCAAAGTTGAGTGACTATATCAATAATCTTTGTGCCGTTTTTGAGGAAGTGCGTCGAACGCTCACAGAGGATGGTACGCTCTGGCTGAATATCGGAGACAGCTACACGAGTGGGGGGCGCACTTGGCGCGATGCGGATAAGAAGAACAAAGGCCGGGCGATGGATTACCGTGCGCCGACGCCGGAGGGCCTCAAGCCCAAAGATTTAATCGGCGTTCCCTGGCGACTTGCCTTCGCGCTTCAAGATGCGGGCTGGTATCTGCGCTCGGACATCATCTGGCATAAGCCCAACTGCCAGCCGGAGAGCGTTCGAGATAGGCCGACCCGCGCTCACGAGTATCTTTTTTTATTCTCTAAATCAGAAAAGTATTATTACGATTATGAGGCTGTCAGGGAGCCTTCAGCAGCGGGCCTGAAGAATCGCCCCTCTGTGTGGTCTATTCACACGGAAGCTTTTCCTGAAGCTCATTTTGCCACATTCCCCACAAAGCTAGTTGAGCCGTGTCTTCTGGCAGGCTCACAGCCGGGCGACACGGTGCTGGACCCCTTCTTTGGTTCCGGTACGGTAGGATTAGTAGCAAGCCGTCTGCAAAGAAAATTCTGGGGGATCGAGTTAAGCGAAGAGTACGCCTCAATCGCCCGGCGGCGGTTGGGATGGATTAAATAAGTGTGTCCTATTTTATCGGCTCCGCAGTCTTGCTGATTTCATTCGATGCCATCAAAAAATTGAGCTAGAGTTACACCTAACGCTGTTGCTAATGTGTGGATGTTTCTCAACGCAACGTTCCGCCGTCCGCCCTCAATATCACTGATGTATGAGCGTTCCAATTCTGCTGCAAAAGCGAGTTGCTCTTGTGACATTCCCCGCTCCTTTCGCAATTGTTTTACCTTCTGTCCAAACAGAACAAGAAGGTCCTCATCTACCATATGTTTATGATAAATGAGTCTGTTAGTGCCGTCTACGTAATCCGAGTGTCATTTTTGTCTGATTTAAGTTGCATAAAGCAAGGGTTCATGTTATAATCTAGCCGTCCTGGTTTTGAGAGGACAAGGAGATATAATAAGTAGTTGTGCTGAATTAGGTTCAACTATCGAAGGTCGGACCGAGTAGAATTTACTCTGCCGCAAGCCACTTGCAATGGCATGGATAGTTTAACTTAATTACGTTGGATTACTTATGCATAAGAACTTATCACTGAAAAGCCGCTTTGCTGTCGCTGTTGTGGCGGCTTCATTGACCGCGTTTGCTCTTGCCGGGTGTGGTGGAGGTGGAGGCAACGACACTCCGGTGGTTACAAATTCGCCTTTCGTCGGGACTTACGCTGGTACATTCAGTACGACCAACCCTCAGTCGGGTACATTGAACGTGACTGTAGGCTCCGACGGAAAGCTGACCGGAACTGGACACAACAACACTAGCGGGCAAGACGAAACAATTTCTGGTTCCGTTACAAACGCGGGCGCAGCAAGCGTCACTTTCCAGTATCCAACCTTTTCGGCTTCTGCAAGCGGTACAATTGCTTTCGCCAGCAATGGTCATGTGACTGGCACTCTCACCCAATCTACAGGTGGCAGTGTGACTCTTGATCTCGTAAAGCAATAATCCCGAAGTTTCTTACCACTTCAAAAAGAACAGAGGGCCGGGCGCAATGCGCCCGGCCCTTTTCTTGTCTCTACCTTCCCGCTCAAACCGTCCGCAGCACTTTGGCGGCCTGGGCTTCGTACTTCGGTTTGTAGTCGGGGCATTTGTAGCTTTTGGAGTATTCTTTGGGGTTTTCGGCCTCGGCAACGTAGATCGCGGCCTGGTTGACGCCGCATTTTTCGCGGGTGCGGTCGTAGTTGCCGCAGTCGTAGCAGCGGCGCAGGATAGTCCAGCAGACGGAGCAGCGCAGGCTGCCGACAAGCTCCACGCGCCCGCAGAGGGGGCAGTGGATGTAGGTCTCCTGGAAGCCGTATTCTTTGGATTTGAGGGCCAGGCGCACCTTGCGGTTGAACTCTTCCAGGCCCCGGCCCAGCTCGGCGCAGGTCGCCAGCATCTGGTTCATCTGCACGGCGCTCAGGTACTCAATCACGCGCTCGTCCAGAAGCTCCGAGAGCTGCTGGCCGACTTTGTCAATCGCCTTCATGTGCTGCTCGGCGGTCTGCGGGCGGTACGGCTTGGCTTTGTCGGCGCGTGCGCCCAGCGACTTCAGAAGCTGCTCGGTGATGGCAAGAGGGATGCGCAGGAAGGCTTCTTTCTTCTCCGGGTATTTGAGTATGGCCGCCATGACTTTTTCGGCATCGCTGACATTCAGCTTCTCGGCCTTGATCTTCTCTACCATGCGCTTTTGCGCCCCCGGCTCATGGGCCAGCGCGGCGAGGGCGCGGGCGTGGCCTTCGGAGAGAAGCATCTGGCCGGGCTGAGGATCGCGCAGGGTCAGCTCGTGCTGTACGAATGGCGGCAGGTCCAGCAGCTCCAGCGAGCGGCGCAGGGTGGTCTCGGAGACGCCCAGGGTTTTGCCGCATTTTTCCCACGACATGAACGTCAACAGGCCCTGAATAGCCCGTGCTTTCTCCACCGGGTTCATGTCCTCGCGCTGGAAGTTTTCCAGCAGGGCATCGGCATGGGCGTCCTCGTCGCTCATCTCTTTGACGAGGGCGGGGATGGTCGCGCACCCGGCGATTTTGGAGGCCCGGAAGCGGCGCTCGCCCATGACAATCTGGTACAGCGTACCGTCCGCGCCGGGGAAGGGCCGCACGACAATCGGCTCCAGCACGCCGCGCTCTTTGATGGAGGCGGCCAGCTCTTCAAGCGTGTCCTGGTAGAACGACTTGCGCGGCTGGTTTTCATTGGTCGCAATGAGCGCCAGCGGAAGGGGCTGCACGGTCTGCGGCGCGGGTGGGGATTGGGTCTGCGATGTCTGTGCCATGCTCTGTTTATCGGCACGGCAGGGGAGGGGCAAGAGAGGCGGGCGCATTTCCCGGTACGTTTACAGAGGTGGTGGGGGTAACTATGCTATAATACAAACGAAAAGACAGCCGTGGGGGCTGTCTTCTCAATCTTGCTGAAAGGAGGTGATGCTCTTTGAAGCAAGGAACCTGGCGCAAAGCTCTGAAACTCAGAGTTATTGCCCAAACCATCGCCGCGATTGTAAGCGCAATCGCCGCGCTGCATCAGCTACTGAAAAAGTAGCATGACGGCAAGGGGGTGTCACTGGCAGGTGATGTCCTCTTGTCACAGGGTAACTATACCACAAAATTGTGTATTTATACAGCAGTATGCTGTATTCGCCGGGCTAGGAAAGAACAATATCCCATGAGAAGCCTGACACGCACGCCGCTCCGCTCTGCCCGAACGGGCATGGTCGCCGCCGCCAACCCTTTGGCGTCGCTGATTGGCATTGAAATCCTGCGGGCAGGCGGCAATGCCGTGGATGCTGCCGTGGCAATGGGGGCAGCGATGGCCGTGATGGAGCCGCACCTGTCCCATCTCGGCGGGGATGTGTTCGCCCAGTTCTGGAATGCGCCCGCCCGGACGCTGTCTGCCCTGAATGGCAGCGGGGCCGCCCCGGCGGGGGCCACTTTGGAAGCGATGGGCGCGGCGATCCCGCACCGGGGCATCCGGGCGGCGTCTGTGCCGGGGGCCGTGGATGCCTGGCTGACGGCGCTGGAAACGTGGGGAACCCTGCCCGCCTCGGAGGTGCTGGCTCCGGCGATTGCGCTGGCCGAGGATGGCTACGCCCTGCCCGCGTGGCAGGCGGCATTGCTTGAGTCGCACGAGCAGCTCTGGAACGAGTTCCCCGAGTCGGGCGCGGCCCTGGTCCCGGACAGTCTGCGGGCCGGGGCGGTGCTGTATCAGCCGACACTCGCCCGCACCCTGCGGGAGATTGCGGTGGGAGGCCGGGCGGCGTTCTATGAGGGTGAGTTCGCGGACAGCCTTGTGGCCTATTCGGGGGCCAATGGCGGCTTTTTTACCCGCGCCGATTTAGCCGCGCATCGGTCGCAGCTTCTGGAGCCGATCCGCACCACCTACCGGGGCATGACTGTCACCGAGCAGCCGCCGGTCTCGCAGGGTTGCCTGCTCCTGCAAATGCTGAACATCTTGGAAGGCTATGACCTGGCCGCGCTGGACCCGGACGGCCCCGACGCCGTGCATCTCATGGCCGAGGCCAAAAAGCTGGCCTTCGCGGACCGTCTGGCGTATCTGGGCGATGTGCCGAAAACCCCGCTGCAAATGCTGCTGTCCAAAGACTATGCCGCCAAGCAGCGGCAGCGTCTCAATTTGCAGACTGCCGCTGCGCGGTACTCGCCGGGACGCCTGCCGGTGGTCAATGGCGGCACGGATACGACCTCGCTGTGCGTTGTGGACAGCGGCGGCAATGCCGTGTCGTGGATACAAAGCGTCTTTCACGGCTTCGGCAGCGGCGTGGTCGTTCCCGGCACGGGCGTACTTTTGAACAACCGCATGACCGGCTTCAGCCTGGACCCGAAGAACCCGAATGTGCTGGCTCCGGGCAAAAAGACGATGCACACGCTCAACACATGGATGCTGTTTGACGGCGACACCCTGCGGGCCGTCGGCGGCACCCCCGGCGCTGATGTGCAGGTGCAGACGAGCCTGCAAACGATCACGCAGATGGTGGATTGGAAGCGCAGCCCGCAGGAGGCCATTGAAAGCCCCAAGTGGCACGTTCCGCCGGACGGTGCGGAGCTGGCCGTCGAAGAGCGCCTGCCGCTCGACACCTGCTACGAACTGCGCCGCCGGGGCCACGCACTCACCGTTGGCGGTCCGTGGTCGGGCGCGTGCGCCTCGCAGATCATCACCGTAGACCCGGCCACCGGGGTGCGTCTCGGCGCGTCCGACCCCCGTGTGGACGGCCTGGCGCTGGGGTACTGACCGCATAATTTTTCTTCCTCTACCGAACCCTTTTGCCCCCATGCCGCGTCTTTATCAGCATGACACACGGCACACTGGCACACGCGATGGCTGCTGACTGGGGCCATCTGTTGCGAGACGCGGACGCCCGGCCCCGCGAACTCCGCGAAGAGGCCGCCTGGGTGGCCCGTGCCCGCACTGGCGACGAGGCGGCATACCGCTGGCTTTTGGAGCAGTACCGGGGCCGGGCAGTGCGTCTCGCCGCGCACGTTCTGCGCCGGGACAGCGAAGCCGAGGACGCCGCGCAGGAAGCCTTTGTCCGCGCCTTCCGGCATCTGCCGACCTTCCGGGGCAGCGGCCCGTTTTCGGCGTGGCTCTTTGGCATCGTCGTCCGCGTCTGCCTCGACCGGATGCGCTCCGCCCGCTGGACCCGTGAGGGCGGCGAAGTTTTGTCCGAACCCGTCGCTGCCGATGCGTCCGAGGCCGTGACCACGCGCGTGGCCGTCCACGCCCTGCTGGCACAGCTTTCCCCGCCGCTCCGGGCCGCGCTGGTGTTGCGTGAACTTGAAGGCCTGGACTACCCCGAAATCGCGGCTGCGCTCGGCATCCCCGTCGGCACAGTGCGCTCGCGCCTCCATGCCGCCCGCGCTCAGTTCCGCACCCTCTGGCTGGCGTCGGAGGAGGCATCCCATGACTGATTTGTGCGACGCCCTCCGCGAACTGTCAACCCCGCCCCTGTCCCCGGACTTTGATACCCGCGTGCTGGCCGCCCTCGGTGTCCCCCCGCCGTGGTGGGACTGGCGGGCCTGGCACTGGCACGCCCTCTGGCCCACGCTGCGCCCGGTGATGCTGGGCGCGGGCGGCTCGCTCGGCGTCACCCTCTTAGCCCTGCACTGGACATTGTCCGCCCCCGTGTCCGCGCCCACGCCTGCGCCGCGAGACCTCGCCGCCGCCCCGGCCCGCCTGCCCTCGCTGGACGCCCTGCTGTCCCGTCCGGATTTATCGGCAGGAACCTTCGCCGCCTGGGCCGCCCTGCCTCCGCCGCCCGCCCCTGCCGACCGCCGCCCCCTCCCGCGCCGCCGTGCTGAACGCCTGCGGCCCGCTGTGCTGGTGGTCTAGGATTAACACGGGGCTGAACCCCCATGCTTTGAAGGGCAATTCCCCGCCTGCGCGGGCATCAGAAGATCCATTCCTAACTTAAATCTTCGCCCGCGAAGGCGGGGGCTTGCATTTTAAAGCACGGGGGTTCAGCCCCGTGTATCCATCCAATTTTCAGGAGCCTCTCATGTCTCTTTCCCTGCGCCGCGCCCTGTTTGGCATCGCCGTCGGCATACTGCTGGCTTTGCTGCTGGCCCCCCAAACCCGCTGGCTCGTGCATCGGCAAATCAGCCCCGCCTCGTTCTACAGTGTCGAACACAACCGGCAGTTTGTGCAAAGTCACCCGAACGACTATCCAGTGCAGCTTGCGGGACAGCCGGACTTCCTGAAACAGACGCAGGTAGAGTATGCCCGCAGCCTCGTGCCACGCTTCCCCGATAACCCGTCGCTTCGCGCCAACATTCTGCGGTATGCGACCACGACGCTGAAACTGAACCGGCCCGATGCTAACGGAACGCTGCTGTTGGCCAATTCGCCGCCCCAGAAATACACGCTCAGCCCACCGCCTCCGGCGGCAGAGCTGGCGGCGTTTGAGGCCGATGCGGCGGCGGGAGAGCGGCTGGACCCGGACAATGCCTACTTTCCGTCTATGCGCTCCATCGGCCTGTTCGCCGCCCACAAAGACGCCGAAGGGCTGGCTGCAATCCGGCGGGCGGGCGCGAAACCAGCCTGGCGCGAATACTTCGCGGATGAGGTGGAAGGACACTGGCGCATTCTGGACAGCTACGACGGCCACCATGAAGCGGTCGGTGGGGCGGCGTTTCAGGCATCCGTCCTGTTCCCACAATTCGGACCGCTGCGGGCTGTGGCGCGTCTGGTCACGGAGAGGGCCGTTCGAGAAGAACTCGCTGGGTACGCGGACGATGGACTGACTCTGCGCCGGTCGCTGGCCCACATCGGCGACTTGATGCGCGGTCAGGGAGCATCAGAAATTACCGGGCTGGTTGGCATTGCGATTATGTCGATTACCAGGATACGGCCGGGCGGCGCGGCTCCCCTCGTGGCGCTGCCCGGTGAAAATAATTCTTCGAGCAACCCTAACCCGCTGTCGCAAAGGAGGCTGGATGCCTACTGCGCTTATGTGACGCGCCTGGGCCATCCCGAAGCGGCGCAGGAGGCGCGAGCGCAGGAGGCTGCAGAGAAACAAAGCCAGCAAATTATTTCGGCGTCGCTCGATAGTGGTGGCGTTTTTCAGGGATTAGAGCGTCTCGTGCTGCCGTTAATGGCTGGCCCAATCTTGTTGGTTGTCTTTGGGCTATTCTTGCTGCTTGGACTGATTGGCGGGGCACTGAGCCGCCTGCCACGTCTACGAGACCGCCATCCTTTGCCTCCCGGCGCGACGTTTGGCATCGTCGGCGTCTTGATGCTATGCCTGCTGGCCGTTTGTCCGCTATTCAGCAACAACATTGTAATAGACTGGTCTTCGTCTCTGTTTGTCCTCGCTGTTCTGCTTCTGGTTCCGCTAGGCATCACTGGGATATTTGCCGCCTTACGCCCCCCTTTGCGGCGACCGTTCGGGCACTTCCTGCTGGCAGGCGTCGTCACCCTGGCCGTGCTGGCCGCGCTGTTTGGCGTGCTGTTCTGGCTGGTGAGCCACGCTTATGGCATTGACACAGTCAGCCTTCTGACCACTGATAATACCGAAACACCAATCATAACTGGCGTCCTGTCGGCGGCGGCTTTGCCGCTGCTACTGTGCCTTGTTTTCAGCATTGCCGCCCGTGTGAAGCGTGTCCCGGCGTCAGTGGGGGTGGTGCAGGGCTTCCGCCTGGGAACACCGCTCGTGCTATGCCTGCTGGCCGTCGGCTATGGCGGGCTAACCCTGTGGATGGTGCGGCAGGAAAACGCCCTCAATGCAGCTCTCACGCAGTCCCTGCACGGCGAAGGGCAGTACGCGGCGCAGCTTATGGACAAGACGTGGCCGGGGGCGGTGCAGTGAAACTTCCGGGGCACGATTATTCTTTAGGTTCCGGCGAACCCTTTTGCGCCCCTGTGCCGTTTCTGTTTCTGGGGCACACTTTGCGCCGCCGCAGTTGTGCGGCGGAGCGCAGTGTGTCAGAGGAGATTTTGTTATGGTTCGCCCTCTTCGATGCGTTCTGCCGGGCATTGCCGTGTGTGTCACAGTTGCCCTTTTCCTCGCCCCGGCCACGCGCTGGCTGGTGCGTCAGCAGGCGCTCATCAGCATTGGCCGGTACCACCTGCTGCCGGGCCGCACTCACTCGTACACCACCTCGTCCATCGAAGACCGCCACCGCATGAATGCTGCCGCCGCGTCGGCCCCCGAGGATTTTGGTCTACACTATGCCGCTCTAGATGGGCCGGGATACGTGGGAGCCGCCGCCGGAATGCGCGGCCTAGTGTCCCGCTTTCCGAACCAGCCCGCGCTCTACGCCAACATTCTGCGCTACGACACGCCAGGCGTGGTTCGGATAGATCGGCCCGAAGGCCGGTGGCTGGAGGGCACGAAGCCGTCGCCGAACGACTACCATCCCAAGCCATCTATGCCTGCCGCGCTGGCGGCATATGACCAAACCGCCGCTGAAGGCGAGCGGATCGACCCAAACAATGCATATTTCTCCCTGATGCGGGCCGTGGGCCTGCTGGCCGCGCACCGGGACGCGGAGGCCGAAGCCGCCGTGCGCCGGGCAGGGACGAAGACCGCCTGGCGCGAATACATTGCCGACGATATCCAAAGCCGCTGGCGGCTTAAGCAAGCTGCCTTTGGGGATAGGGGAGTAATCCCGCAGGCATTCATCGCCTACAACACACTGCTCCCGCAGTATCAGCAGATGCGGCAGGCGGTGTCGGTGCTGGCGTATCGAGCCATGCAAAAAGAGCAGGCAGGAAATATCGCCGGGGGGCTTGCCCTGCGTGAATCCCTGCGTCGGTGCGGGGATTTGATGCGGGTGCAGTCCAATTTTTTAATTGGCTCGATCATCGGCTCCAGCCTGTGCGATATCGCCTGCCTGCGCCCAGGCGGCACACCGCCGCCACCGGAATTGCCTTCTCATGCCACCGAAGAACTGCAAACGACCCGCTACCGCGCCACTGCTCAAGCCTTTGCGAAATATGCCCGGCAGCACGGGCAGCCGGGCCTTGCGGCAAAGGCGCTGGCGGAAGCCGAGGCCGGGGTGCGTGTTAGCGCCGTTCAGTCCAGTGTCTCCTCCAGAGAGAACTCCATTTTGGAACCAATCAACCGCTTGGTGAACTGGTGGACAGCAGATGTAGCCATCCTGGCAAACATTTTCTGGCTTCTCGCGCTGTGGGCCGTGGCTGTTGTGGCTTCTACTGGGCGCCGGTTTGCTCCGGCGCTGTCGGGCTGGCTTCCTAGCCTGGGACAGATTATCGGTGTGCTGCTGGGGGCGACGGTCCTGCTGGCCTTTTGTTTTCTTCTGCTGGTGCTGGCAATTAATATGCCTTCCGTGGGGGGGAAGTGGCTGACCGGAGCGATCATTCTGCTTTTTCTGGCAGCCCTCGCACTGGCGATGCGCGGTGCCGCCCGGCGTATTCCCTGGCCTAGACTCCGGCAGGCAAGCGGATGGCGGACGCTGGGCCTGCTCGGTCTGACCCTGAGTACTCTGACGGCGCTGTATACACTGCTCTTGTGGCAGACACATGGACTGTGGGCAACGGGAGCAGCTAAACTTTGTTTTTTGCCAGATGCCAGTCCTTTCGACTTTCAAGATGATGGCCGTCGCAGTCTTTTTGAGGGGATAGCGATAGCCACAGCATTGATTGCGCCGCTTCTGCTGACACTCGGAGCCGCCCTCGCCGCCCGTTTGCGCCCGGCCCCGCGACTGGCCCGGTTTGGGGCGAGCCTGCGCGTTCTGGCCCCGGCGACCGCCTGCGTTCTGCTCGTTGTCTATGGTGGCCTCGTGCTGGGAACGCTGCGGCAGGAAGCGGGGGGGCGGGGGCAGTTGGAGGCAACGGTGCATAGCAGCGGGCCTTACTTTGCCGCCCGTGCGGGCCTGCCGTGGCCGGGGGCGGTGCGGTGAGGCCCCCCGCCCCAATTCTGGGGAGCCGGAAAATTAGGAAAGAGCAGGAAACCTTCCCCGGCAAGCGAGCTTGCCATCCCTTCCTCCAGAAGGGGTTCAGAAAACAGAAGGGGTTCAGAAAAAAAGCACAGCGGCTTTGTCTTTATTTGGCTCCCCCTTCCTGGAGGGAAGGGGGCTGGGGGGTTAGGTCTCCTCGATGCCAGCTCCCCAGAATGGGGCAGGAAATCACGCCGCCCGTGCCGAACTGCCCGCCATGACCATTCCCGCAACGTCGCTCGAACCCGCCGCCGATATGGGGCGCTTTTTTACCAACACCGACCGCAGCGTGTATGCGCTCCAAAACCTGCCGGAAGAAGTGATCGCGTACCTGTTTGCCCGCTACTCCCGCTCCCGGCTGTCCCTGCGCGATGACCTGCGGAATATGATTGAGGCTGAAGATTTAGGAGCGCTCATCGGCACGGGCACGCCGGACACGCCGGGGCAGGATATTGGACGCTTGCAGGAGCGGGCGCGGGCGTTTGCCGAGAAGTATGTGCTGGGCTACGGGCACTCTTCCGTCGCCGAGCATGGCGTGGTGCATCTGGCGCTGGAAGATGTCAGCATCGTGGCCTCCAAGCTCGTGGAAGATGCCCGGCTGGCGTCGTACACCGAGAAAAGCACCCGCTATGTGGCCTTCGACGCAGGCAAAATGCACACGCCGGAGGCGCTGGCAGAGCATCCCGCGCTTCTGGCTGAGTACCGGGAAACGATTGCGGCCCTGCTGGACGCTTACAGCGGCTGGACCGAGGACTTTGTGCGGCAGATTAAAGCGCGGACGCCCAAGACCGACAAGCAGACCGAGCGCGGCTACGAGGCCGCGTCGCGGGCGACGGCCTTTGACCTCCTGCGGGCGCTGCTGCCTGCGGCGACGCACACCAATATCGGGCTGACTTTGAACGCCCGCGCCTTGCAGCATCTGATTACCAAACTGCTGTCGCAGCCGCTGGCCGAAGGGCAGGCGCTGGGGGAGCGCATTAAAGAAGAAGCGCAGCACGTTGTCCCGACGCTCTTAAAATACGCCGACCCGAATGCCTACCGCATAGGCACGGCGGACGCCATCAACACGCTGGCGCGGGAGCTTCTGGGCGATGCGCCCGCGCCGTCCGGTCAGCCGTCCTCTGTGTCCCTCGTTTTTGCCGACCCGGATGCCGATACTCGGTTGGTAGCTTCAATTCTATATGGCCCTTCCTGCCTGCCGATGGAGACGCTTTTGGAACGAGTCCGGGCGATGGACACAGACACGCAGGCGCGGGTCGTCGACGAATACCTGTCCCGCCGGGGGCGGCACGATGCGCCGGGGCGGGCGCTGGAGCGGCTGTTCTGCACCGTGGAAATGACGATGGACTACGGGGCGTACCGCGATGTCCAGCGGCACCGGATGGCGACGCAGACGGTGCAGCCGCTGTCCCCCGCGCTGGGGTTCGCCCGTGCCCCCGAATGGGAAGCGTTCGGCTATGCGGACCGCTTTGATGCGCTCATGGCCCGTGCCGCCCAGACGTTTACACAGATGCAGGAGACGGGGCTGGCCCACGAAGCGGCCTACGTTCTGCCGCTGGCGACACGGGTGCGGGCGCTGTTCACCTGGAACCTGCGGGAAGTGACCCATTTTGTCGAGCTGCGCTCCGCCCGGCAGGGGCACCCGTCGTACCGCAAAGTGGCCCAGGATGTCTACTATGCTATTGCCGCCGAATATCCGCTGATTGCGCGTTACCTGCGCCCGAACTTAAACACGTATGCCCTCACACGAGACTGACACACAAAACGCGGCTGAGATCGCCGACAATGCGCTGATTGGCGCTCCCGCGCCTACGCTCTCAAAAACCCGCCGCCCGTGGTGGCTGTGGGCGGGGATTGCTTTCGTGGTCGGTGTCCCCCTGTTGCTGACTCTGATCGGGGCGCTGACTTCGCCGCCGCACGTCAAAGGCATCCCGGCGGGAACGCTGGTCTATTTAGAAGCCGACGCCCCTTCCGAACACACCACGACCCTGCGCGGCCTCTACCTTGTGACGCCCGGCACGCCCCCGCGCCTGTTGACCCATGAGACCGAGCCGCAGGACAGCGACGGTGGCGTGCGCGAGTGGATCACGCAGCCCGCGCTGTCCCCGGACGGCAGATGGGTGGCTTACGAGAAACAGCTCATCTCGCTGCAAGAGGAAAAGCAGTCCATCGTCAGTCAGCTCTGGGTGCAGCCGGTGGACGCCTCCGCCCCCGCTCACTTGATACTAGACTTCACCGCGCAGAAGCTCAAACAGCCCGTCGGCCTGGCCTGGGACTCGGACTCGTCGGTGCTGGTTCTGGAAGACGGCACGGCCTACAGCGTCCCCACCGAGGTGCTGGACACGCCCCTCCAAATGCCGCTGGACCTGCACGGCCTGACGCTCGCTCGCCCGCCCGCCCTGTCCGCCACGCGCAGCCCGTCGCTGACCGAAGCGGGCGGCTTTGCCTATTCGGTGCAGACCCCCACCGGCCCGCAAATCCTCATCCAAACCGCCGGAAAAGCCGCCCCCGGCCCTTCAGCGTCTGTGTTCGCCCTGTCCCCCACTGGGGGCGTGCTGGCCTACGTGCCGCCAGGGCAAAACGTCCTGCGCCTTTCCAACCCCGCGAGCGGTGCCACGCTCAAAGACATCCCCGCCCGCTGGGGCTGGTCCGTCTTCGGCAAACGGGCCGTCACCTCCCTGCGCTGGTCCCCCGATGGCAAACGCCTTGCCTACACCGTCTCCAAGCCCCCCGTCCCCGACGACGAAATCTTCATCGTGTCCGTCGACACCGGCAAAACCGTTCAGCTTCCCTACCGCACCGGCCTCGCCGCGTGGGACTGGGGCAAATAAAAAGATTTATCATGGGGGCAAGCCACGGTGACACGCAGGAATTCACCCCGGCGGCGTTGAAATCTGTGCTGATTTCGATGACCGCCTGACCTCCATCACCACGGCTTCGAGCACCATCTCGTACCGCTATGATGCCATCGGGCGTCAGGTGAGCAAGACGGTCAACGGGACGACGACCGGGTACTATCTGGACGGAGACACAATCCTAATTGAGAAGACGAACGGGGTAAACTCGGCGCAGTACACCTGGGGCGACGGCCTCATCCGGTGCAACGGGGAGTACCCGATGGAGGACGGGCGGGGAAACGTGCGCTTCACGACCAATGCCTCCAAGACCGTCACCTCCGCCAATATGC
>CAXUKS010000040.1:0-35759 GCA_964251675.1 uncultured Armatimonadales bacterium
CCCAGGGCGTGCCACCCGATGAGCGCGAGGGACCAAAAGTGATGGCAGGCGACAAGTCGGTCACTGCGGACAACAAACGTGCGGAGAAAGATGAAAATTGAAAGCAGGACAACGAAAGAAAGCGCCAGAACCTGTCAGGGTCCCGGCGCTTGCTTCTGTTAGAGGTGTGTCGGAAGCCTACGGAGCGTAGGGACCGAATACCGGCTGAGGCTGGCTGCTGAGGAGGCTGCTGGTATCCCACACAGTCATTGCGCCGCTGGCAGTGGTGCCCAAAACGCGGCTCTGTCCGTCGGGACCATCGGCGATGGCTTTGGCCGTCCATCCCGCTGCCGGATCGACTTCGTTGTCGACGAACTGGCTGGTGGCGGTGTCATAGTTCCACAGTGCGACTCGTCCGCTGGTGTTGTTCCAGAGGATGTGGGTCGTGTTGTCCGGGGCGACGCTGACGGCAGTGGCGCTCCAGCCGGGGTAGGGGCCATATTCATGGTCGGTGAACTGACCGGTGCTGGTGTTCATGTCCCAGAGTGCGACTCGTCCGCTCGTGTTGTTCCAGACGATGCGGGTTTTGCCGTCGGGGCCGTCGGCGACGGCGGTTGCCTTCCAGCCAGGGTAGGGACCGTACTCGTTGTCGACGAACTGGCTGGTGACGGTGTCATAGTTCCACAGTGCCACTCGTCCGCTGGTGTTGTTCCAGAGGATGTGGGTCGTGTTGTCCGTGCCCACGCTGATGGCGGTGGCACTCCATCCGGGGTAAGGGCCGTACTCATGGTCGACTAACTGACCAGTGCCAGTCGTGGTGGCGATGTCGTAGTCCCAGAGTGCGACTCGTCCGCTGGTGTTGTTCCAGAGGACACGGGTTTTGCCGTCGGGGCCGTCCGCGACGGCGGTTGGCTTCCAGCCGGGGTAGGGGCCGAACTCACGATCAAAGAACTGGTCGGTGGCGGTGTTGTAGCTCCACAGCGCCATTCTGCCTGCGGGGTTGTTCCAGAGGATGTGGGTCATGTTGTCCGGGGCGACGGAAATGCTGATGGCATCCCAGTGCGCCGGGATGGATGCAGCAGCGACGGTCAGCACAGCGGTCGTCGAGAAGTAGCCGCTGTAAGTGGCGTTGATGTTGGACGTGCCTGCGGCGACGCCGATGGCGAGGCCCTGGGCGTCAATGGTAGCGGCGCTGGTGTTGTCGCTGACCCAGGTGGCCTGTGCGGTGACATCCGCTGTCGTCTGGTCCGAGTAGGTCGCTGTGGCCGTGAACTGCTGTGTGCCGCCGACGACCACCGAGGACGTGTTGGGCGTGACGGTGAGGGAAGTCACGGTAACAGGGGCAACTTCAACGTCATAGGCTCCCATGCTGGGCAGGGTGGGGCGGGTTGTGCCTTCAATATCCGTGGCGGGTGCGCCGGTGCTGTCTCCTGTTCCCAGGGCAGGCGAGCCGGGCAGCAGGTGGAAGTCGGTGGCGCTGACAAAGAGCGGGTCGCTGTCAATGTTGCCTGTGCCGGGGTAGCCGCCCTGAACATCACAGGAAATTAGGGCAAGGGAAGTGCCGATGTTGCTGTAAATCTCTGCTGTGTTGGTGGCTGTGTCGCCGTAGAAGATGCTGTTAGTGAGCGTTACACTGCCACGGTATTGATTGTTGCCTATGCCGCCGCCACTGCCGCTGGCTGTGTTGGCGGAGAAAGTGCAGTTGGTGAGCGTTAGACTGCCATTGTAAGTTTCGTTAAAAACGCCGCCTCCATTGTTGCTGGCTGTATTGCCGAAGACGAGGCAGTTAGTGAGCGTGATGCTGCCACCAAAGTTGTGGTCGTTGGCGATACCGCCGCCGTCGCTGGCTGTGTTGCCGGAGATGATACAGTTTGCAAGCGCCAAATCGCCCAATAGGGAATCTATCGCGCCACCACGAGCACTGCTTTCATAGCCGTTCTTGATGGTCAGACCGGTGATGCTGACTGTCTCACCGCTTTGGATTATAAAACCCCGATGGTCTACACTGCTGCTGCCGCCGCAGTCAATCACCGTGCTAGCCGCGCCGTGGACGGACTGAATGGTCAGGTTTTTGCCGCCTGTGTCCAGGTCTACATCCCCTGGCCCGGTGTAGGTTCCGTCGTCAATGATGATGGTATCACCGGGATTTGCGGCGTTGATCGCCGCCTGAATGGTCAGAAACGGGCTGGCCTGTGAGCCGGGATTGGCATCGCTGCCGGCTGTAGTCACATACAAGGGGGGGGAGGGGGTGGCAAAAGCGCTTCCGGCGCTGGCGAGCAGCACCGCAGAGAGGCCGAGAACAGAAAGCGCACGCTGCGCCCGGAGGCGCAGCGGTCGGTGTTGAGTGGTCATCGGGTTGATAGCTCCTTTGGAAGCAAGAGATGAGATTGAAAGCAAGAAATCAGATCCAAAACGAAAGTGCAGAACGAAAAGCCTGCGGGCAATGTGTGCTGGTATTTTTATTGGCATCTGATCTTATAATCTTGAGAGTTAATTTTGAGAGGGGCATGTGCCCCTTGACACCGCCCGCCGGGCGTGTGTATAATATCGGCACAACTTGATTGCAAAAACTAAATACTTGTGAACAAAGGCGTGGACGGAGAAGAGTACGCCGCGAAGAACCTTCCAGAGAGCCGGAAATGCTGAAAACCGGCAGGGGACACGTGGGGGAACATGGCTCCTGAGCCGGGCGTGCAAACAGCGATTGTTTAGTAGTGCGCTCCGGGGGACTCCCGTAACAGGGTCAGAGTCTGCGGCAGTTTTATGACTGCGGTGGGACTTGCGAAGATGGACGCCGCGAGGTATTCATGAAACAAGGTGGTACCACGGAAGCATAACGCTTTTCGTCCTTGTCTATCGGGGCGGAAGGCTTTTTTTGTGTCTGTGGAGGAATAACAATGCCGAAAGTGCTGGGGCTGCGCTGCCGTGAATGCGGCGAAACCTACGATAAAGCGCCAATTCATGTGTGCGAATTGTGTTTTGGGCCACTCGAAGTGCAGTACGATTTTGATGCCGGGCCGAAGATCACTCGCGAGCATATTCAGGCTGGCCCGCTGACCATGTGGCGCTATGCCGATCTGCTGCCGCTCGACGGCGAGCCGACCGTGGGCAAACAGGTGGGCTTCACGCCGCTGGTCCGGGCCGAGAACCTGGGCCGGGCACTTGGACTCAAAGAAGTTTATGTCAAGAACGATGCCGTGAGCCATCCCACGCTGTCGTTCAAAGACCGCGTCGTGGCCGTCGCGCTCTCGAAAGCCCGCGAATTTGGCTTCCAGACCGTCGGGTGCGCGTCGACCGGAAATCTGGCAAACTCGGTCGCCGCCCATGCCGCCGAAGGCGGCTTTGAGGCGTACATCTTTATCCCGCATGACCTGGAGCAGGGCAAAGTGGTCGGTACGCTGATCTACGGCGCGAACGTTCTGAGCGTGCAGGGCAACTACGACGAAGTCAACCGGCTGTGTTCGGAAGTCGCGGGCAAGTACGGCTGGGGGCTGGCGAATGTCAACCTGCGCCCGTTCTACGGCGACGGCTCCAAGACGTTCGGCTACGAGATCGCCGAGCAGCTGGGCTGGAAAGCCCCGCAGCACATCGTCTGCCCTTCGGCAGGCGGCTCGCTGGTCACGAAAATCTACAAAGCCCTGGGCGAGTTTGCCAAACTGGGCCTGATTGACGGCGTCCCGACCAAGATGTATGTGGCGCAGGCCACCGGCTGCAACCCCATTTCTACAATGGTCAAAGAGCAGGCGCAGATTATGAAGCCGGTGCGCCCGAACACCATCGCCAAGTCTATCGCCATCGGCAACCCCGCCGACGGCTATTATGCCGCCGAAGCCTGCCGCAAGTCCGGCGGCTGGGCCGAAGACGTCACCGATGAAGAAGTGGTCGAAGGCATTGAGCTGCTGGCCCGCACGGAAGGCATCTTCACCGAGACGGCGGGCGGTGTGACCATCGCCACCACGCGCAAGCTCATTCAGCAGGGCCGCATCCCGAAAGACGAGAGCGTAGTGATTTGTATCACCGGCAACGGCCTGAAAACGATTGACGCCGTCCTGGGCAAACTGGGCAAAACCATCCCCATTCAGCCCTCGCTGGCCTCGCTGGAAGAGGCTCTGGCCGCCCGCGCCCATGCTATTCCCGCAGGCCGCGTGCCGGGTGGGGTCTCCGGGGATAAAGCAGAAGAAAAGACGCTGGTGACGGCGTAGCGCCGGGCCACGGGGCTGAACCCCCGTGCTTTGAAGGTGCAAGCCCCTGCCTTCGCGGGCGAAGATTAAAGACAGCTAACTTCTTATGCCCGCGAAGGCGGGGAATTGCTTTTTCGAAGCACGGGGGTTCAGCCCCGTGTGTCTTTTAGAAACACACGCACTACTATGAGAGCCTACCGAGAAAAACTGGCGCCCGATGAAGAGGCGCGGTATCAGGAAATGCGGGCCGCCGATGCCGAATCGCCCCGGCAGTTCTGCAACTTTGCCTTCTACAAGCTCGACCCTCTGTTCCGGCGCGAACTGACCGAAGCCGAGCGGGCCGACGCCGCGCAGGAACTGGCCGCCGTGGTCGAAGAGGCCAAATCGCGCTTTCTGGTCTATCCCTACAGCACGCTGGGCATCCGGCCCGAATGCGACTTCATGCTGTGGCGCATCTCGTACCGCCTGGAAGACTTCGAGGAGATGACGGCGGCGATACTGCGGACCCGCATGGGGCAGTATCTATCCACCCCGTACTCGTACCTGGCGATGACCAAGACGAGCCTGTATGTGGACGAACACGATTTTGATGACCGTGAAGTCAGCCGCAAGCAGATTGTCCTCGGTGGCGGCAAGTATCTGTTCGTGTACCCGTTCATCAAAACTCGCCCCTGGTATCAGCTCTCTGAGACTGAGCGGCGGGCGGCCATGCGTGAGCATATCACCGTGGGCCACAAGTACCCGAGTGTCAAGTTGAACACGACGTACTCCTTCGGCATTGACGACCAGGAGTTCGTGGTGGCGTTTGAGAGCGACTACCCACAGGATTTTCTGGACCTCGTCCACGAGCTGCGCGAGTCCGAGGCCAGCGCCTACACCGAGCGCGATGTGCCGGTGTTCACCTGTCTGCGTCAGGACATTGAGACAACATTAAAGCACGTCGGCGGGGTCGCCTGACCTGCCGCCTGCCAAATTGCAAAGAATAATTATAAAAAGTAACAAGGAGAGACCATGCCCGTCAGCGTACTCATTCCCACCCCGTCCCGCAAGTTCACCAATGGTGAGGACACCGTCAGCGTCGAAGCCGCCACCATCAGCCAGATGATTGATGCGCTCGATGCCGCCCATCCCGGCCTCGGCAAGAGCCTCAAAAAAGCCGACGGCTCGCTCAACCTGTTTATCAACATCTACGTCAATGACGAAGACATCCGTTTCCTGAACGGGGCCGACACGGCTCTGAAAGACGGCGATCAGGTCTCTATTGTTCCGGCTATCGCGGGGGGATGTTAAATGCCCGTACAGCGTTTCAATCTGACGTTCAACAAGCTGATGGCAAATCAGCCCATTATGTATAATCTGAGCAAGAAGTACCGCCTGGTGACGGTGATTGAAAAAGCCAATGTCGCCGAAGAAGCGGGCTGGATGCAGATTGCCTTCACTGGCGATATCGACGAGGTGCAGCGGGCTATCGCCGATCTGAACACGATGGGCGTGATTGTCACGCCGCTGGAAGTCGCTGTGCTGACATAAAGCATTGCGGGAAGAGGGAGAGGACGGGGACTGGAAAGTCTTCCGGCCTCTTTTTGTTTGATTACAATGCACTGCCCACGCGCTGCCAGGACAAAATATCATACTGGCTGCTGGTCGTCGGGAAGAACGGCGGCGGGTTGTTGGCAAGCCGGGCATCATAGCTGTAATTGCCCGAAAAGCCGGTCTGCATTTGCAGCGTTGCGGCATTGAAGGTTCCCAGCGTGCCGCGTGCGGCGGCGATCTCGCCGCCCATGCACAGAAACTGGTGCGGCTGACGGACCCAGTGATAGTAGTAAGTCGTGCCGCCGCTGCTGTAGCTGCCGAGATTATTGGCCGAGCTGGTGTCGATGTAGTAGGCGCTGTAATCTACCGTCTGAAGCGTGTCCTGCGCCAGCACGGTCGCGTCCAGCTCGGTATCTCCCAGAGGCTGACCGCTGCTGTTGTTGTTGACAAGCTGAACGGCGCTGGCGACGATGCCGAGCGTGCCTGCCTTGCTGACAAAATTTGCATTGGCGGGGTCGGTTTCAGCAAGGAACTTGCCGCTGCCGTCTTTGGCGCGTGGCGTTTTATACGTCACGCTGCCATTGATATTGATATTTTTGCTGGTGGCATCCGTGGAGATCGTCAGCGCCTGTCCGTCGGCGATAGTTCCCGACAGGCCCTTGCCCGGCACATTCATGTTGGTTCCGGGCGGGGCGTAAGGCCGCCCACTTCCATCGGTACTTGTCGCCGGGTCCTGCGTCGCGCCGATGTTGCCGTCACAGTACACAACGCCGTTGGTGGCCCCGGCGACATCCGGCAGGGGAAGCAGTATTCCAGTAGCTGCGGGTCCAGCGGCAATATGGGTGACGCCGGGAGCGACCCGTTTATCAATCGTGATTTTGGTCCGGGTCAGTATCCCCAGATCGTTGTTCTGGTCAATCGTGATGACCTGGGAGCCATTAGAATCAACGCTGAGAACCATCTGCTGCACATCGTTGACGGGCTTGGTGTTGTCCGCCGGCACATCGTTGTCGTCGGCGCTGTTCTTGCAGTGAATATAGATGCCGCCGCCGGGGGAGACGGTGACGCCGCTGGCCGTCGCCGCCGTGGGAGCGCCTGGAGGCGGAGGCGTCGTGTTCGTGCCGTCGTCTACATAATTTGCCCCCCAGGCGGCGTACTGCTGCTTCCGGCTGTTCGTGGGCAGGAGGATTCTGTCGGTTTTGTTGACGCCGGACGCGCCGATTTGGGCGACGCTCAGGTAATCCGAAGCCAGGGACGGCGCCTGTGCATTGCCGCTGGAATTGTGATACCACGCCACACTGTTGGTATAGGTGAACGCATCTGCACCGTTGAAGTTGAAAATCGGCTTGTTATCCGCCCAGACCACATTGGTAGGGTTGCCGTTGGAGCCGTTGAAGTGGGTTGGCCCGTCAAAGGAGTTCAGGCCGCCGACCCAGTAGATGTTGGACGGGTCGTGGTCGGTAAAGAACGCATACTTGCCGAACGAAGTCTGCGTGATATAAGCCCGCACGATCTGCGTGACGCCCCCGTAGTTTCCTGTAGACTGAATATAATACCGCTTGGGCGTGGTGGTGACACTGCCGAGGCTGCCGCCGCTGACGTAGTTGGCATCATCGGGATAAATCATCACGGTGAACGTGCCGCCGTTGAGCGCATACGTAGCCCCCGCGTCGCCGGGGTTATAGCTGCCGAACTTGGGCAGGGGAAAGGCGCTGTTCATCGCGGGTGGCCCGCTCAGCTTGTGCATCCACTGCATCGTCACTTCCACGCCCGACTCTGCCAGGGTCAGCGCCTGCGTGGTTTGTGTCAGCCGCGCCGCCGAGGTCAGGCCATTGCCGCTGACGGCCAGCGTGCCGCCGCTGCGGCGGCCGTTGACGATCTCGCCCAGCAGCACCAGACTGAGCAGAGCCATCAAAACCAGCATGATGGCGACCACGGCCATGCCGCGTGTGCCTTTTCGGGTACGGCGGCAGGAAAAGGGCTGCCAAGAAGACGATAAAGTGTGCATGGGGGGTCCTGCCTCAGCCTCGGTTTCGCATCAGGGCGCATTTGCCGTACATGGCGTTTACGCTGGAGCCGTCGGTAGCCTCATTGGTCTGCGTGCCGTTGATCGAGGTCGCGTCGCCGCTGACGATTTTGACTTCGATCTCACTCGAGACCCCGGAGGAAGGGCGGCCAAACTGCACGGCGTCTGTCGCTGCCGTGCCGTCGGCGCGTTTGGTTAAAATCAGCTTGCAGATGACCTGGTAGCGATCCTGCGTGGCATCGGTGGCCCCCGCCGGACGGCGGCAGGCCCAGAGATACTTGCCGCTGTTGGCATTGGGATTGCCCCGCACCGCTGGATTGAACGCGCCGGGGGCAGGGGCATCGCCCCGATAAACCCAGAGAATATCGCCGCCTGCCTGCGCCGTTCGGTCATAGCCGCCCGGCGTCAGTGTGAACTTGGAGCCAGCCTGGTCGCGCAGCGCATAATTGGTCAGGGCAGGCATGACCATTTCCAGCGCAGTGTTGGCCCCCGTCGATGACTGGTAATCTGAGATCACGCCGCCGGGCACAAGAAAGCTACTCCCGCCATCGGCAGGCAGGGCGAAGCGCCACGACTCGCGGGCATTGGACAGCACATACTGCAGCCCGATGGCGGCGTCCTGGCTGGCCTGCACCTGGACCCCCGTGCGCTGCACGCCGCGCTGCGACTCGATGAAAAGCTGCATCGTGCCGAGAAAAACCAGCGAAATCAGCACGGTTCCGACCACGGCTTCTACCAGTGTAAAGCCGCTCTGATTAAACCCGCGCCGGCGGCGGCGTGTTCTCTGCCCGTTCGGCTCGTTTTGCGCGTGCGGTGTTGCCATAGAAGTTCTCACAAGTGGGTCATTGCGGGGATCAGCGCGGACACGGTGTAGGTTCCCGGTACTTGGCCGCCCCAGGTCACGGTCACGGTAGCGACAGCAATCTGCCCCGCGACGGGCAGCTGCCCGGAGTTCGACGGGGACGGGTCGGCACTGTAATCGCTGATGGTGATTTTGCCGACCGAGTCGCTGGAATAAAAGCCGCCCGCGCCGGTCAGATGGTCTACGGTGGTAAAGCTGTACGTGCCGTCGGCATTTCGAGCGGGGTCTACAATGCCAAGCCGGTTCATCTTGGTCAGCGCCGTGCCATTGACGTTATCAACAAGGCTGCCGTACTGCGCCTGCCGAAGCTGGTCCACCTTGCGCTGTGCCAGCAGGGCCGCCTGGCTGTAGCTGTTGCCCTGCGTTGCCGCCCGCATAGTGATGGGGAAGACCGCGCCGAACATCATCGTCATCATCGCCAGCACCACCAGCGACAGCATGACTTCGGCCAGCGTAAAGCCAGACTGAGAAGTAAAGCCGCCCCGCCGGGAGCGCCCGCGCCCCTTTTGCACTATTTTGAGACTATTCACGCTTCCAATTATCGGCAGAAGAGGGGGATAACGTTAGAGGGCGGTACACAGCAAAAGACCCGGCTTTCTCCAAAAGAAAGACCGGGCAGTTAGGGTCATGACCGCTCAAACACGGGAGGCTCCAACAGGGCTTTGATGTCCGCCAGATATGCTGAAAGCAAAACACGCTGCTCGGCGCTCAGGCTGCGCCGTGTGAGTTCTTGTTCTAAAGCATTCACTTTCTGCTGATAAGCAAACAGCAATCGTCGCAGGTCATTTAGCCTTTGCCGGTTCAGGCGTATAAATTGAACGGTGAAGCGCCCGACATTGGTTTTCGCCGTCACCGTGCCGTCAGGGTGCGTTTCCCAGTGGTCATCATGATCCTCAACACAGGGGTCCAGGAACCGAAACCCAGCCGCGTACTCGGCTTCAGCAGGCCAAAGGCCGCCTTTTTCCGTATTGCACTGGCCGCAGGTCCAATACAGGTTGCTGTACTCGTTTTTGAGATGCGAAAAATCGTGTTCGCTGGCATGGAGAGGGCGGAAGTGATCAATCTCCCCGCCATCGCCTTGCAGAAAATAAAATTCGTGAGTCAGGCAGTACGCACAGCGATACCGAAAATCGGGCCGCAGGTAGCCGTCCTGATACTGGCGATAGTCGCTGAACCGTGGCACGTTCAAGGAGCGGCGGAAAATCAACGCGCTTCCTCAGCCAGCGGCAGGCCGCGCAGAATCGTCAGCATTTCGTCCATCTTTTGATCGGTCTCTCTTAATGGCTGGAACATCGTCCGGGCGGCAGGGCTATTCATATCCAGAGCATCCATCTCCCGTGTCACTGCCTCCAGACGAGAGGCCATCGCTTCAGAAAGCGTCCCTCGCATCTCCGACGCAGCGAGCTGGCGGTACTCCGCACGCAGTTCTTTATACTGTTCTGCATCCTGTCCTGCAAACTGTCCTTCTTCCGATACCTCGTCGGGCAGGGCATCCGAAAGAATCGCTTCCGCGAGCGTGTCTGCCTCTTGTCCCGTCCGCGCCGCCTTCCGGCGCAGGCGCGTCTCAGTGTTTGGGGTGAGTGTGATCATCATGCGCGTACCTCCTTCCACTATTATACCCTGCCGCTAATTCCCAAATCTCCTGCCTAAATCAGCCCCCGCTCTTTGAGGCTGACAAATGTGCCGTCGCCCAAAACGATGTGATCTAAAAGATCAATGCCCATGATCTCGCCCGCCTGCATCAGCCGCTTGGTGACGGCGACATCTTCGGCGCTCGGCGTGGGGTCCCCGGAGGGGTGGTTGTGGGCGACAATCACCGAAGCCGCCGAAGCGACGACGGCATCTTTAAAGACTTCACGGGGGTGGACGATAGAAGAAGACAGGTCGCCGATGGAGACCGTGCGGATTGCCAGCACGCGGTTTTTAGTATCCAGCAGCAGACTTTTCAAGTGCTCCTTCTTTTGATGACGCAGGTCGGGCATCAGCAGATTGGACACATCACGCGGGCCGCCGATGGTGGGGCGGCCTTCTTCGGTGAACAGGGCCAGCCGGTTGCCGAACTCGATGGCGGCCTTGATCTGTCCGGCTTTGACTTCGCCGAGGCCCTTCACTTTGGCAATCTGCTCGATAGAGGCCGTGGCGACGCCTTTGATGCTGCCGAACTCGGCCAGCAGGAACTCGCCGACGGAGACCGCCGACCGCTCGCCGCTGCCGGTGCGGATGAGAATGGCGATCAGCTCCGCCGTGGTCAGGGCGCTGACGCCGTAGGCGTGCATCCGCTCACGCGGACGCTCCTCGGAAGGCAGTTCTTTGATGGTGGGGCTGTAGCGGTCGCGCACGGGGCCGGGCGGGGCGGGGGCGTCCTGCGCTTTTGCGCGGCGCGTCTTTTTCGCTGGGACGGCGGGCGGCGGGGCGGGGGCGTCTTCGGCAGACGGCAGCCACAGGCGCGGGGCGGCGCGTGAGGTGCCGCTGATTGTTTCAGGGAGGGAGGCGGTGGCCGGGGGGCCATCGTCCGTGACGGCTGGGTTTTGCATGAGCGTTCAAGAGAATGGGAAAGCCGGGGGTGTGAAAACCCCCGGCAGGGAAATGTCCTTCGGACAAAGAAAAATGCCAATTTTAGATGGCTCTTTTCCTCACCCGAAGGGTGCTTCCCTGCCGTGGGTTTTTACACCCCCGGCAGATGTCTTAGAACGTGAACACGCCCGAGATGCTGACCGTGTCCTGATCTTTTTTCAGGTCCGTGTTGACACTGTCCCCGGAAACGCTGCCGAAGCTTGCTCCGACGAAGCTGGGGACGTTGTTGTGATCATGGCGATACTCGAAGCGGGTCAGGAAGTTGGCTGCCGCTTTGATCTCGTAGGTGGCGGTGATGTCGTAAGGTTTCAGCTTGGTGGAGTCCGTAAAGTCCTCACCCGAGCCGAAGCCGTCGATTTTCTCTTCCGCCCCGGAGAAGCGCAGGGCGAAGGCGGTCTTGGGGGTCAGCGCCTGCCGGTAGTAGACGGCATAGGCATTGACCGTGTCTTTGGGGCCGCCGTCCGGGGTCAGCTTGCGGTAGACATAATCCAGGCCGAAGATCTGGTTGGCGCTGATGTTGTAGATGAAGTTGGTGTCAGCAATCGTGACTTTGGTTTCCGGCCCAATATCGCCTGCGCCGGTCGGGCCTTTGTCTTTGCCCAGGCCCAACTCGGAAATCAGGACGAACTTGCCCTTCGGGTCGGTGTAGTTGAGCTGGCCCAGATAGCCCGGCTTCTTGTTGTCGTCCTGGACGCCTGCCGTCGGCGTGTTGAAGATGGCGTTGACCACATAGAACGTCGCCGTCAGGCCCGCCAGGCCCGGAACGGGCGTGTAGATGCGTGCGCCCGCATGGTAGAACGGCAGATAATTGTAGGCCGTCGAGCGCGAATAGTTGTAGTTGCCGTTGGACTCGGTGACCTCGTAGCCGAAGGGCGTGTAGAACTTGCCGAAGTCGATCCCGGCCCCGTCCCCGCCCAGCGCATAGGTGCCGTAGAGCTGCTGGACATTCTTGAAGCGGGCCTCGCCGACGGAGGAGCCGACGCCGTAGTGGTTGATGTCGGCGGTGTCGCCGGTCATCAGCGTGGCTTTGAAGCCGAAGCCGGATGGCTTGGCGGTCTTGAAGACGTTCAGCTCGGCCAGCGAGAGCGCGGGCGAGTTGTGCCGCGTGTCGTAGTAGGGATGTCCGCCGCCCAGGGAAATGCTTTTCGGGTTGCGGAAATTGAACAGATAGTAGCCGTCGACCAGGCCATTATACTGGATATTGTAGTTGGGCGGCGCGGGCGCGGGCGGGGCGGGAGCCTCGGGCGAGGTTCCTCCTTCGGTGCCGGGCGGGGTGGGCGCGGGCGCAGGCTGGGTCGGCGCGGGCAGGGCGGTTCCGGGCGGCGGCGGCGGCTGGGTGGCCGGGCCGGGAGGCGCGGCGGGCGTGGCCGGGGCGTCCTGGGCGAATGCGGCGGGGCCGACGCCGAGCGCGGCGAGGCTGAGGCCGAGTGCCAGCGCGGTCTTCAGGGACCAGGGCGTCATCGTGTGAAGTGTGTTAGGTCGCAATGTGGGCAGTCCTCCTGGGGTGTCGATAAGTCTTGCGAATGGGTCTTGCGAATGGGTCTTGCAAATAGGTCTTGCAAATCGTCTGTTGTTCGTGTGCGTTGTCTTACATTGCAGGGAGAGAAAACAAAATGGCTGTTCGGCAGTTTCTTTGAGTGCGCCAAACGTATTTTGTTTCAGCTTTTTGCCGCACTTTTTTATCTCTGTCAAATGCCCATTTCGCTGGCGGTGATGATGGCGCGGGCGATCTCGTGGGCGGGTTTTTGCAGGGACTGGCTCTGGGCCTGAATGCGGTAGAAGGCTTCCCGTTCGGTCAGGCCGTGCCGCTCCATCAGCAGGGCTTTGGCGCGGCCCACCAGCTTGCGAGCCTCCATTTTGTCGCGCAGGTCCTCCACATCCAGCTCCAGCGCCTGCCGCTCGCGGTGACGGCCCAGAGCAATGGTGACGGCCGGGCCGAGGTCTTCGGTGCGGAATGGCTTTCGCAGATAGGCCAGCACCCCGGCGGCATCAGCGCGGGCGATCATATCTTCTTCCGCATAGCCAGTCAGCAGCATCACGGCGGCCAGTCCTTCCTGACGGGCCAGCCGGGCGGCTTCGAGGCCGTCCATCTGCGGCATCATAATATCTAAAATCAGCAGGTCGGGCCGCAGGGTCCGGGCCAGCCCCAGCGCCTGCCGTCCGTCTTCCGCCTCGCCCAGCACGCGCAGCCCCAGCCCTTCCAGACTGTGCCGCAGGTCCAGTCGGGTCAGCGGGTCATCGTCTGCAATCACTACTTTTACATCTCGCATATCCAAAGCTGTGTGCGGCGCCCCCCCAGAAGCCAAACAAACAAAAAAGAGGCCAAGCGATGACACCCCTCCGTCCTGAAAAGACGGGAAATATCGGCTTGCCTCTGGCGTAGAGAAAGGGCGCGTCACTGCGCGGAAAAAAGCGGTCGGGAACCTCGGGTACGGGCAGCGCGTCAATGCGCCGGCCCAAAAGAGGAGAACGGGGCTAGTATACACGCACAAAGGGCACTTGTCAAGGGAGGCAGGCGCTTTTTTAGTCTTTGCAGCAAAAAAAGCCGGTATTTCTGCCTGCCGCGCCGCCCTAATGAAGCCGCTGCCGCCCGCCGATACTTTCTCTGTTACCGGATACGGCGCCTCGCACCAACAGACAGAGCAGACGCTGCGCACCGGAACGAACCCATTTTCTGCCCTGACGTGTCCGCTCTCAATACAAGGAGTATTCCATGAAGTTCTGTCCGAAGAATAGCAAGACCGGCTTTACGCTGGTCGAGATCATGATCGTCGTTCTCATCATCGGCATCCTGCTCGCCATCGCCATCCCGAACTTCGTTTCGGCCCGTGAGTCGAGCCGCGCCAAAGCCTGCGTCGGCAACCTCAAGCAGATCGACAGCGCCACCCAGCAGTACTGCATGGACAAGAAACTGAGCGGTGCAACCTCCGGCGCTACAAGCTATACCACCAATCTGCCCACACTGGACTCTACGGCTACCACTGGCTTGGTCGGCACTGCGGGCTACCTCCGCACCACGCCTGCCTGCCCCGCCGGTGGAACTTACAACGTTGCGCCTAAAATCTCGGACTCGCCCTACTGCAGCATTTCCGGCAACGCCAGCAATGTGACCGTCGTAGCCGCAGGCAACACGGACGCCAACTACGCCGCAGGGGCAAAGTTCTACCACGGTCTGTAAACTCGGCAGTTCAGACAATCTGTCAGTTAATCAACGCGGCGCGGGGAACTTCCCCGCGCCGTTTTTTATATGTCCCCTCAAGTCTTGCGCCAACTTGCCGATAATCAGCCTATCCTGTTACAATTACGAGTGACGATTACTGGAAGGCCGCTATGCCACGTATTCTGCCATTTTTGCGAAGCCAATTTCTGCAAGGCCGTCAAGACCTCCTCCTCGGGGCCGGTCTGGTGCTGACTGTCTTTTGCGTGTTTCTGCGAACCCTTTGTCCGACGCTCTACTGGGGCGACTGCGGCGAGCTGGCGCTGGTGGTGCAGACGCTGGGCGTGCCGCACCCGACGGGCTACCCTCTGTACTGCCTGCTCGGCAAAGCCTGGACCCTGCTGCTGCCGGTGGGCACGATTGTCTGGCGCTTGAATGTCCTCAGCGCCCTGCTGGGGGCGCTGGCCTGCGGCTGGCTGTTCGGCTTTGGGCGGGTCATCGGTCTGCCCCGGTCGCTGGCGCTGACCATGGCCGGTCTGCTGGCGTTCAGCGCGACTTTCTGGCAGCAGTCGCTGATCACCGAGACCTATACGCTGGCGGCGTTTTTCAGCTGCCTGCTGCTCTTTCTGGCCGCCCGCTGGCGGGCGCAGGGCTGCCGGGCTGCTGATCTGCGCTGGCTGGCCGTGGCCTACGGGTTCACGCTGACGTGTCATCAGACCAACACGCTCTTTGTGCCGGGCTTTCTGGCGTTTGTGTTCTGGTCGCAGCCGGGCCTGCTGGCTCTGCGCCGGGCTGCCGTTCGGCGGCAGTGGGCGGGAACGCTGGCCTGTGCCCTGCCGCCGTTGCTGCTGTTTTTGTATCTGCCTCTCCGGGCGCACGCGCACCCGGTTTACAACTGGGGCGATGTGGAAACTCCCTTTGCGTTCTTTTATCATATCACCGGGCGGCAGTTCAGCGAACTGATGTTTCATCAACCGCTTGCGCAGGTATTTGTGCGTTTTCAGAGCTGGCTGTTCGGACTGGGGCTGGAATTGCCCTGGCCGCTGATCGCTTTGGCTGTCCTGGGGCTGGCTTTGTTTTGGCGGCAGGCTCTGGATCGCCCGCTGGCGGCTCTGCTGACCTGGATACTGGTGGCGGATGTGGGCTTTGTGATCAACTACGCCATTTACAACGGCTACATTTACTATATCCCGTCATATGTTGTGCTATGCGTCTGTGCCGGGCGCGGCCTGTGGGGCGCGTGGCAGGCACTGGAGCCGTTTCTGGAAGCCGAGCGGCGGCCTGCGCTGGCGGCCCTGGCGGCCTGCGCGGCACTGCTGCTGGTTCCCCTGCAGGCATGGGCGCATCGGGGAACAAGCCTCAGCGGAAACTGGACGTGCTATGACTATGGCCGCAACCTGCTGGCATCGGTTCCGCCGAACGGCCTGCTGATTGAAAACGGCGACGACACGGCGCTGTCCTCGGTGCTGTATCTGCAAATTGCCGAGGGGCAGCGTCCTGATGTGACGCTGGTGCGCCGGGGTCTGCTGCACTATCTGTTTGATCCAAACTATAACCGCTGGGTCGGAACCTGGTATGCCGATGCACTGAAAAGCAGCTATCCAAGACTGAGCCTGCTGTACGCTAACAATACGCTCAGTGCCCGCGAGGCCCTGAGCGAAGACCCGCTGCGCCGCCTTGTGGCTGATGCCATCGGGCAGGGTACGCCCGTGTGCGTGCTGGAGCCAGCCGGGGAGCCGCCCACCTTCAGCGCCACCTCGCCCATGCACGATGATGACGAAACTCCTTTGCGCCTGGATCAATATCTGGATCGGCACTACCAGACGGCCCCGATTGGTCTGGTCACCCGCGTGTTTGCGCCCGGCCAAAAGCCGTCCGATGCGGCCCTGTCTGCGGAAACGGAGCGTGTGTGGCACTCCTACCAACTGCGCGGCGTCTTCACCGGCGGCTTGCAGCGCGATCATTTTTTAACTCTTCTGGCGCTGACCTACAGCCACGGCAGCCTCGCCCGTGCCCGGCTGGCCGACGCCCAGGGAGACTATGCCGTGGCGGCGCAGTCTTACAGCAATGTGCTAACACTGTTTGCCAGTGACGAAGCGGCACAAGGGCTGGATCACTGCCGGAAAGCCGCGCCCCGTGTGGCGCTCGAAATGGAGACTCCGCGATAATGCTGAAACACTCGCGTCAACACTCCGGCTTTACGCTGGTGGAAATCATGATCGTCGTTCTCATCATTGGCATCCTCCTTGCCATTGCCATTCCCAACTTCGTCTCCGCCCGCGAGTCCAGCCGCGCCCGCGCCTGCGTCGCCACGCTGTCGCAGATCAACAGCGCCAAAATGCAGTGCATCATGGATAACAAGATTTCCAGCATTTCAGGCGTGGCGTTCAGCGTGGACGGCGTGACTGCCACCACGCCCGGTGCAGGCGGAACCTATCAGCTCACGTCCGGGGCGGCAAACCCCGGCGGCTACCTGCGCGGCGTCCCCGCCTGCCCTTCCGGCGGCCTCTATACGCCCGGCGGGGTCAGCGTCTCGCCGACATGCAGCACTGCCACCGACCCCGGCGCGTCTGCCGATTACAAGGTCGAGGGACGCTGGTATCATGGGTACTGAGGAACCTCCCCCGGCCCCTCCTTCAGAGGGGAGCCAGATAATTAGGATAGGGACAAGCCCTGCCCCACGGGTATCAGTTTTTCTTTACCTCTCTGGCTCCCCTCTGGAGGAGGGGCCGGGGGAGGTTCCTCTTGCATTTCTCCGTATTTTAGTCAATAATATCGGGGACCCCGCGAAAGCATGAGGAACCTGAATGCCTGAAATCATCCCCGCTGTCCCCGCCGATGTCAAAGCCGAGCGCAAGCCGGAAACCAACCCCTATCATATCGCTCTGCAGCAGCTGGACACCGTCGCCCGCCTGCTGAAGCTGGACGACGGCGTTCATGCCATTCTGCGCCAGCCCAAGCGCGAGCTGACCGTGCATTTCCCCGTCAAGATGGAGGCGGGCGGGACGCAGATGTTCACCGGCTACCGGGTCCAGCACAACACCAGTCGCGGCCCCGCCAAAGGCGGCCTGCGCTTTCATCCCGAGACCGACATCGACGAAGTCCGGGCGCTTGCCATGTGGATGACGTGGAAATGCGCCGTCGTCAATATCCCTTTCGGCGGCGCGAAAGGCGGCGTCGTCTGCGACCCCCACGCCCTGACACGCGGCGAGCTGGAAGACCTGACCCGGCGCTACACCACCGAAATCAGCCTGATTATCGGCCCGAGCAGTGACATCCCCGCGCCGGATGTCGGCACCAACGGGCAGATCATGGCGTGGCTGATGGACACCTATTCCATGCACGCCGGGCACACCGTCCCGGCGGTCGTCACCGGCAAGCCCGTCTCCATCGGCGGCTCCGAGGGCCGCTTGGACGCGACGGGGCTGGGCGTTGTCCTGGTCATGGAAGAAGCCTTCCAGAAGACGGGCCGGGCACTGAACGGGGCCACCGTGGCGATTACTGGCTTTGGCAATGTCGGCGGCGCGGCGGCCCGGATTTTCCACAAACGCGGGGCCAAAGTGGTCGCCGTCTCCGATGTCTCCGGCGGCCTTGCCAACCCCGACGGCCTGGACATCCCCGCGCTCGTCGCCTATGTCAAACAAACCGGCTCCGTGGTCGGCTTCCCCGGCGCGGAGCCGATTTCGGCAGAAGGCGTCTTGGAAGTGCCCTGTGTGGTGCTGGTCCCCGCCGCCTTGCAGGGGCAGATCACGCACGAAAACGCCGGGCGCATCCGGGCCAAAATGATCGTGGAAGGCGCAAACGGCCCGACGACCCCGGAAGCAGACGCCATCCTGCGCGACCGGGGCATTCTGCTCCTGCCGGACATTCTGGCGAACGCGGGCGGCGTGACGGTGTCGTACTTTGAGTGGGTGCAGGATATTCAGTCGTTCTTCTGGAGCGAGGAGGAAGTCAATGCGCGATTGGGCCGCGTGATGACCCGCGCCTTCGCCGAAGTCTGGGCGGCCTCCGAGCAGCACGGGGTCGACCTGCGAACAGCCGCCTATGCCGTCGGCGTCGCCCGCGTGGCTGAGGCGACTTTGACGCGAGGGATTTATCCCTGACCCCTCCCCTGTTAGGGGAGGGTGAGGATAATTCGGAAAAACCCGAAGGCCACGAATGCCCCCTCTTGAGTCTTAACCCTCGCCTAACAGGGGAGGGTATGCTTCGCATTTGTTCCAATCGGCGCGGAGCGACGGGGAGGGGTTCTCCGTGCCGTACAGCCGGTCCCCAAAATCCCCTAGCCCCGGCAGGATATATTTCAGATCGTTCAGCGCCCGGTCCAGCCCCGCCGTCCAGATCGGCACGTCGGGATGCTCGGCGTTGAGACGGGCGACGCCTTCCGGGGCGGCGACGAGGCAGAGCATTAAAATACGGCCTGCCCCGGCGGCTTTGAGGGTGTCGATGGCCTGCGCCGCCGAGCCGCCGGTGGCGAGCATCGGGTCCAGCACCAGAGTCGTGCGCCCGTTCATCTGCGGCGGCAGCTTGGCATAGTAGGCCGAGGCCACGGCGGTTTCGTGGTCGCGCTCCAATCCCACATAGCCCACCGAGACATCCGGGAAAAACTCCACAATCGGGTCCAGCATCCCCAGCCCTGCCCGCAGAATAGGAACGGCCACCAGCGGGTCATCTAAGACGGGGCTGTCCAGCGGCTCCATCGGCGTGCGGATGGCGCGGGGGCGGGTCTTCAGGTCTCGCGTCGCTTCCAGGGCCAGCAGGACGGTGAGCCGCTTGCAGAGCAGACGGAAGTTGGCAGGGCGCGTGGTCTCATCGCGCAGGTGTGTCAGGAAGTGCCGGGCAAGCGGGTGGTCGAGTGTGGTAATGTTCATGGGTGTCTGCTGTTTGTGCGGTACTTGCATGGTATGATAGAATAAAGAACAAAGGCCGAAGTTTCGAGGGCCAAAGTCCGAGGGGTTTTCAACCCCTCGGCACTCTCGCCTGGCTACCTGAAATCCATGAACCTGCTGACCCCTCTTAACCTGCTCTGGGCCATTCCGCTGCTCGGCGGCATTGTCGCCCTATGGATGCTGCGGCTCAAGCGGCAGGATGTGACGGTGTCGTCGCTGTACCTGTGGAACGCGGTCACGCAGGAGCGGCAGGCGAACGCGCCGTTCCAAAAACTGCGACGTCACCTGCTGCTCTTTCTTCAACTCCTGCTCGCTCTCCTCCTTGTGCTGGCGCTGGCCCGGCCTTTTGTCTTCGGGCAGGCCCGGACAGGGCATATCATTGTCTTAGTATTAGATACGTCGGCGTCGATGAACGCCACCGATGTCAAGCCGTCGCGGCTGGCGGCGGCCAAAACCGCCGCCGGAGACTTTTTGGGGCGCGAGATGGGCGGCGGCGATGTGGCGACGGTGCTGACCGCGTCGGCCCGGCCTGCGTCGATTTTGCCGGGCTTTACGTCGGACCGGCAGCGGCTGCAAACAGCCATTGACGGGGCCGCGCCGACCGACACCGTGGCCGACATGGCCGGGGCAATGACCCTGGCGCAGTCACTGGTGGCCGGGCGGGACGGGGCAGAAATCCGGGTGTTCTCGGACGGCGCGTACTCGGCGGACGTGCTGAAAAAGCTGGCGGCGGTCCCCTACGGCGGCACGGATGTCAAGCTCGTCTCGGTGGGTACGGCTGCGCCGGACAACGTCGGCATCACGCGGCTGGACGGGCGGCGCAATTTGCAGACGGGCGGCTATGAGGTCTTCGCGCAGGTGCAAAGCCTCGGCGGCAAGTCGCCTTCGGGCGGCACATTGTCCCTGCTGAAAGACGGGCGGCTGGTTGATGCCCGTGCGCTAAATGTGACGAACGGGGAGCAGGATGAGACGTTTGACAGTGCCCTTCTCAAAAACGGCGGTGTCATCACGGCCCGGCTGGACGATGTTAAAGACGACCTCGCCGCCGACAATCAGGCGTCGCTGGTGCTGGCCCCGCCCTCTCCCCGGAAAGTCCTGCTGGTTACGACCGGCAATCTGTTTTTGGAGCGCGGCCTCAATTTAGACCCCGATGTCATCTTGGAAGAATGTGCCCCCGACGAGTTCGCCACCGTGGGAAAGCGCGGGGCAGGCTACGCGCTGGTTGTCTTTGACGGCGTCCTGCCCGCCGCGCCCCTACCGCCGGGCAATTACCTGACTTTTGATGCCCTGAGCGAGCAGACCCCGCTTTCGGGCGAGGGCACCGCCGACACGCCTTCGTTTGTGGACGAAGACCGCACCCATCCCGTGATGCGCTTTGTGGACCTGAGCGGCCTGCATCTGCGGTCGGCGCTCAAAACCCGCGCCCAATCCTGGGGACAGCCGCTGGCCGAGGCAGGTTCCGGGCCGCTGATTGGGGTAGGAGAGCATAACGGCCTGCGCGTCATTTCCGTCGCCTTTGCGCTCGACGACTCGGACTGGCCCCTGCGCGTCTCGTTCCCGATCTTCCTCACCAACGCCGTGCGCTGGCTGTCGGCGGGCAGTGCGCCCGGCGCGGCGTCGCCGGAAACGCCCACCGGCGGCGTGGCCTCGCTGACGGTCCCGGCAGGCGCGGGCAGCCTGACGATTGTTCGCCCAAACGGCTCGCAAAGCGCGGCGGGTGCCCCGGTCAGCGGCGGCCCGGTTTTGATCGACGACACGCGGCAGGGGGGTGTCTACCACGCGAAAACTTCTGCCGGGGCAGACTACCCGTTCGCCGTCAATCTGGACAGCCCCGACGAAAGCCGTCTGGCTGCATTGTCCCCGCCCGTGCTGACGCACCCCGGCGCCCCCGCTGCCCCGGTGCCTCTGACGCCGTCGCGCCGGGCCAAAAACGACCTCTGGCCGACGCTTGCCGCCGTCGCACTGGCGCTGCTTCTGGCGGAATGGTTTGTGTTCCACCGCCGTATATAACAAAACACCAGGGCATTACTGCATAAATCCTAGCCGCCCTCGCCCGCCGGAGTGCCGGGGGTATAAAACCCCCGGCACTCTCGCCCGGCACAGGGGCCTTTAGGCAGCAATACCAAACACCATATAACAAAACAATTAACAAAACAATTAACAAAACAATTAACAAAACAATGAACCCTAACGACACAACCTCCGAACCTGCGGTTCCTGCTCCCGCCGACCCCGCCGCCGACCGGCGTGCCGTGGAAGACGAGCTGCGGCGGCAATGGCTGGCAGGACGCACCGCAGACGGCACGACGGCTTCGCCGCCGGGCTACGCGCCGCCGCCCTCCGCACCCTCCGCCGACGCCCCCGCCGGGGGCACGCCCTACTACGCCGCCCCGCCGCCGTACACCCCGCCGCCCGGACGTCCGCCGACGTGGCTGGAGCGGATGAAAAGCAAGGGCGGCATTTTGGGCGGGATTGCGTCCCTTCTGCTGCTGCTGTTTAAAATCGGCGGGCCGGTGCTGGCGGTGGCGGGGAAGCTCAAGTTTCTGCTGCTCGGCAGCAAGCTGATTCTGACCGGCGGCTCCATGCTGGTTTCCATGTGGGCGTGGGGGCTGGTCTACGGCCCGGCGTTCGGAGTCGGACTAGTAGTGCTGATCTTTATCCACGAAAGCGGGCACGCGCTGGCGGCGCGGCGGCTGGGCATCCCCACCGGCATCATGGTGTTTATCCCGATGATGGGCGCCTTCGTGACCACTAAGCGCGGGGCGAAGAACATCGTCGAAGATGCCTTTATCGGCATCATGGGGCCGGTGTTCGGGGCTTTGTCCGGCGTGGGCTGCCTGGCGCTCTACTGGCTCCTGCCGAGCCATTCGCCGTACTGGCTGGCGCTGGCGCAGGTGTGCTTTCTGATGAACCTGTTTAACCTCGCCCCGACCCCGCCGCTGGACGGCGGCTGGATCACGCCGCTGTTTTCGCCGAAGCTGCTGGCTGTCGGCGCGGTCCTGCTGCTGTTTCTGGTTCCGCTGAACCCGCTGATTGGCCTTCTCGCCCTGCTCAGTCTGCCGCGCATCATCTCCGGCTGGAAAGCCAAGCCTGAAGAAAGCGACTTTTACCAGGCCACGGCGGCAGACCGCTGGCGCTACGGCGCAGCCTATCTGGGCTTGGCCGCGTTCCTCGCCCTGGGCTACTACGGCCTCCACACCCACCTGGTTACCCTGCCGCGCCCGGTGATGTGAAGCCCCCCCGCCCCCAATTCTGGGGGAGCCAGAGCAGGGGCAGGGCTTGCCCCTGCTCTTTCGTCTTTCCGAGTTTGTCCGGTTCCTCTGTTATTGGGGGCTAGGGGGTCCTACGGCACAATCGTCACGCCTTGCCCATTATCAGCGGCGGCAGGCAGAAGGGTAGGGCGGACGAAGAAAAACAGGCGCTCATCTGTCTTCAGAGGCTGATTGGGCACTTCCCAGATCGCAGCCTCGCCCAGAGAGACTGTGCGGGAAGTCAGTGGCGATAGGCCATCAAAGGCCGGGTGGAGTGTCAGGGTTCCGTCTGCGTTTCTCTGCGCGGACAGCCTGAACCCAGGCGGCAGGGGATGACCGCCCACGGCGACTGCTACAGACATATTCTGCCCCCCTTCCGCCGTCACCGGAACTGCCCAGACCAAGCGCACGACCCCAGACTGCAGCGTTCTCAAAAAATCGGGGGGAGCCTGCAACGCCGGGTCCAGCCCCCGGCGCGAGGTGGGCACGGCCAGCAAAAGCGTGTTAAACTCAATGGGCTTTGGCCCAGTATCCCTCTCGTGGACTGTCTGCATAATTTCTGTGAAGCCGCTGTCGGTAGCGTCCGCAAACAGCGTATTGCTTTCGTCCACCACGAACACCTGCCGGACTCCTGCGGGCAATGGATACTGACGCGGGGGCGGGACCGTTTCCAGCGGAGGGTACGGCGAGGCTGGCGCGTCGCTGCCCCAGTGCATTTTTGCGACAAGGTCGCTGGCGCGAATGTGCTTCAGCGTGATGCTATGCAGGCGGTACGTGTCTGGAGACAGCGGGCGCAGGGGCGCGGCATTCGCGCCGGGCGCAGCTTCCGGCGCTGCCGGGGTGGCGGGCATGGCAAAGACGTAGCCGCCTCGGCTGTCGCGGGTCAGCACGGCCCCCGCGCTTCGGGCGACGGCCCGCAGCACCTGCGCTGGCGTGGCGTGTTCCAGATGAACGGACACCGGGCGGTATGGCGTGTCTCCCAATTGCAGGGTGACATCAACGCGCATCTGCCGCTGAAGCATTGCAGCAACCGTTGCGAAGTCCGCGTTGTAGACATCAATGGTGGCAAACCGCTTCGCCTCGGCGGGCGTATCGGTGATGCCCGGCATCGGCGGGTCCGGCTGCCCGGTATCCACAATCGGCGCGGCGGCGGGCTTCGGGACAACTGGGGAGCCGTCTACATTGAGAACTGTCGGAGTCACAAACGCAATCAACTTCTGGTCATCCGTCGGCTTTTCCCGGTTCAGCGGCAGACCTGCCAACAAGATAACCTGCCCACTGGAAACCGTTTTTGCTGTGGGGACTTTGAGTGCTTTCGGCGGGGCATTAAGGTCTCCATCGAGCGGCACGAAAACCAGCGTCACCGAGCCGTCAGCGTTAATACGCGGCGTGATTAACAGTGATGTTTGCAGTTTTTTCTTTGTGACTGGTACATTGAATGTGTTGTTGGATGTACTGCCATTCGGCTGAGGGACAAAATACCGGATTTGCGTATTCTCCACGAATTTTGCAGTTGTTTTGTCAGCGGTTACAATGTCAGGTACAGAAAGAACTTTGTCGCCTCGGGGCTGCATTACTACCTGGTAAAGCAATGACACGAGATGCCCAGCGGCAGTTTTGATTTGTATCACTTCCGGTGCTGTTTTGTCTTTGGGTGGCGAATATGGAGTCGGATCAAAGGGCACGCCAATATTATCAATGTCTGTTTCACTGGCGATGAGAAAACTTACTTGCAGGCGCACCTGCGGTGCGGCGGGTTTAGCGGCAGGCATTCCGGCGAGGGCGGGCGGGCAAAGCAGAGACAGGGCGAGGGTGTAGGCAAAGCGGCGGGGCGGCAGGGAAAGCATGGCGGTGGTCTCCGTTGGGCGGTGGGGGCGGCGGCTTGCCCCTGAAGTTTATTTCAAGGGCAAGCACTGCCGGGCATTGACCCCTACTTGTCTACGGTTTGCACAAGCCGGGTGGCTTCGACCAAACCTGAGTCGGTGGCTTTCAGGAGCAGCGTGTGGTTGCTTTGCAGGGCGTAAACATGCTCAACGCCAGCAGGAAGAGTAGCCGTTGGTGTGTCCCAGTGAAGCGTAGCGGTGGCGGCAACCGATTGGATGTGCTTTAGCACAATGGAGTACCAGTGGGAGGCGGCGGACGGTGCGGCGGCAGGCGGGGCAGGGGCGGGTTTGGGCGTTTCGGCAATGGCGGGCAGGCACAGCAGCAGGGACAAGCCCAGGGTGCAGAGGCGGGTTTGCATGGCGAAGGTCTCCTTGATGCCATGATTAGACAGGGCGCTGCGAAAATCCTGCACGGGAGAAGGAATTGGGAGAGCGGGCGGCGAATAACACTGCCAGCAGGCGAACAGGGGAAACGTAATGGCGACGAAAGAAACCAATCTGACAGATTTAGAAGGAGCAGCCTCGCCGGAGGATGTCAAGCCGCTGCCGTTGTGGCGGACGCTCATTCTGGGTCTGATTCTGATCCCGATCAATGTCTTCTGGACGACGGTGGTGGAAATCCGGTGGTACACGCTCGACGGGACCTCGCTGCCCCTGTTTATCACGCCGGTTTTTATACTCTTTTTGCTCGTGCTGATGAACTTTGCGTGGCGCAGGTTTGTCCCGCGCCTGGCCCCGCTGCGGCAGGAAGAGCTGCTGCTGGTGTATGCTATGCTGGTCGTCTCCTGCACCTTCGCCGGGCATGACACCATGCAGAATATGTTCGGCTCCATTACCTATGCGTTCTGGCACGCGACGCCCGAAAACCGCTACCGGGAGCTGTTTTTTCAGTACCTCCCGAACTGGCTGCTGATCACCGACAAAGCCTCGCTGACGGCGATGAACCGGGGCAATATCAGTATTTACAGCCCGCAGGGCCTGATTTATCTGCGGGCGTGGATTGTGCCGCTCTTTTCGTGGGGCCTATTCATGCTGACGCTGGTGGGGATGTACCTGTGCCTGACCATTCTCATTCGCCGGGCGTGGATTGAGAATGAAAAGCTGACGTTTCCGATTGTGCAGCTCCCGCTGGCGATGACGGGCGACGATGCAGGCAAAGCATTTTTCCAGAACCCGCGTATGTGGATCGGGTTCGGGCTGGCATTCTCGATCTCGTTTCTGAACGGCCTGCACGAGCTGATTCCCTCCATCCCGCAGTTCAATGTCAAGCTGTTTGACCTGTCGCAGTCTTTTACGACCCCGCCCTGGAATGCCATCGGGTCCACGCAGTCGTCGTTTTACCCGTTTGCCGTCGGGCTGGCCTATTTCATGCCGCTGGACCTTTCGTTTTCCTGCTGGTTCTTTTACCTCTTCGCCCGCGTGTTCCGGGTCATGGGCAGCGCCTACGGCTGGGACACGGGGCAGCACAATGCGTTTCCGTTTTTCGGCGAGCAGGCCACCGGCGCGTGGGTGGGTCTGGGCGTGATGCTGCTCTATGCCGGGCGCGGCTACTGGCGGCGGGTGGGAATTGCCATTCGGGAGGGGGCCGCCTCGGAGGACCCCGCCGAGGCGCGGCGGTACCGATTCGCGGTGCTGGGATTGGCCGTCGGAATCGGGTGTCTGGCGCTCTTTTCCGGCTTGATCGGCATGAGCGCGTGGGTGGCGATTGCATTCTTCGGGATCGTGTTCCTGCTGGGCTTTGTGATTACCCGCGTCCGGGCCGAGCTTGGATCGCCGCATGAGATCGTCTGGGTGAACCCGATTCAGGTCTTGATTACGGTTTTCGGCACACGGGCGCTGGGGGCGCAGGATTTGACGGTGATGTCGGTGCTGTACTGGTTCAACCGGGGCTACCGCAACCACCCGATGCCGAACCAGTTGGAAGCCTTCAAGATGCTGGAACACAAGCCGCGTGTGGGCATCGGGGCCATTTCGGGCGTCTTGATACTGGCCGCCGTCATCAGCCTGTTTGCGACGGACTGGGCCAACCTGCATGTTCTGTATGCGTATGGCGGTGAGGGGAAGTCCACTGGCTTTAAGGCGTTTGTCGGGGCGGAAAGCTACGACCGCCTGGCGGGCTGGCTGACGACGCCGGTGGCTCCGGCCAGCACGGGGCTGTTCTTCATCGCCGGGGGCTTTGCCCTGACCGTCGCGCTGTCCCTGCTTCGCACGTCGTTTGTCTGGTGGCCGTTCCACCCGGCGGGCTATGCGCTGGCACTGTCGTATGCGATGGAATACTTCTGGATGCCGGTGCTGATTGGCTGGGCCTTGAAGTTTTTGATTATCCGCTACGGCGGGGCCAAGATGTACCGCCTGGCGATCCCGTTCTTCCTGGGCCTCATTTTAGGCGACTACACGATGGGGTCCCTGTGGGCCATCCTCGGGCCAATCATGGGCGTGCCGACCTACAAGATTTATATCTAGCAAGGTTCCCGGCATTCGGAGACCTAACCCCCCGTCCCCCTTCCCTGAGAAGGAAGGGGGAGCAATATGGAGAAGATAAGAGGGCAGGGACAAGCCCTGCCCCTACAGGGTTCTGTCTTGTTCTTGCTCCCCCTTCCTTCTCAGGGAAGGGGGACGGGGGGTTAGGTCTCCTCAGAGACCGGAGGGCCTTCTATTCCTGGCACGAGCTTGTAGCCGAAGCCGCGCACCGTCTGAATATAACGGGGCGCAGCTTCGTCCTCTTCAATTTTGCGGCGCAGGCGTCGAATATAGACGGCTAGTGCCTTGATACCCTCTTCCGGGGCATTGCCCCACACCTGCTGAAAAAGCCACGTTTTGTCCAGTGCCGTTTCCGGCTGACGCGCCAGCAGCAGCAGAACTTCGTACTCCCGCTCCGTCAGGCGTGCCCGCTCGCCGCGCACCACAGCGTCGCGGCTCTTCAAATCCAGACGCAAATGTGGCCCCAGCGCAATCTCCTGATCTTCTTCGCCCGGCAGGTCGTACTCCCGTGAGCGGCGCAGATGAGCGGCGATACGCGCCAGCATCTCGGCGGGATCAAACGGCTTGGTGATGTAATCATCCGCGCCCCCGGCGAACCCTTCCACCTTGTCCAGCGCGGCGCTGCGGCCCGTCAGCATCAAAATGGGCTGCCGCCAGCCCACTTCGCGCAGGCGGCGGCAGCACAGGAGTCCGTCCATCCCCGGCAGTGCGACGTCCAGCAGGGCCAGGTCATAGGCAGGGTCTTCCCGCAGATGGCTCAGGGCCGCTTCCCCGGTCCCCGCCGCATGGGTGAAATAGCCCGCCCGCGCCAGCAGCCGCGCCAGCGCCCGCGCAATGGCCGGGTCGTCTTCCACAATCAGTATTCTTCCCGCCATAATTTTTCTGCATTTTCCTATTCCGGCAGCCAGAGGGTAAACTGCGTGCCGCCGCCCCGGCGGGCGCGAACGGCAATCGTCCCGCCGTGCGCCTCCATAATACGCCGGCACGAGAACAGGCCGAGGCCCGCCCCATCGGGGCGAGTCGTGAAAAACGGGTCAAACAGGCGGCGGCGGGCGGCGGGGGCGATGCCCGGCCCGGTGTCGGCAACGCGCAGGCGGACGCCCTTCTGATACCGGTCCAGAGTCAGCATCATGTGCCCGCCCGACGTGGCCCGCATGGCCTGAATAGCGTTCAGCACCAGATTGACCAAAACCTGCTCCATCTGCACCTCGTCGGCCAGCACAGGCGGCAGGTTCGGGGCAGCGCGGCAGGTAAGCGTGACATTTTCCTGCGCGGCCTGCGGACCGACCATCGTCAGGATCCGCGCCGCCATCGCGGGCAGGTCGGTCGGCTCGCGCTCCTGCGTTTCCGGCCTCGCCAGCGCCAGCAGGCGGTGGGTGAGCAGGGCCAGGCTGTCTACCTGCTGCCGAATGGCACTCAGCGCCTCGCCGCGCCCAGCGGCATCATCCTGGTCGGCCAGGGACAGCTCAATCGTCAGCGGGGTTAAGATATTGCGGATGTCATGGGCAACCGATGCGGCCAGCAGGCCGACAGCGGACAGCTTTTCCGTTTCAAAGAGCTGGGCCTGCGTCTGCGACAGCGTCGTTTCCGCTTTGTCCAGCCGCCCCGTGACCGTCTTGAGCGTGGACGCAAGCTGTTTGGACTGCTCGCGGAGCTGCGTGGCCTGTGAGCGGATTCGGGATTCCATGCTGCGGGCGCGGGTGACATCCAAAAACGTCCACAGCCGCCCAATAATCGCGCCGCTGTCGTCGTGGACGGGGGATGTATAGCGGCGCAGATGCCGGGCACGCGGCGCGACGATCTCCACTTCATCTTCCATAATGCAGGCCGGATCGGCATACGCGGCGTCGAGCGCCTGAATAAACCCCTGGGGGTCTTTCAGGCGCGGAGCGAGCTGGGTGCGGACAAAGTCGGGCTGCGCCGCCAGAGTGTCCACGCTGTCCAGTCCGAACATCTCGCAGAAGCGCCGGTTGCCCACCCGGTCCCGCCGGGCGGCATCGGACAGCAGCACCCCGTAGTCAGAGGCGCGAAGCAGGGCACGCAGCAGCAGCAGCTCGTCATGCTCAGTCATGGGTCGGCTTGATCTGGCTTCCCAGGGCTTTGGGATCAAAATAGGCCGACGAGCGGCTGACTTTGCCGCCGTCGAACTCCAGCAGCGTCACCCCGGAATACTTAAACTCGCCGCCCTCAAAACCGGTTCCGGTCGTCGTCCATTCCAGAGCCGCTCCGGCGTCGGTGGCGAACACATTGCGGAACGTGGAACGGGCGGTTTCAAACGTGCCCCGGTACTCGCTCCAAAACTTCTGGGCGCCCTCCGGCCCGTTAAAATGGTCGGGAGCCAGCAGGTTGCCGGCTTTGGCGTCTTCGGCATACAGCGCAGCCAGCGGCTCGGCGTCCTTGCTGTCTTCCAGGGTGTGCAGGGCGTCGATAAAGGTGCGGGCAAGTTGTTCAGACATAATGCAAGTTCTCTTTCTAGTCTTCGTCTTATTATGCAGGCAAACGGGCACTGGCTAAACATATAACACATAAGCATAAAAAGCGCCGGGGGCAATGCCCCCGGCGCTTGATAGTCTGAGAACGGCCTACGAAGGCCGGTACACGAAGCCGGTCGGGCCGGAAATGGCGGGCGTTGCACCGCCGGTCGCCGGGAGCAGGCCCGCCGCGACTTTGCCGCCGACATTCAGCACCTGGTCTGCCGTCAGCGCGGTGTCCACGCCGGGCGCTCCGCCGACGCCCGTATCCGTGCTGAGAGGCGCGGTCTGGATCGTCGCCGTGCCGCTGAGAGCATTCAGCGCATAGGCCAGCGCCGCCGCATGGCGGGCTTCGACGCCCAGGAACGACGCCGAGGGGGCCAGGAAGGGCGACTTGACGGCCAGCAGGCCGGAGCCGCCGAGGTAGGCGCCGACGCCGATGGTTTCCGCCGTGTAGACGCCCGTTGTCGCGGCTGTGCGGTCCAGGGTGTTGATCGCGTAGTCAAACAGATACTGCGTCTTGTCTAAGAACGGATTGGCATCCGGGCTGCCGTACAGCGTTGAGGCAATAAAGTCGCGCTGCTGGCCTTCGGTGGCATAGAAGCCAATCAGGAGCTGCACATCCAGCTCCGCTTCGCTGATACCAAGGCCATTGATGGGGTTGCCAAACATATCCGTGCCGCCGGTGGTCAGGCGGGCAATGGTCTGGCGGTACCGCTCGGCTTCGATGGTTTCAACAGCGAGGGCGAAGTTCAGGATTTTGACATCGCTGCTTCCCACTGCGAATTTGGGGGAAGCATTAGGAATCTGAACCGCGTCAGGTGCGCCCGTCGGGGCGGCGTCAAAATAGAATGTAACGTGGTTGGTCGGAGTCGCGGCCATAAGAAAAGTGCCTTTCAATAAACGGGCGCTGCGTGATTACGCAACGAAAAACGGCTGAATGGCGGCCAGAACCTGCTTGGGCGTCTTGGAGAACTCAGCGGTTCCGGGCAGAATGGGGACATTCGTGTCGCCTGCCGGGACCGTGAGCGGCTGCACGCCGCCGAAGCTTCCCGAGGGGCCGGGTGCGCCGGTGGCACCGGCACTAATGTTGCCCAGCGACAGGTTAATCACCGCTGAATGACGGGACTCCGTGGAGTAAATGCTGGATGCCTGCTGCACCAGCGCCGCGCTGGTCAGGAAGCCCGCCGAACCCAGGTACGCCTGCACGCCGGTTTCTTCCGCAATCAAAATCACGTTAAGAATGGTTTTCAGGTCTGCGCCGGGAACCAGCCCTGCTGACGCCGCGCTGTAGCCCTTCGCATTGGCCGGAACGGGTGTGCCGCCAAACTGGGGAATGGCAGTCCGCAGGAAGTCGCGGTGGGCGGCCTCCACATACGCGAACTGCTGCAAGTAGGCAAAGCCCGCCTTTGTCTGGGTCGCATCCAGGCCGCCCGTCGGCACGGCCAGCGTGTAGGAGGAAGCGTTGGTTGTGGGCAGGGCTGCGTTGATGTCCTTACCCGCAGCGATGTTCAGCGCCTGCCGGTACAAATCGGCTTCCAGCGTTTCCAGCGTCAGCGCGTAGTTTAAAACCACTAAATTGATGTTCGCGCCGGGGATGCCGGGGAAGTTGGCCTGATCGGCAAAGGTCGTCAGCCCGGTCGGGCTGGGGGTGGTGGAGCCGCCGTTGTTGCCGCCGCTGCCGCAGCCTGCGAGCAGGGCCGCCGCCGCTGTGCCGAGGCCCGCCGCTGTCATGCGGGCCAGAAACGTGCGCCGGCTGACAGGATCGCGCAGAAAATCGTCAGTCATAATGTAAGACTCTTTCTAGGGGAACTGAGAAACTGGAAAAAAGAACGCAGATTCCATCGAGGACTATTATACTCAAAAAGAAATAGTCGTAAACGCATTTCTTGACATACGTTTCTTGACATATGTTTTCGGAGAGAGTTGACAAAAAAGCCCCCACTCCTAAAAATAGGAGCGGGGGGCTTGAGACTGAACGAGAACAATCTTAAGCGAACACGAAGCCTTTTGCGCCGGAGATCGCATTGATCTTGCCGTCGCCTGCGACTGTCGTGTCTGCGGCGACCAGGCCGCCGGTGTTCAGGATCGCATCCGGGGCGAGGGCTGTGTCCAGGCCGAGGCCGCCAGCGGTTCCCTTGTCACCGGCCAGGGGCGCGGTGGCGAGCTTGGGGGTCTCGTTGAAGATCGGCCCGTTCAGTAGAATGGAAACGGCGGTGGTGTGCCGCGCTTCGGTTCCGACGATAGACGCCGCAATCGCCAGATACTGGCTGCCCGCGACGAGGCCGCCAGTGACGATGCCGCCCAGATAGGCGGACACGCCGGTCTGCTCGGCAGCATAGACAAGCTGCACGGTCTGGAGGCGGGTCAGGGCAGGAACACCAAGCAGGTTGGTGTCGGCAAACCCAAAGTCAAAGCCTGCTTTGGCATCCACGACCCAGTTGGCTCCCAGAGCTTTGGTCAGGAAGTCACGATGCTCGTTTTCAATCCGGCCAAAGGTGGTCAGATAATCCACATCGTCGCCGCTGAGGCCGAGGCCGGTGATGGTGCTGCCGTAAAAGTCCTTGCCGCCGGTGGTGAGGCGGGCGAGGGCCTGCCGGTACAGCTCGGCTTCGAGGGTTTCGAGGGCGAGGGCATAGTTGAGGGCTTTGATGTCGGCCGTGTTGCCGGGAACCAGCACCGGGCTGGGCGCACCCGCCGGGGCTGTGCCGTAATAAAGAGTAATCTGCGAGGGCATAAGAAAATACCTTTCCGTAATTCCGCTGCGAAATTAAACGACGAAGAACGGCTGCACGGCGGCCAGGACCTGCTTGGGCGTCTGTGCGAACTCAAACTCATCTGCCGATACGCCCGTGGCGGGCTGTGCGCCGCCGACATCGCCGGTCGGGCCGGTGGGCAGGCCGAGGACGTAATTGACACCCGCTGAGTGCCGGGCTTCGGTGGTGTAAATGCTGGCGGCGATCTGCACGAGCGACGTCGTTTTCAGGAAGCCTGCCGCGCCGAGGTAGGCGGTGACGCCGGTTTCTTCCACGGTGCGGAGGAGCTGCAGGATCGTCTGCAGGTCCGTGCCAGCGGCGAGGCCCGCGTTGTAGCCTTTGGCATTTGCGGGAACGGGGGTGGCCCCGGCTTGGGTGATGGCGGCCCGCAGGAATTCGCGGTGGGCGGCTTCGACGCCCGCATACTGCTTCAGGTACAGAAAGCCAAGCGCGGCATTGTCGGCGCTGAGGCCACCGTTGCCGACGGCCTGCGTATAGCTCAGGCCGCCGTTGGCGGGCAGGGGCGTGGTGACAGGCAGGCCAGCGGCGATGTTCAGGGCCTGGCGGTACAGGTCCGCTTCCAGGGTTTCGAGGGTTAGGGCGTAGTTCAGGACGACCACGTCCTCGGTCGCGCCGGGGATGCCGGGGAAGTTGGCCTGGTCAGCAAAGGTCGTCAGCCCGGTCGGGCTGGGGGTGGTGACGCCGCCGCTGCTGCTGCCGCCGCCGCCGCAGCCTGCGAGCAGGGCCACTGCCGCCGTGCCGAGGCCCGCCGCCGTCATGCGGGCCAGAAACGTGCGCCGGCTCACGGGATCACGCAGATAGTCCGGGGAGGTGACATCCGGCTCGTGCGCCAAAGTCTCAGGAGACTCGATCATAATACGAAGTCCTTTCTCGGGAAGCCTGGCCTCGAAGCCAGCATTAGCTGTGAAAATTTTGGGGGGCTAGAGAGAACGGTCTTAGTATACACGAATCAGGCTGTTTTACCATTAAATGTGATTAATATCCGGTTACAATATATTTTACTGCTTGCTTCCTCATTATTATTATGTTTGCTATTGACAAACTAGGAAATATAATCTATAATCATCCCATCACTTCTTCAAGAGATTAAAGCCGAGGAAAGAGAAAGATTTGAAACAGCCACCGCAGCCTGATGATCGTGACGTGCGGCCTGCGCCGGTTCCCGCCCTCGCTGCGGCGGCGATTGCCGAGGCCGTTGCCAGCATTCGGCACGGCGTCGTGCAGATCATCATTCAGGACGGGCGGGTTGTGCAGATCGACAAGACCGAAAAGCGCCGCCTCGTCTGACCATTTCTTTTTTCTGTTTCTTTTTGACTATCCGGCTGACTCGTCCCCGAGAGGCCCGGCAGGACTGCCACACAGTTCTGCCGGGCCTCGTTTCGTTTTCTATGTGCAATGTATTGTTTCTACTAACCCAGGAGGATTTCATGTCTCAGACCACCCATCGTTCCCGCAACAGCATTCAGCGAGGGTTCACTTTGATTGAGCTGCTCGTCGTCATCGCTATTATCGCCATTCTCGCCGCGATCTTGTTCCCCGTCTTCCAGAGCGTCCGCGAAAATGCCCGCCGCACGACCTGCGCCTCCAACCTGAAGCAGATTGGCCTCGGCGTGATCCAGTACCTTCAGGACAGTGATGAAACGTTCCCGCCGACCGTCACCGAGCGCGAGGGGCCGCTGGACGCCACAGAAAACTCCGATGCGACCGCGCTGACCTACAGCATCCGGGGACGTCTGGCAAGCTATGTTCCGAAAGGCTCCTCCACGGACGGCGGCGTCTGGAAGGACCCGGATGGCGACCCGTGGACGGGTATCAGCACCGGCGCGGCGGGCATTCCCGCCTCCGCTACAGGGACTACGCCAGCAATTATTTACTGGGCCAACGATTACGGCCTGAATGTGAACGAAAACCGGGGAGCCGCCACGGGACCGGGCGTTTCCGGGGCCTCAAAGACCTACTTCACCAACAACCCGACGTTTGGCTTCAACGACAGTGTGAGCCTGGCAAAGCTTCAGGCTCCGGCCAGCTTTCTCCTCGCCACTGACGCCGCACGGGGAGACAAGGCGGTGGGGCGCGGCTCGCTGACGCCCCAGTATCTGGACCCGAGCAACCCGGCCCAGGCCGTCAGCTACGATGCTGACTGGACTGCCGCAAACACGCAGGCCGCTGTTGCGCCCCGCCACCGCAAAGGCTTCAACGCGCTTTACTCCGACGGTCACGTCAAGTACAAACAGGTGCAGCAGATATGGCGCAGCAAAGCGGACAATGACTTCCGCACCGATCCGCTGAACTCCTAGCCCTGGCTGTCGTTTCAGAAAAACAAGGCGTGGCACGGTTTCAAGCAGGGTTCGCTGCCGGGGCAGGGTATACTCGGTCTATTCAGCCTGCACCTTCAAGGAGCCAACATGAGTACCAATACCGTCCCACCCGCCGACACCAGCACGGCCAATGCCAACTGGGGAACTGCCGTGATCCTGCTTCTTCTGGCGATCTCCGCCGTGGTCGTTTTTTATGTCGTCACCCGGCCCCATTCGGACGCCCCGCCGGTGGTGATTAGCAGCCCCCAGAGCGCCCCGGTCGCCCGCTGACCAGTCACGCAATAAAAAAGAAAAGCCCCTGGCACTGTCAGTGCCGGGGGCTTTCTGCATTGCTTCTAAAGCTGCTTCGCCTGCGTGCGGGCTTCGGCGACGATGGGCAGCAGAGCAGCATCCAGTGCGTCGTCGGTGTCCGCGATGGCCTCCGTTTTTGCCAGAAACCAGTGCTCGGTATGTGTCACCGATTGGCCCGGCTCCAGAGTCGTCAAAGGCCCCAGCGTTTCCAGCTCCTGAAATGCCCCTTTAGTGAACGTCTCAAAATTGCTTCCCATGTCCACCAAATTGGCCGGGCTGCCCGGTGCGGGGGTGATTTGAACCACAAACGCCTGCGTGTCCGTCAGGTGCGCCCCCCAGCCCTGCGCGTTGAACAAACCCGCTTTCTGGGCGAAGTCCATGCCGTCGTCCTGCCGCAGCGTCAGGTACTTTTTGCCCCACCGCCAGCGCGGGTCGGCCATGTCGGTGAACTTCCACAGCACCAGCGGCCGGGCCGGAAGCAGGCCGTCATCGTGCGAGACAAACGGCTCCTGCGGCAGCACCACGCGCCCGCCACCCGCCACAATGCTGAGTGCCCACGGGGCCAGCGATACCGGCCAGATGCCGTCGTTTGTAATCACATGGTCCACGCGCACGGCAGGGCCGGCGGGGGCCAGGATGACGTGCATTTCTTTGGTCAGCCCCGTCGTGTGCTCGGTCGGGCTGACCAGCTTCAGCGTTTTGCCGTCCCACTGCGGCGTGCCGTAAGGGACGGTGTCGGGAAAATAGGTGCGCGGCTTGACTTCCGGCGCGGCCCACAGGCGGTGTCCGCCGTAGGGCTGCCAGGTGTCGCCGCCGGACTGCCCGCCCGCGCCGGGCAGGACCTGGAAGGCGTTGGGGCCGTCTAAAAAGCCATAGCGGATAATGCGCGGGCCGACCGCCGTGGTGACGACGAGTTCAGCCTCACCGTTAGACAGCCGGACGCTGTCCCAGCCTTCAAATTGCGTGTTTTCTAATGTGGGGGTTGCCATGCGGGGAAGTTCGCGGCGGCGCGGAGAAATTCCTGCGTCAATTTGGGAGGCCACCGACGCCCATTGATCCCTGAAAGCCGTGGCCCTGTAAGCTGCCGGT
>CAXUKS010000041.1:0-35742 GCA_964251675.1 uncultured Armatimonadales bacterium
CTCGCGGCGGCCCGTTCGTCTTCGGTCGCTTCGCCTGCCATAAAGCGGCGCATCACCGAAATGGCTGCCCAAGAGCGGGCGTCCGGCTCCCGACCTGCCTCGCGCTCGCGGGTCAGGGCGATTTCGGCCACGTCGCAGGCAAACCCCCGGAGCAGCTTGGAGGCGTCAAATATCCAAATCGCCGCGCGCTCCTGCGCCGCAGACTTGTCGCCTTCCGTGTCAATTTCGCCGCCCAGTGTCACGAGGCAGGCGATGGGGCCGGGCGCATAGCCCAGAGCATCGAGGGCGCGGGGGCAGGCGTGTAGTCCGTGCTGGCAGGTCTCCGGCTGGCCTTCCACGCGCAGGGTTTCGCCGACGATCACTAGCCGCCCGTCACCATAGCCTAGTTTGCGGTCCTCCGCGAGAAAATGCCAGAACGTGCCTTCTGGCTGGATGAGATTTGTTTCCGGCTGAATGAGTGTTGTTGTGGTTTTCATGAGTTGCTTTTCTGCGCTTTCTCTTTCGCCGACGATGGCTGCGTGTCGCCGAACACGAACCGGCGCAAACCCTGGATGGTGATAGGCCCGGCCTGAGCGCAGCACGAACGGCAAATACGGATGCCGCAGCCCTGACTGGCAAACTCGTCGCCGCAGGCAAGGCAGGTTAGCACGACTTCGCCCTCGCGCACGGCGGGGATGGGGACGTGAGACATTAGTGGCCTCCGTTCGCTGCGTCTGCTTTTTCAAGTTCATAGAGGAAGTTTCCAGCGTTGATGATCTGGGTTCCGAGCGAAATCGCAAGGTCCATCGGCAGGTGAAACGTCTCCTCAATCACTTCGCCGGACGGCCCGCGCTTGCCGACGCGCAGCAGGACAAAGTTGCCGCCCTCGCCCTGCGAAATCCCTACGTCCAGGGCGTCTGCGGCGGCATCAGGGAAGCCGTTCACCATGTCGGTCTGCATCTTTGCCATTCTCATCAGCTTGCCTCCTGGCTGTAGTCGCACACCGCAGGCCAGGTCCCCGCCGCCTCTGTGCCCCAGCAGCGCGTCACCATCTGGTAGCCGCGTCCGCCTCGGTACTCGCTCTGGTGCACGAGGTCGCCGCCGCAACCGGGGCACTGGCCGACGACCCAAAGCGCCTCGGGGCACAGCGAGGCGGCAGGAGCCTTCAGCCGGGTCAGCAGCGCCCGCTTATGCCAGCAGCCCCCGGTCGCCGGGCAGTCGCAGTCCGTGACCACCGGGCCGGACGCGAGGGCGAAGAAAGACAGGTTGTAGAACGTGCCGGGCGTCGTGCGCGACTGGCAGAACGCCGAGCCGTCATCGTAGATTTTGAGTTCCAAGCCTTCGGGCAGCACAGGCGGCTTGACGCTGGATGGCTTGATTGTTTCAGGCTTGACATTTAACGGCTTGACAGTCCGCGCCGGAGCGGGGTAAGATGCAGTTGGCATTTGGATAAACCTTTCTAGGTTTAGTAGCGGCTCTCTCGTTCGCAGCGAGGGGGCCGCTATTTTTTTGTGTGGGCCTCGGCGGTAACTTCGGCTGCGGCAACACCCATCAAAAACGCTTCCCAGAGCGACATTTCTTGAGGGTTGTTGATCTTGCGCGAGAAATGACTATCTCCGAGTCCGCGCTTGGCAGCCACCTGCTTGACCAGGATTTTTTTGGCATCCACATAGCCTTGAAACATATGCGGGAAAACGCTGGGATTATTCATTGCCTCCATCTATGCCATCACCTCCTCTCTTGTCTGTTTTTTGGAAGCGGCTTCGCGGAGCGCATTGGACATCCGCTGGTACTCACGCTCCGTCAGCTCCATGCCCGACTTTTCAATCTCCACTAAAAAGCCTCTGTTGCGAGCGCCGATAGCCCGGAACGCCTCCTCTTGGGTCAATCCTAGATCGCGGCGCAGCAGGAACAATTCTGTTCCGTTCATACTAACCTCCGGTTTTTCAAGCATCTTCTATGTAGTGAAATGCGACATAAGAAGCAAGAATAAAAGCCGGTTTTCACCAGCAGCAATAGTGTAGCATAATACTACATCAATGTCAATACAAAGCGATACATTTTTCTAAGTATTTTTAGTATTATGTTTTTGTGAGAAACACTGTTGATACTAATAAAAAACATATAACTCGGTACGAGATCGGCACGCGGCTTCGGGAACGACGAGACTACCTCGGTTTGACCCAGCAGGAAGTGGCCGACAAGCTCGGTGTCAGCCGCGTTGCCTACACGCAATATGAGACTGGTCGGAATGAAATGGCCGTCACGGACCTCCCGCGACTGGCTGCCATCTTCGGAGTGTCACCCGCCTATTTTTTCGGCGATGACGACGCTGAAGATGTGTCCCGAAGTGACGTGATGCGCTTCTACAATGGCCTGCCGCCCGTGCTGCAAACCGCAACCCGTCAGCAACTCAAAGCCCTTTTCGATGCACAGGCAGCAGAGGCCAGAGAGCTGGAGCCGACCACTCACGGCAAGAAATCGGAATGACCGGCCCGCGCCAGGGAAAGTAAGTGGATTTTGGAGTTTCAGCACGTCCACGGACGGCGCATTGACGCGGCTGTTTGTGAAGCACTCAAAGATTGCAATGGAGGCAAATTGCTCGGAAGCTGGGAGGACTGGCTGCGTGTGGGGATGCGGCTCGGCATTCGGCGCATCGAGTTCCGCGACCGCGACATCGTGCCGGAGCCGATGCTGCGCTACGATGACGAATCTCAGTCCAGTGCCGTGCTCTATCTGCCGTATCCGCGTAACCGGCAGGAGTTGTACCTATGGCTCCTGCATGAGTTCGGCGAGGTGGCGATGGGCCGAGAAGTCGCGTTGCCGTTTTTTTACCCGGCGGACTGGGGCGATCATCACGCGATGGCCGAGGTTGTCGAGGCGCATCACCAGCAGCCGATTGGGACACTGGACGGCATTGACGCGGCGGTGATCGGAAAATAGGAGAAGGCAGATGCAGTGCCCGGATTGCGGCTACATGATGACGGCATTCGACAAGGAGTGTGCGCGGTGCCAGAAACTTGGAATGCCCCTAAAGCCTTGCCTGAAGTGCGGCGGCACAGTGGGTATCCGGGAGGAGTACTGTAGCTGGTGTCATCACCGCTTCGGCGATCCGGTAGAGCCGCCCGCGCCCACAAATGTGTATGCGTCTCCCGCGATACCCGTGGCGCAGACCCTTCAGGTAGCCCCAGACTATTCCCAGCCGCCCGCGTATCCACCGCCCGTCTATCCGCAAGCGGCCTATCCTCAAGCGCCCGTCCATGTGACAGTCAGCAACGGGTCGAATGCCGGATGGCTGGCGGCGGCGATGGTGCTGCTACTGGCGACGCCGCTGGGGTGCCTGGTCATTCCTGTGTCCCTGATCTGCGGCGCACTGGTGCTGCTGGTAGGATGGAGCGTGTGGCCGATACTGGCGACTGCCGGAGCTGCTGTGGCCGTGGTGCGAGCGCCTCCGCAATCCGTGCCGCAGGACAAGAAAGTGTATCTCGTGCTGGCGATTGTGGCTCTCGGCGTCATTATCGAAGCCGTCTGGATTCAAGGGCGGCAACAGTGACCAAAATCAAGGCAGAGAAGGCCAAAATCAAGGCAGAGAAGGCCAAAACTAGCATAGGCGGGGTCAGATCGCAAAGCAGACTCAAATAACAGCAGAGTGAGAGTGGGGGAGGGGAGTGGTGGGCCGTCCTGTTTCGTAAACAGCAGGTCCGCGGTTCGAATCCGCGTGTCGGCCTATTCACACTTCTTATCAGTAATTCGTTCGTCCTGCTGCTATTGACAGAGCGTCATTAACAGAGAGGCGAAACGGGCACAGATGTCATCCGCTATCCCCACTTTTACCTGGGAAGAGGCACTCCACGAGTTCTATCTTCATCTCCAGGCCACCCGTGCGAAAAAAACTCAGCTTTATTACCAAGTCCAAATCGGTGGACTGTCCCGCTGGGCCATCGAGCAGCAAATTCCCTTCAGCACCTTCGGCAAGCGACATATGGACCGCTTCCTTGTGAGCCGGGCCGAAGAAGGCAAAGCGCCGCTGACGCTTCATCATGCCGCCGTCTGCGCCAAAGCTTTCTTCTACTGGTGTCAAAAAAACGACATCATCGAGCGCAGCTTGCTGACGGATTATCAGGTCCGCCATGCGCCGAGGCCCGCTCAGTACATGCCGACTGATGCCGACATGCAGACGCTCCTCAAAAGTGTCCATGACTTTTGGAACCCCACTAAAAATCCGCCAAGCCGCTTCAGCCCAGTCACCAAGCGCGTCTTTCACCGGGATCGCAACTACGCGGTCATTCTGGGCCTGCTGGACTCTGCCGCCCGTATCGGCGAAATGCTGTCGCTGAAAGTAGAAGACTACCGCGCCAAAGAACGTCAGATCGTCATCCGCGAGAGTAAGGGCCGCGAACCCAGGGTGCTGCCAGTCAGCTCTGAGTGGGTCGACGCACTCGACATTTGGCTGCGGCAGCGCAGCAAGATCATGACTGGGCAGGAGGATGAGGGCTGGCTGTTTGTCAGCGAAACTGTTGAGCCGAAAGAAGTCGTTGCTTCCGCTTCGTCAGATACGGGAATAGTTCTTGCTGGGAGAGAGGCACTGATCGCCCGCAGCCGGTCCCTGTACGCGACACCCCGTGCCGAGGTGGAAGCAGATATCGCAGCCCGGATGGGGTGGGGGCCTCCGAGTTTTGCTGACGATCCACCAGAAATTGCCGCACAAAAACGGCTGCTTTACGAGCGTCTCGCGGAGCAGGGCATGACAAAAAGCCAGGCGCTGGATGTTCTCAGCCGCTTTGACCTCAGCATCGTGAGTAGTCAGCTGGATTGGCTGCCGCATCGCGGGGCGAAGAACCCAAGCCGCTATCTACAGGCGGCCATAGAAAATAACTACGAGCCTCCCGTCGCGGTCCGGGTTCAGCATGGCGCAGAGACCGACCATATTTAGGGGCAATAATTTTTCAATCAGCAGTAATGATCACTTATGGCTCAGTTTACTCAACGTATTGGAAAGACGACAAGCACAGTTAAAACAACGCTGGAAAAGACGACGCCCGTGCCGAATGATTTGCTGGACTTGGTGATGCCAACCCTACGGGATACAGAGCTGCGAGTGCTGCTTGTGGTTGTCCGTCAAACACTGGGCTGGCAGGATGGGGCTGATACGTCGCAACGAAAAACGAAGGACTGGCTGACGCAGAGCCAGCTCATGCGCCGGACAGGACGAGCGAGTGGGGCTGTCGCACGGGCAGTCAACACACTGGTCCAATCTGGCCTGATTAGTGTTTTGGATCGGTTCGGTGCTCCGTTGCTAACTCCAGCTGAGAGGCGAAGACACCTGGGGCGCCTGTATTACCGACTTGAATCGAGGAAAGGCACGCCAAAAAGCCCTCTCAAAAGCGAACACGCAAAAGCGCATACAACAAAAGAAACAGAGACACAAAAACACAGACAAAGTAAAAAAAGTGTGGATAACTCTGGGGAAAAGCCATTTTTTAACAGAACAAAGGGATGGGAGAAAGCAGTACATTAACTTGAACTATTAAGAAAATTGGTTGTTGCCAGCTATGCTGAGTGCTATTTTCGGGTTGCAACGTTGCATAAAGACACGCAAGCAATTCTCATGCACATAGCCTACCAATAACACAGAAAAAGCCTATCCAAACAGATAGGCTTATGTAAACGGGTAGTACCAAATATCGCTTTAAGCGTGGACTACCTGCTTAGGAACTGATACTTAGCCCTAATCCTGTCAATAATTGGTTTAAGCTCTTCTTTCAGTTCGACGGGTTCAGACGTCCAGTCCAAAGGACTGTTCGCTTCTGCCTCTGCAGAACGTATATAGATGCCTGGCTGGCTTTCATCAGCAAGAACCCATCCTTCTTTGTCTAAAACAGCCTTATGCTCAAACGTAGTTTCTGTCATCTATTTCTCTCCTTCGCCATCAGCTTAGCACTTCACTGATCACCTTTGAACAGCTAAGTGCGGCTGTGATGATTTGGTTTTTTCCTTCATCTTGGCTAAAATTTTCGATCAAGTCTTGATCACTATCAATACTGAGAATGCCCAGAAAGCCTCGGTTGTCTTTTTTAGGAAAGGTGGAACCCTTCCTAATTATTGGCAAACAGAGACAGGACTTTAGAGTTGACCTAACTAAAGCCTGCTGGTATTTGGTCATGTTCCATGATCCTGCATAAGTAATTCGTGCATCTTCCATGTCGCCAATAACAAGGTCACCTACGTCCCAGCACCTGCCTGCCACTCCAGATCCTGGACTGCACCCCTGAAGTGAGACACCGAGTTAGGGTGGTATACTCCGAAAGAGAAACCACCGATTATGAGCCTCAAACGCCGCGTCTTTACCAAAGAGTTCAAGCAGCAAGTTCTGCGTGAAGTCCAGTCAGGCAAACCCCTTACCCAAGCCGCCCGTGAACATGAATTGCATCCAAACCTGATCGGCAAATGGCAGAAGCTGCACGAGCAGTATGCTCAGAACGCTTTCCAGGGCAACGGCCATGCGTATACGCAGGAAGCCAAGATCGCTGAACTAGAGAGGCTGATCGGTCAGCAAACGGTCGAGATCAGCCTCTTAAAAAAAGTCTTAGCTTTTCAGGAGCAGCAGCGCAAAGAGGCAAGACAGTGAGCCAGGCCATCACTGAGCTTGCCCAGCAAGGCTATGGCATCGAGGCATCTTGCCAAGCGTTCGGTCTGCCACGAGCAAGCTACTATCGCCAAGTGTCTGCGCCTGAACCTGCTCCTGCGGACACGGCCCTGCGCCAGCAGGTGCAGCAAGTGGCTTTGGACTGGCCTTGCTACGGATACCGCCGCGTCACGCATGAGCTAAAGCGCCAGGGTATCCGCGTCAACCATAAGCAGGTCTTGCGCCTGATGCGTGAAGAAAACCTGGTGCGTCGCCCCAAGAAGCGGTTCGTGGCAACGACCAACAGCGATCACCGTTTGCCTGTGTACCTGAACCTGGCGGCGGAGATGGACATCACCGCGCCCGACCAGCTTTGGGTGTCTGATCTGACGTATATCCGCCTCGGCCATGAGTTTGTTTACCTGGCGGTGGTCCTGGATGCCTGTTCGCGTCGCTGTTTAGGCTGGTCGCTAGGCCGCCGCCTGGAGGCGTCTCTTGCAACTTCGGCCCTGAAAATGGCATTGACGCAGCGAAAGCCCGAAGTGCACCATTCAGATCGTGGGGTTCAGTATGCATCAGGCGAGTACACGAGCCTGCTCAAAGAAAACGGTGTTGCCATCAGCATGAGCCGCAAGGGCAATCCTTACGATACGAAGTAATGGCCTCCTGGACATATAATGCGAAGGCAGAGAGCTTTATGAAGACCTTGAAATGCGAACAGGTCTACGTCAGTGAGTACGATAACCTCGCCGATGCCAAAGCGCAAATCGGTCACTTTTTGGAAGCCGTGTACAACCAGAAGCGCCTGCATTCCAGCCTGGGCTACCTGCCGCCCGCCGAGTACGAACAACTTTACCAGAAGGACCGAGACAAGAACCAGACCATCACACCTTAACTGTTTGTCTCATCCAAAGGGTTCAGTCCAGAATTGATAGAGCAGCACCACGGCGAAACAGTCAGAAGGCACAGCCAGTTTCAGGAGCGTTTCGTTGAGGTGGACGCCGCTCGCCTCCTGCTGATTCTGTATCACTTCGCTGTTCCAGTGACGGATGAGGCAAGGGCACTCCGCTGCTGGCCGCGCCGAGACGTGTCCCGCGTGCTCAGCCCCGAGTATTATTTGCAGAAGCTGGATTTCCTCGTCCGTAACCCGTCCTACCTCGCCTATGAGTTGATAGAACTCCACCGTCTCGGAGTCGCGGACGCTTCCGACGCCGGATGTGTCAAGGCTGACGTGCATGCTCTCATCCGGGGGCGTGAGCCGGAGCAACGCACCGACCCCTACCGGCGGTTTTGGCGGGGCGCTTACGAGAACCTCGACCGCGTGGAGGCGTGGTGGTATTCCCGCGGCCTCGTCTACACGGGTTTCGAGCGCCGGGGGGTGGTAGGAGGTGAGGCATCCCCCTGGAAACATTTTTTCCTCGCCCCGAAGGGCGAGGAAGAGGTCAAGCGTCTTGTCGAGCAGGTCGAGGCTGCTCGTTGGTATGACGATCGCATCCGCCTGATCCGTGGCTACTTCGGGTCGCTGACGCCCCGCCAGCTGAAAGAACTCCAATACACGCACGATCCGTATCGGGAGGCGCAACTGAACGAGATGATCCCCGACCTCTCCGATCAGCAGATTGCGGACAATTTCGAGCGCGTATTCGGCGAGCGCATGGAGGCGCACCACGGGTGATACCGGCAAGCGAGAACGACATGGGCAACAATATGATAGATCAGACGATGGATAACGCTGCGGGCAAGGAAGGCAGCACAGCCCATCAAGATGGGACCTTTCGGCTCTCCATCGAATCCGAGTCGGGAGCGGTCCCGCCGGGTCCCGTCACTGCTGAGGCACTCATTGCGAGGGTCATGGGTAGCATCGGCCCCCGGAAAGCGAGGCGCATCCCGCGCGAAATGGTCGAGGAGGCCGTGGCGACGCTGGACCTGACCAACGTCGCCCCGCGACTCCCGTCTCCCCGCCTTCGCGTGGTGCGTCTCACTTTCACTGGCACGAAATGCCTGACTGGCGGCCAGCCGCAGCCCTTCCGATACGATCAGCGCTTCGCCCCTGGCGTAAACGTGGTTCTGATCCCCGATAACGACGTGGGCAAGTCCAGTATTCTGAAGACGATTAAGTACGCCCTGACCGGAGACGATGGCGACTTTGACCAAGACGTGAAGTCTTGGATTAGAAACGTCTGGCTCCAGTTTTCCCTAGACGATGCGACCTACACTGTCCACCTTGCAAAGGAGGAGGCGGGGCTGCGGGCGTACCTCGTTCTTGGTGCGGAGGAGCGCGGGCTGGAAGCGCAGGCTACGATGCCGGGCCTTCTGCACGCGATGAGCGGCGGCGACGAGATTGGCGACGTGCTACACCGGTTCTTCTTCCAGCGCCTGGCGCTCAGCCACGTCGGGTGGACGCAGGGGACGGAGCGGCGCTCCGCCACCTGGCGGACCTTCTTCCAGGCTCTGTTGATCCCCGACGGCAGCGATGGGTACCTGATTTGCGACGCCCAGCACGCGACCGGCGGGCAGGACAACCTGATCCTGTCGGTGTTCCTCGGACTGACCTTCACAGAGCCGATCAACCAGCTCCTCATCGAAAGGCAGACGGCGAGGAAAGAGAACGAGGCGAGTCAGGAAGAGGTGGAACAGGCGCAGGCGCAGGTGGAGGCAATTAGGCGTGAGGAGCAAACGACTCGGCAGGAGTTGGCGCGGCTCGACGCGGTTCAGCGTGCCCGTCGCCAGGCGGTCACGGCTGACGACGCTACGCAACGGCTGGCGGACCTTCGCTCCCAGGGTGTAGAGAAGGCGACAGAACTGAGCCACCTTGAGGAGGAGCGGGGCCGGCTGACCGAACAGATCAGGCGGGCGCGGGCCCGCGCCCGCAATGTCCGCGAACACATCCAAATGCATCTCCACTTTACTGGGCTCGACGTCCATCTCTGCCCCAGCTGCGACACCGACGTGGACGAGGCGGCGATGCAGCGCGAGCAGTCGGATCACTCCTGCCGCCTGTGCGGGAAAAAGGCCCACACCGCCTCGGCCAGCGACATTGAAGCGATGGCGGCGGAGGCGGATGCGTACGACGATCAGGTCCAACGTGACGGGCGGGCGCGGGAGCATATCGGCACGGAGATTGAGCGCCTTCGCAACGTCATCCAGCGCGTAAACGGCGAGGCGGCCCTATTGGAAGGGGCGGCCAAGCAAGGGATCGAGTTCGCCCTCTCCACGCCGCAGGAGGATGAGGCGCGCATGGACTTTCAAGTCCGCCTCGCGGAACTCCGCGTTCAGTCCGTTCAGGTCTCACAGCGCCTGGGGGAGTCCGCCACCACCGGCGAGACCGCCGCGCTGAAGGCGGAGGTGCAGGAGGTCATCCGCGGCACGCTCCGCCAGGTGGCCGAGCAGGAGAATGAGGGTATTACGGGCAGGCTCGGGGCGCTGACCCAGGAGATGGCGCGGGACTTCGGCGCTCAGAGCATCACGGACGTGACCTGTTCCGCCCTCGGCAGACTCTCCCTGAACAAGCACGGCGTCAAGGTGGCCTTCAAAGGCATTAACAACCCCGGTGAGCGCCTCCGAGTCAAGCTGGCTTTTTTCCTGGCAATGATGCGACTCGGGCGACTGGGCAGGGCCGCCCGGCACCCCGGCCTTCTGCTCATCGATCAGCCTGCTTCCGCCGAAATGGTCACGGAGGATGTCGAGGCCGTCGCACGGTCTCTCGCCGCCGTGGACGCCGCGCATGCTGAACATCTCCAGATCATCTGCTTTACGGCGCGCACTGAGTTCGCCAAGGCCACAGATCGGGGGAAGGTCTACGGCCCGCAGGCAGGCCCCTATGCCTTCTGATCAGCATCCTACTCCCCAACACGGCGAGGCTGACACGCTGGAGGGGGCGTCTTCAGGCCACCCGGCCTCGTCTCGTCACCCGGCCTCACCCCCGTCCCCAGGCGAGTCTCTGACCGAGGCGGGGTGGGAGGGGGCTGACCGGAGGCTGGCGGCAATGTCTTCAGGTGACGCCGCAGACGCGCTGATTGAGGACGTATTGAAGTCTGCGTCTTTCTCGGCGGATGGAGAGTCGGAGGCCCGGTCGCGGTTTCTCAGCCGTGCGTTCGCGCTGGCGGCCAGCGACCTCACCCGGCGTGACGCCGCGTTCGCCCTGGCCCTCTGCGCCCCTGACGCAGACATTGCCGCGGCGACGTCCTCCCTCGTGGCGGGGTACCATTCGTTAGAGGCGCACGTCTTTCTCGGCCCTGAACTGCTCCACGCCTTATCCTTACTGGCGGAGCGGGATGCCGGTGCCCGGCGGGAGACGGTCGGCATCCTCCTGAGGATGAGGGAGTCGGGGATGCGCTACCTGCTCGTCCGCGCGGCGAAGGTTGCGGGGCGGATGGAGGCTTCTGCCCCTACCACGCTCCTGTGCGGGAAACTTGAGGAATGGTCAGAGGCTGACGATCCCGCCGTGAGCGCGGAGGCTTTATTCCAACTTGCCCTGCTCTCGCTTGGGGACGCCCTGCGGTCTGAGGATTTGGCCGCGCTGGCGGTTCGCCTCGTCGAAATCCGGGCGTCCTTCGAGCGGGCCGAGAGGAGCGAAGAACTCCGCGTTGATGCCCGCCTGTATCTGGCTCTGGTCGATCTGTTCTTGTCGTTTCTGGAAATGGATGGCACGCTGCAACGGGATGAGGTGATCGCCGGTCGTGCCCGGAGGATGATCGCTCTTGTCGATGACCGGCGAATACGTCCGTGGCATGGGTACGCCTCGCGTGCGGAAGAGGTGGTGGAATACCGGCTTCTTTCAGTCGCACGCTGCTTCGAGGCTATCTCGGCGGCAGCCAGTCGGATGGAGGAGTGGACCAATTTCGACGCCTCGCTCGCTGAGGTCGCGGCTTTGTACACCCTGTTACTACTCGGCGGCGATGAAGAGAGTGCGGTATTGGGCGGATCGTCCATGCGACGCGTCGCTGAGGTGGCTGTGTCACCCCGACTGGGACCCCTCCTGACGCGTTCCGTAAGCCGGCGGCGCTTCGCCAGAGTGATCGAAAATCTGGAGTCGAGGGGCGGCGATGACGGAGCGGTGACCGCCTTGCGCACTCTACGAGATGCCGCGTATGCACACGAGTACCAGGGGGCGGAAGCCGCCCTTCCGCCGAACGTTGCCGGCCTGCTGCGGACGGCAGTTAAAGATGAGCAGGCTCTGCGTTTTTTTTTCTTCAGTTTGCCGCCCGAGGCCCGAGCGATTCTGGTAGCAGAAGGCGCGGAGTCGTCCCATGATACGCCCCCGGCGACACCGGACGTGGCGCTCCCCTTAGACCATGCAGGCTGTTACGGCGATGATCCCGCAGTGGACGAGACGGTCCGCAACGTGCTGGGCGAGGCCAGAGGTCGCCTTGCGGGCCTAAAGCGCCCCATCTGGAACCGCTTCGTGGAAGTGACTGTTTTTCTAGTTCAGTCTGTCGTTGCCATCCGGGACCTCGCGCCTGTCTATACCCTCTGCGAGGAAGATGCCGGACTGGGCAGAAGGGCCGGTGAGGAGCATCTGCAGCAAGACCTTTACGCGCGGCTACAGGTGAAGTTCGGGCGCACTACGTGTAATGAACTTCAGCCGATGGCGGGAGGGCGCGTTGACCTTGCGCTTAAGTTTATAGACTGTGAAATCCCCATTGAGGTGAAGGCAACGCTTAACATCGAGCGCGAACACATTCGGGAGAACTTTCTCAAGCAGGCGGACGATTACGCCTCTGAGCGTGATCGCCTGTGCGTCCTGATGATCTTGGACCTGCGAGCACAGAACTCCGACCGGCACCTAGCCAGGCGGCGTGCCGGTCGGCGGAGCGCCAAGGGGGCCGGTACGCAGCGCGCGGAACCGCCCGCGACGAAGATTTATTCGGTTCGAGACAGCTTCTGGATCGACGGTCTTCCGGGCGACCCGCAGATCACGGGCCCAGAGTCCAATGCCGTGCTGGTCGGTCTGATCCCCGGAAACCGTGCGAAGCCCTCTTCGTCCACCGTCTACAGCTCGATATGATTGGCGTTGCTAAGTCCCTTGTGACTGGATTCTTGACCTGGCCCCAGTCGTCACGGGGTCTACTGAATCGGTTATGGAACGCTCAGGTCAACGACACTCGTGAACGGCGTGAGTTGCCAGCCGCGTGTCTGCATCCGTGTAGCAGCGTCATTCACGGCCCAGTCGTCATCCGGGAACACCTCCCGCATGGACTGAACGCTTTCCGCCCATTGTACGCAGAAGTCTACTATCTGTTGAGGGGCTTCCGCCTTCTTCCCGTCGCAGGCAAGCATGTACTGCCCTGCGATCTCGTCAGCCCAATAGATGTTCAGCAAGACTATCTTCTCTTCCCTGTTCTTTCTCTTTGATATTCGGTTTAAGATTCCGCAGCCGCCCTGGCCCCGCCCTCGACCGTGCGGTCCGTCGGGACAAGTGCGCCGATCTCTAGGCCAAGCCGTCGCGCCTGGGAAGATCGTACCTGCTCTGTGTCCAGTATTTCTCCTTCGATGTTGCTCTGGACAACGTCCTGTGTAAGCGTCTGGAGAACGGCTTTTTCCCGAAGTCCAAACCCAAGCGCCTCCATTCGCCCCAGAAGCCGCCCTTGACGCAGCCGCACTATGGACAAAAGCGGGCTAATCTTGTCTTGGTCCCAGTGCAGCCGGGGCCAGTCTTCCTGTTCGTGAATAAAGCCAGTCATGCTTGTGGTAAGCCAGTCATGCTTGTGGTAAGCCAGTTATACTTATAGTACGGCATGATGCGGAGATTAAAGCAAATAATCTCCGCACAATATGCGGAGCTTGAGATTGTTATTCGCAAACAGAGCTTTTGAGCAGGTAATTCAGGCAAAATCTGAACAGCATGCCCCGAAACAAATCATTCGCAGTTGAACTGGATATAAGAGAGAAAGCAGGATGAAGGCTGCAAAAGCGCGTTTCTTTGACGGCGACCACAGGATTACTGAAATGGCGCACGCAAAGGAAGTACATTGATGCGTTGCTCTAGCGCTGTGATTTTTTCCATCATCGACTCAAACGAGAGAACTGTTCCAAAGAACATGGCGCTCATCCCACGATAATCAGCGCGAAGCCCTGCCATTCGCTCCGGGCGGGGAATCAGATGAAGATGACCTGGCTGGGCCGTCTCGTAGCTTGCCCAGCGGGCAGGATAGAACGCGGCTTTGTGCTGACGCACCCGTGCCAGCAAAGGAAGATCAGCAAGCGCTTGAACCTCAACTTCAGTGTCCGCCATTTGTGCCAGATCACTATAATGGCGAGATAGACGCTCTCCCAAAACCTTGTCCGGTGGCCGGTGATACTCCGCATGCAGAATGGTCGCTTTCTCCCAGAACGTGCGCCGGGCGGCCAGCACACGCACCATCACAGAGGATGGTAAAACTTGGGAAAGTTCCTCGGCGACATAGGCAGACACCGCTCGGTCCTCCACGGGCCAGTCGTCATTACGGCCCCCAAGTTCAATCTTTACTTCTGGTCGAATGTAGGCAATCTCTCCACCGACTGCTCGCGGATAAGCAAAGTGAAGTGTTCCAGGGTCTGATTGATACTGAGCTAATGTCCAGCTTGTTTCTGATGACCCGGTTTCTGATGAGCCTGACGGCCCTAACTCTTGGGCGATGCTTTTGTTCAGCGCAGGCAGCAGGCGGCTGGTGACCGTTGCCTGAAAAGCTTTGACCAGTGCCTCGGTGTGTTGTTTACGCTGAGTGGTGCTGGCTGCCAGTTCAGGGTCAGCCAAACTCTCGCCTAGAGCAGTCCGACTCAGAGAAAGATCAATATCCTCGGAAAAGCGCTGAATTAGACCATAGACTTTGGAAAGGCTGGTGCCGCCCTTAAACAGCAGATGTTCCCGAAATTCTGGCAGAGCGAACAGTCGCTCCAACGTCCAGCAGACCCAGAAGTCTTTTTCAATGAGCAAGGGCAAAACGCTGCGCTTTTCCCCTGCAATGGCAAAAGCATCTCGGCGTGTGTCAGCAGACTCGGTGGCGAGGTTCATTGGCTTTTCTTCTCGGACTGAGCAATCTTCTGCAATGTCGGAACAAGCCAGGCCGGTGCGTTCAGGGCCTCGCGTCGCAAAGACGCTTTTTCGCGGGTGGTGAGGGTCTGGCTCAAACGCTCAATGACGTCTGTGGTGATCTGTTCAATTCCCAAATGGCGCAGCGCCTGAATAACCGCCCCTTCAGTTTTGCCTGCTCCCGCCAGGGACCGAGGCGCAGCGTGGCGCAGTTCGATTGTCTGTCCGCCAACCTGGACGCGGCGGCGTCGCCCATCGGTCAGATAAACGGCGCGGGCAGGAACCTGTGTGGAAAGCCCTAAAGCGTTTGCCGCTGCCCCGCCACCGGCTTGAAGCCGACTGCCCGTTTTGCGGGCGAGCGCAACGGCGATCTGATTGGGGTCAGCCGGAACAGGCCCAAGCACAGGATGAAGCCGGGGGAAGTCATAGAGACCACGACCAAGCCTGCGAATCACACCTTCGCGGGCCAGGCGGGAGAGGGCTTCGTCCACGGAGGCGCGTGACCCCAGTTCCAGGAACTCGCGTGTAACGAAAACGGCGCCGGGCAGGCGCTTTTCGATTTGCCTTTTCAGTTTATCGTACACAGACTTATGCATAAATCTAGTATAACATATTCAGAAGAAAGTAGTCAATTATCTGAATTAATACTCTAAATATAATGCTCTATTAAAAATATTTTTTAACTACACTTAGCATCTGAAGCATATTTCTCATGCTCCTGATACGCTTGGAAACTTTTGAAAGCAGATGGTCGTATAGACCATTATCTTAATGGAAAGGAGTATTGCTATGTTTAACAATCGAGCGAAAAAGGCTCTCCCTATTTCGGGGATTTTTCTGAGTATCTGGGCTTGGGCAGCGTTGGATGGGTTTGGCAGTCCCGCCCTTCAGCACTTTGCCTGGTACACTTGGAATTCTGCAGTGTTGTGGCTTCTCTCGCCATTCCTGCACACCATTCCAAAATGATCCATCCAGGAAGCAAACGTAAGGGAGGCTGAATATTCTTTCAGCCTCCCTTACGTCGTTTTAGTCTCTAGATCGAACATGGCTAGGTCAAATCAACTGGTTCTCCGAGTAAAAAATTGACTATAATCCGAACAGCATGCCCCAGAACGAATTGTTCTGCATTGGAATGGGTATAACAGGGAAAGCAGGGCGAAAGCTATAAAAGTGTGTTTCCGAGACATTGTGCTGGCGGCAGACTTCGGCGACGGTCTTGTCGCCTTTCTCGGCCTGCTGCAAGATGGCGACGATTTGCTTATCGCTAAATTGGTTCTTCTGCATTCGAGTATTTTACCTTTCGGGTCAATACTCACCATGCCAGTGGTACAGTTTTTGGGGGAAAGGTCACTGGTCGGAGGTATAATCTGCTGGTAGGCTACCTTTGATCTGGTTCAGCACTGCTTCCCGCAGGCTGATGAAAGCCGATGCGGCTCGGTTGCGTGGCCGAGAAAGACTGACAGGGATGTCAAGCGCAATTTGCCCGTGTTCAATGAGAATGATTCGGTCGGCAAGCGCGACCGCTTCTTCAACATCGTGCGTGATCAGCAGCGCGGTGAAGCGCCGCGCTAACCAAAGGCGTTCCAGCAGAGCCTGCATTTCCAGGCGCGTCAAGGCGTCAAGTGCTCCCAAAGGCTCATCCAAAAGCAGGCATTGCGGATCGTTTGCCAGGGCGCGGGCAAGCGCGACCCGCTGGCGCTGACCGCCCGAAAGAATTGCCGGCCAGTCGCCGCTCCGGTCTTCCAAGCCGACATCCGCCAGGGTGGACGAGGCACGCGGCTGCCAGTCTCCAGTCAGACCCAGACCGACATTTTCACGGACGCGCATCCAGGGCATGAGCCGGGCATCTTGAAACATCACGCGGGCTTTTGTGTTCAAGCCTGTCAGCAGCGTGCCCTCTATGCTCACGTCCCCCCTGGTCGGCGACTCCAGCCCGGCGATCAGCCGCAGCAGTGTGCTCTTGCCGCAGCCACTTCGCCCGATGACGACGACGAACTCGCCTGGCTCGATCTCCAAAGTAACATTGGTCAAAACCGTTTTGGCCCCGTAGCTTTTATCAACCGAGCGGACTTCTATCCTCGCCCCGTCCGCCCTGCTCCGTGCTGCACTGGTCAAGATCGTTTTCCTCTGTTTTTCTTTTTAGCGTGCCATTTGACCGTAGCTCGGATGCCAGGGCAGCAGCAGATGCTCCAAAAGTCGGGCTGCCAGGTCCGCCCCCTTGCCGAGCAGGGCATAAATCAAAATTCCCACCACAACCACGTCCGTTTGCATATATTCACGCGCATTGGTGGTGATATAGCCGATCCCCGAGTCCGCCGCCACGGTTTCCGCCACAATCAGGGTCAGCCACATTGCGCCCAGAGCGAAGCGTAGCCCAATCAGGATGGAAGGCAGCGCGGCGGGCAGAATGACCTGCCGGAAGAGGCGAAAGCCGCGCAGCCCGTAGACACGGCCCGTCTCCACGAGACCGGGATCGACGGCCCGCATCCCGTGGAACGTGTTCAGGTAGATAGGAAAAAAGACGCCCAGGGCCACCAGTAAAACTTTTGTCTCCTCACCAATCCCGAACCATAAAATGACGAGCGGGATCAACGCGAGGTGGGGGACCGTCCTTGCCATATGAATTGTGCTGTCCAGGGCCTGCTCGCCGAGCCGGGACAGACCATTCAGCATTCCCAGCAGGAAGCCACAGCCGCCGCCGATGGCAAACCCGAGGAAAGCCCGCCGGGCACTTACTGTGATGTCTGTCCAGAGTTCCGTGTGCGCGAGATGCAGCGTGGCGGAGCCGACAGCACGCGGCGAAGGAAGAACCTGCGGCGAGATTGTGCCGTGCTGTGCTAGAAGCTGCCAAAGGATAAGCAGAAGCAAGGGAAGGGCGAACGGCAGCAGATGCTGCCGAGGCCGGAACCTAAAAGGCCGTCCATCGGGCTGGATCGGCACGTTGGTCTGAACCTGGCCTGCCTGCCGGGAGGGGGCTTGCAGGCTATTTTGCGATGAGTTCCGCCAGGCTGTGTTGATGCTCATTTCTTTCTCTTTCTGCCTCGGTGTCAGCCGCCGTTAATCCGAGACATGCCCGGCGGACGAATACGATCCAGAGTGGGTGTGGCATCTCTGCTCGACAGTGGCGTCCGCCCCTTGCCCCAGCCGATGGTGCGCCGCCAGCTCCCCAGCAGTCCGTTGTCAATCAGCTCCTGTTCGTCTACACTGACCGACTCATCCGCGAAGGGGGCGACGTACAGGGCGTCCACCGGACAGTACGCCTCGCAGATATAGCAAGTCTGACAGTCCTCCTTCCGTGCAATAACGGGAGGTGCGCCTGGAACCTCATCAAAAACAAAGGTTGGACAGGCTTTGACACATAAGTTGCACTCAATGCAGCGCGTGGCGCTCACCAGCTCGATCATTCGAGGACCCCTTTCTGCTCCAAAGTACCCTGAGCCTGCACACGGATCGTCTCAATTCCTGTCACAGTCAGGCGGTGCTGCTGGCTGGAGTCCAGGCTCGGGTACTCGCTCAGGGTGTGCATCCCGCGTGTTTCTTTTCGGGCCAGGGCTGCCGTGTAAGACCAGCGAGCCGTGGCCGCAAGCGCCGCAGCTTCGCGGGCGCGAAGGATGCTTTGTGGCGAACTGCCCGCTGGCCCGTAGACAAAGGGCCACAGGGCATTCAGTCGACCGAGTGAGGCAGTCAGGCCAGACTCGCTTCGGAAGTAATTGATTTCCAGTGGGAACACTTCGTTCTGAACCGCATGAATGATCTCCGGGGCCGCTTCCGCTTCCTTCCCGCCAGAGGGTGGCTGAAGACCGGCACGGCCCATGCCGTGCAGACCACGTCCAGCAGCCTTGGAGCCGAGCGAGTGGGCAAAACGGGCGGCGCCTTCGCCTGCCCAGGTCCCCGAGGTGATAGCCCAGGCCGCGTTGTAAGCACCGCCGCCCGAGCGCCCGCCCATGACTGGCTCACGGGCGGCGGCATCCCCCGCCGCGAACAGGCCGGGGGTCGTAGTCGCACAGTCATCGCCAGTCAGCCGAATGCCGCCGGTCCCGCGCACCGTTCCTTCATAGCGCAGTGTCAGCGGGAACCTGTCACGAAACGGATCAATGCCGACCCGGTCATAAGGGACAAAGAAAATCGCATGGGCGCGTCGCAGCATTTCTCTCTTTTCCGGGGTGTCCGCCTGATCCAGCGTGGCATACACCGGCCCCCGGAGCAGCGACTTCGCCAGGAAATCGGGCTGGCGCGGGACGCCGCCCTGGTGCAGCAGAGTGCCATCCTCCGCGAAGAAAGAGGCCCAGCCTAGCATCAAACCGCGGGTCACTGTCCCGAACGCGGCGCTTGGCGCATAGTGACGGGTAAACTCCATACCAGACAGCTCCGCGCCGGTTTCCACCGCCATAAGCGTCCCTTCGCCCGTCAGTACGTTGCATCCCAGTCCCTTGCTTAAAAACGCACAGCCGCCGGATGCGATCACAACCGCCCCGGCGCGAACCTCCCAAAAGCGGTTGTCCAGACGCGACAGTCCGCGTGCCCCGCCAACCCCGTCTGCGTCGGCCAGCAGCTCCAGGGCGGGAGACTGATCCAGAACCCGCACCCCCGCCTGCTTAACCACTTTCCGCATCAGACGCATATACTGCGGCCCCTGCAAATGGTTTCGCAGGACCTTTCCCTCCTCGTCGGTCGGGAAGGGGTAGCCCCAGGCTTCCACCTGCTTCAAGCTTTCGTAGACCGTATCCAGGACGCGGTGAATCCAGCGCCGCTCGGACAGGTAGCCGCCCTGCGTCATGCGAGCGTCCACGGCGGCGTCCCGCAGCGCCCGGTCCGGTGGCAGGTACAGGACATTCGTTCCGCCGGGGGCGGTTGCGCCGCTGGTTCCCAGATAGCCCTTATCGGCCAGGACAACCCGAGCGCCGCGCGAGGCCGCGCTCCAGGCGGCCCATGCTCCTGCGGGGCCACCGCCAATCACCAGAACATCTGCTTCCAGCGTCAGTGTTTCCGCAAGCTGCGTGTCCAGTCGTTCAGTCATTAGGAATGCTCTTTCTTACGCGCTGTTTCAAGCTGGCACATGGAAATATGATGGTTCACTGTTCGGTTTCCACTTGATGTTGCATCCGATGCTTGGGCGCTGATTTCCAGGAACAGGCTGCCCGCTGAGAAGCGCATCAAGCGCCAGGCGTAGATCGGCTCCGGTGACGGGCTTGTCATTGCGCGGGCGGCTGTCATCAAGCTGTCCCCGGTAGGCAAGCTTCAAGCGGCTGTCGAACAGGAAGAAGTCCGGTGTGCAGGCGGCTTTATAGGCTTTGGCCGTGGCCTGGCTTTCATCAAAAACGACCGGGAAAGGGAACCCGGATATCCGTGCAAACTCTGCGAGATGCTCCGGGGCATCTTCGGGATGGGCTGCTGTGTCCGTCGCGGAAATGGCGACGATCCCGACACCCTGGGGCAGATACTCATTTCCCAAACGCGCAAGCTCGGCGGCGACATGCACGACGAACGGGCAGCGGGCGCTGAGGAAGATCACCAGCAGTGCCCGGCTTCCGGCGAACGTTTCCAGCGAAATGGCGTTGCCGTCAGTGACTTCCGGCAGCGAGAAATTCGGAGCGGCGGTTCCCAGCGGGAGCATGGTAGATTCGGTGGCGGGCATCGGTATTCTCCTGTAATCAGCGAAAAAATAACTCGAACAAAATGGCATATAAATTTTCAGCGTGAGGTCGGAACGCGCATAGCCTCCCGGAAGGCTCGCGCCAGGCCGTTTGGCCGAGAGGCAGCAGAGACGCGCCCCGGCCCCCAGCCAATATCTTCCCGATAGCCGCCCAGAAAGCCCCGAGCAATGAGATCGGCCTCGTCCACCTCGACAGAGACTTCCGCAAAGGGGGCAACGTACAGGGCATCCACGGGGCAGTTGGCCTCGCACATAAAGCACGTTTGACAATCCTCCTGCCGTGCAATAATCGGGGCGGCGTCTGCAACCATGTCAAAGACATTGGTGGGGCAGACCTTAACGCAAAGGTTACATTCGATACAGCGCGATGTACTGACCAGCTCAATCATCTCAAAGCCTCTTCCTGTACCCGAGCGCTGCCCTCTGTGACCAGCGCCTCATCGCCTTCGGGACGGACCCAGATTTTATCCAGCCCGCCACTTAGCAGGCGGCGCTGTTGGCGCGGGTCCGTCGCGGGCAAGTCAGTGCGCCGATGCATGGCCCGAGTTTCCCGCCGCTCCAGTCCGCTTCGGTACATCCACCGCGCAGTGGCGACCATTGCGGCGGCTTCCCGCGCCCGCAGCAGCCCACGCGGGTCTTCCGGCGGGGCGCGGTTGACTTCCTGCCAGAGCGGGTCCAGGCGGCTCAGGGATTGGGTCAGCCCCGACTCCGTGCGGAAAATGTTTTTGTCGTAAGGCAGGACCTCGTCCTGCACTGCCTGTACAGTCGCCGCCAAATCCGCCGGACCGTCCGCGCCGCCGGACGGGCGAAGGCCGGCCTGACCGACACCGTGTGGGCGGCGCAGCGAGGCGTGCGGCCCAAGACTGCGGGCATGATCCGCCGCCGCCCGGCCCGCCCAAGTCCCGCTGGAAGTCGCCCAGGCGGCGTTGTGACTGCCGCCGCCGGAATAGCCCCCCGTGATCAGCTCGCGTGTTGCTGAGTCTCCGGCAGCATACAGGCCGGGAACAGTTGTCTCACAGCCGTTGCCGACAATTCGGATGCCGCCTGTTCCCCGTACCGTTCCCTCGCAGCGCAGCGTGACCGGAAACCGCTGGACAAAGGGATCAATGCCAAGCCGTTTGAACGGAGTGAAAAAATTTGGCATGGCCTGCCGCATCCAGGGTCGCCACTCGGGATTTGCGCGATCCAGACAGGCGTAGACAGGCCCTTTGAGCATTTCGGCGGCGATGTCGGGATAGGTCTCGCGTGGGTCCACGCCGCCAATAACGCTGCCATCCTCGCGCGTAAACGTTGCCCAGAAGAAAAAGCCGCCTTTGGTCACTGAGGAAGGTGCAAAAGCAAACGAGTAGTGGCAGGAAAATTCCATACCGGACATCTCCACGCCCAGTTCAGCCGCCATCAGCCCCGCGTCGCCCGTGTTAGTATTGCATCCCAGTGCTCTGCTCAGAAAGGCACAGCCCCCGGCGGCCAGCACCACTGCCCCGGCGCAAACCTCCCAAAAGCGGTTGTCCAGGCGCGACAGTCCGCGTGCCCCGCCGACCCCGTCTGCATCGGCCAGCAGCTCCAGGGCGGGAGACTGATCCAGAACCCGCACCCCTGCCTGCTTAACCACTTTCCGCATGACTTTCATATAGTCCGGTCCCTGAACGCTGCCGCGCTGTACGTTTCCATTCTCATCGGTCGGGAACGGGTAGCCCCACTGCTCCAGCAAGGGGAGGTTAGTATAAACCTGGTCCAGAACGCGGTGCATCCAGCACTGCTCACTGAGGCCGCCGCCGACGGCCTCCCGCGTGGCGATTGCCTCGGCACGCAGCTTTTCATCGGGTGGCAAATACCAGAAGCCTGTCCCGGTCGAGGCGGTCGCGCCGCTGGTTCCGAGATAGCCTTTGTCGGCCAGAACAACGCGTGCCCCACGCGAGGCCGCGCTCCAGGCTGCCCACGCGCCCGCCGGGCCGCCGCCGATGACCAGCACGTCTGCTTCCATCTTTAATGTGCTCGGCAGATCTTCCTGAAAAGTAAGGCTCATAACTTCTCCTGTGACGCAACTGCTGTCGCAGCCTCACTGGGGGCGGTCCAGTCGTGGATCGAAAAATCCTGCTTAGCGAGATGCTGATCAACGAGGAAGGCTTTTGTGCCGTCCAGCAGGGCCAGCCCTTTGGGCGTCAGCGGCTGTGACTGGTACAGACTGACCGGTGACATGGCTTTGAAGATCGGAACCGGCAGGCGGGCGTTTTTTGCCTGCACTTGATAATAATCGTTCTGCTGGGCCAGAATGTCCGCGATTCCCGTTTTCCGTGCCTTATTCCACAGAGCGGGGAAACCAGGGTGCGCGGTCAAATAAGCATCACGGATGAGTGTCAGCCCGCTGCCTTCGAGGCCGGGATGCTGCCGCGCCTGATCAATCGCACGGAAGCCATGAGAGATCAGCAGTGGCCCATACGGATGAGCATAGGCCGCGATGTCGCCTCGCCGCAGAGCTGGTTCGGCATCGGAGGGAAGCAAATGGACGAACTTGACATCTTTGCTCAGCCCCGCCTCGGCCAGCAGTCCCAGCAAGTAGCGGCTCATATAGGAACCTTTTGCGGTTGCTACAGTTTTGCCTTTCAAGTCTGCCAGCGTGCGAGGACCATCGGCACGCACCATCAGCCAGGCGTTCGAGCCAACCGTAGATTGATTGACCAGATGCGTTGGAATTCCGGCGGCTCGCCCTAAAATGCCAGGGGTATCTCCAATCATTGCCAGATCAATAGCATTGGCAGCCAGTGCTTCGTTTAAATCAGGACCATTCGGAAACGCAGTGAACTTGACTGCCGTGACGCCTGCTGTGCGAAGCTGGGGCACGAGCTTACCCGAGCGGTTTTCCCAGCCTTCCGGCCCGGATGGAAGGCTGCCATAAGGACTGACATAGCCGACCCGGAGCAGGCCATTTTGACTGGCGGCTGCGCCGGACTTAACCGGGGCATGACCGCAGCCTGACAAAAAAGGCAGAACAGAAAACGGCAGCAGCAAAAGTGCTGCCAGTAAGTGTCGTTGTTTAATTCTCATAATCAGCGGTCCTTCCCAGTTCCCTGCTGAGAGATTTGAATCGGAATGCCGTCCGGGTCAGCAAAACGCGCCGCTGCCGAGCCTTGCATCGGCCCCTGGGCAAAACAAATCGGTGCAGAGCGGAACACGATGGCTTTAGTTTCCAGCGTTTGATAGGCGGCCTCCAGGTCATTCACAGCGAAGGCGCTCTGCGCCGCAGGGTTTCAGATCGGGAGCCGGGCCGGGCCGACTCCCTTGGGGCATAGTCATTTTGCCTTACAGAGTTTTTCGGTGAACTATTGGTTCGCTTCCAAAAACCAGCCGGAGGCGGTCGGGTATTGAGACTGACTGTAGACCACGCCGCTCGTGCTGACCGTGGGGACCGTCAGAGAAGCATCGGTATAATTGGGGGTCGGGGCGCGGAACCACTTAACATGCCCGTCTATGAAGAGGTAGTTGGACCCACCGTTGTGCAGCCCCCGGACGGACACATAGTTTCCCCAGTCGTGGAACTTCTCAATGTCGCCCCCGGCATAGGTGAGCTGGCTGGGAGTGTCATTGCCGCTGGTATACAGCACGTTGCCGCGCCCTTCTGCAAGCAGGACAAGCTGGGCCGGTCCCTGGATTTTAGCGAGAGTGGCGGACGGGCGATAGAACGGGTCGGCGGGCAGAGTGGTCTCGGCCAGGGAGCCGAGATAGTTCAGGTTGACCACATAGCTTTTGAATGGCTGTCCCGGTGTGCTTTGCGGGGTGGGGAACTGAGTGGTCGTGACATTGGTCGGGGCGCTGCCGTTGAAATCGGGGCAGGTGTAGACGCTGATGTGCAGGGTGCCGTTGTCGGTTTGCACCGGCTTGACGCCGCCCTTGACGTAGGGGTCGACCGCGAAATTCCAGCTGCCGTTAGGATGCAGGCCATTGGCCTGCAGGGGCTGATCCGTCAGGGCATAGTTTGCCAACGGAAGCGTCTCGTCGTAGTCCTGGACATACTGGGTAAAGGCCAGGCCGAGCTGCTTTTCGTTCGACTGGCACGAAGCACGTCGGGCGTTCTCGCGCACATTTTGAAAAACAGGGAACAGGATCGCCGCGAGAATCGCGATAATGGCGATCACGACGAGTAGCTCGATCAGGGTAAAACCCTGACGGCTACGGAGCTGTGAGTTCATGAGTTTCTCCTTTGGATGACAAAAATAAAATGAGGCCAAGCGCATTCCTGGGGTTAGCCTCTAGGAATGTGCTTGGCCTCCGGTTGTCGGGTTAGCCTGTGTATCTTATAACGCGTGCTCGGGTTTATCTCAGACGCATTTTCTCAGTCTTATCGATTTGGACAATCAAGCCGTCTTGAATGATGACCTGCACTACACCGTACTGGATGCTGCGAATGGCAGCCTCAACTTTGTCAAGCGGCAGAGTCATCGGGGGCGAAGAGTCTGCCAGGAGCTTTCCGGCTGTGGTGCGCCTGGGATGGGTAGATCGCGGTTGTGTTTCATCTGACATGAGTATTCACCCACTTTCGGTTTCTCCTTTCATGAAAGCGCGGCGTCAAAGCAAGCGCTATTGAAACTGAATTGAATTACTAGTTATTTACTAGTAAAAGTAGTTTTAAGATTATACTAGGGGAAAACTATTTTGTCAAGCCTCTTACAGAAGTTTTTGCTTAGGCAATAAAATGCCAGCAGAGGTGGTCACTCGTGCTCCTCTTGCACCTCACTGAGCAGTTTCGATTCTCCAAATCGAAAGAATAAGACAAAAAAGTGACAGCATGCCCCGGAACGAATCATTCGTGATTGGAATGGGTATAACAGAGAAAGCAGGGCGAAAGCTGCAATAGTGTGTTTCGTAAACAGCAGGTCTCCAGTTCGAATCTGGGTGTCGGCCTTTGTAATTTCCTGTACTCCATCACACCAAAATACACCAAATTGGAGAAATCCTCAGTGCCAGAAAGGGCGCTGAGGATTTTTTTGATTTTTATTTGGGCGGCCTGTGCCAAAACGAGAAAAGTGTACGAGCATAGGGGTGGAGACAGCAAAATTGGGACAAAGCACAACAGATGATCGCCTTTGCTCCCGAACATATGCTGTGTCCAGACCTAAATTGTGATCCAGTAAACTGACGGTCGATAAGGGTATCGAGAGGCTCTTGAAAGCGAAAGCAAAGGACCGGAAACCGTCTACTCTCAGGTCCAATACGCAGCGCCTCGGTGTGCTGAGTGCGGCGGCATCAGGGAATGGCATCATGTATATTGGAGACGTGGTCCCGAAGTTCGCACGGCGGTATCGCCCCCACCGGCAGACTCAAGTCACTAGAGCGTGCTCTCTTGCACACTTTGTTCTCTTGCACACTTTACTATGGCCCGAGGCGATTTAACCGATCACGAATGGTAGCAGCTCGAACCCCTGCTGCCCCCACAAACAAACGACAAACAAGGTAACTCTTACAAGGACCATCGCATCGTCATCAATGGCATCCTGTGGGTGCTTCGCACGGGCGCTCCCTGGCGAGATATTCCCTCCCGCTACGGTCCCTGGTCTACCTGCTCCACGCGCTTCTATCGCTGGACACAGCAGGGCATCTGGCAGAAAGCTCTGCAAAGTCTGCAAGCCCAGTCTGACCAGAACGGCCAACTAGACTGGGACGTCGCGACTCTAGATGGCAGATACATTAAGGCTCACCCGCACGCGGCGGGGGCCAAAAAAGGAGGGATACACCCAAGAGAGCCAGGAGAAATAGGCACTCGGACGCAGTCGGGGCGGACTGACCAGCAAGCTGCACACGCTCTGTGACCGCAAATGCCGCCCTCTGGCGATGGTGGTGTCTGGCGGCCAGTGCAACGACAACACCAAAATGCTGGAGACCCTGGATGCCATGCGTGTTGTGCGTTCCGGGCGGGGTCGTCCGCGCAAGCGCCCGGGCCTGATATTGGGCGATAAGGGCTACAGCTATCCTTCGTGCCGCCAAAAGCTTCGTGGACGTGGACTGAAGCATCTGATTCCGGAGCGTCGGGACCAGCGTGATCTACGTACCAAGAAGGGGCAAAAGGCAAGAGGGGGCAAAAGGGCGGTCGTCCCTGCGCGTTTGATCAGGATTTGTACAAAGAGCGCAACGTGGTGGAGCGAACGTTTCTGCGCTTGAAAAGTCTCGTCGGGTAGCAACCCGGTACGATAAAACCAAATCAAGCTACCAAGCATTCGTCACTTTGGCAAGTATAAGGCTCTGGCTTGAGTAACCTTTAGAAAACACGCTCTAGCAGCTTTATGAATAAATTCAACAAAATGTTCACACCCGTGTCCCACTGCTCGCCACGCTGATGAAGCAAATCTGATCGTCCCAAAACGCTGGCAATGGCACCATGATTCCAACAATAGAAACGCTAACAGAAGCATTAACAGAAGAAGCCGCGCCTGGATAGAAGCCGATGCCGACGCTCTGGAATGCACCCGATCTGTTGTGGGAGCTGATCGAAAGGGATCTGGCCGTGTACGCCTCGCGCATTCCTCTGAGCTTGACGCTGGACATGGACCGGCGCGAGACAATTACCTTCCCTGGATTTAAGCGCAAAACTTTCAGTTTCTTCTCGAGCTTTCTTCTCTTAATCTTCTCTTAGCATTGGACCAGTATAATCGTCTCTGACACCAGTTCCTGATACCTATTCGCTGTCAAAAAGGAGACCCCTATGCTGAGAGACCGCACCCGGCGAGGCTTCACGCTGATTGAGCTGCTCGTCGTCATCGCTATCATCGCCATCCTCGCGGCGATTTTGTTCCCCGTCTTCCAGCAGGTGCGCGAGAACGCCCGCGCTTCTGCCTGCCTGTCTAACACCAAGCAAATGGGCACGGCAGTCATTCAGTATGAGCAGGATGCCGACGAGAAAATGTTCTTTTACGCGGCGGCTGCCACCTCCAGCGGAGGGTCCGGCTCGCGCACTGGGTACGTGTTCCCAACGCCGACCCCTGCGGCACTGAAGAATGGCGAGCGGTGGTACAATATCCTGATGCCGTACCTGAAGAGCAACGCGATTTTCACCTGCCCGAGCGACCCGGCCCCGACCCTGAGCGCCGACATCAACAGCGCTCTCAGTATCCCCCGCTCTTACATTGCCTGCCGTTCTGCTGAGGGCCTTTCGCTTTCGCAGATTGATGATCCTGTGGAAACGCTGGTTGTTGTTGACAAGTGGGAAAAGAACTCGGACGCAACCGCAGCGGTTCCGAACAACGTCACGGACAACTGGATTGAAGCGTTCAACGGCGATTTTGACCCGGACAACGGCACAGGCTATGATCATTCCAGGATGTACAAAGCGGGCAACCGGCATCATGGCCGTATCAACTGCGTCTTCTTTGACGGCCACTCCAAAGCCATGCCGCCCGCAGACATTCAGCAAAGCAAGGACCTGACTGGCTGTAACCTGATCCACCAGTACCCCGTTCCCGGCGTCATGGACACAGTCACCCCAAGCGCGGCCTCCAACGAGCCAAACATTTGCAGCTCGTTTACCTACCCGAATTAAAGGAGCCTGGTATGTCTCGCCCACTCATGCTTATAACGCTCACCGCCTGCATTCTGGCTTCCGCCGCGCCCGCCTCCTGGGCAAAGCCTCACAAGCCGCATCGCGCCGTGCTGGGGCACAAGATGGTCGGCTACGATGCCAAAGACAAGCGGTATTATTCCGTGGCCTGGGCCAAAGCCCACGGGATGCACGACAAGGGCGGCGACCCACTCACGATTGTTCCCTACACCAGCCTGCCCAAAGAAGCGCGGGAAAGCAAAGCGATGAAGGGCGCGAAAATCTAGCGTCCCGCGTCCTCCACTGGCTTTTTGCCAATGACGAACAGCCCCCGGCTCAAGCAGTGAGCCGGGGGCTTTTGTATTATGGAAAGCGAGCAGAGCTAGTCTGCGCTGCGGTTTTGGTTTTCCTAATCTCCGTCGCTGTCCAGGTGAGAGGCTGTCTTGGCCGCCGCCACTTTGGGATGGGGGAGGCCGGAATGGTGCGGAGCGGGCATCTTAGCCTGCATTCCCTTGACGCTCTTCCAAATCATCTCGTTGAGTGGGCCGGAGGGGGCGCTGTCAGGATGGATAAAGTCCATCTTTAACGACAGTTTCGCAAGATGCAGGGCCGTCGTGCCCGGTTTCAGGGCTGCCACCGGCGGGTTGGTCTCGGTGATAATGCTCTGGGCGGCGGGCACGGCTGTGTATGGACCGTTGTTAGCAGCGACCGGGGTAAAGTCTAGAATCGGCGTCGCTACGGCGTCGTACTGGCTCATGGCGGGCAGGCCAAGCAGGGCCTCCATTGTCTTCAGCACGCTGTCCGTGTTGTAGAACGTGTGGTCCACCGAGTTCTTCTGAATATACGGCGAGATGACATAACAGGTGGAGCGGTGCGCGTCCACATGGTCGGGGCCGTCCTGCGCGTCATCTTCAATCACGAAGATGGCCGTGTGCGGCCAGATGTTGCTTTTGCTGATGGTTTCCACCAGCTGCCCGACGGCATAGTCATTGTCGGCTACCTGCGCTCGCGGCGAGGCCGCACCGGGGGTCAGCCCCACCGTGTGGTCGTTCATGAAGCGCACCATAGAGAATGCCGGGACGGTGTTTGTGGCAAGCTGCTGCTGAAACTCGCGGTTCCATTCGGAGAACCGGCTGGGCGAATTGAACTTGCCGTATGTCTTCACCGAGTAGCCGGGCGAGCCGAAGGCTGCGGGGGCCTCGCTGTCCGGGTAGGCTCCGTCAAAGCGCCGGAAGTCAAAGTCAGTGATGCCGTTGGCCGCTGATGACAGCGTGCCGGACGTATACCGACCGGCGGGCAGCAGCCCTTTGGCCGAAGGGTAGTTGTCCGGCAGGAACGTTCCGACGCCAAACGAGGTGAAAAATCCGTAATTGCGGTACGGCAGCTTGGCAGCGGCGACGAGGTCCCAGATATGCCCGGCGGGAGCCTCGGACACGTCAGGAATGGCAGGTGCTCCGGCGGGGAAGATAGTGGAGTTTGGCTTGCCATTTGGGTCGGTGGCCGGGAAGCCACCGACAAGGTAGCCATTATTCTGCCCTTCAAAGTCGTAGTTGCGGCCCCGCCCGCTGTAATTGTAAGGCAAGTTCTTAATCACGTATTCCGTGGCGATGCCCTGCGTGGACCAGGGCCAGCCGTCACCGGATGCCTCGCCGCAGTCGTAGAAGTTGTCCAGCAGCACAAATCGCTGTGCCAGTGCATGCAAGTTGGGCGTGATGGCCTTGCCAAAGATCGCCAGAGACGGGTCGCCGTTGCCGCCGGGCAGGTCACCTAATACCTGGTCATAGGTGCGGTTTTCTTTGACGATGTAGACGACGTGCGTGATGCCGCCGCCGGCCAGTCCGATGTCGCTCAGCGGAGCTGGGAGGGGGCCGATTTCGGCGATCCGGTTGTTGGTGATGACCTGCTGAGTCTGCCGGGCCTGATCGGAGGAGTTCGGCACAGGGATGGTCTGCACCTGGCCTTCAATGATGTTCAGATCATAAAATCGACCGACGGCGTCTGTGTTTTTGCCACCGGGCAGGTCATAGACTTTTTGGCCTGGGTTCGGGTTGCGGGTGCTCGTGCCTTTGGCGGCAGCCACGAGAATCTGCTTCTTGAACGGAGAGGCGACGACGGCGGTGGGATACCAGCCGGTCGGAATGTAGCCGGTCATCCGGCCCGCGTTCAAATCCAGCAGGCCGACGGCATTCATGTCGCCGAGCGACACATAGAGCTGGCTCTCATCGGGCGACAGCGCCAGCCCCGTGGGGGTTGCTCCGGCGATCCCGCGTGCTCCGTCCGGGCGCAGCAGGTAAGTCGCGGTGATGGTATTGTCGGCAGTCCTGATCACCGAAACCGTGTCGCTGTGGGCATTGGCCACAAACAGGCGCGTCTGGGATTTATCCAGAAGCAGGCTGTCAGGGTGAGCGCCGGTGGGCAGCACAGTAACTGCGGCGGTCGCGGCGGGCACGGAGGCGTTGAAGACATACACCGCGCCGTCGCGCTGGCTGCTGACATACACTTTGCTGCCATCACGCAGGGCGGCCACGGACAGCGGGAAGGAATTCAGCCGGGCGGCGCTGCCGACTACAACGCGGGCGAGCGGTGCGGCAGGCTGGGCCGTATTGATGACCAGCAGCGAGCCGGGCTGCGTGAGGGGGCCGGTCGGGTCCGGGCCGCCGTAATACTCGTTGACGGCTACATAGAGGTAGCCGCGCCCGTCGGCTGCCAGCCCGGCGGGGAAATCGCCGGGAGACAGGGCAATCGTGCCAGTACGGGTCAGCGTACCTCCGGCGAGTTTGTAAATACCCACCGAGGCATGGCTGCCTTCGGAGGCATACAGTGTGTAGCTTCCGTCACTGGCCGCCTGCGGCGCAAACGCCAGACCGTAGTAAAAATTGGCCCGTTTGGGATCGGCGGCATTCGCGCCGGGCTGGTTCGGATCGGGGAAAAAGGGGGTCTGCGAGACGACCTTGCCGGTGCGGGTATCTATTACCGAAAGCGCCTGGCGGAAGCCCATATCGCTGCTGACAGCATACATGCCGTCGGGGCTGAGGATCATGTTTTCGGGCAGGCTGCCGACATTGGCTGCTGTGCCGAGCGGCGGCACGGTGATCCGTTTGCCGGTCACCAGTGGGTTGGGGGACTGCGCGGGCGCGGGCGCGGCGAGAAAGGCGGCGGTGGCGCTGAGGCTGAACAGCACGGGGGCAGCCCATCGCCGAGAGTTACGAGTAAACATCAGTGTCTCCTGTCAAGCAAAGTCGTATCAGACAAAGCAAAGAACAATGCAGAGAACAACACGGCCCCGGCGGGGTGTGCCGGGGCCGGGAGGGGCTAATCGCCGTCGGCATCGCCAACTTTGGGGCCGTTGACCACCTTGACGGCGTTTTTATAGATGCGGGCCTGTGCGGCTTTATACTTGGCCGAATGCAGGTTATGGTTTTTTTGCGCCGCATGATACAGGCTGTCGGCCTGCATGGACAGCAATGTCACCATGCTCAGGCGGTAGCTGTCCTGATCTGGGGAGGACGAGTCCAGCTTCCGGGCCAGCATCCAGACTTTGCGCCCATCCGCCGTTGCCACATAGCTGCTCTTGCTGTGCAGCTTGGCGAGGGCCTGCTGGCTGGGGCCAAGCAGGGTCAGGCCATCGGCGCTCAGGTGAATGCCGTTGTAAGTGGGCTGGAACATATCGCGCAGGTCGGTTGCCAGCAGGTCGCCGTAGTTGTTCGGTGGCAGCCCCAGCAGCAGCTCTTCGGTTTTGACGATGGAGGCCGTGGAGTAGTGGCGCGTCCCGAGGAAGCCGGGCTTGGCGTAAGGGCTGATGACCAGCAGGGGGGTCCGGTGCGGGTCCAGGTGGTCCTGGCCGGACTGGGCATCGTCGTAGGTCATGATGATCGCCGTGCCGGTTCCGTCGCCGCCCTGAGCGGGGTTGCTGTAGTAGATCGGGCTTGCCATGATATGCTTGACCACCAGGCCCAGGGCCGTGTCGCCGTCGGCCACCAGCTCGGCCCCGGTGGCATTGGTGCCGTTCAGGACCACGTTCGTGGTAGCCGCCGACCCTGTGTGGTCGTTGGGCTGGTAGATATACAGGAACTGCGGCAGGGTACCCGCGTTCACCATGCGGTCAAAGTCCTGGTTGAACTCCTGGGCGCGGCGCTGATCGGAGATGCCGAAGTTGTATCCGGGGTAGTTTTTGTCCAGATGTGGCTCGCCAGTGCTGTTGTTCTGGCCCAAAATCGCCAGGATCGGGTTTTTGAGAAAGTACGACTGTCCCAAACCGACCGTGCGTGAGGTGGTATCGCTGCCAGGTACTTCCGTGGGAGCATTGGCGGCAGGTGCGCTGCTTGTGGTGTTCTGGCCGTTCAGCACGGGGTTCGATTCGGGCACGACGGGCACGCCCGCCCGCCCGCTTAATGGATCAATGGTGGACGCGGGGGTCGCGTAGCCATTGTCGGTGCCGGACACCCGGATCAGTGCCCCGTAGTCCTTGAACGAGACGCCGTTGCGGGCGGCATTGTTGAAGATGTAGCCGCCTTCGGGGTAGTCGTCCGGCTCAAAGTTCTTGTTGGCAAGCAGGCCGCGTCCGCTTTTGACCAGCAGGGTCTTTTCGGTATAATCGGAGGCGGTTCCCGACGCCGAGAACTGATGGCCAGCATCGCTTTCTTCGGCGTCCGAGTAGTAGTTGACGCCGGTGGCGAACGTGTTAGCGAGGGCCTGCGTATTCAGGGTCAGCGCGGTGAAACCGTTGCCGCCGACCGTGGACGCCGCCGTGGTTGTGCCGTTCTGGCCGTTGAAGTTCGGGTTGGCGAAGACGCCGAAATGGGCTTGGTTGCCCAGCACCGAATCGAACGTCTTGTTTTCGTGCAGAATAAAGATGACGTGCTTGATTTTGGTGGAAGCCGGGCCGCCGAGCGGCACGATGGACGTGTCCAGGGCTGCGGCGGGCTGAACGGCAAAGTTGTTGTCCAGTACCGTCGTGCCGCCAAGCGCCACAGTAGTCAGGTCCACTTTTTGCAGGCTGCCGAAGATGGAATTGGAGTTGCTGAAGGACTCGACGCCGCTGGCGGTAGGGTTGCCGCCGAAATCGGTCAGTGGGTTAATGTCTTCAGCAACTCCCTTGTCATTGACGATGTAGAGTGTTTTGCCGTCGGCGCTGATGCTCAGGGCGCTTGGATACCAGCCGGTTGGGATGCGTCCCAGCAGCGTGGGGGACTGCGGCGTGGTCGTATCCAGCACGGCCACCGAGTTCAGGCCCGCTTCTGCGACATAAACCCGCGTGTTGTCCGGCGACACGACTAGAGCATTGGGATAGGTGCCGTGGACGGCATGGCTGTCCAGGCCCAAATCCAGCGGTGACAGGTCCAGGTCGGCCAGCCGCCGGTTGTTGGCAACCAGGATCAGGCCCAGTGAGTCGCTGTTGGCTTTGGCGACATATTCGACTTCGACCGTTCCCCGCCGCACAATGGCCGTGGCGGAGGGGTGCGTCTCGCCGACAATCAGCCGGTCATCCAGGCCGGCGGGCTGCCCCTCATAAACGCTGCCCAGCAGTGCGGTTTTAGACGAAGTCGGATCGCCGCCTGGAACAGTGATGACTGACACGGAGGAGGTCTTAGGGTTGGAGCCGCCGGTACTGGTTTGCGGCACAAAAAACAGGCTGCTGACATCCATGCCGGGCGTGATCGCTCCATTCAGGGCCGTGACGACGCCGCTTGAGTTCAGCGTAGGCGGAGCAAGGAATGAATACGGCTGTGTGCCCCAGTTGGAAACCAGCACTTTGGTTCCGTCGCGGCTGACCGAGACCCCGTAAGGCAGAAAGCCGACCCCGATTTGTTTGAGGACTCTGTTTGTCGCCGTCGAAATGATCGCCAGGCTATTGTCGCCGTTGCAGGCCACATACAAGTATTTGCCATCGGGGGACAGGGCAGACCCGGCGGGGAAAGTGAGCTGTCCGGCGGCGACCGGGTTGCCGGGGCCAGTGTTGCCGCTGTTTTCCGGGTAGTCGCCGCCGTTGAAGGTCAGGGCGGTAGAAGACGCGACAAAGTTGGTCGGTGTGCCGTTCGCCGCAGTCGGGGCGATCTTGATGGATGTGGTCAGGGTCAGCGTGCCCGGCGTGCCGGTGGCTGCAGGAGTGAATGTCAGCACTTTGACATCGTGATCGGCCCCGCCGGAAGCGTAGATAGTATAGCCGCCGCCGGTTTTGGAGACCACTTGCAGCCCCACAAAGAGCCGACCGACGACAGCCTGCGCGGCCACCTTCATGTCCGCTGTCCGCAGGATAGTCAGGGTGTAGCCGCCAGTGAGATTGGTGGTGGTTCCCGACACAGTCGCTGAAGGGAGCGTAGAGACGTTACCGGTAATGCTGCGCTCGTCATCGCACGACAGCACGATGTACTGGCCGTCGGGGGTCAGGGCGCTGCCCAATGGGTGCATTCCAATTTGGACGACCTGTCCGGCGGGGGTCACTTTTTTGCCATTGGGCAGGACGCCGTCATAGTAGGTAGGCAGGAGGCCGGAGGGCAGCGATAGCTCGGCGGCCTTGTTCGGCCCGGCCATCAGTTCGGCGGCACTATAGGTGCTGCTGGGAGTGCCCGTGGCTTTCAGCTGTTCCGATGTGCCGTAGACGGGTGTGGTGACCCGGCCCCAGTTGGTTCCATCAATCTGTGCCTGTGCGCCAGGCGCGGCCAGCAGGCTCAGCAGGGCCGCGCCGAGCGCGGCGGCGGCGGAAGTGAATTTCATCTTCTGCATGGGTGATCTCCTGAAAAGTTGTTAAGGGCTACTTGGCAGAGGCCGTCCGGCGGCGCGAGACGGTCAGGCCGCCCAGACCCAGCATCACCAGCAGTCCTAGAGTAACTGCGGACGAGGCTTCCGGCACGGGGGTCAGCCTGATCTCAGTGGGAGCCAGCACCGGATCGTTGTTGTTCAGCAGCGTAAACTGCCCGACACTGACACCGCTCGTCGCCGGACCGAAGAGCGACGCAGAAAAACTGGTGAATACATACTGGTCGGTGATGGGGCCGCCCGGTGCGTACTGCGTGGAGATGTCCAGGATTGAAGTGGCGGGGAACGAATCAATGCCGAGCTGTCCGGTCAGAATCGCCGATGACAATAAGCCGTGGCCGGGTGCGCCGAGCGTGGCCGAGGAAAACACGCTGATGTCCGCCGTATTCAGGCTGCCCAGGGCGCTGGTCTGCATGAAGCCGTCGGTGTAGGTTTCGGTAATCAACAGGTTGTTGAACGTCAGGTCGTCAATCACGGGATGCACCGGGTCGCCGCCGGAAAACGTATAGTTGTCGACCTCATAGGTGTAAGGGTCAGCGGAGGCGCGGCCCGCGCCCAGCAGGGCAACGACGGCTACGCCCAACAGGGCTGCCTGCCGGAGAGTGAAGCAAGACAAGAAAATTTTCATGGCATAGTTCCTTTTCTCATGGGAAAAATCATCAGCACCTTCCATAACCTGCCGATAATACCGCCCCATTATTAAACTAATATTAAGACCTTGTGTATTTTCCAGAGGAACCTCAATTTACGGGCTTTACAAAGTTCCAAAAACCCCCCTGTGTGGAATAAAAACTGCATCCTCGCTAAAATGGCCTAATCCAGCCTGCTCTCTGGCCCACAACCCGCCCCAGAAACAATGTTTCCAAAACCCACTGGGAGTAGGGTATGACGCAGGCTCATGACGGTTCTTTCGGACATGATAGCTCTGTTGGACATGTTGGCGATTTTGGTCATAGCGGGAATTTCGGCGGTGGGCATGGACATTGACAGTCTGCCCTTGACTGGCTGTCTGAACCAAATTGCTGACAACAGCTATTCTCTTCCTCAGATAGTGTTGTCCCTGCATGACGATTTTTGCGGGTGTATTACGCTAACCACGAGTGAGAACAAAAATCTGACTACAGCCTTTGGGGTGCTCAGAAACTGTATAGAAAGGCTTGTTTTGTTCCGAAGATGAGGGCATGGAACACCCC
>CAXUKS010000042.1:0-25854 GCA_964251675.1 uncultured Armatimonadales bacterium
CGGCAGGGACAGGCGGGGATGTGCGGCTATTGTGGAGCAATGGGTACGGTAGCGCTATTGTGTGGACGATCCAATCAAGCGGGGCGTATGCTCTGACCTATCCTACTTCGGCCCAAGTATCAAACATTACAGTCAGTCCTAGCACGATCACCGCAGGTAGCACGGCGACGGGGACTGTGTATCTAAAAAACCCTGCTCCCTATGAAACTGCGGTGAAACTCACCAGCAGCTCACCAATAGTTAATGTGCCTGTTGCTGTCTCTGTCCCCGTAAATGCGTCATCTGTTTCTTTTCCTATCAGCGCGTCGTCAGGCACTAATGACTACACAACAGTAACGATTAACGCCAAGACTGACCAAAACCCCTTATTTTCATCGACCGTATATGTCACCGTCTACACCCCCGGCGGCACTGCCACTGGCGGAGGCGGCACAGGGGGTGGGGGAACTGGAACGGGTGGGGGTGGAACTGGTACGGGGACGGGCGGGGGAGTTGCGTCCTACGGGCACTACGACGTTACCTACAGCGGCGGCACGATCACCATACAAGATGGCCTCGGCACACGCACAGTCATCCCCTCACTCGCCGGCAGCAGCTATAGCGGCATTGCCAACGCTAACGCCAGCAGTTCAGCCTCCATTTCGTCCAGAATACAAGGCCCCATCACCGTGAAGTTTCACTGGGTGGCTGACGCAGGCACAAACTCCCCGCCGCCCGCGCAGGTGACCGTCACCGAAAATTGCAGCTTCGGCTGGCAACTGAACGATTACACCAGTGCCGTCAGCGGCAGCTACAACACCGACCTCGGCCAAAGCGGCCCCATCGCGGCAGGCTCTAACAATATCGGCGGGGGCAGCAAGACCTTTTCCGTCGCCACCGGCGGCAATGTGGATTTCAACGTGTCCTGCAACCTGCTGGCAAGCATCAGCGGCTACGCGGCCTCCGGTTCCTGGGAGAATAGATTTAGCTTCGGGCTCTCGGCGGCGGCTACTTTCAGTAACATCAGCCTGTATGTGCCTAGCCCCAATGGTCACCCGGAGTTGGGTGATGGGAGCAATCAGTTTGTGTATGACAACATCGTCCCCGGTGTGTCTCCCAATGATAAAAGCCATCTTTTCTTAGACAGCCTTGTTTTAGCACCCGCTGCTGACCTGACTTCATTGATTACACCCACGCCAAAAATAGACTGCACCTTTGATGCAGCGTTCTTGGCGGCGAGTGGTCAACCGGCAGGGCACACGTGGGCTATTGGTAACAACAATCTCACTGTGCAAACGTCTAGTGCGACAGACAACCGGGTAGGAACGACGCATAACCAATTTGTCTTCTTTGGTCTTCCTGCCAACAACAGCGGCTTTGGCAATCACCAGGAAACGCTGACCTATCAAGGCAGCCCCGTAGCAAAGGCCAACATCCAAACATTCTTTCTCTCGAAGGCCAGCAACTATCCTGGGGCGGCTGCGGATTACAATGCCAGCAGTGGCGATCCTTTAAAGCGTTATTGGACGCCTAACTGGTATCACTACTACAAGCAGGTTTATCCTTATTCTACGTCGGGTTATACTGTCAACTACAATGGCAATACTGGCCCTGACCAAGCGGCTTACACATTGGTAACTTCGCCCTTCAATATCTTTTTAGGCCCACAATCCTATCCATACAATCAGTTGGCAGTATTCGCGCTGGATGAAACAAATCCTTCTGATCAGACGGCAAAAATCAAATATATAGGATATTTGGATGTCAGAGGGTTGGCAGCATATATATACGTCTGTGAACATGAACGCGGGCATCAGAAGGCACTTCAGTTATCAGTACCACCTAACGCTAATCCTATCTATACAAATGCTATTTCGCCTTCCAGTTGGCCTGACACCAGCGATCATGATAATATTGTAGATGCTTGGGAAAATAGTCACCACATGGACTCTACAAAGTCAGATACGACTCAGGCATATGGGCCGACAGATATTAATACTCATCAGCTACGTGGTGGAGACATTCCAGACAATGAAGTGATTGCGAATATTCCCGCTTTGTCTGGTCTGTTTAACGCACTTGCTCTGTGGAAGCAAGACTGGGCCGGAGGTGGAATACTTTCAGATGGGACAACATATGCCGAAGGTGGTCTGCAATGGAACAAGCCACTTTTCTTTCCTAACTTGTACTTAACATTTCATCCGGTAGCATCGCTTAGTCCCAACTACGCTGGTGCTTGGACTTATGGACCATATTACACTGTTAGTGCAGTTTCAGATATTCATGCACCAGCAATTTTCCCCAATGCCTCTGGCATGGTAGTTTTAACTGCATTACCCTGATTGGTGTCAAGAATACGTTTTTATAAGAATGGAGCTATTAAATGAAAGCGAATCGTTACGCTGTAAGCAAGAGTTTTTTTCGGGCCTGTGTTGCTTCGCTTACAGGGCTGGTGTTCTTTGCCGGAGGGCGAAGTTTTGCCTTTCCGCCGCCAATTCCGACGGAGAAAGAAGCTGCACAGATCATCCAGTTTAGGCAGGCTGAGAAAAAAGGAGACCATTCGCTGGATACGGAAATGATTGCTGTTCTCCAGCAGAATCCCCCGGCAAATCCCGATGTCCTCATGGCCGCCGCTCATGCTTTGGCACGGCTCGCAGATACGGACGCTCTGCCAGCACTTGAAATGACTGCCCAAAACAAGAATGTCTATCCTGATGTGGCCCGGTCTCTCAAAGTACAAGCCGCCCGTCTTCAAGCCGAAAGTTTGGGGCTGGAAATGCCAGAAGGAAATGCAAAGGCAAAAGCGAAAGTAGACATTTTTCTTCAACTGCTTAATTTGACACCACAAAAAATAAACCATGATGTGGCAGAATACAGTAACAGTAAGAACACCCTCTTTCCTGTTCCACTATCTTTGACGGCGATGGGTGAACTGGCAGACATGATATATCATGGAGCGTATCAAGATTACGTCGCCTTGCCAGTGGTTCAGCAAATCGATTTTCGTCTGAACTCTGCCACAGCGCTGCAAATGCGCCTTGCGGCCCTGTCACACAAAGACAGAATTGCGGCAATGGTCAAAGACCTGTCGGGTGATAGAAATGAATACACTGATGCAGAGGTGCGTTTCGCTGCGGATGAGGGAGTGGAAGCCGGGCAGGAAGCAGTCGCGCAACTTAGCAGAATGGCGATGCATCGGGAAAGTTACACCAAAAAGAATTTTAAAAATCTCTTTCTGCTGATTCATTACACCCAACCGCCAGATATGAAGGCTGTTAGAACATGGTACATCGCTGACCCGGATGTTGGGATTGCCGAAGATGCCTACACCTACCTGCAACCCTGACGTAGAATTTGTGTTCTTTTTCTACCCTTCCAGCACCGTCTTGGCTACTGCCCCGGCGGAGGGGGCATCCCCGCTGCGGCCCGCCTGCGGGGTCAGCACCGGCTCGCCGGAGCGGGGCCAGCGGCGGGTCAACAGCTCATGCAGGCCCAGGCAGGTGACCAGCCACGGCACGCCCGCCGTCCAGCCCGCCAGCACGTCGGTGGGGTAATGCACCCCCACATACACCCGCGACGCCCCGATGGCAAGCACCAGCAGCGCCGTCAGGACGCGGACGGTCAGCCGCGCCCAGCGGTGCCGGCACACTCCCAGCGCGAAGTACCCCAGGAGGCCGTAGACCGTCATCGCAATCAGCGAGTGGCCCGACGGGAACGAATAGCCCGTTTCCGGCAGCAGCGGCTGGAACCCGTGCGGCACGGCGGCGGGGCGGGGGCGCTGGACTATCAGCTTGACCGTCTGGATGATGAGGCCGGAGCCGAGAATAGCGATGGGCAAAGTCCACGCCGCCCCGCGCACCTTGCGCCACACGGTCCCGGCCAGAGCGCCGACCAGCCCAATCCCCACAATCACCGGCGGCGACCCCAGATTCGCCAGCCATTCCCCCAGTTCGTTCAGCGGCGGCGTTCGGCGGTGGTACATCCACAGCAGCAGGCTCCGGTCAAACGGCAGCACGTTGTGGCCCGTGTCGGTCACAAAGTCAAACAGCCGCACAAAAAGCACGACAAAGACGACCGAAACCGCCAGCCCCAGCAAAACGCCGCCTGCCACAGTTCGGCGGGTTTTCGGGGAAGGCGCGTCGGCAGGGGTGGAGGGGGAAATCATGCTGCTGAGTTTACCCCGCAAAAATTGTTTTCAGACCCTGGTAATTACACTTGACAAAGCCACATGCGCCCGCCATAATAGCCCCATAACGCCCTCTGAAGCGCGTTATCCCCGCAATTGCCTCTTTCTCCTGCGGTTGTTCACAGCATCGACGCTGTCTTTTTCCTCACGCTAACAACTAGATTTCGACGCTGCGGCCCCGGAGCCGCATGCGCTTTGGCACGTCCTTCCCCGGACTGTCAAACGATAAGAAAGAGATGATTATGACTGCGATCCCCTCGCGCCAGGCAAAGCGACCGCTTGCCTGGAGCCGTGCCCTGCTGCCCGCCCTATTTCTTGGCTTGCTTCCGCTCAGCGCGTCCGCCGCGCCGACGAACACCGTCAATGCCATCCAGACGGTGCACCCCAGCGCCTCGGTGACGATGTACACCATCACTGTGACCAGCACGGATGAATTTCCCATGACGGATTCCCTAGTGACACTGGGTATCGGGGGCAAAGAATTCACTAACAGCGCCTATGGCCCCGGCGGCACGACGAACACACTCGTGTTTAGCCTGACCAGCGCCCAGTTCAAAAGCCTCAGCAACGGCGATAAAATAGTCGTTTACTACGGCGCGGACAATGCGACCATTCCAGCGGCCCAGTGGAGCTTCGGCACGCTGGATTTGAGCCTGCTGGACAAACCCGCTGCCTCGACCCAGACCCCGGCGAAGGGAAAGTAAAGAAACCATGACACTTCGTATTGTTCCCACGCAGGAACCCACCTGTTTCCGCGCCCCGCGTCTTTTCCGGGGACGCCTGCTGGCCGCGCTGACCGCGTTCTGCCTCCTGGCCGCCGCTTCGCCCGCCGTCCGTGCCGCCGATCCGGGCCAGCCGGGTCCGTACCCGACCGCGACCCAGGACTACAACTTTGGGCTGAGCGCCTTCACCCCGCCGTCTCTGAAAGACACCACCGGCAAACCGCTCGGTCCGAACGAGCTGGACGGCCGCGTTTTTTACCCGAAAGGCGTCGATGACGGAACCAGCCCTGTCCCTGTCGGCAAGATGCCCCTGATCGTCTTCATGCACGGACGCCATAGCACTTCTTACAACGCCACAACACGTCGAACGACGACAGGCTGGCCGCCGCCCGCCGGATCGGTGCAAATCCCCAGCTACGCGGGCTATGATTATATCGGCAAACTGCTGGCTTCCCACGGCTACGTCGTTGTCTCCATCGGCGTCAATGGCATCAACTTCTTTGACAACTCTACTTCCGACCGTGGAATGCTGGCTCGGGCTGAGACCATGCAAAAGAGCCTGGATATCTTCAATGTGGTGGCGACCACGGGCGGCCCGCCGCTTTCGGGCAGCACTTTGGACCCGTTCGGGACCAAGTTTGTCGGCAAGATCGACATGAACAACATCGGGACGATGGGCCACTCACGCGGCGGTGAAGGGGTTATGGCGCACTACGTCTACAACCTCAAGCAGCCCAAGCCCTACGCCATCAAAGCCATTTTTGCCATTGCCCCGGTGGACTACAACCGCTACGTCGTCAACAATGTGCCGATTGCGGTGATCTTGCCCTATTGCGACGGCGATGTGTCCGACAACCAGGGGACACACTTCTTTGACGACGCCCGCTACAACGTCCCCGGCGATGCGACGCCGAAATACCTGTTCACCGTCATGGGCGCAGACCACAACCTGTTCAACACCATCTGGGACCCCGCTTACGGCGTGCCCGCCGCTTCTGATGACTGGAGCGGCACCCCCGGCGGCGCGATTGACCCATTTGCCGGGCCGAACGTGCGCGGCAACCACCGCCTGAACTCAGCCCAGCAGCAGGGAACCGGCGCGGCCTATATGTCCTCGTTCTTCCGCACTTACGTCACCAATGGAAGCAGCGTCGGCGGCGAAACCCAGTTCCTGCCCTTTATGAAGGGTGACGAAGCCGCCCCGCCCTCGGCACTGACCACGGAGCTGTTTCAGACCTACCATGCCCCGGATGCGTCCACGGCCCGCCGCGACATCAACCGCTTCCTGACGGCAAGCAACCTGACCACCAACACCCTGGGCGGCAGCGTCACCGCCGTTGGCCTGACCCCCTACACGCTGGCGGGCGGCAATCCGTACAACATTACCGGCGGCACGTATGCCGGGCCACCCACCCTGGCGCTGTTCCCGCTGCCCGGTCAGCCTTCTGCGCGTCAGCCCGGCAACACGCCCAGCTCGCGGGCCACGCAAGTGCCTGGCCTGAGCCAGGCCCTTCTCGGCTGGAGCAAGCTCGGCGCAACCCTGGACAATGCCATCCCCGCCGGGGCCGGAGACTTCTCCGGGTTCAGCGTCCTCACCTTCCGCACGGCGCTGAACTTCACCGACGGGCGCAACACTGTCGCTTATGACGACTTTGACGTGCAGCTCACCGACAGCGCGGGCAAGACCGCCTACACGCCCGTCTCGTCCTGGTCCAAAGCGCTGTCCTATCCGCCCGGCAAAATCGTCCGTCTGCCGAAAGTGCTGCTGAATGGGGTGCGTATCCCACTGACCGCCTTCAAGGGCGTGGATTTGACCAAAATCGTTTCGGTCAAGTTCGTCTTTGACCGCCAGCCAACCGGCTCGATTCTCCTGACCGGCCTGGCCGTGTCTGATTAACCACGTCACTCTCAGTCACGCCGTGGAAGACACGGCCCCGCATCAAACGGGCCGTGTCTTCCGGCCAAGCGCAGAAAGAACCCAACTAAAATCATGCTCACCACCCAACATACCCGGCGCGTCCGTCCCGCGCACCTCTTCGCTACCGCCGCCGCCCTGCTCACCCTGGGCTTCGCCGCGTCCGGCGCTCAGGCCCAGACCTGGACCAAAACTGGTACTCCCGGTAATCTTCCGTTAACCGGACAGTACACCCTGGGAAGTGGCGTTCTCACCACCATCACCGGGTCTTTCAGGACAACTTCCACGGCTTCTACTGCATCCAACCCCGACTTGTTCGCTATACGCATCGACGGTACTTCACCATTCGCATTTTCTGCTACCACGATTGGCTTTGACACCACCATTTACGACACGCAGCTCTTTTTGTTTGATTCGAAGGGGTTTGGTCTTTATGCCAACGACGATACGAGCGATTTTGCCAAAGGGGCAACGCTGAACCCGATCAATCCGCTGGCACCGGGGCTGTACTACCTTGCTGTCGCCCCCTATGGGGCCATCCCGCGATCCATTCCTGTGACCACCCCCGTTACCCCCTCGACAGCCGCTTTTGATATGTTTCCAAACACCTTCGATGACACCACGGGTGACGTTGGCTTTACGGGCCTGAAAACTCCCAAGGCGGGTGCTGGTTCTCTGACCACCTGGTCTCTCTCCGGCGCGGACGTCGAAACCGGCACCTACAGCATCTCCCTGACGGGAACGACCTATGCCGCGCCGGTCCCTGAGGCTTCCACCTGGGTTTCGTTCGGCGTGCCGACCCTGTTTGTGCTGGGCGTGCTGGTTCGCCGCCGGGTCAAGCCCGCTGCCGCCGCTGCCTCGGTCTAATCTGCGTTTTTACATATATCGCCACTGCGCCCGGCGCTTGCCCCCAAAGCAAGCGCCGGGACCGGCCCAAAGGAGCCAGTTATGATTACTTCGCGCTGTGCGCTTCTTCCTGCCCTTGCCCTCTTCCTTTTGCCCCTCGGGTCTGTTATTGCCGCGCCGACGAACACCGTCAGCGCCATCCAGACTGTTCGCACTGGCCCTTCGCTGATCACCTACAACATCACTGTCACTAGCAGTGACGATTTTCCCATGAATGACTCTGTGGTGACATTGAGCGTTGGTGGCAAGGAATTTATCAACAGCGCCTACGGCCCCGGCGGCACGCTCAAGACGCTGGTGTTCAGTCTGACGCGCCCTCAGTTCCTCAGCCTCAAAAACGGCGACCCCGTGTTTGTGTACTACGGCGCGGACAATGCGGCTGTTTCTGCCGCCCAGTGGAGCTTCGGCACACTCGACCTGAGCCTGCTGGACAAACCCGCTGCCTCGACCCAGACCCCGGCGAAGGGAAAGTAAAGAAACCATGACACTTCGTATTGTTCCCACGCAGGAACCCACCTGTTTCCGCGCCCCGCGTCTTTTCCGGGGACGCCTGCTGGCCGCGCTGACCGCGTTCTGCCTCCTGGCCGCCGCCTCGCCCGCCGTCCGGGCGGCTGTCGATCCAGCACTGGCTGGCCCGTACCCGACCGCGACCCAGGACTACAACTTTGGGCTGGCCGCTTTTACCCCGCCGTCGCTCAAAGACGCGCTCAAAGGCACGTCCCTGGGGCCGAACGAGCTGGACGGGCGGGTTTTTTACCCGAAAGGCGTCGATGACGGCACCAGCCCTGTCCCTGCCGGCAAGATGCCCCTGATCGTCTTCATGCACGGACGCCACAGCACTTCTTACAACACCACCACGCTCCAATTGACGGGGGGCTGGCCGCCGCCCGCCGGGTCGGAGCAGATTCCTAGCTACAAAGGCTACGATTATATCGGCAAACTGCTGGCTTCCCACGGCTACGTCGTTGTCTCCATCGGCGTCAATGGCATCAACTTCTTTGACAACTCTACTTCCGACCGTGGAATGCTGGCTCGGGCTGAGACCATGCAAAAGAGCCTGGATATCTTCAATGTGGTGGCGACCACGGGCGGCCCGCCGCTTTCGGGCAGCACTTTGGACCCGTTCGGGACCAAGTTTGTCGGCAAGATCGACATGAACAACATCGGGACGATGGGCCACTCACGCGGCGGTGAAGGGGTTATGGCGCACTACGTCTACAACCTCAAGCAGCCCAAGCCCTACGCCATCAAAGCCATTTTTGCCATTGCCCCGGTGGACTACAACCGCTACGTCGTCAACAATGTGCCGATTGCGGTGATCTTGCCCTATTGCGACGGCGATGTGTCCGACAACCAGGGGACACACTTCTTTGACGACGCCCGCTACAACGTCCCCGGCGATGCGACGCCGAAATACCTGTTCACCGTCATGGGCGCCAACCATAACTTCTACAACACCATCTGGGACCCGGCGCTCTATGGTCCGGGAGCCTCCGACGACTGGGGGGGCACCCCCGGCGGCGCGATTGACCCGTTTGCCGGTCCGAAGGTGCCCGGCAACCACCGCCTGAACTCAGCCCAGCAGCAGGGGACCGGCATCACGTACATGAGCACCTTTTTCCGTACCTATATTAAGAACGGAACGGGTGTCGGCGGCGAAACCCAGTTCCTGCCTTTCATGAAGGGTGACGAAGCCGCTCCGCCCTCGGCACTGACCACAGAGCTGTTCCAGACCTACCATGCTCCGGACCAGCCGTCGAGCCGCCGCGATATCAGCCGGTTCCTGACCTCCGCCGAGCTGACCACCAATGTTTTGGGCGGCCAGGTCAGTGCCACTGGCCTGACCCCCTATACCCTGGCGGGCGGCGATCCGTACAACATTACCGGCGGCGCTTACGTCGGCCCGCCGACATTGGGCCAGTTTGCCCTGCCCGGCCAGCCGGCAGCCCGCCAGCCCGGCAACACGCCGAGTCTGTATGCAACTCAGGTGGGCGGACTCAAGCAGCTTGAGCTTGGCTGGAGCCGGCTGGGCGCGTCTCTTCTTGAGACTATTCCCGCCTCCGCCTCCAATTTCAGCCCCTACTCGGTTTTGACCTTCCGTGCGGCGCTGAACTTTACCGACTACCGCAACTATATGCCGTCCGCTGACTTCAGCGTTGTGCTCACCGACCGCACTGGCAAAACGGCCTTCACGCCCGTCTCGTCCTGGACCAAAGCCCTGGCCTACCCGCCTGGCCGCGTCACTCGCCTGCCGAAAGTGGAGCTGAACGGAGTTCGCATCCCGCTGTCCGCCTTCAAGGGCGTGGATTTGACCAGCATTGCTTCGGTCAAGTTCGTCTTTGACCGCCAGCCGATGGGCGCGATCCTCGTGACCGGCCTGGCCGTGTCTGATTAACCACGTCACTCTCAGTCACGCCGTGGAAGACACGGCCCCGCATCAAACGGGCCGTGTCTTCCGGCCAAGCGCAGAAAGAACCTAACTAAAATCATGCTCACCACCCAACATACCCGTCGCGTCTGTCCCACGCACCTCTTCGCTACAGCCGCCGCCCTCCTCACCCTGGGCTTCGCCGCGTCCAGCGTCCAGGCCCAGACCTGGACTAAAACCGGTAACCCCGGCAACCTGCCAGTTAATGGACAGATTGCTGTCAGCCTGCCAGCAAATGCACAATTGACCGTGGGCACGGGGGCGCTCGAATCGATCACCGGCGCCTTTTCTTACGCCACCGCTGGCTTAGAGCGAGCGACGGTCAATATCTCTAACCCGGACCTATTCGCCATTCGGATCGACGGTACCTCTCCTTTCAGTGCGACAACACTGGGGCAGCCGTCCGACCTCTACGACACCCAGCTTTTCCTGTTTAATTCCGCTGGCTACGGCGTTTATGCCAATGACGATGCCTTTGAAGGATTCCGAGGCGCCTTGATCTCCCCGGACATCTCTCCCGCGCCCGGCCTGTATTATCTGGGAATTGCGTCGGAAGGAATCGTGGCGCGAAGCGGCACAACGGCTGCCACCGACATCTTCGACAACACCGTGGATGACACCACGGGAGCGACGCCCTTCACCGGACTGAGAACGGCCCGGCCCGGATCAGGTCCCCTGACTAGATGGTTTCTTTCCGGGTTGGACGTAGAAACAGGCTACTACACCATTGCGCTGACTGGTGCGTCTTTCGCGGCTTCGCCTAATGCTGCGCCAGTCCCCGAAGCCTCCACCTGGGTCTCGTTCGGTGTGCCGACTCTGTTCGTGCTGGGCGTGCTGGTCCGCCGCCGGGTCAAGCCCGCTGCCGCCGCTGCCTCGGTCTAAGCTGCACTTTCACACACACCGCCTCTGCGCCCGGCGCTTGCCCCTAAAGCAAGCGCCGGGCACTTTTTGTGCGATTTTTGTGTGCTTTCTTTGCGGAACACCCTTGCTCTGCCATGTGTTATTAAGGTATAGTGAGAAGTTGGCTGTCTTTAAGGCCCGCCGATGGGTGTTCCCACGGCATTGGAAAGGATACGACCCCCATGAAGTCCGGCATTCATCCCGCCTACCAGGAAGTCAGCATCACCTGCGCCTCCTGCGGCCACACGTACCACACGCGCTCCACAGGCGAGAAGCTGTCCACGGAAATCTGTTCGCAGTGCCATCCGTTCTTCACCGGCAAGCAGAAGCTCCTCGACAGCGAAGGCCGCGTAGACAAATTTCTGACCAAGTATGGTATGAAGAAATAACACCTGAACCGGGCAGGGCAAGTGCTGCCCTGCCCTTTCGCACGTCTTATTATTTGCACGTCTCGTGTTACTGAGGAGACTTCCTATGGCGGACGAACGAACGCAGTATGGCGGTCAGGCCGTGGTAGAAGGCGTGATGATGCGCTCGCCGCGCTTTTTTGCCGTCGCCTGCCGCAAGCTGTCCACCGGCGAGATTGTCACGCAGCTGGAACCCGTGGAAAAGCACCTGCGCCGGGTGCAGTGGCTGAACAAGCCGTTCCTGCGCGGCTCGCTGGCACTGATTGACGCGATGGCACTCGGCATCAAGGCGCTGACCTATGCGGCCAATGTCCAGTCTACCGATGAATACGCCCAGCGCGAGGCGCAGGCGGCGGGCGCGGCGGGGCTGATGATGGGCGAGGGGGCATTAGAAAAAGCAAAGTCCAAAGACGGCACCATCAACGGCATTGCGATTGGCCTGACCACAGTGGTCTCTCTGATGCTGGGCTTTGGCCTGTTCTGGACCCTGCCCGCGCTGCTGACCGACCGCTTTTTCCATATTCACTCGCGCCTCGGGGCAAACCTCGCCGAAGGCGGCATCCGGCTGACCTTTTTCTTTCTCTATATTTCTGCGATTTCGCGGATGAAGCATATTCAGCGCGTGTTTCAGTATCATGGCGCGGAGCACAAGGCCATCAATACCCTAGAATTGGGCCTGCCGATGACGCTGGACAATGCCCGCGACGCCAGCCGCATTCACCCGCGCTGCGGGACGAACTTTATTTTTATTGTGCTGATTACGTCCATTGTGATTTTCTCGGTCGTGCCGCGCCATTCGCTGACCGAGGGCTTTCTGCCGGTGCTGGAAACCGTGGGCCTGCGGCTTTTATTGCTGCCGGTCGTCGCGGGCATCGCGTTTGAGATTTTGAAGTGGGCGGGCGCAAACCGCCGCAAGCCCTGGGCCTCGTGGCTGATTGCACCGGGCCTGTGGACGCAGCTTCTCACCACCCGCGTGCCTGATGACAGCCAGCTAGAAGTAGCGATAGCGTCGCTGGACGCCGTGTGGGCCGAGGAGCACGGCGGCACGGGGCTTCTGCCCACTCTGGCAAAAGAGACGGACGCGGACGCGCCGGTGGTGGCATGAAAGGCGCTCGTCCTTCGGAGACCTACCTTCCTTGCTTCGCAGGGTCCTTCCTAAAGGGAGGATCAGGAACAGAGGCGGAAGGCTTTCGTGCTTGTCTGTATCCTTCCTTTAGGAAGGACCCTGCGAAGCAAGGAAGGTAGGTCTCCGAACGGCCTCTTGCCAGTTTAAGGATCACAGTATGTTTGAAAAATTAGCCGAAGTTGAAGAACTCTACGAGCAGCTAGAGCGCCGCATGTCCGACCCGGACCTGGTCAGCGACATGGACGAATACCGGCGCGTGCATAAGCAGTACAGCGACCTGACCGAGATTGTCGCCAAGTATCGCCAGTATTTGGAGATCGCCAAGCAGTTTGACGACACCGAAGAAATGCTGCGCGGCTCGCTCGATGAAGACCTGCGCGATCTGGCCCAGGCCGAGTTTGATGACCTGCGCGTTCAGCGGGCGGCGCTGGAAAATGACCTCAAAGTCATGCTGCTGCCCAAAGACCCGAACGATGAAAAAGATGTCATTCTCGAAGTGCGCGGCGCGGAAGGCGGCGACGAGGCCGCGCTGTTCGCGGGCGACCTGCTGCGGATGTACCTGCGCTATGCCGACAAGCGCGGCTGGACCTACAGTTTGCTGAACTCCAATGAGACCGGCAACGGCGGCTACAAAGAAGCCGTCGTCGAAATCCACGGCGAAGGGGCCTATTCGGCCCTGAAGTTCGAGTCCGGCGTTCACCGCGTCCAGCGCGTCCCCGCCACCGAAGCCAGCGGGCGGCTGCACACCAGCAGCGCCACAGTCATTGTCATGCCCGAAGCGGAAGACGTGGAGATTGAAGTCAATGAGGAGCGTGACCTGGAAAAGCAGTACACGCTGTCGCAGGGCGCGGGCGGGCAGAACGTTCAGAAGAACATGACGGCGGTGCGGCTTATCCACAAGCCGACGGGGATTGTGGTGGCCTGCCAGGACCAGCGTTCTCAGCTTCAGAACTACGAAAAAGCCATCCGTGTCCTGAAAGCGCGGCTGTATGATATTGAGATGCAGAAGCAGAACGACGCCATCGGCGGCACGCGCAAGTCTTTGATTGGCAGCGGCGGGCGCGAGTCTAAAATCCGCACCTACAACTTCCCGCAGGACCGTCTGACCGACCACCGGATTGGCCTGACGGTTCACAACCTGCCGAACCTCCTGAGCGGCGAAATCCAGCACGTTATCGACACGCTGGTCAGCGCCGATCAGGCCGAAAAGCTCAAGCACGAGGCGGAGTGACCCCGCAGCAGAGAGACAGCAGAAGGCCGGGGCGTTTACCGCCCCGGCCTTTTGACTTGCCTACCCCGCCCCGATTTTTCCCAGCCACACGCCAATGCCGAACACAATCGCGCCGCCCACAATCACCTGCACCACCGTCTGCACCAGCGGGCTTTTCATAAAGTGGAAGCGGATATAGGCGATTGCCAGCAGCTCAATGCCGACCACAAAATACGCCAGATGCAGAGCGAGCCGCAGATTGGGAAGCAAAAATGGCAGCGTGTGCAGCATTCCGCCCAGAGTCGTCGCTGCGCCGGTGATCACCCCGCGTATCAGCGGCGCTCCTCGCCCGGAGACTTCGCCGTCATCTGAGAGCGCCTCAGCCAGCCCCATACTGATGCCCGCGCCGAGCGATGCGGCCAGCCCCACATAAAACGCAGGCAGGGAATGGCCGGTCAGCCCCGCCGCCGCGAAGATGGGAGCGAGTGTAGACACCGACCCGTCCATCAGCCCGAGCAGGGCAGGCTGCACCTTTTGCAGCACAAACTGCGCGTGCAGGTCGTCCGGGCTGATCTGTGCCGGAGAAGGCCCATTCTCGTTCAGGCGCGGGTCTTTGTTCTGGTTTACAGCCATCGATTGAGTGTCTTTCTGTCGCGGATTTCCACGGAGACCTCCCTTCCTTGCTTCGCTCATTTTTCGCTTCGCTCATTTTTCGCTTCGCAAGGAAAGGAGGTCTCTGAATTGGGAGCCTCCTGCACTCATGCGGGCCGGTACCAGCCCGAGGGGCGCGGCGCACGCGGAGCGGTGTCGCCCTCGCTGCCGTCGGCCTCGCCGCTGAGAGAAGCCGTCGGCGTGATCTCGCGGGCGGCGATTTTCAGGGCATGGACATCCGCGTGTCCCTGCCGGGCAAGGTCCGGCAGAGTCATTTCAGTGACAACCTGCCGGGCCGCGTCCGACGAGGTGGCGTCCATCTCCACCACGACGGTTCCAGAAAAAACAACGGTGACTTTGTAGCGCATAGGGGCAGTATACCCGCTGCGGCTTGCCGTCAGGGCTGCTGCCGCCTGGCAATCATAGGAAGTTGCCGACAGTATGCCTGCCCAAGCAGGGTATCGGAAGTTCTTGCAGAGCCAAAACGACCCTGAAGATTTTTGATACCCTGCTTGGAGCGGTCTCACTGCCCGGCGCGGTCGCGGCCCTGCTGCGCGGCCCACGGGAGGTCTTGACCCAGTCCGCCCGGCTTCTTCAGGTGAATGCGAAGCTGCCACAATGTATGGTCCACATCATACAAAAGGTCCTGGTACTTGTTGGAGGTCACCGGGTCGCTGTCGTTGACATCGCGCATATCCTGATACGTCTTCTTCTGGAACACCGTCAGACGGTCCACGAGCAGCTTCAGCGATTCGTTATCGGTCAGGTAACCGCCCGGCATATCCGGCAGGCTGCTGGTTTTGGCAATGGTCTGGTAGCGTCCATCAATGGAGTAGCCTAGAGACAGATTGCGCTCGGCAAAGACGTCGGCGTACTTGCGGTAGGTGTCGGCCTGCTCCTGATAGTATTCATGCAGGGGCAGGTACAGCGGGCCGTTCAGGTTCCAGTGGGCTTGCTTGAAATCGTTGAAGAGCGTCAGCAGGTCAACGACGGTCTGCTGAATGTGCTTGCTGCTTTTGGTGCGGGTGGCCTCGGAGTCGAGGGGGTAGCTGTCCTCAATGCGGGCGGGGTTGGGGACGACTTCGTTGCTTGTGCCCTGTCCGGCGGCTTTGGCGGCGCGGGCTTTGGCCTGCTGCTGCAGGGTGGCATCGTGCTGATTGGCTTTCTGGTCCTGCGGCGTCTGCGCGTAGGAGGCGCCGGACAGCATCAGCAGTGCTGCGCCGAGGGCGGTAGTCCGCTTGAGTTTGGGTGTCATTGTGTCATCTTTCTTTTTAGCTCGTCCAGAGAGCGTAGTGTACCCACGGTGAATATGAGAGAATGATGAGAGGTTCTATCATTCGCTCACTCATCACGTTCTCATATCGGGGCGGGTATGCTTGTCCTATGAAACTTCTGGTCGTGGAAGACGAGCTGCCGACAATTGCGTTTCTGCGGCGTGGGCTGACTGAGGAAGGCTTTGCCGTGGATGTCGCCGCCAATGCCCAGGAAGCGGAGGAGCGAGTGGCGCTGTATGACTACGACGTCATTCTGCTGGACGTGATGCTGCCCGGCGGGGACGGCTTCCATCTGTGCGGGCGCTGGCGCGAGGTGGGCGTGACGACGCCGATTTTGTTTTTGACTGCCCGTGAAGAGGTCGCCGCCCGCGTGCGCGGCCTCAATCTGGGCGGCGACGATTACCTGGTGAAGCCGTTTGCTTTTGACGAGCTGCTGGCGCGGGTTCGCGCCCTGCTGCGGCGCGGGCACGCGGGCGGCGGGGCGCGGCTGCGGCTGGAAGAGCTGGAAATAGACACAGCCCGGCGCACGGTTTTCTACCGGGGGGAGGCGGTCTTGCTGACGGCGCGGGAATACCAGATGCTGGAATACTTTGCCTACAACGCGGGCAAGGTGATCACGCGCACGCAGCTCTGGGAACACGTTTGGGAAAGCGGCAGCGAGCCGGATTCGAATGTCGTGGACGTGTATGTGGGCTACCTGCGTAACAAGCTGGGGCGCTGCCCGGATGTGCTGAAAACAGTGCGCGGCAGGGGCTATATGCTGGACATAAAGCTGCTATGAAAAAAGAAACACAGACCGGACAGCGCGGCACGACGTTTCGTGCTCGTCTGAGCCTTGCCACCGGCCTGCTGTGCCTGAGCGTGCTGGCACTCGCGGGCGGCGGTGTCTACTGGCAGACGTGGCAGGCGCTGCGGGCCAATCTGGATGCGTCTCTGCTTAGTGTCGCCCGCTTCACGGTGACCTCCCTGAAAGTTCCCCGCAGCGGGGCGCCGGTTCACGATAGCGCCCCGGATAGCGCCCCGGATATATTGCTGCTGCCGAGTGGGACTGGTTACGAGAAATTCGCGCAGATTGAAAACAGTGCTGATAAAATTATTGCCCGTACCGACAACCTCCAGGGGGCGCCGCCGCTTCCCCCTCACCCGGACCTGGAAGCCAGGGCGCGGGCGGGGCACATTGCGTATGGCAGCTTGGACTTCCGGGGCGTGCCGCTGCGGGCCATTTACTACCCTTTTGAAGACGCCCGCAGGCAGCGCATTCTGGCCGTGATTGCCATTTCGGAGGAGCCGACTCGCCGCGCCCTGCATACTCTGGCAGAGGCGCTCGGCCTGTCGCTTCTGATAGGGGCCGTCCTGGCGGGGTGGGGGGCGAGCCGCATCGCAGATCGCTTGACTGCTCCGCTGACCCGCATCGCTGAGGCGGTCCGCTCCGTCAGTGGGGCAAGTCTGGAAACGCGCATTGCCTATGTTTCCCCGGATGCCGAGCTGCGGGAAGTCACCGATACGCTCAATGAAATGCTGGCGCGACTGGAAGCGGCGTTCGCCGCTCAAACTCGCTTTGCCGCCGATGCCTCGCATGAACTGCGCTCGCCGCTGTCCAACCTGCGCGGCACCGTGGAAGTGGCTCTGCGCCGCCCCCGTTCTGCCGAAGAGTACCGGGAAACGCTGACAACGGCGCTGGCTGAAGTGGAGCGCCTGTCGAGGCTGTCGTCGGAGCTGATGACGCTCTCCCGCGCTGACACGCATCGCCTGAGTCTCGCGCATGAGCCGTGCGATCTGGGCCAAATCGCCGCACAGGCCGTGACCGCGCATTCTGCCCGTGCGGCAGAGCAAAATCTCATTCTGGCGCTTGACCGCACAGGGCCGTTGCCAGTTCTGGGGGATGCAGACCGCCTGCGTCAGGCGGTGGATAATCTGCTGGATAATGCTTTGCGTTATTCCCCTGAAGGCTTCCCGGTCACACTTTCGGCCTCCCGGCAGGGGCAGTTTTGTGCTTTGCAAGTGTGCGACCACGGTCCCGGCCTGAGCGAAGAAGACCAGGCACGAATCTTCGACCGGTTTTACCGCGTGGACGTCTCACGCGCCCGGCAGTCCGGCGGTCTGGGGTTAGGACTTGCGATCACAAAAGCAATTGCGGAGGCGCACGGCGGGCAGATCGAAGTCCTAAGCACCCCCGGCCAGGGAGCGGCTTTTACTCTGCTTCTGCCCACCGGCGGCCTGTAAGCAGTGCATGCCAGCAGGGACAAATCCAGATGCAATCGCCCGGAATGCAAAGAAAAACATCTTGCGTTTCGCGTGGACCCGTGGTACAATGGCAGCGTGACGACTTTGCAGACAACCAGGAAAGCGGGCCTCGGGGCAAAGCTGGCACGCGCTCTTGCGCTGCTGCTGGCCTTTTCCTGCCTGTGGATGGGAACCGTGGTGGCACTCGACCACACGGAAGACTTCGGGCTTCTGCAGGCAAGCCGCACCTTCTATCATGGCCCGACGGCTGAAACGCACGCTGCGCTGCTGACCGACCCCGGTCCGTGTCTTGCCTGCCAATGGGAAGGCATCGCGGCAAACTCACAAACGCCCGGTGTCACTGTGCCCTCGCCCCCCCCTGCGGTCCTGCCGCTGGATGAAACCCTGCCTGCCCCTCCCCTGTCTGCTGCTCTCCGTCATACCCGCTCCCGTGCGCCCCCGTGCGCCCTGGCCTGACCCGCCGTTTCCTCACTCACGCATCTCAGCCCTGCCCTCATTCTGCCTCGGACTAGTCACGACACAAAAAGGGCGCAAGTGTGTTTGCCGCACACTTGCGCCCGGCGAAGCGCGATACTTGTTCACGCCCCCCAGTCTTGGTGACTGTACAGGGTGATTGTATCACGTCTCTGCCCGTTCGTCTACCCCCAGGCGTACTAACACCTGCGCTCTCTTTAGGAAAGAAGAGCCGCAGGAGGAGACCTTTTCGTATGTTTCATCGCCTGCGCCACCGGCGGCACGCCGCGACGCTGATCGCCACTGTCTCCTGCCTGATCTCTATGTCGGCCGCCCATGCCGACGTCTTTGGCCGCCTGCGCGTCGTCGTTCACGACCAGGACGCCAAGCCCGTTCCCAGCGCCGTGGTCACCTTCCACGACACCGCCGGTGTCCGCCCGGACATCAATGTCACCGCCGATGCTCAGGGCATCGCCCTCAGCCCGCCGCTGGAAATCCGCAACTGGACCGTCAGTACCCGCGTCGTCACTTTTGACACCGACACCCGCACCGTCTCCGTCAATGCCGACACCAGCACGCCGCTGGATGTCACCCTCATCAAGCGCGTGGTGACCACCACCGGGCGCGGCATCACGATCCGCCCGTCAACCGCCGATTCGACGCGCCGCTCGGCAGACTTCATCGCCAAAATCCCGGTCACCGGGGCCAATCCCCAGTCGTTTCCGCGCCTGCTGACGGCAAACCCCGGCTTTGTGCCGTCTTCGGTCAATGTCGTGCATCCACGCGGCGAGCACGCAGGCACCTCGATTTATATCAACGGCTTTGAGCTGCCGGGGGTCCTGCAGGGCCGCGCCGGACCCCAGATCAGCCCGGACATTATCCAGAGCGCCGACATCCAGACCGGCGGCTATGCGCCCGAATATGGCAGCGAAACGGCGGCTATCGTCAACTTGAACCTGAAATCTGGTACGATCAAGCCGTTCCAGAGCATTTCAGCGGATTTCGGCGGCTACAACACGCTCGACCAGTCCCTCTCCTTCGGCGGGCAGCTCGGCGCCCCGTCCGGCCAGGCCGGGCCGTTCCGCTACCTGTTCAGCTTCAGCAACCGCAGCACGGAAAACGTGCTGGAAGCGCCCCAGCCCGGCAGCCAGGACGCCCACAACCACGGCGTCTCGGCCACGCTATTCGGCAACCTGGAATATGTCGCCTCGCCGCGAGACACCTTTGGCCTGATCCTGAACACCGCCCCGGCACGGACCCAGATCGCTAACCGCACCGGCCTGCCGGACAAATATGCTCCGGTCGGCCAGGGCTACGGCTACGGCGGCGCCCGCAATGCCAATGGGTTGTCTGCGGGCGTGGACCCGGACCCGGCTCTGGTCGGCAGCCAGGATATCGTGCTGAAATCCCAGCAGGATGCCGGGCAGGATGTCTATCAGAACGATGAAAACCGCTTCGGCCTGCTCAACTACCGGCACACGTTCAGCCCCACCGTCACCGGCCTGCTGTCACTTGGCTCCACCCGCTCCCGGCTGGACATCCGCAACCACAACCCGTCGATTGATCTGTCTTCGGTGGACCCGGCTTCCGGCATTCTCAGCGCCGTGGACAATTCCATTGAATACAACCCGACCGTGCTGCGAACCAATAGCCAGACCGAGCTGTCCGGCAGCCTGACCTCCTCCAGCGGAGCGCACACCTATAAAGGCGGCTTCCTGCTGACCCGGCAGAGCGGCAATGAGTCGTATCAGTTCACCCCGCAAAGCCAGCTCGCGCTGGACTCGCTGGCGGCGGTGCAGACGGGCGGACCGCAGCTCACCCCCGATGGAACCTACCAGACGGATGCCGACGGCAATCAGGTCACAGACGTTCTCGGCAACCCCGTCTATCTGATTAACCCCGGCAATACGGCCACGCCCGTGGTCAATGTCCACCGCTCCGGCTACTACAATGCCTACTACGTGCAGGACACCTGGCGGACCACCCGCAAGCTGACCCTGAACTATGGCCTGCGGCTGGACTCGTACTACGGCAAGCAGAGCCTCACGACCGACACGGTGAAAAAGAACTACCTGTCGCCGCGTCTCAACGCCGCCTATTCGTTTACGCGCGCCACCACTGCGCGGCTGATTTACGACAAGCTGTTCACCCAGCCGCCGCTCGCCCAGGGCGCGATCCTGGGCACAAACCTGGTTCCGCAGACCGTGGACCACTATGAGGCGGGCGTAGAGCATCAGCTCGGCGGCGGGCAGTCGGTGAAAGTCTCGTATTATTACAAGAACTTCAGCAATCAAATCGACACCGGCATTCTTATTCCCTACACGCAGATCGGCGCCTATACCACGCTGCAATACACCCACGCGGGCGTGCATGGCCTCGAGCTGTCGTATGACCTGAACCCACGCGGTGGAGTCGGGCTGGGCGGCTTCCTGGCGTATGCCAACTCCATTGCCAAAGCAGGTGGCTTCGACCAGACCGGGGCGGATGCCCCCATCTATAATGACCACCATCAGCTCAATACCCTGAGCGCGGGCCTGAGCTACACGCTGCCGTCACAGGTGTTCTTCGGCGGCGAGATCTACTACGGCTCCGGCGAAGTCTCCAGCACCTTGGCTCCTATCGGCCCAAGTAACTCCAATGTGCTCAACAACGGCGCACAGAACTCGCACTATTCCATCAACCTGCGGGCTGGCGCTCCGCACCTGCTGGGGCCGGCGGGCCTGGAGCTGGACCTGGAGAACGTCACCAACGATGTCAGCGTGCTGAACTTCAATTCGGGCTTCAGCGGCACGCGCTTCCAGCAGGGCCGCCGCGTCCTCCTGCGCGTCACCGGCGGGTTCTAACAAAGCCCTCACCGCTATAGCAAAGAAGGCTGGCATGAAACGGCTGGCTTTTCACGGTTTGCCGCCGTGCCTTTGTTCAGTCACAGGACTGGCGGCCCCAAGCGAGTGGCCGCTTTGGACGGCCATTCGGCGTCTGAGACTTCCGCGCCCGCTTGCCGCGTTTCCCCTTCGCGGCGGGCGCGGGGTCTCAGGCACTCTTTCACGCAGGGAGCATCTCATGCACCTTCCAAAATTGTCCATACAAAAACTGTCCCCTCCCGTCGGGACCTGGCTCGGGTTCAGTGGCCTGTATGCGCTGATGGGCGGGGCCTGCCCCTGCTGCGGTCACCCTGCCTGCCCCACTAACTTTGTCGGGGGCGGCGTCGCCGGCCTCGTCATGACGGCGGCCCTGCGCCTGTTTCGCCGGTTCGCCCGGCATAAAGAACTTGAAATCGACTAAAACAAACACCCTGGAGAACCCAATGATGACACCCCTTCGCCTGCTGACGGCCTCTGCCGCCGCCGCCTTCCTGCTGGGAGCAATCCCAACCGCTCATGCCGCCCCGAAAGCCCGCCGCAATGACAAGGCGATTCATACCGCCGACCGACAGTTCCACCGCGACGACGCCGCTTTCCACAAGGCCGACCGGGCGTTCCATCGTGCCAAGCGCCACACGCCCACCAGCCTGCGTGAAGACCGTGCCGCCCACAAGCTGGACCGCGATGCCCATGTGCTGGACCGCGAAAACCACGCCGCCGACCGCCCCTATCACCAAAAATCGATCCGCAAATAGACCGACCGCCGGGGGTTCACACCCCCGGCGCACTTGTTTGTTGCCCCTTGCGACTTGAAAGAGGCCCTGAATGAACTTTTCGAAGCTGCCCCTCGCCGCCCTGCTGCTGGCCGGACAGATGCTTCTCGCCCTCGGCTTTACCCGCCCCGCGCCAGCGGCGGACCGCCGCCCGGACAAGACGACGCTCACTGTGATGGCCTTCAACTGCGAATTCCTGTGGGACGGTGTCGCGCCCGAAGAAGGCGCGGCCAGCGTGACATTCCCCTGGAAAGGCGATCAGAAGCTGGCTGAGGCGCACATGAAGCGGGTTGCCAATTTAATCCTGCGCGGCAACCCCGATGTGGTCAGCCTGGAAGAAACGGAAAACCTGCACGCGGTCCAGGTGCTGAACGACAAGTTTCTGGCCGGGCGCGGCTACAAGCCGTACTTTATTCAGGGCAAAGACACGTTCACCGGCCAGGATGTCGCCCTGCTGACGCGCATTGACCCCGACGGCGATAAAATCGAGCGTGATGACCGCATCGGCACAAGCGGCACGGAAACCAGCGGGGTCAGCAAAAACTACTTCGCCAAGCTCACCGTCGGCTCCACCAAAATTGCCCTGATTGGCCTGCACCTGCTGGCCCAGCCGACGAGCAGGGACCGCATGGCGAAGCGTCAGGCCCAGGCGGATGTCGTTCGCACGATGGCCGTGGACCTAGCAAAACAGGGCCGTCAGGTGATCGTACTGGGAGACCTGAACGACTGGGACGGCGACCCGGCCAGCCAGGACTTCAAGGACGACCTGCCTATCAGCACCGTGCTTGCCACCATTCGCGGCATGGACCCGGCGAACCCCGGCGACAATCTGGTCAACGCCGCCTCGTTCATGCCCAAAGAAGACCGCTATTCTGACTTCTGGGATCAGAACAATGACAAGGTGATCCAGTCTCCCCAAGAGTTTTCCATGATTGACCACATCCTGCTGTCGCCCGCGCTGGCCGCTCAGGTGGAAGATGCCTACATCCCCCATGAGGCAGACCCACGCGCCGTCTCGGACCACTTCCCGGTTATTGTGCGTCTGCGGCTGGTCCAATCTGCGGCGAAATAGCGTTCGGCTTGCCAAAACCGCCTCGCTCTGGTATGATGAGCCTGAAAGGATTTTGAACACGCTCTTATGAAAACCATCTGGCTTATCGCAAGTGGGACGTTCGGCGAGGCTATTCGCCGACGCACGCTGCTTATTTTTCTGCTGGTCGCCGCTGTCCTGCTGGTTCTCGGCGCGATCAATGCGTCGTTTCAGCCGGGCCGCGAAACTGTGCTGGTCAAAACCATCGGCCTCGGCGTCATCGGCCTCACCGGCGTCTTTATCTCGGTCATTCTGGGGATCAACCTGCTGCCGCAGGAGATTGAGCGGCGCACGGTCTACACCATCCTGTCCAAGCCGGTGCATCGGTATCAATTCGTGCTGGGCAAGTTTCTGGGCGGTCTGATGACGGTGCTGTCGTCGGTTGCGATCATGGCGGCGGTGTTTCTGCTGCTGTTTGTGATTAAAGAACGCGGCTTTGACAAAGATGTGCGCGATGTCTGCCAGGGCCTTCTGCTGGTCGCCTGCCAGATTGTCATTATCAATGCCGTCGCCGTTTTCTTTTCGGCCTTCCTGTCTCCGTTCGTCAACTTCTTTCTGACCTTTGGCGTCTACCTGCTGGGCATTTCGCGCTCGGCCACGGAAGCACTGGCAGACCCGACCAGTGACCCGGCGCATCCCAAGAACATTCTCGTGGTGTACGTCTTTAAGGTCATCAACACGATTATTCCTGACTTCACCAAGTACAACGTTCAGAACCCCATTCTGACGCCGAATGTGAACATCACCAATCAGGCATATTTCGTGACTGTCGCCTCGCTGGAGGCACTGGTCTATTCCGCCATCCTGCTGACAATGGCGGTGATTATCTTCGACCGGCGCGAAGTGTAAAGGAAGCCGTAAAGGAAGCCGGGGGTGTGGAAACCCCCGGCAAAGAGGTGTCCTTCGGACAAAGATAGTTAGGACAAAGAGCAGCGCCCCTACAGTCGGCTCTTCACCCGAAGGGTGCTTCCCTGCCGGGGGGGTTCCACACGGCATCGCATTAATATCAAGGAGGAACGCAATGCAACGCAGTAAAACAGAGATTTATTTACACTTCGTCTGGGCGACACACCGGCGAATACCACTCATTACACCCACCCTTGAAACTGACCTGTACCATGTTTTGACAGAGCAGACGCACCGATTGCAATGCCAGCCGCTTGCACTGGGAGGGTTGGCGGACCATGTACACCTTGTTCTGCGTGTTCCTGGCAAGCACGCCCCCGCCGATGTTGCCAAGATGCTAAAAGGCGCTTCTTCTACTTGGGCGCGTCAAGTGATACGGCCTCAGTTGCCGCTTTCAGCGGAACCATTTGGCTGGCAGGACAATTATGCCTGCTTCAGTCTCAGCCGCTCCCATTTGACGCGGGCCATTGCTTATGTGCAGAACCAAAAACTACGCCATGCAGAAAATACACTCTGGCCGGAATGGGAAGAAACCCACGAGGAGTTTCCACTACAGAGTGTGCCGGGGGTGTAGAAACCCCCGGCAGGGAAGCACCCTTCGGGTGAAGAGCCGACTGTAGGGGCGCTGCTTGCTGCGCCCTCTTTGCTGCGTCTCTTTGTCCTACTCTCTTTGTCCGAAGGACATTTCTTTGCCGGGGGTTTCCACACCCCCGGCATTCTCCGCCAGATTTCATTGAAGCCTTTCCCCTTGCCCCGCCTCTAACCCACCATGAAACCCACCCACGCTTCCGGCAAAGGCTTACGCCTTGCCCCCGTTCTGTCGTTCTCTGCCCTGGCCTTCTGCCTTGCCGCCGGAACGGTTTTTGCCCAGACGCCGCCTGCGTCTCCAGCCTCGCCGCTGCCCATCCGGCGCGTGACGCTGTTCACATCGGGCGTCGCCGCCATTGAGCGCAGCGGGGACGTGGCCGGGGATGCTGCCGTGCCGCTGACGTTTCGCACCACGCAGATCAACGATATTCTCAAGTCGCTCACGCTGATTGACACCAAAGGCCAGGTGCAGCCGGTCATCTACGGCGCCCGTGACCCTCTGAGCCGGACGTTGCAATCGTTCGCCGTGGATGTCACCCAGCCCCGCAGCCGGGCGGAGCTTTTGAACGGCCTGCGCGGCGCGGACGTGTCTATTACTACCTCTCGCGGTGTCCAGACGGGCCGCATCGTGAGTGTGGAAACCAAAGCCATCACGACGCCGAACGGGAACACGACGCAGGACAAGCTGAACCTGCTGACCCCGGACGGGCTGGTGACCACCAACCTGGAAGACGTGTCCCTGCTGAAGCTGCGCGATGCCAGCCTCGACGGCGAGTTTCGGGATGCCCTGACGACGCTGGCGGGGGGCGCAGACGATCAGCGCCGCTCGGTGACGCTGCATTTTGCCGGAGCCGGACGCCGCCCGGTGCAGGTTGGCTATGTGGTGGAAGCGCCCCTGTGGAAGATCTCGTACCGGCTGGTGCTGACGGATGCAGCCAAGTCGTATTTACAGGGCTGGGCACTGGTCGAAAACACCGGCGACGAAGACTGGTCGGGCGTCACCCTGTCGCTGGTGTCTGGCCGCCCTATCTCGTTCATTCAGGACCTGTATCAGCCCCTGTACCTGCCCCGCCCCGTGGTGCAGCCGGACATCATCGCCTCCCCCGACCCGCAGACGCACGATGACAGCCTGACGGACCCATCCCTGAGGCTGCCCGCGCCACCCCCGCCAATTGCTACTGCCCCCGTCGCGCCCTCCCCAGAAGGTGCCGTGATGGGCAACGTCGTTCAGGAGC
>CAXUKS010000042.1:25864-35421 GCA_964251675.1 uncultured Armatimonadales bacterium
CGGCTCGGCCAACCTGATCAGCGAAGGTGCAAACTCACGCGCCACGTTCCGCGACTCCGTCATCGCGCAGGCGCAGGGCGCGGACACCGGCGAGCTGTTCTCCTACAACGTCACCACCCCCGTCACCCTGCCGCGTCAGCAGGCGGCCATGATCCCCGTGATCGCACAGGACGTGTCCACCGAAAAAGTCTCGCTCTACAACGCCGACAGCGACGCCAAGTTTCCCCTGAACGCCGTCCAGCTCAAGAACAACACCGCGCTGCACCTGAAAGGCGGCCCCGTCACGCTCTTTGACGGCGACACCTACGCCGGGGACGCCCGCATGGAAGATGTGCCGCCCGGCGACTCACGCCTCATCTCCTACGCCGTTGACCTGTCTATTCTGGGCAATCGGGAAACCATAGACGCCGCCCAGCCGCGCCTGGCGCTTGCTATCAAAAACGGCGTGCTGACCATCACCCTTCGTGAGCGCTCCGAGACAAAATACACGTTCAAAAGCAAAGCGCAGGCCGCCAAAACCGTGCTGGTCGAACACCCCTACGACCCGCAGGCCAAGCTCGTCCAGCCCGCCGCCTATGCCGAGCGGACCGGCAATCTATATCGCTTCGCCGTGCCCGTCCCCGCCGGGAAAACCGCCGCGCTGACGGTAGTCACCGAAAAGCCGCTGCTTACGACTGTCGCTCTGCTCGACGATGACCTGAACGACTTCGCTGCCTACGCCGATGCCTCCCATTCGGACATCCCCGAACCCACCCGCGCTGCGCTCGCCCGCATCGTCAACGCCCGCCGCCACATCGCCGACCTGAGCAGTCAAGCCGCCGCCGCTGAGTCTCAGGTCGCCGCTATCGGGCGCGAGCAGGACCGCATCCGCAAAAACATGACCGCGCTGGACCGCACCTCAGCCCTCTACAAACGCTATGTCGGCGAGCTGGACGCCCAGGAAACCAAAATCGCTACCCTCCGCGCTTCGGCCTTAAGCCTCCGCGCCCAGGCCGCCGAGGCCAAGAAGGCCCTGCGAACGCAATTGGACGGGCTGACGATAGGTTAGGGAAAACGAGTGAGGGTAGACAGAAAAAGAGGGTAGGGGCAAGCCCTACCCCTACGGTTCTGCGGTACGGTTCGTGTAGGGGCGGGGCTTGCCCCCGCCCTTCTTTCCGCGTCTTTCTCTGCTTATTTCTCCGCTGGCCGCAGCACCAGATACGCCATCGGCCCCAGCAGCGGGACGCCCAGCGCCGCCCGCCCCAGCAGAGACTCGTCGGAGACCCCGCGCCGGGCCATGTCATCGCGCAGCAGGGCCGGAAACAGCAGCGTCAGCACCAGCAAATCCAGCGTCATCAAATGGATGAAGTTTGACGTCCGAAACCAGGTCACAAACCCCGCCAAATTGCCCCAGCAGGTGATATAGAGCAGCGAAGCCGCCAGCGACACCGCTACAAACACTGCATACGGACGCCCCCCGAACCAGCCTTCTAGCAGCGAACGCGGCCTCGGCGACGCGGTCGGCGCGGGCCTCCGCAAAATCAGATACGGCAGCAGCGCAAATGATCCGAGCGCCATCATCCCCAGCGCAAACGGCCACGCCCACACTCGCTGCTCCCGCCCATCGGGAGCCATCAGTGCCCAGTACATCAGCGGCACCACTCCGAGAAGCTGAAACACCCCCCACACCGCCGGGTTCCGCGCCGGGCCGCGCCCCAGTGCCAGGTCCAGGAATCCCCCATTCGGCGGGTCCGTCTGCGGAGCCAGAAAATGAGCATACGCCAGATACCCGATCAGCAGCAAGCCAAAGCCCAGACGCCTCAAAAGTAGCAAATTCATGCCCCCAGTGTACCCGCCCGCACCCTCCCCGGCGCACGGCTGTTTTTGTGAGAGTTGTGGTAAAATAAACTATCAAACCCGGCAAAGGAGCAATAGGCTATGACTATCTCGTTGACACCCGAACTTGAACGTTTGATTGCCAGTAAAGTCCAGAGCGGCCAGTACGACACGGCCAGCGATGTCATCCGCGAAGGCTTGCTTCGTCTGGAAACGGAAGACGCCTCCCCGGACGCCCACCTGCGGGAACTGCGGCGCGAAATCGCCCTCGGTGTAGAACAGGCAAATAGTGGCTCTCTCAGAGCCTTTGACGCTCCGAATATCTTGTCCCGCGTGCAGGAAAAACTGGCAGAAGGGTGATGCTATGGAGAGCCGCTATCAGCTTACGGACCGGGCCGATCAAGACCTCTTTGAAGTATCCCTTTATCTCGCCCGTGTAGGCAGCATTGAAACCGCCGAAGTCTTTTTAAAGGATCTCCGGCAGAAGTTTGACCTTCTCGCCGAAAATCCCGGCCTCGGACGACGCCGTCCCGAACTCTCTCCCGACCTCCAAAGCATCCCGCAAGGCAAGTACGTTATCTTCTACCGCCCCACCGAACAGGGCATCGTCGTAGTGCGCGTTCTGCACGGCTCCCGCGACGTGAAACGAGCCTTTGGTGAAACGGAAGCCGCCCCGGAAGAATAAGCAAGAAAGCCCCCGGCCAAGAACCAGAGTCTTTATATTTTTCTCTCATCATGCGAGGCTGTTTATGCCACCGTGGGCAGTTTTTCGTATTGGCAAATAGTTTCTAGCGCCTCTGCGTGCTGCCGCTGGGCTTCCCGCAATTCACACAACGCCTCCGACCAAATTGTACCATGCCTGCAAATAAAAACTCCCCCCTCTTGATGCCTCCGTTCTTTGACATCCTCCCCTAAACCACTGAAACAGCCGATACAGTTTACAAAAGCGAAAAAACACGCTATACTTAATTATTACGCAATGCAGAGAGGGAAGCCTCTTATGCCTTACTCAGGTTTGCTGCTGCGAGTGTTTTGGGGAAACATTTCGGCATCATTAGCAGCAAAGCAAAAAGGGAACCGCCTGGTAGCAGTTCCCTTCTTGTCCCTAGCCCTTAGAAGCCGAGGCTCTTGAGGATTCGGAGGATCGCGGCGATTGTTGACGCAACTGCCGCGACGGTCTGCGCGATTGGTCGAGCTTTCACAAAAGCCCGTCGCAGATTTCTGGACATAGGAGACTCACCTCCTTTCTGTCCTTGTCGGAAAAGACAGCCCAGCAAGCGGGCTGTCTTTTCTGTTATATCATTTTGACGGCACTAAGTCAAGGCACACACAAAAACGCCCCTGCTTGATAGCAGGGGCGTTTGCTCTGTCCGCGTCAAGCACTGCGATTAAGCATTGCTGGGCACGTTGGCGATGTCGGCGAGGGGGGGCGGGGCGCTCTCCATCGTTTTGATTCGGGCCGTGCTTTTCTTGACCGGCTTGTCGCCGCCAATCGGCTGCAAGGCGGCGTCGATGACTTCCTGAACGTTCTGTGCGAAGATGAAGGACATCCCCTTGCGAAGCTCCGCCGGGATGTCTTCGGTCAGGTCCTTGCGGTTGCGCTCCGGCAGGATGATCGTCTTGATCCCCGCCCGCTTGGCCGCCAGCACCTTCTCTTTGATGCCGCCGACCGGCAGCACTTTCCCACTTAATGTCACCTCGCCGGTCATTGCCAGCGCAGGCTTGATCGGACGGCCCGACAGCAGCGATGCGATGGCGCTGGTCATCGTGACACCGGCGCTGGGGCCGTCTTTCGGCACGGCCCCGGCGGGGACATGGATGTGCAGGTCCGTCTTCTCGTAGAAGTCCGGCGCGATATGCAGGGCGTCGGCGTGGGCACGGACATAAGACAGCGCGGTCTGCGCGGACTCTTTCATCACGTCCCCCAATTGCCCGGTGAGCTGCAGGCCCTTGCCGCCGGTCATTTGGGACGCTTCGATAAACACCACATCGCCGCCCACCGGGGTCCAGACGAGGCCGGTCACGACGCCCGGCTGCTCCGTGCGCTTCGCGGCTTCCTCGTACTCAAAGCGCGAGGACCCCAGGTACTTCTCCACCTGCGCCGGGTCAATCACCAGGTCCTTCGTGCGGCCTTCGGCGAACTCACGGGTAGCCTTGCGGCACACGGCGGCGATTTGCCGCTCCAAAGAGCGCACGCCCGCCTCGCGGGTGTAGTTTCGGACGAGAGCTTTCACGCCCGCCTCGGTGAACGAGACCTGCGTGAGGCCATGCTCGCCGATCTGCTTGGGAACCAGGTGCCGGATGGCGATCTGTACTTTCTCTTCCTCCGTGTACCCCGACAGCTCGATAATCTCCATGCGGTCCCGCAGGGCGGGCTGAATGGTATCCAGTTGATTGGCCGTGGTCACGAACAGCACGCGGGACAGGTCAAAGTTGACATCCAGGTAGTTGTCGCGGAAAGTCGCATTCTGCTCCGGGTCCAGGGCTTCCAAGAGGGCCGAAGACGGGTCGCCCCGGAAATCCGTGCCGACCTTGTCGATCTCATCCAGCACAAACAGCGGGTTGTTGGTCTCGGCCCGCTTGATGCCCTGAATGATCTGTCCTGGCAAAGCCCCGATGTAGGTACGCCGGTGGCCGCGTATCTCGGACTCGTCGTGCGTGCCGCCGAGCGAAATCCGCACGAACTTCTTGCCCATGGCGCTGGCAATCGACTTGGCAAGACTCGTTTTGCCGACTCCGGGCGGGCCGGTCAGGCACAGAATGGGCTGGCGCAGGTCGCCTTCGGGCCGGAACTTTCGGACCGACAGGTACTCTAAAATCCGATCCTTGATCTTCTCTAAGCCAAAGTGGTCGTCGTCGAGCGCCTTCTTGACACTCGGAATGTCCAGGTTGTCCTCGGTGGACTTGTTCCAGGGCATCGCCACGAGCCAGTCCAGATACGTCCGGGTCGTGGTGTAGTCCGGCGCACCGGGCGACATTCTTTGCAGACGGTCCAGCTCCCGGTTGGCCTCTTTCAAGGCATCTTCCGGCATCCCGGCTTCCTCGATTTTCGTGCGAAGCTCGTCCATCTCCTCGCCGCGCTCGTCGCCCTCCCCCAGCTCCTTCTGAATGGCCTTGAGCTGCTCACGCAGGTAGTACTCACGCTGCGTCTTGTTGATGCCTTCGGAAACCTGCGACTGCAGCTTGGAGCCAAGCTCCAGCACCTGCACTTCGCGGGTCATCAGCTCCAAAAGCGTGTTCATGCGCTCTTTGAGGTTGACCGTCTCCAAAATCCGCTGCTTGTCCTCGGTGCTGATGGGCGAATGCGCGGCGATGAGGTCCGTCATCACGGCGGGGTCGTCAATCGACGACGACAGCCCGGCCAGCTCATCGGGCATGTTCTGGGACAGCGCCACGGTCTTCTGGAACAGCTCGCCGATGGAGCGTTTCAGCGCCTCGATCTCGACTTTGTCTTCTTCGGCAATCTCGGTCTTGGCTTCAATCACCTTGACCCGCGCCTTCAGGTATGGCTCTTCGCCCGTGACCTGCTGCACCTGAATCCGGGCGATGCCCTGGACGATCATCCGAATGCCGTCCGGCACTTTCGCCATCATGCGGATGACGACCGCGACACCCATTGGGTGAATATCCGCCGCCGTAGCATTCTCCACGGAGGAGTCTTTCATGGTGACGACGCCAATGATCCGGTCCCCCCCGGAGACGGCTTCGTCCACCAGCTTGACGCTGTTTTCGCGGCCCACGGCAATCGGGGCGACCAGCACGGGAAATATCACCGTGTCCCGCAGCGGCAGCAGGGGCAGCTCTTCGGGGATGGGCGGATGACCGCTGCCTTCCTGGTTGATCTGCGTGACAATCTGCTCGGCCACTTCGCCCTCAATGGGCATATCTTCCGCCAGCGTGTCCACGGGGGCCGCCGTCTTTTCTGTATTCTGCTCGCTGTTATCTTGATTGGACATGGAAGTTAGTCCTCGTTTTCTCTCGTGTCTTCGGTATTAATCGGGATCACCCGCGTGGTCGTCTCCGGCACGCGCCGCTTGGGCAGCGTCACCTGCAAAAAACCATCCCGGTACGTTGCTTTAATCGCGTCTCTGTCCAGGCGCAGGCCCGACGGCAGGCCGACCGCTCGCTCAAATGGCCCAAAATAGATCTCCAGCCCGTGACAGCGCGTGCGCCCTTCGCGGTCCGGCCCGCTTTCGCCCCGCGTCCCGCTGATATTGAGTATCCGGTCATCAGGCGTCAGCGACACCTGCAAATCATCGGCTTTGACCCCGGCCAGCTCCACTTTGACCCGGACCGCATCTTCGGCCTCGTGAATATCCACGGCAGGCTGCCAGAAGCGGCCCGTGCCCCCGGCGGGCATGCCAAAAAAGCCGGAAAAAGTATCCTCGGAGAACATCTCGCGCTCCATCTGCCGAATGATGTCCCTGAAATCGTTAAACGCCATGCCTCGCGCCTCCTTATCCGTCTGCGTCTTTGCGCTTTATAAAGTCTTACGTTGTGTCCGAGCTTTGCCGTTCCTAAACGGCTATTTTTTCTGAGCTTTATTTAGTATATCACGCTCAAGTATTGGACTGTCAAGAGATAGAACGCGGCAGGAAAGCAAGTGGTTCCCGGCGAATAGTGCCTCTATGATTCTTCTGCTTGTTGCGGCTATAGTGATTGCATGGATAGTGTGGAGTGCGATTTCTGCCGGCTCCCTGCGCCAGATGAACGCGGGGGCGCGTCTATTCCAGCAGAAACGTTACTCGGAAGCGGAAGCACACTTTCGGCAGCTTCTGACACGCCGCCTTGCGCCGGGTGTGGAGGCCGACATGCGCCGCCGCTTTGCTGACACGCTGGACGTGCTGGGCAAGGTCGAAGAAGCGGTGGCGGAGCGCGAACGCGCCTTGCACTCATTACGCAGAGCGATCTCTTAAAGCGTCAGAACCGCAATGATGAAGCCTGCGAAATGATGAAGCCTGCGAAATGTATATGCAGGCCCTAGTCCTAATGCCTCAAATTATTTCTTCCAGGCACAGTCATGTGATGGCAAAGCTGGCTGCCGCACACTGCAAGGCCAGGTGTCCGTCTGAAACGCTCAAATGGGCGGAGGCTTCGCTTCGGAACAAACCCGCGAAAGACATCAAGCGTGTTATGGAAACAATGTCAGGAATTACCTGCGTCCCGCCGAAGTAACCACTGCCCGCGAGGCGTTCCAACAGGCTGTCGCGCTCGGCATTGACAGTCGCCCGTCGGACACAGGCGCGTTTGGACGAACTGGGAGGATAACCCCTATGAATACAGCAAAGCGCGAACGGCTGGAGAAAGTGGGCTTTCGGGTTAGCACCGTTGCGGACCTTCTCTTCCCGTCCTCCTCTGCTCTCGCCTTGCCATACAAATTGCCTTGACATTCGCCTCAGCGGGTTGCCACAATGCCTTATGCGTGTTTTTCTTCTGCCAATGCTTGTCTTGGCCGGAATCGGACTGGCTGTGCAGGCGGCGGTCAATGCCCGGCTCCGCGTCAGCCTAGAATCACCCGTGCTGAGTGCGCTGGTTTCGTTTGCGGTCGGCGCGGTTCCGCTGGTGGTTTTGGCCCTGCTGGGCGTGTTCGGGCGCGGCAAACTTTCGGACCTGGGGGCGGTTCCGTGGTGGGCATGGACGGGCGGGCTGCTTGGGGCGTTCTTTGTGACCCTGTCCGTGGTTGCCGTGCAGGTTGTTGGGGCGGCGTCGGTGATTGTGTGCGCCGTGCTGGGGCAGGTGGTCATGGGACTGGTGCTGGACGGCACGGGCTGGCTGGGCGTGCCGCGCTCGCCGGTCGACCTGCCTCGGATTTTGGGGGCGCTGCTGGTCGCGGGGGGTGTTCTGCTGGTGCAGTGGAAGCGGTAACAGACCGTCCTGCGCCGCCGTAGAGTTGTTTATGCAAATCGTTTTAATTGCCCTGCTGGCCCTGTCCGGCATGGGGCAGACTGTTCAGGATGCGCTGAACGCCCAGCTCCGAAGTGCCGTGAAGTCCCCGCTGCTGGGGGCGCTGATTTCACTTCTCGTCGGCGCAGTCGTTCTGGGACTGCTGACCGTGTTTGGCTTGCTGGGCCGGGGCAAGCCGTCGGCGCTGGCGCAGGTTCCAATCTGGGTCTGGGCGGGCGGCGGCATTCTGGGAGCTTATGCGGTCACGATGGGCCTCATTGGCATCCCCAAAGTCAGCGCGGGCGTGGTCATCGCCGCCACCGTGTTCGGCCAGATCACAGCGGCCATTATCGTAGACCACTTCGGCTGGCTCGGCGTCCCCAAAGTGCCGATTACGCCGTGGCGCATCATCGGCGCGATTGGCCTGTTCGCCTCCGTGTTGCTGGTGCAGAAGAAGTAGGAATACTGTGACAACTCCCATACCTAAAGGTTATGGGCATCTTAGGCAAGCCTAAAATACGAATACCAATAGAGGGCTACTCTGGATTTTCACCACGGCTGTGTTATCCCACAGCAAATTGATTCGTTCAGTTTGATTATGACTGTTTCTATGCGTTGGAGGCTTCCAGTTTCTATGCATTGGAGGCTTCCAGTGATAGAGTGTTCTCAAACTCGCGCTGATGTTCTAAGCATAGCCCTTCCGTAGGCTCTCTAGCAAAAACAAACAGTCGATGACTCGGAGGCCCGATATGGATAGCCCAAACAGTATTTGTATGCTTGTATCCTACCCGAAAACAGGCCAAAGAGAACGTCTTCGGAAAGACGTTGCGCTTACATCCCAGGGATAAATCCTCTGGGTTTTACGCGCACTGCTATAAACTTGGGGCGGCTGCAACTACGAGGGGGTCTTAGGACGAGCGGCTAAACCCCCTCGCTGGGGGGCGAAGCGCCTGAAACCCGCCTGCGCGGGTAAGGAGCAGAACGGGAAAAAGACCTGCCCGCATATTCAGTCCTGCCCGCATATTCAGTCCTGCTCTTATTCTTCACCCACGCAGGTGGGTTCAAGGCGTCCACGCCCCCCAGCGAGGGGGTTCAGCCCCTTGAACACTTCGTCTATATTTGTTTCCAGCAGGGCATCCACATCCACGCCTTCAAAAAGATGCTTGGCAAAACCTGCTTTCACGCCGTATTGCCCCGTGCTGAGAACCGTCACTACCTCATCGGCGTCTTGACTAATGCCGCTGCATGCCTCAGTGACCGCAGTATTTGTCATAGGGTTGCCTCCTGAGTCCATTTTACCAAAAGCGTCAACGCTTTGACTACGGAACCAACTTCATCACAGCCCACAGAGAACCCACGCTGATGACGAGCCACAGGGCGACGCCCTGCGCCATCGGCTGCCAGCCGACCCGCCGCAGGGTCTCACGGGACAAGCCTGTGCCGATCAGAAACAGGGTCAGGGTCAGGCCGACGGCTGCCAGATGGGTCAGCGTCGGCGCGGCGGCAGCCACCGGCGGCAGCAGGGTCCGGACCACCGACGCCAGCAGGAACAGGCCGATAAACCACGGGATGTGCCGCTTGCCGGGCACCGTGCCCGCTTCTGTCCTCGCGCCCCGGCGGAAGGCGAACGCGGCGGCCAGCGACACCGGCACGATCCACAAGGCGCGGGACAGCTTCACCGCCGTCGCCGTCCCCAGAGCTGCGCCGCCGTAGTGCGCCGCCGCGCCGACCACCGAAGAGATGTCATGGATGGCGACCCCCGCCCAGGTCCCAAACTGCGTCGGCGTCAGCCCCAGTGCGTGCCCGATGGGCGGGTCAAACAGAGGCCGAGTGCGTTTCGTACCCGGTGTGGGTGTTGG
>CAXUKS010000043.1:0-18609 GCA_964251675.1 uncultured Armatimonadales bacterium
CCTTGCTTCGCTCATTCTTCGCTTCGCAGGGTCCTTCCTAAAGGAAGGATACAGAGTAGCGGGCAAGAGGCAATGCCCTTCGAACTTCGGCATTATCCTAATCCTTCCTTTAGGAAGGACCCTGCGAAGCGAAGAATGAGCGAAGCAAGGAAGGTAGGTCGCCGGGCTGCTGACGATAACTATGATAAACCTCATCCTCTTTCTCCTGACTGCCTGGGCGGCGACGGCTGCCGGGCGAACTCTGCTGGCCTGGCGGCGGCTCGGCGGCGAATGGACGCGGCTGGAAATCAACTTAATCGCCTTTGGGCTGGGCCTCGGCCTGCTGGCGGCGGGGATGCTGGCGCTGGGGCTGGCACACGCGCTGTACCCGGTGTACGGCTGGGGGCTGCTGGCCCTGCTCGGCATAAGCGGGGCGCGGCAGCATGGCATCATGCTGGCCGAAGTGCGCGGTGTCGCCACTCGTCCGCGCCTGACACCCGGCGGGTGGGGGCTGGCGCTGTGTTTTGCCGCGTTTGCCGTGATTTCGCTGACCGGGTGCTTTGCGCCGCCGACACTGCTGGAATGGGACAGCATCGCCTACCATCTGGCCGACCCCAAGATGTATTTGCTGGCGCACAAAATCTACTATATTCCGTGGGAAGACCATTCCAACTTCGGCTTCACGGCGGAAATGTGGTATCTGTGGGCGATGCTCCTGCGCGGGACCGACGCGGGCGTGCCGCTGGCAAAACTATTTCATTTTGCCTGTGCGGCGGCGGGCTGCTTGGCGGTGTATGCCTTCGGGGCGCGGCATCTATCGCCCACAGTGGGCAAAGTGGCCGCGCTGACGTTTGCGGCGACGCCGTTTGTGTTCTGGGAGGCCGGGACGGCCTATGTGGATTTGGCGACGGTATTTTACACGGCTCTGACGGGCCTCGCGCTGGCACAGGGCATCGCCGCCCGTGACGACAAAGCCATTCGCCTGAGCGCGGTTTTGATGGGGCTGACCCTGTCCACGAAGGCAACGGCGCTGGGGACGCTGGGGCTGCTCGCGCTGGGGATTTTGTTCTGGCGTCTGCGTGGTCTGCGTCAGCCCGTGCTGCCCGCCCTGCGGACGACGGCGGGGTGGGGAGCGCTGGCCCTGCTGGTCGGCTCGCCGTGGCTGATCAAGTCGGCGGTCTATACAGGCAACCCGGTGTACCCGTTTGCCTACGGCCTGTTCGGCGGGCACGGATGGAGTACTTACGCCGCCGATTTTTACACCACCTGGAATGCCTCGTTCGGCATGGGGCACAGCCTGTCCGACGCCGTCTTAGTCCCGTGGAACATGACCCTGTTCCTGGTTCCCGGCCATCCGACCCCGTTTCTGAAGCCGTTCAACGACTACCAGACAGCCCTGCAAAGCTGGTCGCCGCTGCTGCTGGGGGCACTGTTCTTTCCGGTATTTCTGCCGAAAGGCGGCGCGAAAGTCACGCCAGTGGTTCTGGCCCTGGGCGGGTTCGCGCTCGGCTCCGGGCTGCTCTGGCTGGCGGCGGCGCAGTATGCCCGCTACCTGCTCCCGGCCCTGCCCGCGTTCTGCCTGCTGGCGGCCTGGGTGCTGGTACGGGCCGTGGAAGACCGCTGGCGGGCGGGCTACGCGCTGGCCGGGCTGGGCGTGCTGTCTCTGGGGTTCTCGCTTCTCGTTGGCGGGCAGCAATTGCTGGCCGTACAGGCCCCCGTCGTGATGGGGCAGGAGCCGCGTGAGGCATATCTCACACGCGGCTTTCCGCCGTACCCGGCCATGCAGTTCGTCAACGCCACGCTGCCCGCAAACGCCAAGCTGGTCTTTTACGGCAATCCGCTGGGCTTCTACTGCGACCGGCCCTATGTCTGGGGCGAGCCGTCGCACGGGACATTTATTCCCTATGATACGTTCCACTCCGCCGAAGACCTGCGGCAGTTTCTAGCAGCATATGGTTATACGCACCTGCTGGTCAGCACGAAATACTTCCCGCTCACGCCCCCCGCGACGGGGGCCAATGACTACACCGCCTGGGTGTACGCGCTGACGGCGGGTTCCGGCCCGCCGCTGTACGCGGCGCACGGTGTCGGCGTTTGGGCTGTGCCGGGCAAGACCCCCTAGCCCCCAATAATGGGGGAACCAGAATTGGGGCGTTGGGGCCTCTTCAGCGGGTATACTCACCCTGACACGGCCCATTCGTCTAGCCCGGCCCAGGACGCTGCGCTTCTCGGCGCGGAAACCGGTGGTTCAAATCCCCGATGGGCTAGTATTTATTATGTGCTGGTATTTATTGACGAACCGGCGGCAATCGGTTATAATAATAAAGAAGTGTTATTCATCACACTTCTAAAGGCTGTTTTTACCCATGCGCCGAACGAAAATTGTATGTACCATCGGGCCTGCGACGAGCAGCCCGGAAGCCCTCCGTCAGCTTCTATTGGCGGGCATGAATGTGGCCCGGCTCAACTTCTCGCATGGCAAACAGGCGCAGCACGCGGAAGTGGTTGCCAGCCTTCGCGCATTGGCCGAGGAGATGCAGCAGCCGCTGGCAATTTTGCAGGACCTTTCGGGGCCGAAAGTGCGGGTTGGGAACGTTGCGGGCGACGGCGTGATTTTGACGCCGGGGTCCGAAATCACGCTGACGATGGATGATGTGCCGGGGGACGAACACGAAATCAACCTGCCGGTTCCCGAGATTTTTGAGGCGGTGGTTCCCGGCACGCACCTGATGCTTGACGACGGACTTTTGGAGCTGCGGGTGAAGTCCAAGCGTGCCGGGCGGCTCGTCTGCGAGGTGGTGGTCGGCGGGCGGCTGACTTCCCATAAAGGTGTCAATGTCCCCAATGTCTCGCTCCCGATAGCCGCCGTCACCGACAAAGACCTGGAAGACTTAAAATTCGGCATCGCGCAGAAAGTGGACTACGTGGCGGCCTCGTTTGTGCGCTCCGCGTCGGATATTGCCGTCCTGCGCGGCGTCTGCGAGGCCGCCCGTGCCAAAATCCCGATTATTGCCAAAATTGAAAAGCACGAAGCGGTTAGTGCCATCGACTCGATCATGGAAGCAGTCGACGGCATCATGGTAGCACGCGGCGATCTGGGCGTCGAAGTGCCGATTGACGAAGTGCCGATCATCCAGAAAATGCTGATCCACAAGGCGAACCGGGCGGGCAAGCCGGTCATCACGGCCACGCAGATGCTAGACTCGATGATCCGCAACCCGCGTCCGACCCGCGCCGAGGTCAGCGATGTCGCCAATGCCATTTTCGACGGAACCGACGCTGTCATGCTGTCCGGCGAAACGGCGATGGGGGCCTACCCGTTTGACGCCGTGCGGATGATGGCCAAGATCGCCGTGCATACCGAGTCTTCGATGGATTACGGCAAGATTCTGGACGAAAAGATGCGCTTTGACACCGGCAAATCCATCACCGGGTCTATCGGGCAGGCGACGTGTGACATCGCCCATGACCTGAGCTGCGCGGCCATTCTGACCGCCTCGGCCACGGGCCGCACCGCCCGCGTCGTCTCCCGCTACCGGCCCCGCGCCCCAATTATCTGCGCGACCAACCGGAGCGATACATACCAGCGCCTTTCGCTCGTTTGGGGCGTCCAGTCGGTCATGGTGGAAATTGCCGACGATTCGGACAGCATGATGCAGGCGTGTATTGACGCCGCTGACAAGACCGGGCAGGTGCAGACCGACGACATTGTGGTTATCACCGGCGGCGTCCCCGTGGGCCGCCCCGGCAGCACCAATTTTATTAAAATCCATCGCATCGGCCAGCCGCTGCGGCCAGAATGAGACCGATTATGGCCCGCGATTTTTCAGACAGTGACACTTCCCGAGAAACCAGCAAAGACTTTGCCGGACGAGCGCCGCGCCGTGCCAAGCCGAGCCGCAAATCGCAGTGGAAAAAGCCGCCGCGCATTCTGGGCGTCTGGGCGCGTGTCGCGCTCCTGGTCTGCTTCCTCGGCGTGCTGGCGTTTTTGGCCGTGGCGCTCGTCGCCAAAGCCGTGCGTCCGTACCGCGAGGCGCAGGCACAAAGCGTTCAGCTTGCCCGGACTCAGGCCGAAAGCAGTGCGCTGGCCGCACAGAATGCTCTGCTGACACGCCATATCGCTTACCTGAAGACCAGTGATGGGGTCGCTTCGGAAGCCCGCAAGATGGGTTACCTGCGCCCCGGCGAAATCCCGATTGTGGTGGAAGGGCTGACAACACCCGACGCCCGGCTTGCACCGGACGCTGCGCCTCATTCCCTTCCAGCCCCCGCCGCCCCTGCCGCAAGCAGCAGCCCCGCCCGCCGGTTCTGGCGGCATCTGACGGGGCATTAGTTAATTTTATTTACGCTGGGTGCGTAGCCCCGGAGACCTACCACCTTGCTTCGCAGGGTCCTTCCTAAAGGAAGAATACGGACAAAAAAGGATACGGACAAAATAGGCAAGCCCCCGCCTCCGTTCCTAATCCTTCCTTTAGGAAGGACCCTGCGAAGCAAGGTGGTAGGTCTCTAGGGCCGCACGCACCCGGCGTCTCAGAAAGAAGACATACCCAATGGCAAAAGAAATCATTGTCAATGTGGGGCAGCGCGAAACGCGAATTGCTGTCCTGCTGGACAAACAACTGACCGAGCTGCACGTCGAGCGCGAACAGCGCGTTGTCGGCAACCTGTATAAAGCAAAAGTGGACAACGTCCTGCCCGGCATGGATGCGGCGTTTGTGGAGATCGGTCTGGAGCGCAATGCGTTCCTCTATGTCGCCGACATCCTCCCCGAAGAGGACGAAGATGGCGCTCCCCGGCGCAACCGGCGGGACCTGCATATCGGCGATCTGGTGCGCCGGGGCGATCAGCTCTTGGTGCAGGTCGTTAAAGGGCCGCGTTCCACCAAAGGCTCCCGCGTGTCCTCGCGGGTCTCTCTGCCGGGCCGCTTTCTGGTGCTGATGCCCGACGCCAATAATCTGGGCGTCTCGCGCAAAATTGAAGAGGGCAAAGAGCGGGACCGGCTCAAAAAGATCGTGCAGAAGTTCCGGCAGCAGGGCACGGGCGTCATTGTCCGCACCGAAAGCGAGGGGCGGACCGCCTCCGAGCTGCGGCAGGACTATTTGATGCTTTTGGAGACGTGGAATACCATTCTCGCCAAAGCGAAAGTGACGCCCGCGCCCGCGCTGATCCATCAGGACATGGGGCTGGTTCTGAAAATCCTGCGGGATGCGTTTGGCTCCGATGTCAGCCGCCTAGTGATCGACTCACCGACTGACTACGAACAGGCGCATGAGATCATCGCCCGCCTGTCACCCGATCTGGAAGACCGGATTGAGCTGTACGACGGCGACAAGCCGGTCTTTGAGCAGTTCAAGATTGAAGCCGATGTACAGCGCCTCCTGCAGCGCAAAGTCCCCCTGCCGTCAGGCGGCTCGCTGATTATCGATCAGACCGAGGCGCTGGTCTCTATTGACGTCAACTCCGGCAAGTTCACCGGGACAGTCGGCCTCTCTGATACCATCTTGAAGACCAACCTGGAAGCCACCGAAGAGATTGCCCGGCAGCTCCGCCTGCGCGACCTCGGCGGCATGATTGTGCTGGACTTCATCGATATGGACAGCGCCCGCGACAAAAAAGCGGTCATGGATGCGTTCGTCAAGTCACTCAAAGATGACCGCTCGCGCACCAAAATCTCCAGCATCTCCGCGCTCGGCCTGATTGAAATGACCCGCAAGCGCACCGGCGAAACCGTAGACACCGCCATGACCGAAGTGTGTCCGTACTGCCACGGCCTCGGGCGCATTGACTCCGCCGAGACGGTTTCGCTGATGGTGGAGCGGGAGCTGCGAAAGCTGGCCGCGACCACGCCGCACGAAGCGTTCGTGGTGAGCGCCCACCCGGATGTCTGCGCCCATTTGATCGGTGCCCAGGGCGAGGACATTGAAGCCCTGGAGCGCGACCTGCGCCGCTCGATCTATGTCCGCTCGGTTCCGTCCTGGCACCACATTGAGAAGTTTGATATTGACGGCGGCGGGCTGCAAAAGTTCGAGACCGCGCTGGCCGGACCGCGCCGGGGGCAGACGGTGGAGTGTCAGGTGGGCCGCGATGACCCGCAGGGCGACCGCGCCCCGTGGGCGACCTCGCACCTGCTGCCGCAGCGGGCTTTGCAAATCGAGCTGTCCAATGGGGCGCGTTTCCAGGGGCAGACTGTTAAAGTGCGCCTCACCGATGTCCGCCGCTCTGTCGCCATCGGCGAAGTGGTGCAGACGGCCAAAGGGCAGAGTGTGGAGCGCAGCAATTCCGGCCTGGGCCAGAATGCCGACCAGGGACGCGGCGCACGGGAGCGGGTGGGGGCGTAGACGCCAGCCTAAGCAAGCCCGGCACGTTCAGTGCCGGGCTTTTTGGTGTGTCCCTACGGCGGCACACGCGCCCTGTGCGCCGGTTGTCTCAGGCTGATGCCGCGTTCCCCAGTCCACCATCGCGTCCACCACAGGCCGCAGGCTGAGGCCAAGCGGCGTCAGTGAATACTCCACCTTTGGCGGGACCTGCGCGTAAACCTGGCGGTGAACCAGACCATTTTCCTCCATCTGCCGCAATTCCTGTGTCAGCATCTTGGGCGTGACACTGCTTGTCGTGACGCCGTTGATGCTGCGCTGCAAGTCCGTGAAGCGCAGCGTGCCGTCAAATAGCTGGTGCAGAATGAAAATCTTCCAGCGTCCTCCGACCACCTGCAGTGTCCGCTCGGCAGGGCAGCCTGCCATCAAATCCTTCATTTCCAGTCTCCTGAGTGTTCATTGCTATCGTTTTGGAAAGTATAGCACAAATAAGTATATACTAGACAACAAGAAACTTTGGGGTCATACTGTTTTACAAACTATTTTCATCAAACAGGGGAGAAACCAATGACTATTCTCAAAACCTATGCCCGGCTTTTTGTCGGCAGTCTGGACGAATCGCTGCCATTTCTGGAGCGTCTGGTCGGCAGACCCGCCGACCTGCGCTTTGCCTTTCCTCCACTGGAACTGGCTGCCATCGGTGATTTCCTGGTGATTGCCGGTCCCGCCGAAGAGGTTGAAAAGCATCGCCATGAGACTGGGCCGCTCATTGTCACCGATTTAAACGAAGCAGAAGCGTTGGTGCTGGAATCCGGGGGCACAATCATCCAACCCCGGCAGGAAGTTCCAACGGGAGCTAACTTCTATGCGAGGCACGCGGATGGGGCGGTGGTGGAGTATGTGCAGTGGATGCCGGAGCTGGTGGAGCGCATTATCACACGCCCCTGACGCTTACCAGACCGGCCCCGCCTGCGCGAGCGTGTCGCAGACCTGCCCGGCAACCTGCTCGAAGTCTTCCTCGGTCAAGCCAAGCATCGTCAGTGCCTGGGGGTGCAGGGTGTAGGCGAGGCCGTCTAGCCCGAGGCCGACGCCCAGAGTTAGACAAATCGCATCGGCCAGATGCACAAGGCAGGGCAGGGCAGGGTCGCCACTGGCTTTCAGCGGCTGATGATGCCAGCGCACGGCGGAGACCAGCGGCGTGGGCAGGTTCCAGCGTTCCAGCAGGGCCGCCCCGGCTTCGGCATGGTCGAAGCCCAGTATTTCCTGCTCGGCTTCGGCATAGGTCACCTCGCCGCCTGCCACCCGAATCAGCACCCGAATAAACTGGTCCTTGCAGTAGGTGTTTAACACCACCTTGCCGATGTCATGGAGCAGGCCCGCGACAAAGGCTTCCTCGGACTGACGGAACCCCGCCCGCAAAGCCAGTGCCCGCGCCGCCGCCGCGCAGGTCAGCGAGTGTCGCCACAGCGCCCCGGCGGGGAGGGCGTAGCCGGGGACGGGCCGGTCAATCACATCCTGACAGCCCGTGGCTAAGACAAAGTTTCGGGTGGTTCGCATCCCCAGTGTCACCACAGCATCGGAGATCGTGGCTACGCGGCGGCTGATTCCGTAAAAGGCCGAGTTTGCCAGCTTCAGGGCGCGTGCGGTCAGGGCCTGATCGGACGCCAGAGCGCGGGCAACATCAGCGGCCCCGGCTTTGGGGTCCTCGGTCAGCCGCAGCACCTGCGTTACGGCAGTGGGCAGAGCAGGCAGGTCACGCACCTGCCGGACCAGTGTGTCCAGGCGTGTGTCAGTGTGCATACGCCGCCTCTTTTTGTAACTGGAGGTCGCTCGGGACAGTCTGCCGCAGGGTGAATTCTTTTGGCTCCGGGCGCAGGGTCGTCAAAAGCCGCTCCGGCAGGCCGACCGGACGCACCCAGACCTGACCCGTCCCGGCGTCTATTGCCACCGTCCGACCCCCGTGTCCGCCAGTTTCTTCGGCGCAGAGCGCAATCCCCCGGCGCTGCAGCTCCTCGCGGACGGCCAGCACATTCCGCGCTCCGATTTCCAGACGGGATCCGGTCGCCGCTGTGGCCGCCGCAGGCGCAGTGAAAATGCTGGCCCCCCCGACCATCGCCGCCACAGTTCGGGCGGGACTGCCGCCTCGGCGCTGCATCTCGGCGAGGGCATGGGACACGGCCGTGTCCGCGCATTTACCCGGCGGCGGCGTCCACGCCGCCCCGCTCACTGGGGGAAGCGTCTGCGGCAGGACAATATGGACCAGTACGGCCAGCCGCGCTTGCGAATCATGCAGGCACAGGCCGACGCACGCTCCGAGGCCGCAGGCCTGCAGGCGTCCGTCCGCCGCCCCGGCCACGCCGGTTTCTCCCATTTCTACTGTGTGTATCGACGCCATAACCCCGAGTAACCTCTGGCTTTGATTATGGCGCTGCCCCGGCGCTTGCTTATAGCACGGGTATTAATCCAGCAAAAACACGGTGACAGCCGCCCCCGGCGGCAGGCTTTCGGTGTCGGCGGGCAGGACCAAAAACGCGTTGGCCTCGGTCATCGGCAGCAGCATTCCCGAGCCTTGCTTGGTGAGCGCCCGCACTTCGGCAGCCCCATCTGCCTTGCGCGTGACCACGGCTCGCTGGTAGCTTTGCCGCCCCGGCGTGTGGCTGGCGTCTTCCATCAGCGTCGCCGTGACGGCAGGCCGCGTCAGGTCTGTGTGCCCGGACAGGCGGCGCAGGGCGGGACGCACGAACAGCTCGAACGTGACCATCGTGGACGACGGGTTGCCGGGCAGGCCGAAAAAGTGCGTGCTGCCCCACTGCCCGAAGGCCACTGGTTTGCCGGGGCGGATGGCGACTTTCCAAAAATCTACGGTCCCGCGCTCGGCAAAGACCGATTTGACGTAGTCATAGTCGCCCACCGAGACGCCGCCACTCGTGATTAAAACATCGGCGTCTTCGGCAGCGTCAAATGCTTCCCGCAGCGCCTCGGGCGTGTCCCGCGCCTGGAGCTGGCGGGTCACCACGCCGCCCGCATCGGCCACCAGCGCCGCCAGGGCGTAGGCATTGGAATTGTAAATCTGTCCGAACCCCCGCGCCTGCCCCGGCTCCACCAGCTCATCGCCCGTGCTCAAAACGGCCACACGCGGGCGGGGATATGTGTTCAAACTGCTCCGGCCCACGGTCGCCGCCATGCCAATATGCACGGGCCGCAGTACTGCCCCCGCCCGCAGAACCACAGTGCCTGCCGCCGCTTCTTCGCCCGCAGGCCGGATGCACTGCCCCGCAGTAACCGCTTCCAGAAACGCCGTGCCGCCGCGCCGCGCCTCGGTGTCTTCGACGGGAACCACGGCGTCCGCGCCGGGCGGGAGGGGGGCGCCGGTCATAATCCGCAACGCCTGCCCCGGCAGCAGCGTCGGCACAATCGTCGCCCCGGCGGCAATCTCGCCCGCCACGGGCAGCACGGTGGGACGCGCTGTCAAGTCGGCGGCCCGCACGGCGAACCCGTCCATGCTGCTGTTGGCAAACGGCGGCAGGGGGAACGGCGTAGTGACTTCTTCCGCCAGCACGCGGCCCAGCGCGCTCGTCAGCGGCGTGTCCTGCGGCGTGAGCGGCGCAATTTGGGCCAGAATGCGGGTGAGGGCGTCGTCGTAGGTGAGCATAAGGCGTGTGCTTTCGCGGGCGAAGATTGTAAGAACGCTTACGGCAGGCTGCCTTATGCCCGCGAAGGCAGGGAATCGCCCTTCAAAGCATAGGGGTTCAGCCCCGTGATTTCTGCCTCTACTCCACCGGATGCCCGGTTTCGCGGACGCGCAGAACATCGACCGCATGCGGGAGCAGGGGCACGAGGCTGGTGGTATTGTCTTTTGCCCCCGATGGACTGCCCGGCAGGTTGACGATCAATGTGGCACCTCGAACGCCCGCCGCGCCGCGTGAGAGGGCCGCGAAGGGGGTCTGCTTGAGGCTTTCCCAGAGCAGAAACTGGCTAATATTGGGCGCGTCCCGGTCCAGCACTTTCTGCGTCGCCTCCGGCGTCACATCACGCGGGCTGAAGCCCGTGCCGCCGGTGGTCAAAATCACATCGCAACCGTACTCATCGCACCAGCGTTTGAGTGTCTGCGCGATGACGCGCCTGTCGTCCGGCACGACGGCCTCTAAGGCCACCACAAAGCCCTCACGCGGCAGGGCGGCCTTCACTGCCGGACCGGACTCGTCGGTCCGTTCGCCCCGGCTGCATCGGTCGCTGACTGTTAAAACGCCGACCCGAATTACTTCTCCCATACGAAATCCCCACTCTTTCCCCCGGTCTTTGTGACCAGATGTACCCCGTCAATGACCATCCGCTTGTCCACGGCCTTTGCCATATCATAGATCGTCAGCGCCGCCACCGTCGCCGCCGTCAGCGCCTCCATCTCCACCCCGGTCTGCGCCACCGTGGTCGCCGAAGTCTTGATGATGAGCTGCCCGTCGCCAAGCTCAAAGTCCACCGACACCTCGGCCAGCGGCAGCGAGTGGCACAGGGGAATGAGTTCATCCGTGCGCTTGGCGGCTAGAATGCCCGCCACCCGCGCCACTGCCAGCGCATCGCCTTTGGCAAGTTCGTTTTGACAAATTTTATCTAACGTTTCCGGCAGCATCCTCACCACCGCCCGCGCCGTCGCCACCCGCCGCGTGGTGTGCTTGCTCGACACATCCACCATCCGCGCCCTGCCGTGTGCATCAATATGGGTCAGTTCAGACATTCAGAGTTCCAGTTCGTTCAGCACCAGCACTTGCAGATCGGTCACACGGCGCAGATCACGGTCGTTCGTGAGAAACGCCTCGCAGCCCGCGCTGAGTGCTGCCGCAATCTGAAGACTATCTGGTGTCTTAATGTTGTAGCGGGCGCGTAGGTCAGCCGCACATTCAGCGGTTTCAGCATCAATGGCAACGACGCTGAAGTTCTCGCTGCCAAGAAGCAGTGTTTTATAGCGAGTTTGCAGCACTGTGTCACCATGTCTTAGAGGCTGTACCAGCACTTCGGTCAGTGTAATTGTTGATGTCGCTGCCTTTAATTCTCCATCCGTGATTTGGCGAAATACTTCCGTCATCAACTGGTCGTAATTTGGATGTGCCTCCACAAAATAAATGATAGGCGCTGTGTCCAAACCCAATTTGGTAACTCCTGCGTTTGCCAAAGCCTGATCCAGTTTTGTCATGGCCGGTGATCCCATTCGCCGCGTAGCTCGTTGACGTATTCCTGCGCGTCAATCAGATCACCGTTTTCGTCCTTCCAGATTTCGGCTCCAAGTCCATGCAGTTCCATAATGCTGTGCTTGGGCTTGTCTTCGGCTTCCCCCGCCTGCACGAGTTTTTCCACGGCTTGACGCACCATCTCATCGGTAGGCAGGCCGCGCTTCCGGGCCAGCCTGTCCAGCCGCTGACGCATATTAGTTTCCAGTTCAACTTCTAAAAGACTCATTTTAGTTTCCTTATGGCTCCGGGAACAGGGGACGCTCCCCGCTGTCAATCCGGTTTCGATTCAAGTTCAGAATAAGTTCGTTCAGATCGGCTTCCGACTGGCGAATTTCCTCCGGGTCATCTGTGGCTTCTTCTCTCACCCATGCTCGAAGCTGGGCAATGGCGGCGGCATTCTCTTCATCTATTACCGGAGCAGGCACGGCAGAGGGGGTCAGGTCAAGAGCAATCATGGCAGTCCTCCCGCATTTATTATACCACGCGCTCCCCGTGCAAACGCGCCATTGACGGCTTGACAGGAATAGTAGACATTTGCTATAATCAGCCAGCTTGATAGTAGAATGGAGTCTACCTCCGATGTCCCTGAACTGGCTGTTTTTAGACATGAACTCGTTTTTTGCCTCGGTGGAGCAGCAGGAACACCCGGAGCTGCGGGGGCGGCCTGTCGCCGTCGTGCCGCTGCTGGCCGACACGACCTGCTGCATTGCGGCGTCGTATGAGGCCAAAGCGTTTGGGGTCAAGACCGGGACGAATGTGGCGGAAGCGAAGCGGCTGTGCCCGAATATCATACTTGTCGAAGCCAAGCACGACCCGTACCGGGATTATCATGCGCGGATTGTGAAAGTGGTCGGGGCGTGCCTGCCGGTGACGGAAATATGGTCGATAGATGAAATGGTGTGCCGTTTGTGGGACAACGAGCGGCACCTCTGGGATGCGATGCGGCTGGGGGAGCAGATCAAAGCCAAAATCAAGGCCGAGGTGGGCGAGTGCCTGCACTGCTCGGTGGGTCTGGGGCCGAACCCGTTTCTGGCGAAGGTGGCCGCCGAGCTGCACAAGCCGAATGGGCTGGTGGTGATCAGCGAAGAGGACCTGCCGCAAAAGCTGTACCAACTGGCGCTGACGGATTTTCCGGGGATTAATACACGCATGGAAGCGCGGCTGGCGGCGGTGGGGGTGCGGACGACGGAGCAGATGTACGGGCTGACGCGGGACGAGATGCGCCGCGTCTGGGGCGGGGTGGGGGGCGACCGCTGGTGGCATCAGCTTCGCGGGCATGAGGTCGTCTTGCCGCCGACGGCGCGGCGCTCGGTAGGCCATTCGCACGTTCTGCCCCCGGAACTCAGAACCCCGGCAGGCGCGGCGGCGGTGGTGCGGCGTCTGCTGGAAAAGGCGGGGGAGCGGATGCGTCATCTGGGTTTCTGTGCGCGGGGTCTGTCGGTGCATGCGCGGGCCGAGGATGGGCGGACGTGGGCGGCAAAGTCGCGCCTGACAGCCTGTGCGGATACGTGGACATTGATGGAAAGTATGGCCTCTCTCTGGGAACATCCGTTCTCTAAAGTGCGTCAGGTGGGCGTCGTGCTGTACGACCTGCTGCCGCTGTCAGGCACGACCGTATCTTTGTTCGGGACGGACACGCGGCGGCTGGATGCGGCGCGGGCGGTGGATGCGCTGAACCGAAAGTACGGGCGCGGCAGCGTCTCGCTGGCCTCGGTGGTTCCGGTGAGGCACACGGCGGAGGACAAGATCGCCTTCGGCAAGATTGCGGAGATGTAGGAACCCCCCGCCCCCAATACTGGGGGAGCAAAAAAAGACAAGAAGGGCGCGGCAAGCAGCGCCCCTACTCCTAACTATCCGGCTCCCCCAGTGTTGGGGGCGGGGGGGGAGCCTCCATTCCGGGTACAACTCCCCTATGCTTTTTCTCGGATTAGACCTGGCGTGGGGCAACAAAAATACGACGGGCGGCGTGGCGCTGACCTGTGATAGTCCGCCCGGCAGCCGGGCGGCGGTGCTTAATGTCACCGAGGCGATGGGGGATGATGATGCCATCTTAGGCTGGATACGCCGCTGGGATGCTGAGGCGGGCGGCGAGGGGCTGCTGCTGGGGGTGGATGCGCCGCTGATTGTGCCGAATACAACCGGCAAGCGGCCCTGCGAGACGGAGCTGGGGCGGCGGTTTGCGAAGTATCAGGCCGGGGCGCACCCGGCCAACCGCACGATCTTCAAGGACGATGTACGCGGCGAGCGGCTGGTCAAGCTGCTGGCAGGGGATAAAATTACGGACAACCCCTACCTCACCGCTCCGCATCAAACGGGGGTCCGGCAGATGATGGAAGTGTTCCCGCACCCGGCGCATATTGTGCTGTTTGATTTGAAGCGGACGCTGAAGTATAAAGCCAGGCCCGGACGCGATTACACAAGCCGCTGGGCGGCGATGAACGAATACGTGCGGCTCCTGCGCGGACTGGCGGACTTTGACCCGCCGCTGGACCTGCCCCCGGAGTGGCCGCCTGCGGATGTGACGGGGACTATCGGCGGGGCGCTGAAGCGGTTAGAAGATGGGCTGGATGCGCTGACCTGCGCGTACATCACCTTGTGGTACTGGCGGCACGGCGCGGCGGGCGCGGAGGTGCTGGGCGACCTAACCGAAGGCTATGTGGTGGTCCCCCGGCGCTCGGAACAGGTATAATAGCAGTATGCCTGCTTCGTCCCTGCTCCCAATCCACACCCCGCGACTGACCCTCCGACCAATTACCGCCGCCGATGTCCCGGCGGTTGACGCCATGATTGCCGCCTCCCGCGAATCGTTTGCCCGCTGGTTCGGCTGGGCGCGGGGCAGCACCCGCGAGTCGGTGCGGGAGCACACACAGCAGTTGGTGGACGCGATGGCTCTGGGAACCGCTCGGCATTATGTAGTGCTGACCAATGCCGAGGGCCTCGTCGCCCGCATCGGCCTGGATGAGATTGACCCCACGAACCTCAGCGCCGAACTGGGCTATATGCTCCGCACTGAATACGAGGGCCAGGGCGTGATGACCGAAGCCCTGCGCGGGCTGCTGTCCCAAACGTTCGGCCCGGACGGCCTGCACCGGGTCACCGCCTATGTGGACACGGAAAACGTCGCCAGCCAGCGCGTGCTGGAGCGCCTCGGCTTCCAGCGGGAAGGTACCGTGCGCCACGCGGCTCATCACTCCGAGCGCGGCTGGCGCGACCACCACCTGTACGGCCTTCTGTCTGGGGAACTGCGCGGCTAATCGGCCCGAATCGGACCTAATTGGCTCTAATCGGTCAGGTTTGCGGACATCGCTCCTGCCCAAGCACAGTTCTGAACACTCACTGCCAGGTACACACGAAAATGAGACAAACATGAAATGGCTTTTTATATTGCTGATTGCTGCGACTTTGACAAGCGGCGTGCGGGCAGCGTCGAAATCTCAATTTCTGTATGCCGCCACGAACGCGGGAACTCTGTACCAGTATAAGATTGGGTCAGAGGGAACGCTTCACGCGCTCAATCCGCCCGGTTTCCGGGTTTCGCAGGAGGCGGTGATGCTTGCCCCGCACCCTTCGGGACGCTTTCTGTATGCGGTCTCCGTCCATGAACCAAATTCGGGGCACGACCTGGCACAAGTGTTTAGCTACCGCATCAAGCCGGACGGGACGCTGGCTCCATTGGGGTATGGGCCCCGCACTCTTGCCGCCCCGGCAGACAATGTGACAATGGACCCTAAAGGGCGGTTTTTGTTCGTCAGCGGGGAAGATGATCACCTGTTTACGTTCCGCATTCGGCCTAACGGGGCGCTTGTGCCCCTCCCCGATAACAAGGCTGTGACGACGTTTCATATTGACACGCAGGGAGACGGCGGGGGCGAAATCACCGGAACGGAAAACTACGACTTTGCCACGCTTGACCCGGCGGGGCGCTTCTTGTACTCATTTCGCGTCCTGTATGGTTTTAATTCTCGGCACTATCAGCTCACCCCATTTCGTCTGGACGCACACGGGAAACTCCATCCGTTGAAGTCCTCCGAGGATGGCACAGGCATTGTCGGCCCCTGCTTTTTCACCCCTTTGGGCGATCTTCTGGTGGTTCACGACCAGGGCGACAAAGTGGGTACAAACGATTTCTATATCAACTCCCACGGCAAGCTCACTCCTGCCCGGACACCATTTCTGCTTAACAATTTTGCGCTAACGGTCACAAAGGGGTCTGGGGGCCTAACCCTCTGGACCTATTCAACCAACTCCAAAGATTATCAGCCGATTAGCATTCGCCTCGCGTCCTACCGCGTTGGCCCCAGCGGACGGCTCACCCTGAAAGCGGCAAACGCGGCGTCACTTCTTTCTTACAGAACCTCGGCGGCGGCAGACCGCACAGGCCGGTTACTCTATCTCACGCAGACTCACCAAGCAGAAGCCGGCCACAACGGCTACGACACACTATTTTCCTACACCATTACGGCGCAAGGGACGCTGAAGGCACTGGGGACACCAATACCGTTGGACGGCATGACAGACGCTTTAATTGTTGTGTCCGGCCCGGCTGACGCAGGTCACAAGAAACAGTGCCGAAAGGCCCCAAAGAACCTCACCCCAACCCTCTCCTTCGGAAGGAGAGGGAGCCAGAAAAGAACGTAGAGGCGCGATAAATCGCGCCCCTACGTTCTTTCTTAACTATCCAGTTCCCCCAGGATTGGGGGTTAGGGGGCCATCCGGCGGCTTACTCTACAATCCCTTACAGCGTCTCGCCGATGCCGGTGTCTAAAGCCTGGCCGTACTGGCCGGTGGCGAATGGCTCGTAGGCGGGGAAGGCTTTGAGGCGGAAGTTGAGCGTGAACGTGGAGCCGGGGCGCAGGCCATTGGGGACGTCCTGGTAGATGGCGGACAGCTCGTAGTCGTGCCAGGAACGGGTCAGTGCAAGGCCCTTGTAGTCAAAGCGGCTGGTGATGCCGTTGTAGCCGCCGATGGCCCGCAGGCGGTAGCCGGACTCTTCGCGGGGGTTCGGGTCGCGCAGAAAGGGCAAACTCAAAGAGCCGTTGATGGTGGTGTAGCGGTGCAGAGTCGGCGAGAACCGGCCCGAGGCGTCCAGCGTCAGGGCGTTCGCCCCGCGCAGGCGCAGGGTGTTGGTCAGGTCCAGCAGGCGGTTCGTATTGAGGTCATACGAGGTTGTCGTGCGAAAGGCGAACGCCGCTGAGGGGGTGTACAGCGCCTGCGTGGACAGCGTCTGGTAGGGAGTCGCCCGAAAGCCGGGCAAAGGGTGCAGACGGTTCAAGTCATAGCCGGTGCCGACGGAGAGCCGGAACGAACGCCGCTCCTGCACGGCCAGATTGAGGCCAACCAGATTGGTGCTGCCCGCATAGTCGAACTGATACGGCGTGTAGCCGTAAGGCCGCAGGTAGGTGTACGTGGCCCCAAGCGTAGACTTGCTGCCGACACGCAGCCGGTACGCCGTCCGGCCATTCAGGACGTACTGCGCGGTGTCGTTGCCGTAAAACCCCTGCTGGAACGAGCCGCCGTAGTCGAAATCGCTTCGTGCCGACAGCTTCTGCGTGGTCGTGCCCAGATCAATATTCAGGCGGGCACGCTGCGAATTGGTCTGCGACGACGGCTCGTTGAACGCGCCCAGCGACAGGTCCAGGCGTGTGGTTTTCGGCAGGAACCGGCTCAGAGCCGCGAGCCGCAGGGCATCGGTGGCGATGCGGAACTCCGGCAGGCGCTCCAGGCCGCCGAAGAACTGCGACGCGGTGCCCGTGTTTTTCAGCTCCGTGTATTTGGTCGCCAGCAGCTCGAAGTCGGCGACACGGCCTGTCTGCCGATAATCTAGATTCGAGTCCAGCTCCTGCCGGTCGGATGCCCCGAGGTTGCCGATAAGACCGGGGGACTGGTTTTCAGAAAAGTCAAACCGGGTTTGCAGCGACGACAGCCCGGTGGGGCGGTAGGTGTTGTCCAGCGTCGAGGTGAGCGTCTGCGAGCGGCCCAGACCGAACGAGTTCTGCGTCAGCGTGGTCTGCAGCGACGTGCTGAGGTTTCCGACGGCCCGCGACAGGTTCAGCGATGTGTTTTGGGACAGGCTTTTGCTGAGGCCCGCATAGTAGGAGTTCTGCTGGAACTGCGAGTTCAGCGTAGCCGCAATGGTCCCGAACTGCTGCGTGTGGCTGAGGCTGCCGTTGACATCTTCCACGCCCCGGCTCTGGTCGTACAGCCGATAGATCGACGCCGTGCCGCTGCCGCGTCTGGGGCGGGTCGAGTCGCCGTAAGTCTGGTCAAAGCCCAGCCCGGTGCCCTTTTTCTGGAACTCATCTATCCGCAGGATGCCCGGCAGGCTGGCCGCCAGGGCGTAGCCGAAAGCGAACTTGATAAAATAGCCCTCGTCGGGTGTCTGCCCCACCTGCGGAAAGATGGTCTGACGGGCGAGCCGCTGATCGAGCGGCGCGACAAAGTAGGGGAGGGTGAACAGCCGCCGGTCCTTGCGGTAAAATGAGACATTGCGCCCGACAATCCGCTTGCCGGGAATAATATAAATCTCGCGGGCGGCGAACGAGTAATGCGGGTCCAGAAAGTCGCAGGTCGTGAACCGCCCGCCGCGTGCATCAATAAAGCCGGGCCGCCCGCGCACGACGCCGCCGTAGACATAGACCGGCAGGATCAATCCAATCTGTGTTTGTTCCGGCTGCACCACCAACCGCGCCCCGGTCAGCGTGTAGGTTCCCCGCCGCAGGTTGACGCGCAGGACGCCATTCTGCCCGGCGTCCGCTTTCTGCCCATTCGGGGCCAGCAGATGCACATTGCCGGTGAACGTCGCCAGCCCCCGGTCTGTGTCTACATCTACCCGGTCGCCGGTGAGCGTGTAGCCCTGATAGCGTACTTTGACGTTGCCCGTCCCCGTGAACTTTCCCTGTTCGGTCTGGCTGAACGTGTCTGCGTTGTCCAGAATGACGGAGCGGTCCACATCGACTCCGGCGTTGACATCGTTTGGGTTCTCGCTCGGCACAAACCCCGGCAGCGCCCTTTCGGCCTGCGTGGGCGGCAGGGGGCTGACACCCGGCGTGCTGATGGGGGGCGGGGTCGTGCTGGTGGAGGGAGACGCCGAG
>CAXUKS010000043.1:18619-34677 GCA_964251675.1 uncultured Armatimonadales bacterium
CATCCCGCATCCCGCATCCCGCATCCCGCATCTTTTCTTTCATGCCTACCAACATCCGCATCCCCACCCCGCTCCGCAAATTGACCAACGAACAGGAAGTCGTCCAGGCGGACGGCTCCACCGTCGGACCGGGGACGGGGATCGCCGTGGGGCTTGGGGTGGGATTGTCGGGGGCGACAGGCTCCTGTGCCTGCCCCATGCCGACGGTGGCAAGGAGCAGGCCGCAGGCAAACAGGGACAGCCGGGCAAAACGCATAGGATATTATAACACGGATTTAGTTGCTGATAGGAAACGCATCCCGGAATGTGTCCATATCGTTTTGCGCCGTCTTCGCCTGTGCGGGCGTGCCGTGCTTAATCACCCTTTGCCACTCGTCCATCGCTTTGGGCTTGTCGCCGCTCCCAAAGAGGGCCACTCCGTATTCCTCGTGAAGACCCATATCAGTGGGCGCAAGGCGCAGGGCCGTCTCGTATTCGGTCAGACACTTCTGCCATTGGTGCTGCCCCTCGTATCCCAGAGCCAGCATTCGATGGGCGTCGGTATTGCTCGGGTCCGCTTTGACAACCATCTCATATTGCTTGACTGATTCTGCTTGCTTACCATCCAGACTCAACGTCATTGCAAATTCTGACCGTGTCGCCGTGTCGCCTGGCTCTAGCCGCAGCACTTCGCGGTACTGGTCGATGGCCTCTCGAAAATGCTGCTGGAGCATGAGTGCCTGCCCGGCGGCCCGATGTGCCTGAGCGTCTTCGGGCTTTTGCTGCACCACGGCGAGATACTGAGAAACGGCTTCTTTTTTGCGCTTTGTGGCGTCAAGCAGCACGCCCAGATTGAAATGCGCGTCCTGAAACTCAGGCTTGAGCCGGATCGCCTCGCGCAGCTCTTTCTCGGCACTCTGAGATTGTTTGGTCTTGAAATACGCGACACCGAGGCCGTTATGGAGTGCGGCATTGTTGGGGCTGAGACGCACGGCGGCCTGATATTCGGGAATAGCTTCGGCGTCTTTGTACTGCTCATGCAAAGTTTCAGCGATGTTAGCGTGCGCGTGCGCGTCGTCCGGGTTCAATGCCACTTCTTCGCGGTTCTCCGCAATCCACTGCTCCGGCGTCAGGGGCGGCGGGTCCTGGCAGTAAATCGGGCGGCTCAGGGCGGCCACCGTCAGGGCAAGCAGGGCAGTTCGAGCAAAGCGGGTCAGCATCAGCGGTCTCCTTTGGTGCTTGATTATAACACGGCTGCTCGTTTTTCATTCTGCCTCGCTGTCGGCGGGCTTGTATTTGAGCTGTGTCAAAACGCAGTCGCCCGCATCCAGGTCGTCGCGCTCGCCGAGATAAGCCGCCTGATACAGCGAGCCGCCGGGGTAGGCATACAGGTAGCGCACTTCCACCAGTGCGCCGCTGGAGGGAATGGATTTGTTGGGCGGAATGGTGACGCTGCCCACGCCGACAGACTCGCCCGCCTCGCCCCAAAGCGACAGGCGGACGCTGCGCTGGTCGTTCTGCGCGGCGACAAGGCAGGTGCAGGTGGCGTAAAACTTGCACTTGACCTGCGCCCCGCCCGACGCAGGCCGACCGGCGACGCTGGGCGCACTGGCTTTCTTGAACACGACGCCCTCCCCGCCCGCCGCCGCGATCTTTTGGTACAATGTTTGCTTTGCGGACGTGCTCCATGCTGTGTCGGCAACGCGCACGCACGGCCCAAAGCCGGGGCGCAGCAGGTCCCGCAGGACTTCCTCGCGGACGCGGTAGGGGGACGCCCGCAGGTCCGTGGCGTCCAGTTTCAGCAGGTCAAAGACGACATACTCCCCGCCCAGCAGCTCCCCGTCCATCTCGCAATCGGCCAGATGAACCAGCGAGTCCGCTACTTCCAGCGGCAGCGCCACGCACAGGCCCTTGCGGTTAGACCCTTCCGCCCGTCCGCCCCGCACGGCGACCATGATACGCCGCCCGTCAAACTTTTCCTGCAAGCACCACGCGTCATCGGTCAGCAGCCGCTGCGCTTCGTCTTCCCCGATAGAGTTCAGCAGTTGGGGGATCAGCCCGGACACGCGCTTTTCGTAGTCCGTGTCCGCGAACCGCGCTCCCGTCCCGGCGGGAGTGTAGCCTTTAGCCGTCTTTTCGGCCAGCAGCTTGTCATAAATCTGCGTCGCCCTCTCCAAAGTCACCGGCGCGGTGGTCTTCGTGCCTGCTGTGAGCGCACTGCCGCGCCGCCCGTAGGCGAATGTCACGGTGAAGCCGCCATCTACGGCATGGATAGCCGCATGGTATTCTTTATCGGAGGAGCCGTCGCGGTAAAACAGGCGCGTGCTGGCAAAAGGGGCAGGCATGGGTTGTTGTCTCCTGAGCAGATGTCACTGCCAAGAAGTGTACCGCAGTCACGCCGCGTCCGCCCTTCGGTTGGCAGGCTGTAGGCATCTGATTTTTGAAGTTCTCATCTGGTGAGAATTTGTCTCCCTTGCCACGACGCGCAGAAGCCACGCATTGAAATGCATGGCTGATACGAAGTAATGCCGCAGGCATAGGAGTCTTCGGCTGAATGTCCCTGCGGGACAGAAGATTCAAGACCCACGAAGTGGGTGTCCCGGAGGGGCGTGGAGCTTCTTTATTCTCCGGCGTCCCTAGTCTCTTCTAGGAGAGCCGCGTTCCACAGCGGGGACAGCGCGAGGATAGCCGCGAAGGCGGCATAGGAAATCAGCACCGAGCGGTGCGACAGCCGCTGCTCAATCCCCGGCGTGTATTGTTTTGGGACCACTTTGTAGTCAATAAAGTAGGCCGTGCCTGTGGCAAGGAGCGCCGCGAAGGGGCTGCTTTTGCGGCCCAGCAAACCCAGTGCCCCTTCATACAGCACGCCCCACGCGCACATGGCTGTGCCGTTGACAAACACGCCGAGGCCGGACTCGCGGGGCGCGTAGTCTACCGGCTGGACTTTGGCGTCGCCGTCCACGATATGCGCGACGCAGTTCAGCGCGGCCCAGGGGGAGCCGGTTTCGCGGTCGGAGGCCACCATGATGGCGGCATTGGTGGCGGCGGCGAGGACAACGCCGGTTTTCAGCCCGCGTGTGAGGCTTTGAATGATGAGCTGTTTGAACATAGTAGGCACAGTGTACCCGATGAGCAGGAAGAAGGCCCCATTCAGAGACCTACCACCTTGCTTCGCAGGGTCCTTCCTAAAGGAAGGATTAGGACTGTGGCCGAGGGCTTGCGTATTTTGTCCTAATCCTTTCTTTAGGAAGGACCCTGCGAAGCAAGGAAGGTAGGTCTCCGGCTCCCCACCGGGTACACTCCTGTTATGGACACCGAAACCATCCTGGACATTTTGCGGGACGCGACACGCGGGACGGAGTACGACGGCAGGCTGTTTCTCGTGGGCGGCTTTGTGCGGGACCGCGTGCTGGACAATGCCAGCGCGGCCAAAGATATTGACATTGTGCTGGAAGGCGACGCGCTGGCGCTGGCCCATTTCTTCCGGATACAGGGCGCGGCGGACTTTGAGCCAGTGGTCTATCCGCGCTTTGGCACGGCCATGATTGTGGTCAAGGGCCGCGCTGTAGAACTCGTGACGGCTCGCGTTGAGTCCTATGCGTCGGACAGCCGCAAGCCGGACTCGGTGCGGCCCGGCACGCTGGCCGAGGATGCCACCCGGCGCGACTTCACGCTGAATACGCTGCTGCAAAACCTGCATACCGGCGAGATTGTGGACCCGCTGGGCCGCGCCTTTGCCGACCTGGAGGCGGGCATCCTGCGGACGCCCACCGACCCGAAAGTGACGTTTGAAGACGACCCGCTCCGAATGCTCCGCGCCGTCCGCTTCGCCGCCCGGTTCGGGTTTACCATTGAGCCGTTCACCTGGAAAGCCGTCCGGCAGTCCGCGCCGCGCCTTGCCATCATCTCCAAAGAGCGCATCCGCGACGAGTTCTCTAAAACGCTGCTCACGGGCCGCGCCCCGCTGGGTCTGAACTTACTCAAAGACAGCGGCCTGCTGGCGGAGTTCGCGCCGGAGCTTGGGGCGATGGTGGGCGTCACGCAGAACGAGTTCCACGCTTACCCGGTCTGGGAGCATACCCTGATCGCCCTCGGCAATCTGCCCGCTGACGCCTCGCTCACTCTGCGGCTGGCGACACTCCTGCACGATGTCGGCAAGCCGCCCACCAAAGCAGTCGGCGAGGACGGCAAGGTGCATTTCTACGGCCACGCCGAGCGGGGGGCCGAAATCGCCCGGCGCTTTTTGACCCGCCTGAAGTACCCCAACGATGTTGTTTCTGCCGTCACAACGCTAGTGGCCCAGCACATGAGGATTGGCGATTACCGGCCCACCTGGACCGACGCTGCCGTGCGCCGCCTGATCCGCGACCTCGGCCCACACTTGGACGACCTGTTCGAGATCAACCGCGCCGACGTCTCCGCCCTCGCCCCTGAGCGCACCGGCATTTCGCGGGGCGTCGAGCTTCGCGCCCGCATGGCCCCCATTCAGGACGCCGAAGACATCAACGCCCTCACATCCCCCTTAGACGGCCAGGAGATCATGGCCCGCCTCGGCCTCCAGCCCGGTAAGCAGCTCGGGCAGGTCAAAGAGTACCTGACCAATGAAGTCGTCGAAGGCAGGCTGGCTCCCGACGATAAAGACGGCGCGGAGCGGCTGGCACGGGGATTTTTGAAGAGTAAATAATTCGGAGACCTACCACCTTGTTCCCTCGTGCCTTGTTCCCAGGGTCCTCCCTAAAGGGAGGACGCAGACAATGCCGTAGGGGCACGATTTATCGCGCACTTGCTGTCCATTCCTAATCCTCCCTTTAGGGAGGACCCTGGGAACGAGGCACGAGGGAACAAGGTGGTAGGTTCTTGGTGGTATAATGCCCGCAAGCTTTATCCAAACTCAGGGAGATACCACCAACTCGTGCAGCATTTAATTGACTGGGTCACGCATTTTATCGGCGCGACGGGCTACCCCGGCGTGCTTCTGCTGATGGCCCTCGAATCCGCGTGTATTCCGATCCCGAGCGAGGCGATTATGCCGTTCGCCGGGTCGCTGATTGTGACGGAACCGGCACGGGGATTTAACTTTCATGTGCTGGCGTTTGTCGGGGCATTGGGCAACCTGTTGGGGTCGATGGTCGCGTACTGGGTCGGGCACGTCGGCGGCAGGCCGTTTCTGGAGAAGTACGGCAAGTTTGTTCTGATCCGCAAGCGCGATCTGGACAAATCCGAGGCGTTTTTCCAGAAATACGGCGACCTGACAGCCCTGTTTAGCCGCGTGCTGCCGATTGTGCGGACGTTCATCTCGCTGCCGGCGGGCATTGCACACATGAACTTCCTGAAGTTCTGTATTTACACGTTTCTCGGGGCGCTGCCATTCTGCTACCTGCTGACGTGGGCGGGGACCTTTTGGGGCAAAAACTGGGAAAAGGTGCAGACATTCCTGCATTATGCCGACGTGCCGATTGTTATTGCGCTGGTGGTATTGTTCGCTCTTTGGCTCTGGCATCACCTGCGGCCGGACCCCACTGAGGCATAAAACCAAGCGCCGCATAAAACCAAGCGCCGGGGGTGTAGAAACCCCCGGCAGGGAAATGTCCTTCGGACAAAGACAAAGGCCAGCTTTACTTGGCTCTTCTTCTTCACCCGAAGGGTGCTTTTCTGCCGGGGGTTTCTACACCCCCGGCGGCAGTTGGCCCATCGATTTATGCAGCAGCGCCAAACCGAGGCATGAGCCGCTGCGGAAACGAATTGCCTGGCGGCTCCGTAAAAGAAAAAGAATAGACGCAAAAAAGCGTGGTACAATAGAGTCACCACACTCCCACGCGCATACAACCCGAACTCGCCGAGCCAGCGTGCCCGGCGATTGGGCAGGACACACGGACAATGACGGTCTGTCGCACACCACTTATGCACCTTTACAAGCGGATCATCCGAGGCAACGCGGGCGAATCATAGTTACACTTCACGGCACACATTTCATCTTGCGGCCTCGGCGACCTCGTAGACAGCTACGGGAGCCGGGGCCTTGTCATTTTAAAGTCATCTGCAACGTATCAGACGCGGAAAGGACAGTGAATTGAGCAACTGGGACATTCTGAAACAGGCCGAGCAGCATCGAACTCTTGTGGACAAGCTCCACTGGGAAGGCACGTTCAAAGACTATCTGGACATCGTCGGCAAAAACGCCCGCGTCGCCGACCTCGCCCACGCCCGGATGTACGACATGATTGCCGCCGCCGGGTCCGTACCCGGCGCAGAAGGCAAGCCTACCACCTATACGTTCTTTGAGGGCGAGCTGTTCGGCATGGAAAAAACCTTGCAGCACCTTGTCGAAGAATACTTCGCCCCCGCCGCGCGGCGCCTGGATATCCGGAAGCGGATTTTGATGCTGGTCGGTCCGGTCGGCGGCGGCAAATCCACGCTGTCCACGCTGCTCAAAAAGGGCCTGGAAAAGTATTCCAAATCTGAAGAAGGCGGCATCTATGCCATCACCGGCTGCCCGATGCACGAGGAGCCGCTGCATCTGATCCCCGAAGACCTGCGGGGCGACCTGAAGCGCGAGCTGGGCGTCTATGTGGAAGGGGACCTGTGCCCTGTCTGCCGCTACCGGCTGTCCCATGAATGGGGCGGGCGCATCGAAGACGTGCCCGTGCAGCGCATCACCCTGTCCGAGCGCGAGCGGCGCGGCATTGGCACGTTTAAACCTGCCGATCCGAAGAGTCAAGATGTGGCCGAACTCACGGGTTCCGTCAACATTCAGGCCCTCACCGAGTATGGGTTAGAGTCCGACCCGCGCTCGTACAACTTCGATGGCGAGCTGAACATTGCCAACCGGGGTGTGATCGAGTTTATCGAAATGCTGAAAGCCGAAAAGCGCTTTCTCTATGAGCTGAACACCGTCGCGGGCGAGCAGACCATCAAAGCCTCCCGCTTTGCGCTTATCTATGCCGATTTGGTGGTGCTGGCGCACACCAACGAGTACGAATACAATTCGTACTTCGGCAACAAAGAAAACGAGGCGATGATTGACCGTATCTTTGTGGTGCGCGTCCCCTACAATCTGCGGCTGACCGAAGAAATCAAAATCTACGAGAAGCTGATCGGGCAGTCCCAGTTGTCCGACACAAAAAGGGCCGATGACCGCGCTGATCTCAGCGCCGTGCATATCGCCCCGCACACGCTCCGCACGGCCTCCATGTTCGCCCTCTTGACCCGCCTGAAGCCGTCCAAAAAGTCCGGGCTGTCCCTGATGACCAAGCTGAAGCTGTACGACGGCGAAAAGCAGGTGGGCGATTGGGACCAGAAGCACATCCGGGAGTTGCAGGAGGAGTTCATGGACGAAGGCATGAACGGCGTTTCCCCCCGCTTCGTCATCAACCGCCTGTCGGCGGCTCTGGTGAAGGGCGGCAAAGGCTACGTTACGCCCATCGACGTCCTGCGCTCCATGCGCGACGGCTTGCAGGAGCATACCACCAACGAAGAAGAGCATCGGCGTCTGCTCGGCTTTATTGACGAGACGCGCAAGGACTACGACGAGCTGGCAAAAAAAGAAGTCCAGCGGGCCTTTGTCTACTCCTATGAAGAGTCGGCCACGACTCTTTTGGACAACTACCTGGACAACGTGGACGCCTTCTGCAACCGCACCAAAGTCAAGGACCCGATCACCAGTGACGACGTCGAACCCGATGAGCGTCTGATGCGCTCGATTGAAGAGCAGATCGGCGTCTCCGAAAACGCCAAGCGCGAGTTCCGCGAAGGCATCATGCGCTCCGTGGCCTCCGTCTCCCGCCGGGGCGGGGCGTTCGGCGTCGGCTCCGACGAACGGCTCAAAGAAGCATTGGAGAAGAAGCTGTTCGCTGATTTGAAAGACATCGTCAAGATCACGACCAGCACCAAAACGCCCAACCAGGAACAGCTCCGGCGTATCAACGACGTGGTAGACCGCCTCGTCAAAGACCAGGGCTACACCGAACAGTCCGCCAACGAACTCTTAAAGTACGTCGGCACACTGCTGAACCGCTGACGCTATGACACCGAGCCACACAACATTATTGACAACTCCTATCATACTCCGGGACTGGGCATTCAGCCCAGGCCCGGAGCTAATGGACGAGCCAACTGACAGCCAGTTCGTTGATGAGATTTCTCAGCATCCCGCAAAAAGCATTGCGGCAACGCTTTTGTTAATTCCAAATATGGAAGTCGTTCATCCCGCCGCCCCTTCCTGGTTTGAGTGGAGGGCTAAGTGGAGCGATAACGATAGATTTATTTGCTTGACGATGACACTCTTTGACGACCTGGCAGAAACGTGGGGCGGCTCAGAGATAGAAGCAAATTGTTTGGCAGGAGATATAATTGGCGTGTGGTCGTTCCTTCTGGCGAAACATCCGGGAGTCTGGCTTCATTGCCCGGATTGCACAATGCATACGCCGCGCTCATTTTTGGAAGACCTCGTCAGCGATTCAAAGTACTGGGGAGACAATGTGAATGTCCCCAAAGAAAAGCTGTGAAAGAAAAGCTTCGCTTGTCTGAAAAGAACTCTGAACCACTGATGCCATGACCAAAATCACCGTCTCAATGCAGGATTTTCTACGAACCGGCGAATTCGGCCCCGTGCGTTTGGAAATGTCACGGGGCCAGCTTCGGGGCCAGCTAGGCGAACCCGAAGGTTGGGGGCCGACACCGCGAGCGAAACACAACGCGGGCATCTGGAAGTACGGCGACATCGAGTTTTACTTCCACCACAAGGCAGACACGCTGGTAATGATCTTTGCCGATCATGTGGGAGAACTCAAAGGCGGCAAGGCAATCGACTTGGACCCGTGGGTTTTCAACGGAGCGTTGACAGTCAAACAGGTTCTCAGACACTTAGAGGAAGCGCACATATCCTGCCAACGCATTGATTGGAAATTTGACAACAGCACAGAGCGGTTCCGGGTTGGCGTGGGGGTTGAGCTGATATTTTGGGACGTGAACCAGTATTCGTCCAATGAGGAAGAGTTGCCGTCCCTTGCTCCGATGGACATGACTTTCAACGGTTTCTCATACCGTGGCCGCAAGACAGAGGCAGAGCTATGACCCTCGAAGAAGCTAAAGCCCTTGTCCTGCGCGAAGGCATGATGACGGAGCCTGTGCCCGACGACATTGTGCCGACCATTCTTCATGGGGGACATCTGCCGACGCCTGAGCAGTTCAGCAGCCTCATTGAAGCGATCGACATTGTGCATGAGGCAACGGAAGGCGACGCGATGATTGACCGCAAAATAGCGGGCGCCCTGTGGATTATTGGTGTTGAGGCAAATAGTGCGATGAACAATGAGTGGCAATCGGTTGAGCAGGACAACCTGATTGCGCTGATGACTGCGGTTGAAAGTGCGCTTATGGGCTTTTGGACCGTGGATCATCCGAGAGACAAAGAGGGAGTACTACATGGCAACAGCACTGCTTGAACGACCGAACGTTAAAGAGCCGGAAGCAAACCCATCCGAGGCTGCGCCTGCCCCGTACCTCTGGACGGTGGACGCTCTCGAACGAGCGACCGAGGCGGGCGTGTTTGACCACCCGGAGCGTCTGGAACTCATTCACGGAAGGATTATTGAGAATATGCCACAAAGCGGACTTCATGCGGGCCTGAGACGACGACTGGCACGGCGTCTGCGCGGGGCGATTGAGCCGACCGCTTTTGTCTGCGAGGAATGCCCGTTGCGCCTCGCTTTAGATGGCGAGCCAGTTCCCGATATTGTGTTCACGCGGGAGGCGGATTATGGCGATCAGCACCCGACGCAGGAGGACGCTGTGCTGGTGGTAGAAGTTTCCAACTCTACAATGGTTTATGACCTGGGTGAAAAAGCGTTACTTTACGCACAGGCAAATATCGCGGACTACTGGGTGGTGCTGGTCAACGAAAATGCCATGGTGGTGCATCGGGACCCAGCGCCGAGCGGGTACAGCAGCGTAACACGGCTGGCGGGAGCGGACACGCTTTCGCCGCTGGCTCTGCCGGAGGCCGTCTGGACTATCGACACACTATTGGGGCGCGAAGACGCGCCGGAGGGAAATTAACTGGGACACGCACTGCAACACTCACTTTTTTCGATCCCGTGGCATGAGATGCTGCTGCCCAAGCCGTCGTGGCTGGAAAAGATACTTCGCCCGATTTTGGTGTATACGGCCCTGCTGCTGGCCTTTCGCGTTCTGTCCAAGCGGGACCTGACGCAGAACACGACGTTTGACCTGCTGATTGTGCTGCTGCTGTCTAACATCGTGCAGAATGCGCTGATTGGCGAGGACAACTCGATCTTAGGGTCTCTGGCCGGGGCCGCAACGCTGCTTTTGATGTCCACCGGGCTGAACCGCTGGACGGCCAAAAGCCTGAAAGCGCGGCGTGTGCTGGAAGGGCAGCCCGTTCTGCTGGTGCATAACGGCAAGCTGCTGGAAGATAATCTGAAAAAGTATGCCGTGTCGCGCCCCGATCTCAACGGCGGCCTGCGGGCGCAGAACATGATCACGCTGGACGATGTGCGGTATGCGTTTCTGGAACTCGACGGCACGATCAGTGTCATCCGCAAGTCCGAGCAGCCCGGCACGCCTGATTGTATGCCCGCCGAAATGGCGGCGCAGTTTGCGGAGTAGAGGAAGGACACGGGGCCGAACCCCCGTGCTTCGAAAAAGCAATTCCCCGCCTTCGCGGGCATAGGATAAACCAATCTCTAAAACTCTTCGCCCGCGAAGGCGGGGGCTTGCACTTTTAAAGCACGGGGGTTCAGCCCCGTGGTCCTGTAACTCACTCAAACCAACCGATATGCCAAACCCTATAAATCAATCGACTAACTCGCCTGCCAATCAGCCCGCCCCGCCGCCGCCTTCGGGGGGCCTGTCCGCGCCGCGTATTGCCACGGTGGCAGGCATCCCCATTCGCCTGCACTTTACGTTTCTGCTGTTTCTGCTCTGGATTTATGTCGCCAGCCCCGCCAATGCGCGGCTGCTGGGCGTCGGCTATGTGCTGGCCGTCTTCTTGTGCGTCGTCCTGCATGAGCTGGGGCACAGCGTCGTCGCCCAGCGGTATGGCATTCCGGTGGCGGACATCACGCTGTATCCGATTGGCGGCGTGGCGCGGATTGAAAAGCGCCCCGCCGCCCGGCAGGAACTGGCGATTGCGGTGGCTGGCCCGGCGGTCAATGTCGTGATTGCGCTCCTTCTGGCCGTGGTGCTGGGGGTGCAGGGCAAGCTGCCGCTGGCGGCGGATCTGCTGCATCTGAGCGCCGGGAGCGGGATTGGCTTTGTGGCAAGCATTCTCAAAGCCAATGTCTGGCTGGTGCTGTTTAACTTGATCCCGGCGTTTCCGATGGACGGCGGGCGCGTCCTGCGGGCGGCGCTGGCCCTCCGAATGGCCCCGGAGAAAGCCACGGCGATTGCGGCCTCTATCGGCCAGAGCATTGCGATTGTAGCGGGCATCTGGGCCGTCTTCAGCGGGCAGTGGTTTCTGATGTTTATCGCATTCTTCATCTATATCGGCGCGGGGCAAGAGGCGTTTGTCTACAAGCAGGCTGCGCTGATTGAAGGCGTTCCCGTCCGAAAGGCCATGATGACCGATGTGCGGACGCTGACCACGGGCAACACGCTCAAAGAAGCCGCCGATGTACTTTTAGACACGGCGCAGCACAGCTTCCCGGTGCTGGTCGGCGAGCAGGTGATGGGCCTGCTGACCCGCGACGGACTTTTGCGCGGGCTGGCGACGGAAGGGCCGTCGGGCTACGTGTCCGGGGCCATGTCCCGCGAGTTTGCGCGGGCTGCCCCCGGCGACGATCTGGCCGAGTCACTGCCGCTCTTGCAGTCGCTCGGCAGCGAGGCGCTGCTGGTGCTGGACCCGGCGCAGGATGACAAGCTGGTAGGTGTCATCACCGCCGACAATATTTCGGAGTATTTCGCCGTCAAGCAGATTGTCGCCGCCCGCGACGGCGCGGCCCCGCCTGCGTCGCGGGGAAATGGCGATTGGGGCACACGGGTGTAGAACCTACCTTCCTTGCTTCGCAGGGTCCTTCCTAAAGGAAGGATTTGGACAGAGCAGAACAACGCGCAGAGGTTCGCGTTCTTCGGCATTCTCTGTATCCTTCCTTTAGGAAGGACCCTGCGAAGCAAGGTGGTAGGTCTCCTGATGGAGCCAAGTGTCAGAAAGAAGGTAGCACCGATGGCCGAGCCGCTGTATTCGCTGTCCACGGACTCGTGGGACCTGCACCGCCGCGCTGACCGGGACCGGGCGCGGCACAACGAAAAAATCAAGGAGGTGATTAAAGAAAACCTGGGCGAGATCATCTCGCAGCAGGACATTATCACGGCCAACCGGGGCAAGATCATCAAAGTCCCCGTGCGTGGATTAGAATTGCCGCGTATTCGCTTTGACCCCCATGACCGGGAGCGGGTGGGGCAGGGTGGCGGCGGCACGAAGCCCGGCGACGTGCTGGGCCGCGCCCCGTCGGACAAAGACGGGCAGGGCGTCGGCAAGCAGGCCGGGCAGGACCCTGGCGTGGACTACTACGAGGCCGAGTTCACGCTGGATGAGCTGGCACAGATGGTCTTCGAAGACCTGTCCCTGCCCAATCTGGAAGACAAAGGCATCAGGCAGATTTTGTCCGAGCACGCCGAGTTCAATACCATCACCCGCCGGGGCATCGCGTCGAACCTGGACCGCAAGCGCACGCTGCTGGAAGCCTACCGGCGCAATTCGCGTCTGGGCAATGAAAACAAGTGGGACGTGCGCCCGGAAGACAAACGCTTTAAGAACTATGAGCTGGTCACCGAGCCGCAGCGCAACGCCGTCGTGTTCGCCATGCGCGACGTGTCCGGCTCGATGGGCGAGTTTGAGGCATACATCGCCCGCTCGTTCTACTTCTGGATGACGCAGTTTCTGCGGACCAAGTATACCAACACCGAGATTGTCTTTATCACCTGCCACACGGAAGCCAAAGAAGTCACCGAAAGCCAGTTTTTCGGCCTCGGCGAAAGCGGCGGGACCCGCATGAGCAGCGCCTACCGGCTGGCCTTAGACATCATCGACAAGCGGTACAACCCGCGTGAGTGGAACATCTACCCGTTCCTGTTTTCCGACGGCTACAACTGGGGCGATGCCGAGTGCGTGGATTTGATGAAGCGCATGAGCCAAATGTGCAACTTGATCGGTTACGGCGAAATCGGCAGCGACGCCTGGCAGTCGTCGTTTGGCTTCGCCCCACTCGGGCAGGCGTATGAAGAAGCCTTCAAGACCGACCCCCGCGTGGTGCTGGTCAAAATCAACGACAAAGAAGACGTCTGGCCCGCCCTGAAAAAGTTCTTCGCCAAAGGCCACCCGGAGATCGCGCACTAAGAAAACAAATTATGGCTTACAATGAGTTTACGTTGGACGGGATGATCCGTCTGTTTGGCCTGCGGGTTTTGTCCCAGCCGAATGCCTTTGTAGAGGCGGCCCCCGTGACGCTGAGTTCTCTGCTCCAGGAAACACTGGCTGAGTCTGTGATGCTTGCTCTGGAAGTCAGCACGGAAAAGGCACGCTCGGAATTTATTATTGCTCCCGTGCTGGCGGAAGTGCGGCGTCAACTGGGAAGGCAGATTAGTCTTTTCTCCGGTATTGACTTCACGGTTGACTCTGAGGCCGGGCTGCGCGGCGTTTGCGATTTTTTGTTCAGTCTGTCGCCGTTGCAGCTTTCCGTGCAGGCTCCCGTCTTAGCCGTCGTAGAAGCCAAAAACGAGAACATCAAGGCAGGCATCGGGCAGTGCATTGCGGAAATGCTGGCCGCGCAGCGGTTCAATGACGCCCGTGCGGCGGCTCTACCATCGGTCTACGGGGTGGTCACGACGGGAAGCAACTGGAAGTTCCTGCGGCTGACGGATACCACAGTCACGGTAGACCAAACAGAATACTCAATTGCCCAGCCGGAGCAGATTGTCGGCATTTTAGTTGCCATGATCCGCGAAGCGCAGGAGGCACTCCAAAATCAAAGGGCAATCCAAATAGGTTCAACTAATGGACATGTTTGAAGCCGCGAGTACCGGCGATCTGGAAACAGCTACAAGGCTTATCCGCGAGGGGGCGGATGTAAACGCTTTGGACAAACACGGCACTCCAGCGATTTATTACGCGGCGGCGCATAACAGATTGGATATGCTCAAACTGTTGCTGGACAGCGGGGCGGATGCAGGCAAAGCCATTGATTTGGAACTTGGCAGTGACTCTGGCCGGAGCGATTGGACTGCGCTCCACGTAGCGGCAGAATGGGACAATCTCGACGCAATCAATCTGCTTTTGGACTATGGAGCAAATATCAATGCGACGAGCCAGACCGGCAGGACACCTCTTTTTTGTGCGATGGATGAGATGGAAGAGGTAGAGACAGCGAAGCTGCTTATAAACAGAGGAGCGGACGTAAATATAATAGGACACGGAAGGCAAACGCTTCTTCACAAAGCCCGGCTGTACGGATTTCCTGATTTAGAAAAGCTGCTGATACAGGCAGGAGCGCGTGAGTAGTTGGGAGTAGAATGACCATGTCTTTTTCTTCTGCCGAGGCGACGGAACTGGAAGGGTGGATGGAGACGATCTGGGCGCAGGCGCGTGAGTTTGGCCTGGACCCGTATCCCACCCACTTTGAGGTGGTGCCGCAGCACGTCATTTATGAGCTGGGGGCTTACGGGCTGCCGGCGCGGTTCTCGCACTGGACGTTTGGCCGGGATTATCACCGGCAGAAAACATCGTATGAGTACGGGATGTCCAAAATCTATGAGATTGTCTTCAACACCGATCCGTGTCAGGCGTTTCTGGTGGAAGACAACTCCATGCTGTCGCATAAGTTCGTGGTCGCGCACGTCCTGGGCCACTGCCACTTTTTTAAGCACAACACCTACTTTGCCCACACCAGCCGCCGCATGGTGGAGCAGATGCGGCTCCATGCCGAGCGCATCCGCGCCTATGAGCAGGAACACGGCTGGCGCGTGGTCGAAGAGTTTTTAGACACGGTGATGACGATTGAAGAGCACTTCGACCCCACCGCCCCGGCCCTGCGCCGCAAGACGCCGGAGCAGCACGAGGAAGACCGCCTGCGGGCGGGGCAGCCGGGGCGCACGGACTATGACGACATCTGGGAAGTCGCAGGCGCAGGGGAGCGGCCCATCCCCAAAGCCCGTAAGTTTCCCGAAGAACCCGAAAAGGACCTGCTGCGGTTTTTGATAGAGTATGGCCGCGACCTGACCGAGTGGCAGCGGGATATTTTGCAGATTATCCGTGAGGAGATGCTGTATTTCCTGCCGCAGATGCGGACCAAAATCATGAACGAAGGGTTTGCGTCGTACTGGCACGAGAAGATTCTGGAGTCTTTGGACCTGACCTCGGAGGAGCACTGGGAGTTTCGGCGGCTGCATTCGTCGGTCCTGTCCCCCTCGGGGTCCAAAATGCAGATCAACCCCTACTATGTCGGCTTCCAGATACTCAAAGACATCGAGCGCCGCTGGAACGGCCACGTGGAGCCGGGCGACGAAGAAGACGTGGACTGGATGGGCCGCGCCATTGCGCGGCCCGAAGGCCAGGGCCGCGCCAAAATCTTCCAGGTCTGCGAGGAAGACAACGATGTGACGTTCCTGCGGAAGTATCTCACCGAGGGCCTGGTCAAGAAGCTGGACCTATACACGTACAAATTGCAGGAGGTGGACGGCGAAGAGATGTGGGTGGTGCAGGACACCGACTGGCGGCGCGTCCGCGACAGCATTGTGGACTCGATGACAAACTTCGGCCAGCCGGTGCTGACCGTGGAAGACGGCGACTGGCGGCGGCGCGGCGAGATGTACCTGAAGCACGCCTATGACGGCAAGGCTTTGGACCCCGATTACACCGAGCGCGTTCTGCGTAATATCCAAAAGCTCTGGTCCCGCCCGGTGCATCTGGAGACCATCATGGAAAACCGCCCGGTGCTGTATTCGTGCGACAATGAAGGGGCGGTGGGTGTAGCGCATTTGTAGAGACCCCGGCTCTAAAGAGCCGGTCTATTAAGTAGTGGTGCATAAGTAACTGCACATTTTGTGTTCGGACATATTTGCCAGTT
>CAXUKS010000044.1:0-33271 GCA_964251675.1 uncultured Armatimonadales bacterium
CGGCAGGGACAGGCGGGGATGTGCGGCTATTGTGGAGCAATGGGTACGGTAGCGCCCAGGTGTGGACGATTGCGACAGGCGGCACGTATACAGCCAAGATTTACCCTGCGCCGTCTGCGCTTGCCCTCAGCCCTGCAAGTATCACTAACGGCGGCACCTCCACCGGCACAGTAACATTGAGCAGCCCCGCCCCGGCGGTTGGCGCGGCGGTGGCGCTGACGAGCAGTAACACGGCGGCGGCGACGGTCCCGGCCAGCGTGACGGTTTCGGCAGGGCAGACCTCGGCCACGTTCGCCGCGACGGGCAAAAGTGTCTCGGCCACAACGTCCGTGACCATCACGGCGGCTTACAATGGCGTCAGCCAGACGGCGAGCCTGACTGTCACCGTACCCCCTCCCGTGCTGACCAGCATCGTCGTGTCCCCCGCCTCGGTGGGGCTAAATCTGAACGGGACGCAGCAGTTTAGCGCCGTCGGCAAAGACCAGAACGGAACGGCTCTGTCGCCTCAGCCGACGTTTACGTGGAGCGTGGTCAGCGGCGGGGTGGGGACCGTCAGCACCACGGGCCTTTACAGCGCCGGGACGACGGCAGGCACGGCGACCGTCAAAGCGGCCAGCGGCTCGGTGAGCGGCACGGCGGCGGTGACGGTGACAAACGCCGCGCCGACCGTGGCGACAGCGGCCTCCGCCAATCCCAGCCCGGCGACGGGCACGACGACCACGTTGTCTGCGTTGGGCGCGGACGACGGCGGAGCCGCCAACCTTACTTATACCTGGGCGACGACGGGCACACCCCCGGCGGCGGTAGGGTTCTCCGCCAACGGCACAAACGCGGCCAAAAGCACGACGGCGACGTTCACCAAAGCAGGCTCTTACAGCTTCCTGGTAACCATCAGAGACGCAGGCGGCTTGACGGCAACCAGTGCGGTGACGGTGGCGGTGAATGCGACTCTGACCAGCATTGCCGTCTCTCCGGCGTCGGCGTCGGTGGCGACGGGGGGGACGCAGCAGTTCGGGGCATCGGCCAAAGACCAGTTCAGGGCGGCGCTGTCCCCGCAGCCAGCGTTTACGTGGAGCGTAGTCAGCGGCGGGGTTGGGAGCATCAGCAGCGCGGGCCTGTATTCGGCAGGCAGCAGCGCGGGCAGTGCGACGGTAAAGGCAGCCAGCGGAAGCGTCAGCGGCACGGCGGCGGTCACGGTTACCAGTACGCCGTCTTCTATTTCTATAACAGGTTTTGGTCTTGGTCAATATGGCATTGTATCGGGGGCGTCCAGCACTGCAACTGTAACTTTTAGTGGAGCATCCTCTTCTCCCATCACTTTAGTTTGCTCTAGTGACACGGCTGCGCTCATCGTGCCAAGTACGTTGACTCTACCTGCAAATCAAAACGTTCTCCAGTTCGTTTATACCGCAGACAACGTTCCTTATCCCACCGATGCGACTGTTACCGTTTCCTATAACGGGCAAACTCTAACAGCCCAAATCACAATTCAGCCCGCAATACAACTTAATGTTGCTGCGACCGGAAATGATTTAAATGGTAGAGGAAAAATCTCTCTATTTTGGACCGGAGTTTCGGGGGCAACTGGATACAATATTTATCGCCAGTCTACCAGTAGTGGAACTTTCAGTCGGATAGCCTCTAACGTTACCAGTAAAGACACTGGGCCTGTACTCGTAGATACCTACGTCTACACTGATACTGGTCTGACCAACGGTGTGAGCTATACCTATTATGTGGCGGCAGTCATGCTTAACGGTATGGAGCAGGGAACCAGTGATTTAGATTCTGATGTTCCTGATCCGTCTTCTATTCCATGGGATACAGGCAATGCAAACAACATTGTAGCGTCAGTGCAGGCGGAGGCTGCCTCTGCTCTAGTTCCTGATCCCGAAGACCCTGACGGTACTCCCGAACCAGTGGGAACATTAATGATTGCCTCGCCGGACGGAGTCGTTTACATGGGAAACTTACCAGATGGTACTCCCGCACAAGTGTATCCAGCAGCAGGTTATTATGATGCCACAACTGGTTCAGTGAATTACTCCGACGGCACCGCAGGCGCAACATCTGTTGTTGCCCCTCAACCCAACTACGCCTTGCCTGACGAACAATCCGCTTCACCTCTTTACACTTTTGGCCTGCTATCACCTAATCTTACAGTAGGCGAAACATCGCTTCCTGCTTTTCCACCCACAGGAATTACGCGACAAATCCAATCACATTCTGGTTTTGCTGGAATGGTAGCTACTGTTGGTCTACCAGACCCAAGCGATCCAACAGTGGTTCGTTTGGCAGACAATGGCTCCGGCACGGGGCCAACACCGGGCAAGATATATACTTATAATTCTGTCGGCGACATTTACACCGGTGGCCATATTTACTTCCCTGCTAGTATAGGTACTAAATACAAAAGTCTCTATACAAGAGACACTGGCAATATAGATGCAGGGCTACAACTCACCACAACACCTGTTGTGAACACTGCTTGGCAACCAATCATGGCAGGTACACAAAACCAAAGCGTAATCCTTGGTGGAACTCGTGGAAAGTCAGTCGCAAATTTATACAAAATTTTTGTGAAGGGCCAAGTCCTCATGGAATTCGAAACACCAGTAATCAGTTCGGTGAAAGCCAAACACCTTCTGATGCATTATGGTAAACCCTACACTTCTGACAGCAACCTTTACGGGACTTTTGGCATAACTTTGAAGCGTCAAAACGGCGTGGACGCTCATGGCAATCCAACCTACGATAAAACCCTCAACGAAACGTCAGTTACGCTTTTTTACACGGGTGGCTATGCCAAACAATGGCTCAAAAATTCTTATAATCCAAATAATCCTGCTCTTGGTAACAATCAGTTTGTTATCAAGCGGACTAATTCAATCGCGCAAACTATCAATCCCGTAGGGCAAACAATTTACAAAAACGCACCTACTGCGAATGGTCCTGGAAACGGTTTTTATATGGATGGCTCCTACTTACTGGGTGCCGCTTGGGGGCTGGATGATGCCTACGGTTCAATCCTACTATACCCAGGGTCAGGATACGAATCTTGGACGAATGATAGTACTATCACATCTTTGGCTGGATCATATCCCTTGGATGCCCGATTCGTAAAATCTAATTTGCATAACCCATATTTCTGGGAAACAAACTTGAATATGAGGACGTCACTTGGAACGCTCGCGGGTTTCTGATCGCCATGAGAAAAAATCTTTTTGCTTCAATTTTGATGCTTTGTCCAGTCATGTTTCTTGCAATCGGATATGGACAGAGCAAACATCATAAACATAGTCAGAAAAATCAGGCGTTTGTGTACACACTGTCAGAGCAGGATGTATCCTTATACCGGGTTAAAAAAGATGGGAATCTAGGGGTGGCACAAGATGCCTCTATCGATGTGGGGCAGTTCCCTCGCTGCCTCGCCTCTTCCCCAAACGGGCACACGCTTTATGTTGCCAGTGATGCAGATAGGAACGACTACCACAGCGGCAGGATTTTTGAGTTCACTATCCATACAAACGGTACGCTGACGTACTTGGGAGTGATACAAGCGGGAAGCATTCCGCTTTCGATGATACTAAATTACTCCGGTTCTTTCCTTTACTGTGCCGCCCAAGATGGGGTAAAACATCAAGGTCTGATATATCAATACAAGATTGGGTCTGACGGCACACTTTCTGCCCTGAAGCCGCCCTTTATCAGCATTGGCAACAGCTTCGCTCAGTCGTTAGCCATAAGTTCGTCGGGAAAGTATCTGTACGCTCCGACAAAAGGTAAGCCGCTTTGCTTTCGGGTCGGCCAAAGCAGTACATTGTCTCGGCTTACATACTTTCCAATTCAGTTGGATGTGAAAGAACTCGCGCTGAGTCCTTCGGGTAAGTATGCTTACCTGCTCCAAAATGGAGGCGTCATTTCGGTCGTGAACATTGACCCACTTACTGGGAAGTTTTCAAATTTACGCCCAATCGTTCATGTCTTGCCTCTCTCCTACGGCCTATCGGTCAGCGTTCAACGAAATGTTTTACAGGTGACCAATGCGAGAATTAGCGGAGCAAACGCGATGACAAGCGGCCCTGTATCCGAGTTCCACATCTTGCTGACAGGAGGGTTAAAGCCCTCCGTTCCGCCAACTTTCTCAGCAGTCATGGCTTACAAGCGCCTCGCACCCAATCCAACAGGAGGCTTTGTCAACGTCATGCGCTCTCGGTAAGATGCTTAATCGCGCCGAACACAAACTTGAACACATCGCGCTGACCGGCATTGCCGTCTCTCCGGCGTCGGCGTCGGTGGCGACGGGGGGGACGCAGCAGTTCGGGGCATCGGCCAAAGACCAGTTCAGGGCGGCGCTGTCCCCGCAGCCAGCGTTTACGTGGAGCGTAGTCAGCGGCGGGGTTGGGAGCATCAGCAGCGCGGGCCTGTATTCGGCAGGCAGCAGCGCGGGCAGTGCGACGGTAAAGGCAGCCAGCGGAAGCGTCAGCGGCACGGCGGCGGTCACGGTCAATGCGGCTTCGCCGGGAGTAACCGACCTTGCTGTGTACGCCACAGGCAGTGGCAGAGTGACACTTTACTGGACCGCTCTTGCCAATGCCACAGGCTACAACATTTACCGGGGGACAAGTTCGTCCGGCGAGGATTACGCTCATCCCCTGAACGGTTCAACTCCTGTCAATACCGTTAGCTACCCTGGCAGTCCAATGGAGATATACACCAATACAGGACTGACTGACGGCACAGAATACTTCTACACTGTGAAAGCCGTTTACAGCAACGGGCAAAGCGAGGCATCTGTTGAAGACAGCGACGTGCCAGACCCTGCGGCTGTTCCGTGGGATACACGCAGCCCATCGTCAGTTTTATCCGCTGTCCGTAACGCATATGCAGACGACGAGCCATACCTGATTAACCTGCGTGTTGTCGGTCCTGACGGTCTTATATATGATGACGCATATGCATCAGTACAGCCACCAGATGGAACGCTGGACTCTGGAAGCAACCAAGTCACACTTTCCGATGGAACTGTTGTTACTATGCCACTCGATCCATACGACTCACAGCAGTCTAGCGCTAGCGCGACCTCGTCAGGCGTATTATTGCCACACGCCTATCAGGGCGTATTGTTACCTCCTGCCGCTGGCCCTGTCCGCAGAGTGACTTCAACACGTGGATTCCGTGGCGTGCAAGGCCAAGTGACACTCCCCAACAGTTTCCATGTCCAGAGCGATGAGACAGCAAACGTCTATCTCGGACTACGAAGCGCGACTCAAGAGGTGGACGCGGGACTGCAAAGTAATGCGGGCGGCTGGGGCCTCGTCCTCAGAATCAATGGCCCATATGCAGGGCCGCTAGCCAAGCAAGTTCCGGCCCTCATCAACATTCCCAAACCCAGTAATACGCCTTTCCGCATTCCGAACGGGTCTACTGTTTCTCTACGCTTTTATGCTTATTCAACACAACCTGCTACCGGATCAACCCGGTTGACACTTATCGTTGCGGACGGAACGCTCTTTTCGGGCGACGAATCTCAATACAGTGCGCTTGGTGCTGCAAGCGCCTTGCGCCCCAAAAAAGGCGACCTTGCCACAATACAAATGAAACGGGCTGTCTCAATCGCGCAGCCCATCATCGCAGGCGTACCGATTGGGGTCAGGGCTAACACCTCTGCAACCCTCTCGTCCATCACAGTCCCTGCCTGGGATCAGGGACAATTATTGCAACCTGGCGGGCAATGGATTACATGGAAACCAGCTCAAGTGGCAAGGTTTACTTCTGGTCCAAACGCAGGGCGTTATGACGATGGCAGTTACGATGGAGGCGGTCTAGCAGACCTATCTTGGACGCCGTTTCCTGGCAATCCTTACTTCACTGAGCAGAATATCAGCATCACCATTCACAAAGCAAAATGAAGATGAATCGCATAAACCATTGGAAGCACGTTTTGGTTGCGGCTGTTTCACTGCTGACGCTGGCCGTCTCGGCTCAGGCGGACGGGCTGCCCCGCTCAGGCTGGCCGAAGTCTCACGCCGACGCCGGGAATACCGGCGCTGCGCCTCGAACCGGCAGCGGATTGGGGAAAAGCGCACAGGGCAAGCTGAAATGGCGTGTCAAGTATAGTGCAAGCACAGATGTGGTCGTTGGCCCCAACGGGACGGTCTATACCGGCGGGGAAAACGCGCCGCACGCTTTCGCGGCGGAGACCGGACTACCTGTGTCTTGCTTTCAGTTTGAGGTTAGCCCAGACGACGCCGGGATTCCTTCCAAGCCGGGCTACGGGCCGTCGAACTATCATCGGCCAGTGCGGGCCGCTGATGGCTCCCTGCACGTCACCAGCTACTACACGCCCGCTTTGGCCGAAGATGGGACGCTGTTTGTCAGCGGTGACAGTGACAACATCTATGCCGTAGATGGTCGGACTGGACGCAAGCTCTGGAAATTCGTCGCCACGGCTCCCTGCTTCTCATCCCCAACAATCGGCGCAGATGGGACCGTATATGCGGGCTGCCAAGATTTTGAAGTTTACGCGCTCGACCGTGCGACCGGCAGGAAGCGGTGGGGCTTCCGCGCCGGGGACCGCATTGAGGGAACGCCCGCGCTGGGGCCGGACGGGACGGTCTACGCGGGTTCTATGGATGGCCGGGTGCTGGCGCTCGACGGGCAGACGGGTAAAAAGAAGTGGGAGTTCGTCACAGCAGGCTACGTTCGCCTGTCCCCTTGCCTCGGCACAGATGGGACGCTTTATGTTCTGACCACCTACGGGCGTGTTTATGCCCTAGACAGCAGAACAGGCAAGAAAAAATGGGGCCGAAAAATGAAGGGCTGGACAACCTCCGCCCCCGTGCTTGGCCCGGACCAAACGTTGTACCTCACGGCAACCGACCACCTGCTTCATGCCGTGAATGGCAAAACCGGACAGGACAAATGGACGCTCCTCTTCAAGCCAAGCGTCTTCCTGTCTTCTTTCGCCCTTGCCTCGGACGGTACACTATACATCGGTGCAGATCGCCTGTACGCCGTTGATACGCACACCCGAACGCGCAAATGGACGTTTCTACCGGGCGGCTCTATCAAAACTTCGCCCGCCATCGGCGCAGACGGCACAGTCTACTTCACTGCGGGCAACGGCTACCTGTACGCTGTGAAATAGCCACCTCTCTGCGAAGCCGTCATCACACACAAAGCAACATGAATCTGCATCGCACAAATGGTTGGAAGCGCGTTTTGGTTGCAGTTGATCTGTCGCTATCCTCGCAGCCTAGCTTTACCTGGTCGGTGGTGAGCGGCGGGGTAGGGAGCGTGAGCGGCGGGGTGGGGAGCGTGAGCAGTGGGGGCCTGTATTCGGCAGGCAGCAGCGCGGGCAGTGCGACGGTGAAGGTAACCAGTGGAAGTGTCAGCGGCACGGCGGCAGTGACGGTCATCAGTACGCCTACGCTGACTTTGGCAGCAGCGGCAACGGGCAGCAATAAGGTAACGCTTTATTGGAACGGAGTGGCGGGAGCTTCCGGCTACAATATCTACCGTGCGACCGTCAGTGGCGGGCCATATTCGCTGGTTGCTTCCAATGTCAGCACGGCGGACGCTGGCCCCGGTATGACGAATGCCTTTATGTATTCCAACATCTCGGGGTTAACGACAGGAACAGAATACTTCTATGTGGTGCTTGCGGTACAAGGAGGTACGGAAAGTGTGCAGAGCAACGAAGCCAGCGACACTCCGCAAGCCGGCGCCGTGCCGTGGGATACAGGAGACCCTGTACAGATTCTCAACGCCGAGACCGCGCAGCTCAACGCTGTTCTTCCGCCTGATATTGATCCTGACACCGGCGATTTTGTTCCTGCCGAGGTGGGATTGCTGACGGCACAAGGTCCCAATGGAGTCATTTACGAGGGCGCTGATGCAGACGGAAATCCAGCTTCTTCTTATGCCTCCCCAGGCTTTTACGACGCAGCCAATAGTCAGATCATTTACAATGATGGTTCGACGCAGCCTGTTCAGCCTGATAACAGCACTACTAGTTCGGCAACTTCAAGTATGCCTTCAATTGTTGAGCCGCTGGATGAAGTCTTTCTACAGCCACGGGTGGTCTTGCCTCCTCAAGACCTTAACCATTCATTCGATCCTGCTAAGGGTATCTATAGAGAAGTTTTAAGCCAACCGGGATATGTTGGGCTATCCACTACACAATTAATCTTTCCTAGCCCCAGCACATCATCTGGGAGTGTCCGCCTTTCCGCAAGTGGAGGACCAGGAAAGACAGACTCAGCAGATATATACACTGGCGGTCGCCTGGTCAACGCTAATGGTGCTCCAGTACGTGGAAGTGCTCTGGATGCTGGCGTTTTTTTGATGACCTCTGACCCGGTAACAGACCCAGCGTGGCAGCCGACAATTCAGGGTCAAGTTAACAAAAATGGTGTGACGACAATTGATCGTCCCCAATCAACCGGAGGTGGTTTAAACGGCAATCAAAGAATCTTGCTGTACGGAGACGCCGGTAACCCGCTTCAAATGAGTTTTGTCACTGGTGGACAGGACCGAAGATACTTACAAGGCCGAGTTGCGTTGCATTTCAAGGCGAACTACAAGCTTGTCATCAAAGGGGCAGCCAGAAAAATCTTAAACCCGAACGCACCCTTGCGCTACGGTTCTGTCACATTCACCTCCGCACAACCGATGTGGAATTACAGAAATAGGCAATTTTTACAAATCAAGCGTGCTAACTCCATCGCTCAAAACATACCCGCTGGTATTTCACAGCTTCAAAACAACTCGTATATCTATGGCTGTGCATGGGGCGGCGATCAGTCAGATGATCGGCAGAGCAAGCTATACCAATATGATGGGTACTATGTCGACTGGGATCAATCTCCCTATGTCACCTATCAGGCAGGCTCTTATCCCGGCCCTACAGACCCCAAATACAAAGGATATGTCTCATTCCGCGCTAACGCGCCGTTCCACTCTGAGGACAAGATAAACCTTTCTACCACTTATGACAGTGTTCTGTCGAGCCGCTGACAACTTCTTGAAGTGAGATCATGAGAAGCGAGGCCAAGCTTGAAGTCCAAAATCGTTGCCGGAGTTTTGCTGCTGTGTGCTGGCCTTCTGTGTGCCTGGGTCATCCAGTTGAGGGTGGCCGCTCAATCTGCCGCCGCTCTTGCTGTCGCGCCGCGCTGGGTTTCCGCCCCAATCGGTAAGCCCTTCTCGCTGGGCAACAAGCAATTTGCCTATGTCAGTTCCTCCAAAGGGATTTATGAATACCGCGTTGCCCAAAATGGACGCCTCGAACCGCTGACTGGAAAGCCCGTCAAAGGCAGCCCCGTCAACGCCCGCCTATGTGCCGACCCGCAGACGGGGGCACTGTTTGCGATTAGCGACTCAGACAATTTCGTGGAGCAGCCCATCACTGACCGGATTTACTGCTATATCGTCGGCAAAAACGGACTGCTCACCCCACCAGCGTCCGGGCCGATGAAGGCGGAACTGTCGGTACTGGTAGCAAAACTTGACTCGCGGCATCATCTTTTGTATCTGCTGGGCCTCAGCTATGCCGACGGTCAGGACAAAGTTGTTGTCTATGATGTGTCACATCCGGCCGCTTTGGTGAAGCGTCAGACTGTAGCCGTGTCGGTTGAGCGCGACGCACCCGTGTTCGGAAATGTGATCCTCAATCAGGAGGGCACGGCCCTCTTTTTGCTGGGACGCCGTAATAGTACCGACGGGCAGCACATATACGGCGAAGTTCAGTTCTATCCGATCATTAGCAGTAATGCTTTGCCGTTAGGTTCTTCCAATCTTGCACAGACAGATTTGCCCCTGGGCAGTTGCGTGACGGCAGAGAATTACCTGATCTTGGGAGACAGAGGCAACCAGCTTACTGTCTGCAAATCTATCGGCAAGACGTTTGAGGTTGTCAGCGTCACACCTCCATCAAAAACATTGAGCGGCCCCGGACTCGGCAACCTGGCATACCGCAAGTCCGGCAGTATTCTTTACGTTGGCTCTTACATTGCAATTGATACCCCGCGAGTCCCGCCACCTCCGAGCGCGATTTCGGCTTATCGTTTAGGCAAAAACGGTAGCCTTGAACCCCTGCCTCTGGCAAATGCACCGAAGGCTCCCTACCCTGCCGTTTTCTTAGATAATAGCGAGCGTTTCTTGTATATCATCAGCGCGGATGACAAAATTGTGGCCTACAAAACGGCTTCCGATGGGCAGCTTTCTTTTGCTGGTACGCTGCTCAAAGTTGCTTCGCCCAACAACATCGTGTTCTTTGGAGGCGTTCCGCCAAAAGGGTAGCCCCCGCTGGAACAATCGTTTTCGCAATAAAAATGCCCGGCCTTAAAAAAGGCCGGGCGTTGTTTTTTGTTTCTCTAAAGCCAGCAGGAATGCTTTGCGCTCCATGCCGCCGCTGTAGCCGGTCAGGCGACCACTCGTGCCGATGACGCGGTGGCAGGGGATGAGGATGGAAATCGGGTTGCGCCCGTTGGCGAGGCCGACGGCCCGCGCCGCGCCGGGGCTGCCGAGACGGCGGGCGAGGTCGCCGTAGGAGCAGGTCGCGCCGTAGGGGATGGCCCGCAGTGCGTCCCACACGCGGGTTTGGAACGGGGTCCCGACCGGGGCGAGGGGCAGGGTGAAGTTGGTCAGGTCTCCCGCGAAGTAGGCGGCGAGCTGGCGGCGGCTCTCCGGGAACGGCGCGGCGTGGTCATCACGTATCCAATCCGAGGCCAGCGTGCCGGGCGTGTTCAAAAACAGGCCCGTCAGGGCGGCTCCGTCGGTGGTCAGCAGCAGGGGGCCGAGCGGGCTGCCCGCGTGTGTGTAATAGGTCGGCATGGAAACAGTGTAGCACGGTTTCGGACACCGGTGCGAGTTCGGGTACAATACGACCATGGACTGCACCAAAATCACACCATTTGTCAGGATATTTTTATGACGACACGACGAGAACTGCTGAAGCTGGGTCTGCTCACCGGAGCGGGCCTGCTGATCGGAGCAAAAATGCCCACACACGCCCAGGACACACAGACCAAATACCCATCCAAACGCCCCGCACCGGGCGACCGCCGCTTCACCTCGGACGCCGTGGAAGAGACCATTCGGACCATGCAGGGGCGCATCGCCGACCCCAAGCTGGCCTGGCTGTTTTCCAACTGCTATCCGAACACGCTGGACACCACGGTTCACTATCAAGAAATCGGTGGCAAGCCGGACACGTTTGTGATTACCGGCGACATCGATGCCATGTGGCTGCGCGACTCCTCGGCACAGGTCTGGCCCTACCTGCCGCTTGCCAAGCAGGACCCTAAATTACAGAGCCTGCTGCACGGCGTCCTGCGCCGTCAGGTGCAGTGCATCGAGTTGGACCCCTACGCCAATGCTTTCAATGCCAGCCCCGACACCGGCAGCCAGTGGGAGAGCGACTACACGCTGATGAAACGCGGCATCCACGAGCGCAAATGGGAAATCGACTCGCTCTGCTATCCCATCCGCCTGGGGTATGGCTACTGGAAAGAAACCGGGGACACGTCCCCCTTTGACGCCCGCTGGGAACAGGCGATGGGCCTAATTTTGCAGACGTTCCGCGAGCAGCAGCGCCTCGACGGCCCCGGCCCGTACACGTTCCAGCGCGGCGGGCGGCCCCCGGCCCCCGATTCGCCGAAGATTTACGGCTCGCCCATCCAGCCAAATGGTCTCATCTGCTCCCGCTTCCGGCCCTCGGATGACCCGACGACGTATCAGTATTTGATCCCGTCCAACTTTTTTGCCGTCGTGTCGCTCACTCACCTGGCGGAGATGCTCAGCGCCATCCGGCACAACGCCAAGCTGGCGACGCAGGCCACGGAGATGGCCGCCGTTGTCCGCACCGCGCTCGCTCAACACGCCGTCATCACCGACCCTATGCTTGGCAAGATGTACGCCTACGAGGTGGACGGCCTCGGCAACAGCCTGATCATGGACGACGCCAATGTGCCCAATCTCGTCTCCCTGCCCTACCTCGGCGCGGTGCCCGACTCGGATCCGATTTACAAAACTACGCGCCGCATGGCAGGCAGCATCGCCAACCCGTGGTACTTTGAGGGTAAGTATGAAGGCGGCGGCAGCCCGCATACCGGACAGGACACGATCTGGCCGATTGCGGTGACCATGTTCGGCCTGACTTCCCGCAGCGAAGCCGAAGTGGCCCACTGCCTGCGGACGCTGAGAGACACCGATGCAGGCACGGGCTTCATGCACGAGTCGTTTGACAAAAATGACCCGTCGCGCTTCTCGCGTCCCTGGTTCGCCTGGGCCAACACGCTGTTCGGCGAGTTCGTCCTGCACACCCACCAGCACTACCCGCAGCTCCTGCAAGCCGGGCCGGGTCTGGTTTAATCTAATCTGATGAACCAAAGCGGCGAACCAAAATGCTGGCAAGACGAGCCGCCTCTGAACGAGGCGGCATGGTCTTAACGGCGTTGCTGCATAAATGGACGGGCCAAATGCCGGGGGTGTGAAAACCCCCGGCAGGGAAGCACCCTTCGGGTGAGGAGTAGGGGCGCTGCTTGCTGCGCCCTCTTTGCTGCCTCTTTGCTGCGTCTCTGTGTCCGAAGGACATTTCCTTGCCGGGGGTTTCTACACCCCCGGCATTGGGCGGCCTTCGGGCAAAGAGGGCTGATAGGCCGAAGAGTCGAAACCCCTCGGCCTATCTGAAATCGCTGTTGTAACCCATGAAACGCTTTACTCTCAATATCGCCGGGCTGTTTGTGGCGGTGGTGGCCGTGCTGTTTAACCTGCCGTCCCTGTATCTGATGGCGGCAATTTTGTGGCTCATCCCTGCCGTGTCCTATCTCATGGGCTGGCTGATGCTGGGGGGGCTGACCTGCGTGCGGGCGCTGCCGGTCTCGGCTTCGGCGGGAGAAACCCTGCTGCTGACCTACACGCTTGGCAGCACAAGCCGCCTGCCCAAGTTCTATCTGTCGCTGCGCGACACGCTGCCGGGCGGCCTGACGCTGCCGGGCGGCCCGCCGCCGCTGGTACTGGGGATTTGGCCGGGGGAGGAGCGCACGACGCAGTGCCTGCTGGAAGCGCGGCGGCGCGGCGTGTTCCCGCTGGGACCTGCGCTCATCTACTCTACCGACCCGCTGGGTCTGCAGACGTTCTCCCAGAAAGCACTGGCGATAGATGAGCTGATTGTCTACCCGGCGCTCCTGCCCGTGGCCGAGTCGTGGCCTCGCGGGGCGGCGTCCGTCGGCTGGCGCGGCTCCGCCAGTGCCCAGACACGCGGCGATGGCGACGATTTTTACGGTGTCCGCGAATACGCGCTGGGCGATGACCTGCGCCGGGTTCACTGGCGGACGACGGCGCGGACGGGGATGCTGGCCGTGGCGGAATACTCGCGGGGGATTACGCTGGATGCCGTCATCGCACTGGACCTCTCCCGCGCCGCGTACACCGATGCAAAAGACGGCGTGAGCGAGGCGCTGGAAGCGGGCGTGCGCCTCGCCGCCACCCTGGCCGATGACCTGCTGCGGCATGGCTACGCCGTCCGGCTGCTGACGGCAGGCGCGGCGGCAGAAGAGACGCAGGCGCGAAGCGGCGCGGAAACGGCCCGGTTTCTGGAGCGGCTGGCCCGCGTTTGCCCGGACGCCTCGGAGACCCTGGCGGACGTTCTGGACGGCGACGAAGCCGGGGGGCGCGGTGCGGCGGCCCTGATTGTGATTTCCCCTGCCGGAACCGACCCGCGCCTGCGGCAGCAGGTGCATGACTGGGAAGGGCGCGGCGGCCAGGTGTTTCAATTTCTGCTGGATGCCCGCTCCTTTGCGACCGGCACGCCGGGCCTGCCGGACTCGCTGACTTCCCCGAACACGCGGCTGGTGCGGCGCGGCGACGACCTGCGCGACCTGCTGGAAAGGCGCTTGGATGGCTGGAATGACTGAAACAGAGAGCGCGAAAGAAGCGCCGCCGAGCCTGCCGCTGTATCTGGCGGGCGGGCTGGTGGTGCTGTGCGGCATCTTTGCGGCCAACGCCGCGATTTCTCAGCCGGACTATGTCTGGATGAGCCGCACCCTGGTGCTGTCCGGGCTGGGGCTGGCCTTGTCCTACGGGGCGCGGCGGCTGAACGTGCCTTCCGGCGTGCTGGACGGGCTAGTGGTGGGGCTTTTGCTTCTGCTGCTGGCGGCGCTTGCCACGCGGGCGCTGCCGGTGGAGACGCTGCTGCCGGTGGGCGCGGACAAGGGAGAGCTGCGCCTGCTGGCCGAGCTGGTCTGGGGGGCCGCCGCCTGGACTTTTCTTCTGCGGACCGATGTGCGGGTGCTGGAACTCACGATCCCGGTCATGGCTGCGCTGGGGCTGGCCGCTGAAGTGGACCTCAATAACCCGGTGCTGGTCTGCTTTGGCGTGTTTATCGTCACCGTGATTTTTCTGCTGATTCACCAGAATTATCTGCAAAACCGGGTCCGCGCCGCCTCGCCCTCCCCGGCCCCGGCGGAAGAGCCGCGCCGCCTGCTGCTGGCCCAGTTTGTGCAGACTGGCCTGTGCAGTCTGTGCGTGCTGATCGCCGGGCTGATTGTGATTGTCCCCGCGCAGGCTCTGTTCTCGCATCTGTCCATCGCGCAGGCTATCCGCCGACTCGCTGCTGGAAAGCCCGCCCCGATCCCCCCGGCGACCGCTCTGCGCTTTTCCGATGAAGACAGCCTCGCGCTCGGCACTGGCGAAGGCTGGACGGCCAGCGCCGAGGTGGTCATGCAGGTGACACCCTCCGACAGCCAGCCGCACTACTGGCGTGGACGCACCTATGACCGCTACACCGGCAGCCGCTGGGAAAGCACGCTGGAAGGAAATGCCGTGCCCCTCCCTCCCGGCGAGCCGAGCGTGGGTGGGCGGAGGATCATCTACTCGGTTCCTGCCGCGCTGACGCCGGGGGATCCCCCGACCTTTCCCGCTGTCAGCCCGCAGATAGAAGCGACTTTTCGGGTCCAGGGCGAGACTGATCAGTTTTATGGGGCCTCCCGCCCGCAGCAGATCAGCCTGCGGAACACCGGCGGGCGCGACGGTCATGTGCCGCGTGCGGGCGCGGATGGGCGGCTGGATATGGACGACGGCCGGCCTATTCACGGCTACCGCATCGCGTCGGCGCTGGCCCCGGACCTGTCGCAGCCCGGTGTCGAGGCCCGCCTGCGCCGGGCGGGCACAGCCTACCCGGAGGAGGTGCGGCGGCGGTATCTGCGGGTGGAAGAAAACGACCTGACTCAAAGCAGCGATGTGGCCTTTTACCGGCAGGCCGTCACCGAGGCCACGCAAAGCCTGTCTCCGGCCCGGCAGACCCCGCTGGACCGGGCGCTGGTCCTGCGGCAGTGGGTCTCGCAGCGGTGCGTGTACTCGCTGGCCGTCAAGCCGATCCCGGACGGGGAGGACCATGTGCGGGCTTTTTTAAGCGACACCCGGCAGGGGTACTGCGATATGTTTGCGTCATCACTGGCGATCCTGTGCCGCACAGCGGGCATCCCTGCCCGTCTCGCCACCGGGTTTGCGCCGGGCGAAGCCGCCGGAGACAACACCTTCAACCTGCGCGGCGCGGACAAGCATGCCTGGACGGAAGTGTACTTCCCCGGCGAGGGGTGGGTCGCGCTGGATGCCACAGAGGGGTCTGCCTCGGACGGCTCCGTGCCTGGGGCGTCCTCTTCGAACACGGCGGGACTCTGGGAATGGCTGTCGCGCCTGCGCTCCGGCCTCGGCGCGGGCTGGGAGCTGGTGTACCCGCTCCTGCTGGTCGTGCTGGCGCTGGTGGGGTACGTGCTGAAAACGGAAGTGTTTGACCGCTGGCGAGCGAAACGCGCTTTGCCTGCTTCCGCGCCCCCGCCGCAGGCTTCGCCGCACACGGCGCTGGGCCGACGCTATGCCCGGATGAGCCGGGCGCTGGGCCGGATGGGCCTGCCGCGCCGCCCCTCGGAGACGCCCGGCGAGTATGCCTCCCGCGTGCAGCCTCGCCTGCGTCAGATCGAGGCCGAAACAGGCGTGCCCCTGCCCGCCGACCTGATCCCGGCGCTGACAGCGGCGTTCACACAGGCCGCTTATGGCGACCCATCCGCCCGTCCGCCCGCAAGCCTCTGGGAGACTGGCCTGCATTTGCTGGAGGCGGGGTCGTGGCGCGTCTGGTGGAAGACACTGGGCCGGAAAAAGGTACCGGTGGCGGCTGTGACGGAAAGGGTCTGAAAAACACCTGTGGAACTTGACTACGCCAAACTTGCCAAAGGCTTTCCTGCGCCCCTGCAGCGGGTTTATTTGTTTGTCGGCAGCGATGATGCCCTCAAGCGCGAGGCTTTGAAGACGCTCACGACCCCGCTGCTCGACCCGGATTTTGCCGACTTTGACCGTGAAGAGCGCGACATCCCACCAACCGGCGCGGGCGAGCCGGGCGAAGCCGCCCGCGCCATTCTCGCCTCCGCCGGAGGCGTCCCAATGGCCTCCGAGCGGCGCGTGGTGATTGTGACCAATGTGCAGCGGCTGGGCAAAGACGATCAGGAGCTGCTGGCGCTGGGGCTGCCCAAGCTGGGCGACCTGACCTGCCTTGTCCTTATCGCCGGGGCGACCGAATACGACGCAGGCAAGGCCAAAGGCAAGTCGCTGTCGATCAAGCTCACCAACGCCATCGGCAAGAACGGCGCGGCCGTGGCCTGCGACACGCCCGGCGAGGCGGGCCTCCAGGCCCGCGCCAATGCGCTGCTGAAAGAGCGCGGCAAGACGATTGAGCCTGCCGCGCTGGCCCGCATCATGGACCGGGCCAAAGCCACCGCCTCGGAGCGCGGCGGCGCGGCCCGGACCGGCGATGTCCATGTGCTGCTCTCCGAGCTGGAAAAGCTGCTGGCCTATGCCGGGGACCGCCCGAAGGTGACGCTGGCGGATGCTGAGGCTATCGGGCAGGGAGCGGTGCAGGAAAATATCTTTGCCCTGCTGGATGCGGTCGGCCACCGGGACCCCCGGCGGGCGCTGGCGGAGGCCGACAAGATGCTGGATGTGGGGGACAAGCCGGACGGCGTCGCCGCCCGCACCTTTGTGATGCTGGCCCGGCATCTGCGCCAGCTCTGGGGGGCAAAGTATCTGGCCGACCAGCGTTTGAACGGCTTCAACCTCAAAGGCGGCCCGCCGCCGGACGTCGCCGCCGTACTGTCCGGGGAAATGCTGGGCATGACCCAGCGGCAGGCGTTCCTGCTGAAGAACTTGCAGGAGCAGGCGCGGGGCTGGACCTATCCCGCGCTGCAAAGCGGCCTGCACCGCGTTCTGGCGAGTGACCTTGCCATGAAAGGCATCCATAGTGGCCCTGCGCTTGCCGCCACAGCCCCCGCCGACGACCCCGCCTCCAACCTGCGCCTGCTGGTGGTCTCTCTGTGCCGTGCTTGAGGCTCAAAGCCAAAAACAGCCGCCCGCTGAGAATAATTCTCAGCGGGCGGCTGTTCGTGTTCCCGTGGAGCTAACCGGACTCGAACCGGTGACCTGTTCGTTGCGAACGAACCGCTCTACCAACTGAGCCATAGCCCCAGGGGTCTGAACTCGTTGGGAACGGAAACATTCTAGCATAGGGCAGGCCGTGCTGTCAAGTCTTTCCTCTCAGTTTCTCTATGGCCCCGGTGTCGCGGGACGGGCGTGGGTATCTCCCGCCAGAGGTGGCAGCTTCGGACGCGGTTGCTTGCCCTGCACCACAGGCAGTGGCTGTGCATCGGCACGCGGCGGCGGAGCGGCCTCCGGCTCCGCCGGATGGGAGCATCCGGCAGACCCCAGGGCCATAGCCCCCAGCAGGACTGCAAAGGCCCCAAGCCGGGTAGTGCGAGAGGCTGCTCCAAAGCGTCTGTAAGTTCCTGTCATTCGTCCGACCATGTCCTTTCCAGCATCATCGACTCCAGCGTCGCCGGGTTACAGGTCACTGGTGCCGCTCTTTTTGAGCGACCACAGATACTGGCTCAGGTCCGTAATCTTGACATCGGCTTCGGCAATCGTCGGAGTCCAGTTTGTCCCGGCGGCAAGGGTGGCGGGCCTCATCCATTTGACGTGACCATCGCAAAATGCGACATTGCCCCCGCCGTTGTGGCGCGGGGAAAATGTGTTTGTGCCAGTGTTGGGTGAGCCAGTGTTGGGAAGCTCGAACCCGTCGTCCTGTCCCCAGCCATCCAGGCAGCAAGCATTCGCAGTTGTGCCCGCTGAGGCCGGAGCGTCCACCTGATCACTGGGATAAAAACTGCCGCTGGACAGAATAACCTCAGGTTTGGTTTCTGCCAGCAGAACTGTCTGTGCCGGAGCTTCGATCTCGCTCAGACCCACGCCCGACTTGCCGAAAGGAGCATGGGCTACAGGGTGAGCGTTAGCCGGCAAGCATCCGGCATCCGGCTGAAGATAATCTAGATTCATGCCGAGATTGACAAATTTGGTGGTCCAGTCTGGGCTGGTGTTCGGCGGCGACGTCCACTGCTTGTAGTAATCTGCCTGCGTGTCGGGGCAGCGATACACGGAGCTTCCGCCATACGTGGCCGTGCCCACATACGGCTGAACCGCCGAAGCCCAAGACAGCCGAGGCACACCAAACCATCCGCCTGAGTTGACAGTAACCATTTTCTCGTCGGAATCCTGCACATATTGGATGATGCCAAGGCTTACCTGCTTGACATTGCTCTGGCAGGCAGAGCGTCGGGCGTTCTCACGCACATTCTGAAAGACGGGAAAGAGGATAGCAGCGAGGATAGCGATAATGGCGATGACGACGAGCAGCTCAATCAGCGTAAAGCCGCTGGGGGTACGAGCCTTCCGATTGGAGAGAGTGGCAAACATAACAATTTCCTTTCCATCAGACCAGAAGCATGGCGCTCTCTGGCTTAGCCACACCGCAGTTCCTCGCGGTGTGGCTGTCAAAGTTAAAAGGAAGGCTTCATTGCCCTGCGAGGAATTAGCTGATACTAAGCAAGATTATTGTAACACAAAAAACCGAAATAAACACATTTTGATAGAAATCAGGCAATTAATTACAGCACAATATCAATGTTCCTGCCCACCGATTCGCGGTAGCGCAGCAGCTCCAGCGAGATAAACAAAGGGTCCAAATTGACGATGCTGCCCAGACGCTCGATGGCTTTTGCCAGCAGCCGCTCCTGCAGGTCGTCGCGGGGCGCACCAGGCGGGGGCATCAGTGCGTCCATCGTGTCCGAAATCAGCTTCACCGCTGTCAGCACATAGCCCGCCTGCCCATGGGGATATTTGATAAATGGCGCGGCCTTGTAGCCTCCGTTCAGCCGCTCGGACAGCTTTTCCCACGACGGGCTGACCACCCGGTCCGACGCCGGGGCTGCAGTGGCAGACAGGGAAGACGCAGTGGCAGACAGGGAAGACGAGGACGCGGCGGCCGGGCGGGGCGCCGGTTCGGGGGCCGGGGCCGCTGAATACTCGGAGCGGAAGAATGCAGGCGGCGGCTCGGCGGCGGGCGTACTTGCCTGCGGTGCGGCAGGCCGGGGGGCATCTTTGGCTTTTTCCGCCTCCCAGTCTGCCAGTGTTGTTCCAATCACCAGCCGGAAGGCCAGCACGCGCCCGGTAACGGTGTACAACGCTTCTTCGATGGCGGTCGTGGCCTGATTGTCCTGCAGACTGTTTTGCAGATACTCTTCGCGGGGCGACAGGGCGGCAACAAAGAAATTGCCGTCAATGGTCAGGACCTGCGCGGCCTGCATCGCCAGCCAGACGCCCGGCACCGCGAGGTCGCGCCGGACCAGATCAAAGGCCCGTGCCCAAATTTCGGATGGCTCCATCACTTGCTCCTTCTGCTTCCCGGCGCTTTGCGTTTGTTGCAACGTATGCTATAATAGACTTGACGTACTCTTTATTCTGCTTGCTCTTCCCCTGGAGGCTCCATGATCATCCCCGAAGTCGCCCCGATGCTGACCTGCACGGCAGGCAATGACGGCTTCCTGTACGAGCTGTTGCTGCGTGCCGAGGAAGGCCGCCCGTCCATCAGCAAAATCCGTCTGGGTCCCTACCTGTTTCGTCCCGAGTATCAGCCCCACGCGCTTTTTCTGGGCCTGACACGCGGCGGCCCCGAGTCCGGCTTCTGGATGCACAAGTCCACCCCACGCGGCTGGTCTCGCCTGCGCTGGGAAGTGGCGCTCGACGAACCCGATGCCCCCACCTATCTGGTGTCCGAAGGCACGCTTCCGCCCGGCGAAACCGGCCTGCTGCGCTACGTGTCGTTCTTCCCCCCCGGCGGCCTGCGAACGGGCCTGGAAGTCTACCGGGGCAGCGGCCACACCGATTACGGCGTCAGTGGCCCAAACTATGAAAAGTTCCTGCGCGGCGAACACGAGCATTAGGCCCGGTGACCTACCACCTTGTCCCCTCGTTCCTCGTTCACAGGGTCCTTCCTAAAGGAAGGATTAAGAGATCTTCGCCAAATATGCGGGCTTATGCCTCTTGTCCTAACTTATCCAAATCCTCCCTTTAGGAAGGACCCTGCGAAGTGAAGAATGAACGAAGCAAGGAAGGTAGGTCGTCCGGTAGGTCACGACACCAGTGGCAGCCCGATGAACGTCTTGCGCGGGGGCGGCTCTTCGTCGTCGTCTTCGACCTCAATATAATTGTCCAGAATATCGAACAGCTCCCACAGGTCTTTATTGGTGTTGTGGAACACGTCGTAATTGTCCGCCACATCGGCCAGGTACACCGGCTCGCGGCTGGTCGGCCCGGCTTCGGCCAGCCAGCCCATAAACACGGCGGCGGCCTGCGGGGAGGGCGTGCCGGACGGGTCGGCGTCGGAAATAGATTTCAGAGTTTTGCCCAGCTCAATCGTCTGGTCCTGCAGAGAAGGGGCCTTGTCGTCGTCAATGGGGGGCATGAGGTCAGCCCAGTCTTTCTAAATGGTCTTCCACACGGGTCAGGATTTTGGTCCGCAGGCCCTCGATGGCCGTTTCGCGGACGCCGAAATAATTAATGGCGGTGTAGCCGCCGAAGCTGGTGAAGTTCTCATAGGTGGAAAACTTGGACGCGCTGGCCGGGACCGCTACCCCTTCGCCCGTTTCCGAGTCTTTGACTTCCAGCATCCGAATAAAAGCCGTGCTGGGGTCGGCATCGGCAATGCGCTCGTTGTAGCTGAGGCGGATGGCGAACTGCCGCCCGGTCTGCGTGGTGTACCGCTGCGTGATGTCCATGAGAAGCTCCTCTAAAATCGCTTGCGTGGTTTCCCTTTCGGCGGCGCAGGCCGTTTTTCCTGCGTGGTGTACACGCTGCTGCCGCGCCCGGCATTGAGCTTGTCCGCCCAGACCCCTTTGCGGCGGCGCACCACGGCCCTGGCTCTTTCGGCTTTCAGCTTGTCGCCGAGGCCCGTATACGCCTGCGCCAGCAGGAAGTGTGCCTCGCCGCCGGTGTCCAGAAACCGCGCCAGCGGGGCCGAGAACGGGTCCAGTGCGGCCACGGCCTCGCCCCAGGCGCGGGCGGCGACCCGCTCACGCCCAATTTCCAGCCGGGCGCTGTACAGCCGGTGAATGCCAGCGTAAAAAGGGATTAAAACGACCAGCACGCTTGCCAAATTCAGCAGGAACAGCTTGGGCGTCGCCATGCTTTTGAGAGTCGGCCCGCCGTATTTGGCATTGGCCCAGGCCAGCGCAAACGTGGTGAAAAACAGCAGGGCGACGACAACGACTCCGTAGCCGAACGCAATGCGCTTCAGGCGGCGGTCGGCGGCGGGGTTGATAACGGCATTTTGGGCAGGGAGGGGCATGAGCACTCTCTTCTCTTGCTGTAAACACAAAACAGTAAACATAAAGAAGCCCCGGCGGACGCTTCCGCGCCCCCAAGCGGGGCGTGTGGGCGGGCCGGGGCCATTCCAAAGTGATCTCAGGCAGCGACCGCTTCGGCGGGGACGCTGCCTTCTGCGCTGAGGCTGCCTTCGGCGGGGACAACCTGCGCGGCCTGCGGGCCTTTGGCCCCTTCTTCAATCTCAAAGGACACTTCCTGGCCTTCGGCCAGGCTTTTGTAGCCCTCGCGCTGAATAGCCGAAAAATGCACGAACAAATCTTTGCGGCCTTCCACCTCGATAAAGCCGTAGCCTTTCGCGTCGCTGAACCACTTCACTTTCCCAATAACTTTCCCGTTTAACATGGTCTTGCCTCTGTGCCTCCTGGAGTGGTGTCTGCCGGGGAATTGCACAGACACAGTGGGCTGATTACCCTTGCGTCCAAATTATAACACGATGCCGAACCCTTGTCAACCAAACTCAGGGTTCTTGGCATACAAATTATAGACAAATTCTGTGTAATTGTGCCCGGTAGTGCGGCATAATGAGTGATGCTGCTGGCACTTTTTCAGAAAAAATACCGTATACAGACCATGCACTTCCCTCGTTTTTTTCACCTCTTCGCCCGCTGCCTGTCCCTGCTTGGCGCGGCGGCGCTTGCCAGCGGCACGCTGCCCGCGTCGGCGGTGGGCACGGCCCGGCCCTCGGTCGTAGGCCGGGTGAGCGCAGGCGAGACTGTGCCCGCCATGCTGACCCTGCCCCTGCGCGATGCCGCCGGGCTGGATGCCCTGTTGACACACCTGTATACGCCCGGTGACCCGGCTTACCGTCACTTTATTACGCCTGATGAGTTCGCGGCGAGGTTTGGGCCGACACAGGCCGACTATGATGCCGTCGCCCGGTGGGCCAAAACGCAGGGGCTGACCGTGACGGCCACCCACCCCAGCCGCCTGCTGCTGGAAGTCTCCGGCCCGGCCTCCGCAACGGAAGCGGCTTTTGGCGTTCAGCTTCAGCAGGTAAAGGTCCCGGCGGCGGAAGGACGCGCCGCTCGCGTGGCCCGTCAGCCCGACACTGCGCCCCGTATTCCCGCCGCACTGGCCGGGCGCGTCAGCGGCGTGGTCGGCCTGGACACCGTCCCTCTGCGCCGCTCGCACTTGCGGCAGGCCAGCCTCGCACCCTTTCTCACGGCGGCGGCGGGAACGGGCGCCGGCGGCGGCCTGTCCGCGTCCGACATCCGCGCTGCCTATGGCTTCAGCAGCTTCAGCGGCACGGGGTCCGGGCAGACCGTCGCTATTTTCCAGCTCGCCACCTTCGCGCAGAGCGACATCACCGCCTACCAGAACGCCAATGGTCTGCCGCGTGTGCCGGTGAACGTTGTTCAGGTCAGCACCGGCGTCAGCACCGCGTTTAACACGCTGGATGACCAGGCGGAAGCGACGCTGGATGCCGAGATGGTGCTGGCCCTGACCCCGAACCTGTCCAGCGTGCGGGTCTACCAGTGTCCTAACACGGACGCAGGCGTGCTGGCAGGCTACAGCCGCATCGCCAATGACAACACCGCCGCGCAGGTCAGCACGTCCTGGGGGCTGGCCGAAACTCAGCTCAGCCGCGCCACGCTCAACAGCGAGTATGCCATCTTCAAGCAGATGGCCGCGCAGGGGCAGGCGCTGCTGGCTGCTTCCGGCGACAACGGCGCGTATGACACCGGCAGCACAATCGGCGGGCCGACCGTAGATGATCCCGCCTCGCAGCCCTATGTCACCGGCGTCGGCGGGACGACCCTGCAAACAAAATCCCCCGGCGGACCTTACTTGTCGGAAAGAACGTGGTACAACTCGGCCACCAGTGCGGGCGGCGGCGGCGTCAGCACCCAGTGGGGCGTGCCGGTGTATCAGCAATCGGTCTCTGGCGTTCTCAACGGGCGCACCGTGCCGGACATCTCACTGAACTCGGACCCGAACACGGGCTATGCGATCTATGTTCACGGAGGCTGGACGATTTACGGCGGCACGTCCGCCGCCGCCCCGCTGTGGGCCGGGCTGACGGCGCTGGTCAACAGCCGCCGCGCCGCGCAGGGACTGGGCCGTGTCGGCTTCCTGAACCCGCCGCTTTATCAGATCGCCCAGACTAATACCTCAGCCAACTTCCACGACATCGCCGACGGCAGCTCTAACGGGTTTTACACCGCCGCCGCTGGCTATGACCCGGCGATTGGCCTGGGTACCCCGACTGCCACCCTGCTGAACTCGCTGGCCGCCTACGGCCAGCCAGTCCCGCCCGCGCCGACGACCACCCATATTGCCTGGATGAACACCGACGGTCATGCGACGCTCTGGAACCTGGACAGCGCCGGCAACTTCACCCAGAGCAACAACAATTACGGCCCGTATCCTGGCTGGTCTCTCACTGCCATTGCCGAAGACAAAACTGGCAGCACTCTTTTGATGTGGACCTGCACCACCGGCGAGATGGCCCTGTGGAGGCTCACCACGGCGACGGGGGGGTTCACCAGCACCCACTACGGCCCCTATACAGGTTACACGGCGACGGCGCTGGCCGTGGGCGCGGACAACCATGTCCGCATCCTCTGGAACCGCACCGATGGGCAGCTTTCGCTGTGGAACCTGGATGCCTCCGGCGCTCTCACCATTGCAAACTTTGGGCCGTATCCCAACTACACGGCGACGGCAATCGCGGCAGGCACGGACAACCATGCCCGCATCCTCTGGAACCGCACCGATGGGCAGATGATCCTGTGGGACCTGAATGCTGCAAACACGATTGCGTTGAATGCCTACGGGCCGTATCCCGGCTGGACGGCCAAAGCGGTGGCGGTCGGGACCGATAACCATGCGCGTGTCCTGTGGAACTGCACCGATGGTCAGGTGGCACTCTGGAACCTGGACACCAGCAGCAATCTCCAATCCACCCAGTACGGCCCCTATCCGGGGTATTCGGGGGTGGCACTGGCTGTGGGGGCGGACAATCGGGCACGCATTTTGTGGAACCGCACCGACGGCCAGGCCGCGCTCTGGAACGTGGATTCCAGCAGCAGCTTTACCTCCATCCAGTATGGGCCGTACCCCGGCTGGACGGCCCGGTCGGTTTCCGCGCCGTAGCTTGTGGGCACGGAAAGACCATTTTTGAGCTTCTGCGCCGAGGTCTGCGCTTGCCGCCCGGAGCGGGCTGTCAGGGCATCGCCGCTGTATTTACTGTATTCACGGGCAGGACGGCAGTAAACGCGAGGCGCGGGTCGCCGCGCCGGGCCAGCGTCTCCGCCAGTGTTTTCAGGTGCGGCGTGACGGTGTGCGTGGTCGTCTTGCCGTTGACGGACAGCGTGATTGGCCGGGCAAAGTCCACCAGACGGCTGTCCAGCATCACCGAGGCCCCGGTGACGTTCGGCGAGGCCGTCACCACCACGGCGTTGTTTTTGATCGAAGCGTCGAGGCGCTGCGTTTTGCTCGGCGCCTCGGAATGCAGCCAGTAAAAGTCGTGAATGACGGTGTCCGTCATCAGCCACGTCACCGCAGGCGGGACGGGGTTGCGGACGGCGGGCAGCAGCACGGCCAGCCGCTCGTGGTCCGGCAGGTTGCCGTGCTGATAGCCTGCTTTAATGTCCACGCTCATCGGGTAGGTGTCCGGGTGACTGCCCCGCATCTCGGCCAGCCGCGCCGCCAGTGCCTCGGTCCGTTTCCGCCGGTCGTACATGGTGTCAAACTCACCCACCCAGACCGAGAACGGCACGTCGCGCAGGTTCTCCACCGCCGTCTCGCCGTCCGTGCCCGCCGCCCCCGAGGCATGGATGGAGGCAAACCGATCCGGCATCTTCGGCCCGATGGCGAACGCGCCGTAGCCGCCGTGCGAATAGCCGATCAAGTAAATCCTGTCCGGGTTCACCTCTCCCAGCACCAGATATTCGTTGATCAGCCGCGTCACCAGCGGGTACACGTAGTCGTCATAAAAGCCGTTCCAGGTGTCGTTAGGCGCCCGCAGGGCCAGATACTTGTAGCCGCCGCCCGCTTCCGGGTGGTCGTGGTAGTAAGTCGCCATGCCGCGCCACTGGCTGTCGTTCAGCTCTTTCGGAGCGCCGCCGCCGCCGTGCATGGCAATCACCAGCCCCCAGCCGCCGGGCGGGCGCGTGCCCACGGTTTTGACAATATAAGGGCTGAGATACTCGCCGGAGCGCACCTGATTGGCGGCAATGTCTTCCCGGGCGGCCTGATGGATCGGGGCGGCTTTGTAGGCGTCCCACGCCGCCTGCCGCACGGCATCCTCGTTTTGGAGGAGCAGGGCATCGAGCCGGGGCGAAAACTTCCAGTCGGCCTGCATCGCCGCCGGGGCGGCGAAGTAGGCTGCCAGTGCCGTCTTCAGCGCCTTCGCCGAAGCCGGGGCCAGCGGCGGGGCGGGGCGTGCGGCGGGCGGCAGGGCCAGCGTCACGGTGTCGCTGTCTTCTTTGCCGGAAGCGAATGTCTGACGCGCCTGGTGTCCCGCCTTGCCCGCAATGATCTCATAGGCCCGTTCGCGCCGCAGGTTCCAAGTCAGCAGGTTATTCATATCGGCGGTGTCGCCCAGATCGCGCACCGTCACCGGCACGACCACCCGCTTGCCTTTTGCATCCACGACCCGAATATGCAGCTTGACCGAATTTGGGTCAGCGGGCGCGGCGGCGGCGGGAGTCGCGTAGCGGTCGGTGACGTTTTCCGCCGAGACCCACTGCGTTTCGGGCGCCCAGACGAGCGGAAACGACAGGCCGGTGCGGCGAAACGACGACGCATAAATGGCGTGTTCCGGGCTGTCCTTGACGGCACGGGCGGCATCCCCGGCAAACCACGCATGGTCCAGGCCCTTGTCATCGGGTTCAGCGGCCCCCAGGTAGTGCCAGCCGCCTGCGTCCCACACTTCCACCCACGTATGGTTGCCGCGCCCGTCCGCCCACAGGGGCGTGCCGACGACGCGGGCGGGGACGCCGACCGCACGGCAGGCATCCACCAGCAGAATGGACAGGCCGGAGCAGGAGGCCAGGCCGCTGCCAATGGTCTCCGACGGACTCTGGTCAGCCCGGCTGCGGGCGGTGGAGTAGCGCACTTTCAGGGCCGGAAACAGCTTCTTGTTGAGTGCCATCGCCGCCTCGCCCGGCGTTCTGCACCCGGCCACCAGCGGCCCGGCGACGGCGGCGAGTCTGGGCCGCCAGTCTTCACGCGGCTCGGTCAGCGAGGCATAGGGCAGGATGTCGTTTAGAAACACGTCGCGGGGGACCTGCGCGGACCACGGCGCGTTTTTCCAGGCGGCATAGGCCCGTGCGGCGTTATCTTTGAGAAACTGCGGAGACAGCGTTTTGCGGTCCGTGTCCGGCATGTTGGCGCTCTGAAACGCGGTGACAGCCCTCGGCGCGGGAGGAGCGGCCTCTGCCGTGAGGGCGGGCAGAAGCAGCGTGGTGGCCAGAGCAAGCGCGGACAGCAGGGGAAAATCAGGCACAGCGGGTTTCCTTCAGGTTGTCTGCTCGGCGGGTCGGCGATGAACCCCCGAAAGGTGGCTTGAGAATGGTGGCTTGAGTACGGGGTGCTTACGAGTTCGGAGCCGCCGGGGGCAGCGCCTTTTGTGCTGCTTCGGCGGCGGCGTATCCCTGAGACAGCAGAACGGCGTGCCCCATCTCGGCGCGGGCGGCGTCGGTCTCGCCCAGCGCCGTGTAGACCATGCCCAGATGGTAGCGGGTCTCGGCCTGACGCGGCATCAGTGCGGTGGCCTGCTCCAGATTTTGCGCGGCGTTCTTGAAATCTCCCTGCCGGTACTGTATCCAGCCCAGGGTGTCCAGCAGCGCCGCCGTCTGCTCGTCTGTGTATGGCTTATTGCCCTTACGGGACAGAACCAGAGCTTGTTCCGAGAGCTTCAGCGCCTGTGGCAGATTGGTGTTGTTCAAGGCCCAGTTGTAGGCCAGCGCATTGGGCGGCTCCGGGTCCGTGGGGTATGCCTGAATGAGCTTCTGGTACTGCGCCGCGCCGCCCGCCGGGTCCCCGGCGGCAAAGTGCGCCGCCGCCAGTGCCTCTGAGCGTTCCAGAATGCTGGTCGCGCCCGGCTTCTGGATGGCCGGGGCCAGCACGCCGATGAGCTTCTGCGCTGTCGCTTTGCGCTCGGCCATGCGGCCCAGCCGCCCCTGCGCCTCAATCAAAATCTGATAGCCCCGGTAGTCATTCGGAAACTTCTGAATCGCCTGCGCCATGTAGTCGGCCAGTGCGGGGTCATCGCCGACGGCCAGGAACACATCAGCCACACCGGCGCTGGAAGTGTTGGCGTCGTGAGCGCCGAAATAGGTCGCCGGGCTATTGGGCGCCAGGGCAATGGCGCGGTCCGCCCACTGCCGCGCTTCCTTGTCGGTGGGGTCCACCTGAGCATGACGCAGGGCTTCTGACAGATTGCCCTGCACTTTGAGGGCATTCTGCGTCTGCGTCCCGCACCCGGCCAGCACCGGCAGGAGGGCCAGCGGGAGCAAGAGTTTTGTGAGCCAGCGTGTGGCGAATAAAGAAAGGGTAAATTGAGAAGACATCAGGGCATTATAGCACACAATCGGCCAGACGCCCCAAAGAAGCCCGCACAAAAAAGCCGACAAAAATAGCCGGGAGATTTCTCTCCCGGCTTCGGTGGGTTGCCTGCGGCTGCTGAGGCATACAATACCAGGGCATTCGGTCGGCCAGGGACAGGCGATCAGTCTCTCGCAAAGTCTTCTTCCAAAGTCTTTTTTCAAAGTCCTCTTCCAAAGCCTTCACTAATCGGCAAACTGCGCTTCGTAAGGGATGAGGCCCAGCCGCGTGGCGCGGCGGAACGCCTGCACACGGTTGTTGACATGAAGCTTGTCGTAGACATTCGCCAGGTGGAAATCCACCGTGCGCTTGCTGACAAACAGTGTCTCGGCCACTTCCCGGCTGGATTTGCCCTGAATCACATGAGTCAGAACTTCAATCTCGCGCTTGGTCAGTTTGACGAGGTGGGCCTCCTCCGGGCTGAGACCTCCATTGAGAGAAACGGACGACGCCAACAACGCCCCTGGGGCGACAGACATAGCTGCCATAGAACTCGCTCCTTTCGCGATGCCGCCTCCAAGTAAGATTATGGCAAGCCAAAGGAGTTTCGTTAGGGCAAATTGGCAGGTCGCTCCACCCACGTCAGCGTTTTCTAATCAGGCCAAACAAGAAAGGCGTCGTGCCAACGCTTCCAATGATGGCACAGAGATAATAGAGAACCAGTATGCTGTTCTGCCACTTTGGTGCGTTGGCATCCTGCTCCATTAAAGCCGCAACCACAAACAATCCAAGTGCCGGTATTATCCAGCGGAAAAGGGCTGCATACTTCTTTTCCATAGGCGCTCCGCTCAGGTGACTGAACAGCAAAACGTACAGTACCAGACTCGCCAGCAGGCCAGCCACGCCGTACCAGAACACGGAATGATGCAAAGCCGCTTGGCTGTGAACAGGGCTGGTCGCCGTTAGCCAGACGGCCCCGATGCACACCAACAGTGCTACAGAGAAACGTATCAAGCGTGTTGTTTTCATCGTTCCCCACGCATCATTTTCCAGCCCTTTCCAATCATTGCTCCACCGGCTCCCACAACTACTGTTCCTCCCAGGAAACCACCAACACCGTCTGTTGCTGCAATCCAAGCAAAACCTCCAGCAACCACATGAATGCCACCCCATGTGAGCAGAAAACCGCCAAACTGTCTCCAAGAATGACCCGTTGGATCAACGTGGTTTACCGGATCGCCGCCGCAGTAAGTGTAGGGCAACTGGCCTAGCTCGGTGTCCCGTGTCAAAAAGCACAGCAGCGTCGGGTCGTAGTAGCGGTCCCCAACCTTCTGGAATGAGTACGCCGTGCTGATGCCTGTCGGAGACACCCCGTCCTGCCGGTAGCCCGATTTGGCGTTCCACGAGTATGGCAGGCCGGAGGAGTTTCGTTAGGGCAAGTTAGTCGGCGCTGTTGTCATTCTAACCGTCGAAAGGGATTTTCCAGCTTGAGTTTTGAGGGCTGCCATTGCCCCCTTCGGACAGCAATAAAAATAATCAACCCCGTGAGACCCAACTGGAACACTTCACACAAAGCACTAATCGTGTACTGATCCTGTAAAGAAACACCGCCGGACAGAATACCCCGGTAGCCCCAGCCTCCGAACAGAATAGTGTCTAAAATATCCCAAGCCCAGTGGAGGCCGATAGGCAGCCATAAACTGCGTGTGATAAGATAAGCGCCACAAAGAAGAAATCCAGACAAAAAAGCGAGGTACGCTTGTCCTGACGCTGCCAATCCACCTCCGATGATATGGCCGAGGCCAAACAGCAGCGAAGACAGCACCATTGCAACCGCGCTGCCCCAGTGACGCTCTGCCATTTGAAAAACATAGCCGCGAGACACAATCTCCTCGGCGACAGCCGTAAGCAAAAACATAACTGCAATCTGAAGGAGCCACGCTTGCGGCACAGTGCTGAAAAAGTTCAGTGCTCCGATGTTATGAGTGATAGTCAAAACAGAAAAGATCAGCATGACCTGTGCGGCAAAACCGCCTGCCAACTCGAATGCCGCAAGCCTTTTTGTCAAACCGATATTGCTGAGAGTAACCTCTTTTGTTATCCGGGACATGAAGCGGACAGCAGCAAGGGCAACGCAGACATAAATGGCCTCACTCCGAATGACGCGCAACAATTCTGGGAGCCTCTGAAAGTGAGCTACATTTCCAAGTATTCTTGTTGTTTGACTTGCTGCCCATGCGGCACTTTCTACACCTGTTTCTTCCAAAGCAAAAAACAACAAAATAAGTGTCAGAGGTTGCTTGAAAATCTTGATGTTGATCTGGCCTTGTTGAAACATAAATGATTAAAAGCGAACCAACGGACAGACCCCAATTAGGGCCTGTCCGTTGAAAAGCGGGGATTAATACCCCCCTGCATTGCGCATCCGCCGCTGTTGCATGCCTCTCAGACCTTGACCTACTTGTCTTGCTACGTATACACCCCCCAAAATTAATAAGCCTACTAAGATCACCCCTCCTATAATTATCAATTGTAGGTAATGTCCTGTGGGGTCAGTGCAGTTGACGGGGTCGCCGCCGCAGTAGGTCTAGGGCAACTCGTCTAGCTCGGTGTCCCGTGTCAAAAAGCACAGCAGCGTCGGGTCGTAGTAGCGGTCCCCGACCTTCTGGAACGAGTACGATGTGTTCAGGCCCGTCGGAGCCACGCTGTCCTGCCGGTAGCCGGACTTCGCGTTCCACGAAAAGGCGCTGGCCGTGCCGTAGGTCACCGAAGCCTGCCCGAAGGTGCTGGGCATATTGGCGGAGGTGACGGTCTTGGAGGCATTGGTCGTGAAGCGCACGTTTCCGCGCCCTGTGTTTTCAGCGTTTTTCGGCTCCCTCTCCTTGCGGAAGGAGAGGGCCGGGGTGAGGTTTCCTACTGTGTCACGGTGAACGGCGTGATCGGGCTAAAGGTCAGCGCCGCGCCAAGAGTTACCGTCGTGGAGCCGGTGGTTTCCGCCTGGTCAGAGATGCCCACAATCACGATGTAGTATTGCTGGCCCACAGTCGCGGCGGGCAGGGCAAAGCTCGTCGTGGCCGCCGGGATCGCGCCGAGGTCCTGCGGTGTGGTATTGATAGTTGGGAACTCCGTGTACAGGAACGCCCGGTAGCCGGTCACGCCGGAAACGGGACTCCACGACACCGTCACGGGATTTACGCCGCTTTGCCCGGCGGTCGGCGCCAAAAGCGTCAGCGGCCCTAGCGGGGTCACGGACAGCGGCGCGGACAGGACGGACTCGGCGCTGCCGGACGTGCCGGTGCTGACGGCGGTGAGGGCAAAGTTGTAGCGGACGCCGCTCAGGGTGTTGGTGGTGAAGTTCGAGAACGTCAGGTCCGTGTAGTAGTTCGCCAGCGGGTCCTGCACCTGGTCATAGAACGGGGTTGTTCCGAGGACCGGCAGGGTCGAGCCGACGGTGCGGTAGACGGTGTAGGCAAGAACTGACGAGGCGGTCAGGCTGCTCTGGGTGAACTCCAGGTCGGTTTCCACCGCGTAGTCTCCAGTGGCATGGGCGGTGCGCTTGGTTCCGTGCGCCCCGCGCTTGTTTGCCAGCCGGGCATAGCCGGGGGACAGCAGGCGGCGCAGGGTTTCGTAGGGCGATCCCGGACCGACGGCGACGGCACGAGCGGCGCGGGCGCTGCTGGTCAGCACGGTGGTCGGCTCGGTGGACGTATACGCGGCGTTCAGGGTGGGCGGCTGAATGGCGGCATTGGTGGCCGGGGTCAGCGTCAGCGCCTGGTTGTAGGCCCCGCCTGCGCCGACATTGGAGAGTGTCTGGGTCACGTTCTGGTAGCCCGCTTTGGAAGCCGACAGCGTGACAGCCGCGCCGGAAGACACATCCACAGGGATGCTGGACACGGTGTAGTTGCCGTTGGCATCGGTATAGCCCACGAGCGAGGAATCATGGGTCCCGGACAGGGTGCTGGTCAGGGCCACATAGACCCGCGCCCCGGCCAGGGGAGAGCCAGCAGTGTCTTTAACCACGCCGCTGACACTGGCCTGCCGGGTGGAGGCAGACAAAATAATGTTGACATTGGACGAGAGGGAGTCGCTGAACGTCAAGACCTGCGTGCTGCCCGAATACACCACGCCGCTGCGGGTAGCCGAGGCCGTGATGCGGTGGATCACCCCGCTGGTGACATCCAGCCGGTAGCCGCCCTGTCCGAGCGAGGTGGAAGCCGTGCCGCCCGTGTCCGCAATGACGCTGGCTCCCGGCACGCCGAGTCCGGCCGTGTCCACAATGCGCCCGGTGACGGACGCATCCACGACTCCCGTGCCGCCGGTGTTTCCCGTCGTCCCGGTCGTTCCTGTGGTCCCGGTGGTGATGCCCGTTGTGCCCGTCGTGGTCGTTGTGAGGCCCCCAGAGTTGCCGTTGCTGCCCCCGCCGCCGCAGCCTGCGAGGAAGGCCGCCGTAGCGGTGCAGAGAAGAAGCGGAAGCGCGGCCCGCCGAAGCGGCCTGCGGGTGTATTTCGGCTGAGTATTGGTGACGGACATAAGAGAGTTCCTTTCACGGAAGGCCCCGCACCGGGGCAGAGCGCAGAGTCAAAAAAGAGAGATCAGTGAACCAGCGCCAGCGCCGTTTCGATGCTGCGCCGCGCCCCGGCCCGCAGCGAGGGGAGGGCGGCGGCCAGCGCCGCCGCCCGTGCGCCGCGCTCCGACCACGCCCGCGCCAGCAGAGACACCAGCGCGTCCGCGTTGTCCTGCCCCACCGTCCACACGGCATCGGCCTGACCGCAGGAGCGCATGAATGCTGCCACTTTCGGGTCATACGAGAGCGCCACCGACGGCACGCCCGCCGCCGCCGCGAGAATCAGCGCGTGCAGGCGCATCCCGACCACCATCTCGCACCCGGCGATATTCGCCAGCACTGGGTCCAGGCCGCGCTCGGGCGTGCAGAGCGTGTCCCGATTTTGGCCCCCCAGACCCTGACGCCAGCTTCGAATAAACTGTTCCGCGACAGGCCGGTCCGGGCCGGGCT
>CAXUKS010000044.1:33281-34067 GCA_964251675.1 uncultured Armatimonadales bacterium
AGGAGCAGCGCCCGATGCCCGCCCAGCACCGTTCGGCAGGCGTCGGCCACAACGTCCGGCAGGGTGTCCTGCCCCGGCCAGGGCCGCAGGGCCACGCCAAACGCGCCGGGGCTGCCTTCCGCCGAATGCGGTGGCGCTTCCAGCAGCAGAGCCGGGTCCCCGGTGACTTCTATCACGGGCCGCGTCACGCCAATATCGCGCAAGAGCTGCGCCGAGTCCGGGTCGCGCACCGTGACGGCGTTCAGGCGGTTTGCCACTGAGCGTACCAGCCGCCGGGAGCGGGTCCGCTTCAGCGGCCCGATGCCCTGCGCGATAAACATGGTTTTCCTGCCGAGCATCTGCGCCATACGCACCACGCCCAGATAGTAGAAAATCCCGTGCGCCGAAGTGACATCCTGCAGCAGACTGCCGCCGCCGGACAAAAACAGATCGGTGCTGCGGATTTCGCGCAGCAGGGTCGGCACCTGGTAGCGGTCCACGGCCTGAATGCCGTGTTCGGCCTCCGTCTTGGCCGGGTCTCCCGACAGCACTGTGATTTCCAGACTGTCCGCCTCCGCCGACTGCCAGAAGCCGCGCACCAGCCCGGCCAGCACCGCCTCATCGCCCGCGTTGCCGTAGCCATAGTAGCCGGACAGCAGAAGGCGGGTCATAGGCTGACCGCTTTCTGCACTGACCAGCATGATCGAGGGGTTAAAAACCCCTCGCTAGGAGAAGCACCCTCCGGGTGGAAGAAGTAGGGGCGCTGCTTGCTGCGCCCTCCTGTTCTGTCTCTGTTCCTTCGTCCGA
>CAXUKS010000045.1:0-32660 GCA_964251675.1 uncultured Armatimonadales bacterium
GATGGTCCCAATGTTCACATGAGGCTTCGAACGATCAAATTTCGCTTTTCCCATAATTTTCTCCGATACTCTCTGAGTGCCTCTCCCCATGAAGAGGAGAGGCGAAAACTAGCTCTGCTGGCGAACCAGGGTCTTGCCCGCGCCCGCCGACTTCGCAGTCAGCTCTTCGGCCACGTTGCGCGGCACTTCGGCGTAATGCGACGGCTCCATGGTGGAGGACGCCCGGCCTTGCGTCATGGAGCGCAGGCTCGTGACATAACCAAACATCTCGGCCAGAGGCACTTTGGCTTTGATCACCATCGTCGCGCCGTGGCTCTGCTCCTGGCCCTCGATCATGCCGCGCCGGGAGTTCAAGTCGCCGACGACGCTGCCCAGGAACTGATCCGGGGTAACGACTTCCACGGCCATGACAGGCTCTTTGATGACCGGCTGCGCCTTGCGGGCAGCCTCTTTGAAGGTCATGGATGCTGCCATCTTGAACGCCATTTCCGACGAGTCCACTTCATGGAACGAGCCGTCGGTGACGCTGACTCTGATGTCAACCATTGGGTAGCCTGCGGAAACGCCGACTTCCATGGCTTCCTCGACACCCGCCTGAATGGGTTTAATAAACTCTTTCGGGATCGAGCCGCCCACGGTCTTGTTGACGAACTCAAATCCCAGACCCGCTTCCAGCGGCTCGACAATCAGCTCACAGTCGCCATACTGTCCCTTGCCACCGGACTGCCGCTTGAACGGAACCCGCGCCTCGGCCAGCTTCTTGACGGTCTCTTTGTAAGCCACCTGCGGGCGACCCTGATTGGCTTCCACTTTGAACTCGCGCCGCATCCGGTCAATGATGATGTCCAGGTGCAGCTCGCCCATGCCTGACAGAATGACCTGACCGGTCTCTTCGTCGGTGCGGATACGCAGAGTCGGGTCTTCCGCGCCGAGGCGCTGAAGTGCTTTGCCCATGCTTTCCTGGTCCACTTTGGTCTTCGGCTCGATAGAGACCGAGATGACTGGTTCGGGGAACGTGATCGTTTCCAGCAGAACCGGCTGCTTTTCGTCGGCCAGCGTGTCACCCGTCGTTGACAACTGAAGTCCGACCGCCGCAGCGATGTCACCGGCAAAGACTTCGTCGACTTCCTCACGCTTGTTGGCGTGCATCCGCAGAATGCGCGAAATCCGCTCCCGCTTGCCCTTGTTCACGTTGTAAACATAAGAGCCTTTGGTCAGAGTTCCCGAATAGACGCGGAAGAACGTCAGGTTGCCGACATGCTGATCGTTCATCAGCTTGAAGGCCAGCGCGGCGAACGGCGCTTCGTCGGACGGCAGACGCTCGACGGGTTCTTCGGTGTCGGCATTGATCGCATGCACCGCGCCCTTGTCGAGCGGCGAGGGCAGGTATTCAATGACTGCGTCCAGCAGGGGCTGCACGCCTTTGTTCTTGAAGGCGGAGCCGCAGAGGATGGGAACGATTTCTAGGCTGATGGTGGCTTTGCGAATGGCGGCTTTCAGCTCTTCGGCGGTGATCGGCTCTTCCATCAGGAATTTTTCGATCAGCGCCTCGTCTGTCTCAGCCACTTTCTCAATCATAATGGCACGGTACTTGGCGGCCTGCTCCTGCAGATTTGCGGGAACGTCCAGCACTTCAAACACCTTGCCATCATCGCCCTTGTAGACGATGGCCTTGTTTTCCACCAGGTCAATCACGCCGGTGAAGTCACCTTCAGCCCCGATAGGGATTTGCAGCATGACGGCGTTCGCGCCGAGACGATCCACAATGGTTCCGACGGCAAAGAAGTAGTCCGCGCCGGTCCGATCCATCTTGTTGACAAAGCACATACGCGGAACGCGGTACTTGGTCGCCTGCCGCCAGACCGTCTCCGACTGCGGCTGAACGCCCGCGACGGCATCAAACAGCGCGACCACGCCGTCGAGAACGCGGAGCGAACGCTCCACTTCGACGGTGAAGTCAACGTGTCCGGGCGTGTCAATGATATTGATACGGTGAGTCGGCGTGCGGACACCGGTTTTGGCGTCGGCTTCCAGGCCCCAGAAACAGGTGGTGGCGGCAGACGTGATCGTGATGCCGCGCTCCTGTTCCTGCTCCATCCAGTCCATTGTCGCCGCGCCTTCATGCACTTCGCCGATCTTGTACGACCGGCCCGTGTAGTACAGAATGCGCTCAGTACAGGTGGTCTTGCCAGCGTCAATGTGGGCAGCGATGCCAATATTGCGCGTTTTGTCCAGACTATATTCTCGTGCCATAATTTACTGCTTCCAGTGTCCGGCTCAAACTAGAACCGGTAGTGGGCAAATGCCTTGTTGGCATCGGCCATCTTGTGCTTCTCTTCGCGCTGACGCACTGCCGCGCCGGTGTTGTTTGCGGCATCGGTCAGCTCGCCCGTCAGGCGGTCAATCATCGTCTTGCCGTTGCGGCGGCGGGCGGCGGCCACAAGCCAGCGCAGCGCCAGCGACGTTTTGCGGTCCGCCCGGATTTCCATTGGGACCTGATACGTCGCGCCGCCGACGCGGCGGGGCTTGACTTCCACCTGCGGCATGACGTTCCGCACGGCCTGCTCAAAAATCTCGATGCCCTTGCGGCCCGTCTTGGCCTCAATGCCGTCGAGTGCCCGGTAGAAAATGGTCTCGGACAGGCTCTTTTTGCCGTCAATCATCATCCGGTTGACGAACCGGGTGACGAGGCGGTTATGATAAATCGGATCGGGCAGGATCACCCGTTTCTTCGCAGGTCCTTTACGCGGCATGGTCTGTTCCCCTATGAGTGCTTACTAATTTAACGCTTCTTGCCAGCTGCGGCGGGTGCGCCGGGCTTGGGTCGCTTCGTGCCGTACTTGGAGCGGCTGCTTTTGCGGTCTTTGGTTCCCTGCGTATCCAGCGTGCCGCGCACGATATGGTAGCGGACGCCCGGCAGGTCCTTAACACGGCCTCCCCGGATCAGCACGACGCTGTGTTCCTGCAAGTTGTGCCCGATGCCCGGAATGTAGGCGGTCACTTCCGTGCCGGGGCTGTTACGGCCCGACGAGGTGAGGCGAATACGCGCAATCTTCCGCAGGGCGGAGTTCGGCTTTTTCGGGGACACAGTCCGCACCACAAGGCAGACGCCGCGCTTCTGCGGGTTGCCCTTCATTGCGGGCGCCTTGCTCTTTTTGATAACACGTTTACGTCCTTTGCGGACAAGCTGGCTGATCGTCGGCATGCGACAGGTCCTTTCGGCGCGAATAACTAAAATCTTAAATGCTAAGTTTGGTGCAGGGGCCGGACACACAAAAACGCCCCGCCTGTCACTGTTCAGCACTTGCGCGTAGAGCGGGTGCGTTAAACGGCAACACGGGGCATGACAGCGTCATAGGTGACTGTTGTGTTTCTATTCCAGTCCAATCTCTCCCGGTGGAAGTGAATGAAAAACCTGGTCCGATGCCCCCTTGCACAGTAACGCGCCGGGCCGAAGCCTGGCGCAGTTTGCTGAAAACAACCTCCCCATTATACTGCTATATCGAGCTTATGTCAAGGGTTAGGCTGTTGAGTTTAAGAAATTGCGGGAAAACACATTCTAATGAGAATGTGTAGGAAAATATACTGTTGTATATTCTTTATCGTGTTCGGCAGATGTATAGGCTTCCCACAACTCTCGGTTACACCCCGGCAACAAAGTAGCAGTCGTGAGTATCTCACGCCCGGTAGCAGATTTGGTCTTGATCTGAGTTTGAGTAATTGATGAATACACATCTATTATAGCCAAATTACTGGTATTCAAAAACCTTATGTTGTCTCCTGTGGCACTCGCCAATGCTCTGGGCAGATCCGACAAAACTCCTTCGTAAGTTAAACCGAGCGTTTTATTCAAGCTGTATCCCTTCTGCTTAATTAAACCTTTGTTGACAATATGAACGACTTTCGGGTGTGCCATGCTGACTGAAATGTCAGCCTCCGGCAGTTGTCCTCTCAAATAAATAACAAGGTGTGCAACATCAGAGGCAGGTTTGGGTTCAATCATAGCAGAACCGATAGGTTCTGGCACGGGCTGATTGGGCTGATAGTATTCTTCTATTGTATAGAATACATCTAAGTTTGTTGCCTCGTGAGTTAGATAGGACGCAAGTGGCTCTTTGGTAGCTACTTTGTCTCCTACAGAAGGGCTTGCAACGGCTATCACTGGTAGTAAAACCATGAAACAAACAAAGGGATAAATGTTCATTTTTTCCTATTTCCACTGGATCGCTAGTTTGTTCGGTGGCGCACTACTAACGATTCGATTGACAACAGATGGATTGAGTGAAACACCAGCAACTTCAACTGGTATGTTTTGCGGTGGATTCACCTGGGATGGTATAGCAACTCGGTATGTGTAATTTGTGGATACCCATTGCGTTGCATCTGTGCTGTTTGCAGACACCACGACAGGACCGTTGTCTCTTTTCGGACCCTGTCCAACAGGATCACTGTAAGTCCCCGAAGAAGACATATTTTGGTTAATCGCATAACCCCCTTCTGTGACTGGTGCACCAGCATAAAGCTGATCTAGACTATCTCCAAACTGGTCGACGACGTGTATAGTAAGATATACAGCATAAATCGTCGCAAGATAAACCTGTCCAGGTTGCAGACCTGGAGCACCAGGACTTGTAGTAGCATCTAAAGCTCAGTTGACCGGAGTAACGGGAGTAGTGTTGAGCGTTGGATAAGTGGTTGCAATCTTAGATGGCACGACAACGACAATAGGAGCCATAGGTTTGTTGGAGCCTGAGACATCAGGAACAAGCCATTCGTCACCAGATTTGCTCGATGACCCACTTTGACCAAATAACAGCAAAAGAATTGTGCCTGCTTTCGCGTCCCCCGGAGAAGCAGTAACTGTAGCCCGTGACTGCCCTGTCGTCGTGATTCCAATTCGTGCAGCATCATAGGCAGGCACGACTGTTGCTGTGTCTGTGGCGGGATAAAAAACGCCCATACGAACAGAATTGGGAGAAAAAGTGACTTTTATCCCCTTTAATAAAACACTACCCGAACCGGACGCATTTTGGCTTGATGCGCTCACTGTAACAGTTGCGTCATCCATGCTTATATCTGTTGACGATACTGTAACATATACGTTTCCATGATCGTCAGTTGTTCCCGACGTTGGCGTGACTAAGCCAGGGCTTGTTACACTTATACTGACAGATGCGTTGGGTACGACTTTGCCATCTTTGTCTGTGCAGTTAATGGTGACTGGCACTGTGCTGATTTGATCTCTCCAAGCAAAATTATCGCCAGTTGTCCCAGTGCCAGACGCACTACCAACAGTGACCTCCACATTCACCACAGGATCGCCACTACCGTCTTGTGCATAGACACTTGGTGTCGTAATTAGAAAACCAAATGTTAGACAAATTATAATTGCCAAGACCGCGTTTTTTTTGGCAGATTCAACAAAATCATAGAATTTGTTAAGCATATTCTGTATTCCTCTTTATCAACTTGAGAGACACGAAACAATTTTCTAACAAGTTTCACTTCGCATAAGACACTTGTGATGGTTGCTGAACCAGTTGTTTGTTCAGTTCTGGGTGCTGGATTACATACTCCGTAGCTATCCGGCCATCTTGACCCCGCAGGTCGTATGATCCGTCCCACTTGAGCGCGTGTTCAATATCCCGTGCGGGGGTTAACCCCTCTACGTGTAAACAGTCCTCCCAATGCTTGTATAAGTTAATTCCATAGTAGCAGGATGCCAAACTACGCAAGTAGGTTGTGTTATGATTTCTGACTGGTTGAGAATTATACCAACGCAGTAGTATCAAGTGATTTAAGCGGGAGTGTGCCGCCCACCATGATGAATTGATCATTTGCACCACATCCAGTGCAGACAGCAACCGTGCAGCGGGGTCTGGTCCTAAAGATACAGGCAAGGGATTGAGACGAAGCGCAGATTGATGCCAGCTATATATGGAGCCAAAATAAGGGGGCGGAAGTTCATTCACCAAATCCAGCATGACAGCGGGCAATATCGTATTGAATGAGTGGTTGCGGTTGACTTCAATTGTCACCGTCAGCGGACCCCGCACCAGAAACCGTTTCCACACCCCGCCCCAGAAGTTGTGGACGCGCCCCTGTGCCAGTTCCAACTGTGAACCAAATTGGCTGACATTGTCCAGAGACGAGGCGGTGTGGGCGCGGAGAGAAAGCCGGTAATCCCGGTAGCGGACACTGTTCAGGTCGTGTCCGTTGTAGTTCACCTCGTACAGCGAGAGATAGAACAGCCCGTTAGGAATGCTGATAGTCGCATAGACATTTGGCCCTTCTCGGCTTTGCAGGTAGGCTTCGCCATGATCATCCCATTCGGCCTCGCGCCGGTTGTTATCGGGTGTGGTCAGCTTCTTCTGCACACGGCTGTCCAAATACGTTGGCGGCATTTCCAGCACACGCGGGTCTTTGGTATAAAGCCACTGCACCCAGTAGCGCAGGCCATCATCTGAGGCGGCATGGGGGCCGATACGTGCTGAGTAATGAACCGTTTCCCACCCCGCACCCCAAAGATAATCTTGAGGGGAGCAAATTGCGTTCAGGCAGGCCCAGTAGCGCCCATAGCGGCCCAGCCAGTCTCCCTGTGTCAGCCAGTCGTCTTGGAGAGCAAACAATTTCGGCTGAAGTTCGTTTTTGTCCGGGACGACGGCGCTGACCACTTTTAGCATTTTGTTGAGGTCCGCCAGCGTCGGCGGCGCGGCAGGCGCAGGCAGAGAAGCCACGGTAGAAGGAGCCGCATCTGCGTCTGCCGTCATGTCCGCAGGTGGCAGCAGGCCCCCGCCGTACTGCCCTACCCAAGCAGACTTGCCCGATAACAGCAGGCAGAAGGCATACGCATCCGTCTTGGCCCCGCTGGCTCCCGACTGCAAACGCTTCCCCGTCTTCGCCGCAAACGCCTCCACACCCGTCTGACGATGACCCACAAACAGACGCCCCTGCTCGTCTTCAGCAAGGCTCGTCACATAGTCCTCCGTCAGCAGGTCCCCCGTGTAAGCAGACGAGGCCGGGGCAACGGGGTGGTACAGGCCCGCAAGTTTCGCTGTCCAGTCCAGCCCCCGCACGAACGTCCATGTCTCGCCTCCGTCCCGGCTCTTGGCAAGGCCCGTTGTGGTTCCCGCAAACACCGTGTTGTCCGCAGTCACCAAGAGGCAGTTGATCAAAGACGACGGCAGGCCCCGCCCGGCGGCAGTGTTGGGCAAAGCCGCCGGGCCGGGCGTCACGCGCCACGTCTTGTAGTTGTCGTCTGGTGAACCGACTGCCACGCCGTCGCACTGCGTCCCCACATACAGCGTGCCGTCCGCCCCGAACGCGAGGGCCTGCGCCTGGTCGGAGGGCAACCCGTTGGCGCGGGTGAAGTAGGTCCAGCGGGAGTTTTGGTAGCGGAACAGCCCGGCTTCGGTCGCGCCCCAGACGCCGCCGTCCTTCGGGCTGACCGCCAGCGCGAAGATGCGAGAACCCAGGGGGCCATCCACGGGGCCATAGGTGCGCCACGCTTTGCCGTTGAAGACGGAGACGCCGTGGTTAAGTGTACCGACCCAGACGCGTCCGGCCTTGTCGCAGGTGAGGGCGTAGGCGTTATCGTCGCCGAGGCCATTATTGGTAGATTGAGTAGTGTAGTGGGTGTATTGTTTGTCTTTGGGGGCGGCGGGATCACAGCGCCAGACGCCTTGATCTTCGGTGCCGATCCAGACGTGGCCGGAGTTGTCGCGGCACAGGGAGGTGATGAACTGCCCCTGCGTGTTGGCGTCCCAGGTGAGAGGCGCGGCAGAGGAAGGCGCAGCCAGCCAGAAGCAGGCCAGCAACAGCCAGACCAGAGGGAGGCGGCTAGTCAGCGCGGTAAGGCGGGCGCGGTAAGGCGGGCGCGGTAAGGCGGGCGCGGTACGAGGATAGAAAAGGGCCTGGCATCCGAAAGCTCCCCAACTCAGCAGTGGCGAATGATGCGAACGAAGCTAGTATATCAGTCAAACGGCGAGCCTGTCAAGGTTTTCGTAGAAAAAGAAAACCCCAGTACACTGTACTGGGGTTTCGGACGTTGAGGCAACCTAAATCGCCGCTTCGGAGTTGCTGTTGATGGTCGGCTCGTTGCTGTCGCCGCCCAGCGATTCGCGCTCGGCCAGGAGCGAAAGGCTGTCGCCGGAGGTGCCGGTCATCTCGCGGACAATTGCCATCTCATCGGCATCCAGCTCACGCTCGGCGACTGCCGCACCGGAGCGGGAGGCCCCCACGGCGGCGTAGCGCCCACCTCCGCCATTGGAGTCGATGCCTTCCAGGCGCGGCTCAATGTTGCGGTACTGCGGCAGGCCCGTACCGGCAGGGATGAGGCGGCCAATAATGACGTTCTCTTTCAGGCCGATCAGCGAGTCTTTCTTGCCGCGCACAGCGGCTTCGGTCAGCACGCGGGTGGTCTTCTGGAACGACGCCGCCGACAGGAACGAGTCGGTGGCAAGGCTGGCTTCGGTGATCCCCAGCAGCAGCCAGTCCGCCGTCGCTTCCGTGCCGGGCGGGTCCATCTCTAAGACCTTCGCGTTGGCATCGAGGAACTCGAACTTGTCCACCATCTGCCCCGGCAGGAACGGCGCGTCGCCGTTGTTCTTGATGCGCCGCTTGCGGAGCATCTGCCGTGCGATGACCTCAATGTGCTTGTCATTGATGTCTACGCCCTGCGACTTGTAGACGGCCTGAATCTCGCGGACGATGTAGTTCTGTACGCCGCGAATGCCCTGCAAATCCAGCACCTTCTGCGGGTCCAAAGGCCCCTCGGTGAGGCGGTCGCCCGCTTCCACGATGTCCCCCTCTTTGACCTGCAGCTGGCCGCGATACGGCACAAGAATGGCCTTGCGGACCAGCACTTCGGTCATGCCTACTTCGCGGATTTTCTTCAGGTGCTTGTCGGTCAGCTCGGTTCCGGCAGGCAGCGTTTCCGGGATTTCCGTGGCCCGCTTGGCCTGCGTTGGCGTCATCTTTTCCAGCGTCTCGGCGTCGGCGTGCGGCCCCAGATACAGGTCCTCAGCCAGTGTTTCGCCCGACACGCCCGAATTGGTGTTCTCGTCCAAAGTCAGCGGCGTGTGAATAATCACGCGTCGCAGACCCTTCAGCTCGACTTCGGCAACGCGGCCCGAATACTCGGTGACAATCGCCTGGCCCTTCGGCTTGCGGGCCTCGAACAGCTCCACGACCCGAAGCAGGCCGCCGACCTGATCTTCAAGCACCTTCAAAACTGCCTGCACGGCGCGGACACGCTCCCGGTCTACCCCGGTGGCCGTGGTCGCCGCTGTCGGCTCCTCGCTGGAAGAATCCAACGACACCAGGCCGCGTGAGATGTCGTTATGCAGCTCTTTCAGGGCTTCCTGCTTGCGGGCACGGACGTTGGCAACGCCCGTGAGCTGCTTCTGTGCAATACCGCCCGAGTGGAAGGTCCGCATCGTGAGCTGCGTTCCCGGCTCGCCAATGGACTGGGCGGCGATGATGCCGACCGCCACGCCCGGCTCGACCAGCTTGGAGTTCGCCAGATCCAGACCGTAGCACTTGGCACAGATGCCCATCCGAAGCTCGCAGGTAAACGGGCTGCGGACACCGATGCGCTTCAGCCTGGCATCGGTTTCAATCAACCGGGCAATGTCGGGCGTGATCAAATCGCCCTGCGCGACAATCATCTCCCCGGCCTTCGCGTGGCCCTCGGGATAGGCGATGTCTTCCAGCGCGAAGCGCCCGTAGATGCGCTCCCACAGCCGCTCGACCGTCTCGTTGCCGTCCTTGATCTCTTCCTGATAGATGCCCACTTCCGTACCGCAGTCGTCGTCGCGGACGATGACTTCCTGAGACACGTCTACCAGACGCCGGGTCAGATACCCGGCGTCAGCGGTGCGAAGCGCCGTGTCCGCCAGACCTTTTCGGGCGCCATGCGTGGACACAAAGTACTCTAAGACGCTCAGGCCCTCATGGAAGTTAGACTTGACGGGCAGGTCCTCAATCATGTTGCCGAACGGGTCGGACATAACGCCGCGCATGCCCGAAAGCTGCGTGATCTGTCCGCGTGTGCCGCGAGCGTTGGAGTCCGTGAACATGAAGATCGGGTTGGTCGGCTTGATTGTCTCGAAGATCGCCTCACCGACATCTTTGGCCGCCTTCTGCCACTCTTCCAGCACACGCTCTTTGCGCTCGCCGCCCGTGATCAGGCCGCGCTGATAGTTCTTGTTCAGCGCCAGCACGGACTTTTCGGCCTCAATGATAATCTGGTTGCGCTTTTCAGGAACTTCCATGTCGGTGATTGCCACGGTCATTCCCGCTTTGGTCGCCTCCTGGAAGCCCAGGGCTTTCAGCTCGTCCAAAAGCTGAATGGTGCGCGTGTCGCCATTGGTGCGGTGGCACTGCGCGATCAGCTCGCCCAGGTCCTTCTTGCCGAAGCCGTTTCCCTTGAACTCTTTGGTGCTGAACTTCTTGTCCAGCATCTCATAGAGATACGGGTGCATATTGTCCGGCAGAATGTCCGAGAACAGCAGGCGGCCCGCCGTCACGCGCTTCACCGACTTGGTCCCGTCGCCGTTTGGCAGGGCCACGTCGATGCCCTCCTGCAAGCCGATCCGCCCGGTGGCATAGGCAAGCTGCGCGTCGTTCTTGGAGCCGAACGCATCAAAGCGCGGGTCTCCCGGCTTCATCACGGTCAGGAAGTACGCGCCCAGCACCATGTCCTGCGCCGGGGCCACAATCGGGCGGCCATCGGCGGGCGAGAACAGGTTATGCGTCGACAGCATCAGGATGCGGGCTTCCGCCTGTGCCGAGGCCGACAGCGGCACATGGACCGCCATCTGGTCACCGTCAAAGTCCGCATTGAAGGCCGTACAGACCAGCGGATGCACCTGAATCGCCTTGCCGTCCACCAGCACCGGCTCGAACGCCTGAATGCCGAGGCGGTGCAGTGTCGGCGCGCGGTTCAGCAGCACGGGATGCTCCCGAATGACTTCTTCCAGGGCATCCCAGACCTCCGGCTTAAGCTTGTCAATCATGCGCTTGGCGGTCTTGATGTTGCTCGTGTAGCCGCGCTCGACCAGAGCCTTCATGACGAACGGCTTGAACAGCTCAATCGCCATCTCTTTCGGCAGGCCGCACTGGTGCAGGAGCAGACGAGGACCAACGACGATGACCGAGCGGCCCGAATAGTCGACGCGCTTGCCGAGCAGGTTCTTGCGGAACCGGCCTTCTTTGCCCTTGAGCATATCCGACAGCGACTTCAGAGGCCGGTTGTTCGAGCCGACCACAGGCCGCGTCCGCCGCCCGTTGTCAATCAGCGCATCCACGGCTTCTTGCAGCAACCGCTTTTCGTGGTTGACGATAGACTCCGGGGCACGAATTTCGGTGATCTTCTTCAGCCGGTTGTTGCGGTTGATAATCCGCCGGTACAGATCGTTGAGGTCCGACGTCGCAAAGCGTCCGCCGTCCAGCTGCACCATTGGGCGAAGCTCCGGCGAAATCACCGGCACGGCATCCAGAATCATCCACTCAGGCCGGGACTTGGAGTTGATAAACGCCTCAGCCACTTCCAGCCGCTTGATGGCCCGCGCCCGGCGCGGCCCCTGCGTGATGGCAATTTCAGCCCGCAGGCTGTCCGCCAGCTTTTCGAGGTCGATTTCCTGGAGCAGCTCTTTGACCGCCGCGCCGCCCAGACCGGCGCGAATGATCTCGCCTTCCGGGTCATTGAGGCGCAGCGGGCGCTCCATCTTGTCGGCCAGAACGTCCATCAGGCTTTCCAGCTTGCGGTACTCGTCCTCACCCAGCAACATTCGCTTTTCAACTTTTTCATCGAGGATCACCAAAGCATCTTGAAGGGACACAATCTGCTCGGCAGAGTCCTTCTCGATGTCCTTGATTTCTTCCTCCATGTGCTTGTTGCGGTCGGTGATGCGGGCCTCGTCCCAGGGTTCCCACTCTTCCTCTTCGGGCAGGTCCTCGGGGCGCACCATGTTCTCTTTGATGTCCACGCCCGCTTCGACCCGCGCCGTTTCAATATCTTCGTCGCGCTGGTCTTCCAGCTCGGTCACGCGCTCGGCCAGGGCAATCTTGAACGATTCCATTTCGTTGTTGATGCGGCCCCGGTCAACATAGGTGACGATATACGACGCAAAGTACAGCACTTTCTCGAGTGGCCGGGGAGAAATGTCCAGCAGCAGAGACAGCGGCGACGGCACACCCTTCAGGTACCAGATGTGGCAGACGGGCGCGGCCAGCTCAATGTGCCCCATGCGCTCGCGGCGCACTTTGGAGCGCGTCACTTCCACGCCGCAGCGGTCGCAGATGATTCCCTTGAACTTGACTTTCTTATAGCGCCCGCAGTGGCACTCCCAGTCCTTGACCGGGCCAAAAATCCGCTCGCAGAACAGGCCGTCGCGCTCCGGCTTGAACGTCCGGTAGTTGATGGTCTCGGGCTTCTTGACCTCGCCATAGGACCAGTTACGGACCTCATCGGGCGAGGCAATCCCGATCCGAATTTTATCAAATGCACTTGCATCGGTCATAATTGTTGCTTTGCTCCCTAAACACAGTCACAAAAAACACAGCCCCCCCCGCCCCCAATAATGGGGGAGCCAGAATAAGAGAAGACAGCCTGCTCTTAATTCTCCGGCTCCCCCATTATTGGGGGCAGGGGGGCGACCCTACGCCCCAAACAGGGCTTCGGCCTCGGACTCGGCACGCGGCAGGCGGGGGCGCAGGCCGCGTCCCCGGCCTTCGCTGTCGCCGTAGTCTTCCTCTTTGTCCTTGAGGTCGATCTCCTGTTCGTCCTCATCTTCCACCGCCACTTTCAGGCCCAGCGATTGAAGCTCGTTGACCAGAATCTTGAACGATTCCGGCACGCCCGGCTCCAGCATGGCATCGCCCTTGACAATGGACTCGTAGGTCTTGACACGCCCCAGCACGTCGTCCGACTTGATCGTCAGGATTTCCTGCAGGGTGTACGCCGCGCCGTAAGCTTCCAGCGCCCAGACTTCCATCTCGCCGAACCGCTGTCCACCGAACTGCGCTTTGCCGCCAAGCGGCTGCTGCGTCACCAGCGAGTACGGGCCGGTGGAGCGGGCATGAATCTTGTCATCGACAAGGTGGGCCAGCTTCAGCATATAGATCGTACCGATGGTTACCGGTTGCGTGAAGAAGTCCCCGGACAGGCCATCACGCACCCAGGATTTGGCTGTCTTTTCGTCAATCCCACCACGCTGCCAGACGTTCAGCCGGACCCGCTCCACGATAGCCGCGTAGTCGTAGCCGTCTACCGTCGTCAGCTCCGTGTCTTCGTCCAGCGCCGTGCCGTCGTAGTCATCCGGCAGCAGCACCGAAGGCGGAGCGGCAACCGTTGCCGCGACTTGCTCAAGACGGGCCGGAGACAGTTCTTTGAGCTTCTCTTCCAGCTTGACCAGAAGCTCGGCCACGCCGTCTTTTTTGCCCGCTTCCAGATCAATATGCAGCTCTTTCTCCACATACGTCCGCAGGGCATCGTAGCGCGTGAACTCGGCGAACTTGCTCATGTCCGTCAGGATTTCAGCCTCAGTCGCGCCCTCAAAGATCGGGTTGACGAACGAGCAGCCGAGCGCCTTGCCGACATACGCCAGATGCGTTTCCAGAATCTGGCCGATGTTCATACGGCCCGGCACGCCCAGCGGGTTCAGCACGATGTCCACCGGCGTTCCGTCCGGCAGGAACGGCATATCTTCCTGCGGCAAAATCCGGGAAATGACGCCCTTGTTGCCGTGCCGTCCGGCCATCTTGTCGCCTTCCATGACCTTGCGCTTCTGGGCAATATAGACGCGCACCAGCATATTGACGCCCGCCGACAGCTCATCGCCCGGCAGCCGCTCCAGCTCGCCTTCCCACTCATCCGAGAACATCGAATCGGGCCGCTTGGAAAAGTCGAACGCCCGGCCTGATTTGTCCTTGTACTTGAAGCGCGAGAAGACCTTGACGTCGACAATCTTGCCTTTTTCGCCGTGCGGCACGCGCAGGGACACATCGCGGGTCTCTTCGGCCTTTTTGCCAAAGATAGCAATAATCAGCCGCTCTTCCGCCGTCAGCTCGCCCTGACCCTTGGGAGCCACGCGGCCCACGAGGATGTCATCGGGCCGCACTTCGGCCCCGATGCGGATGATGCCCCGGTCGTCGAGGTCCTTCAGCGCATCCTCGCCGACATTCGGGATGTCCCGCGTGATCTCTTCCGGTCCCAGTTTCGTGTCCCGCGCTTCCACTTCATACTTCTCAATATGGATGGACGTGAACACATCGTCGCGCACCAGCCGCTGCGAGAGCAGAATGGCGTCCTCGAAGTTGTAGCCATTCCAGGGCGTGAACGCAACCAGCACGTTCTGCCCCAGCGCCAGCTCGCCGCCGTCCGTGCAGGGACCGTCGGCCAGAAGCTGATGCTCGCGCACCCGCTGTCCGTTGTCCACCACCGGGCGCTGCGTGACGCAGGTGGCCTGATTGGAACGCAGCAGGTTCAGCAGACGGTAGGTGTCCTCGCCGCCATCTTCATCGGCAATCACGACGATTTTTTCCGCCGTGACGCTCTTGACCGTGCCTGCCCGGAGGGCAATAATCACCGCGCCGGAGTCCACCGCCGCCCGCTTTTCCATGCCGGTCTTGCAGAGCGGCGCGTCAGGGCGCAGGGTCGGGACAGCCTGCCGCTGCATATTCGCGCCCATCAGGGCGCGGTTTGCGTCGTCGTTTTCCAAGAACGGGATCATGGCCGTGGCGACAGAGACAATCTGCTGCGGCGACACGTCCATGTAGTCCACGTCACTGGCTTTGATCACCGGGTATTGATTGTTATTACGCACCTGCACGGTTTTGTCGCGGAAGGTGTTGTCTTCGGTCAGCAGCGTGTTGGCGGGCGCGATCCGGTAATGATGCTCGCCATCAGCGGGCAGCCAGTCCAGATCGGTGGTGACCTTGCCTTCGATCACGCGCCGATACGGCGTCTCGATAAAGCCGAACTGATCCACACGGGCATGGACGGCCAGCGAACCAATCAGGCCGATGTTGGGACCTTCCGGCGTCTCAATCGGGCAGATGCGGCCATAGTGCGAGTGGTGAACGTCGCGCACTTCCAGCTTTGCCGACTGCCGGGATAGACCACCCGGTCCCAGCGCGGACAGACGCCGCTTGTGGGTCAGCTCCGCCAGCGGGTTGGTCTGGTCCATAAACTGCGAGAGCTGCGACGATCCGAAGAACGACTTGATGGACGCCGAGATCGGCTTGACGGAGAGAATAACCTGCGGCAGGATATTCTCGGAGTCCAGCGACGTCATGCGCTCTTTGGCGACTTTCTCCATGCGGAGGAAACCCAGTCGAAGCTGCGAGTACAGAAGCTCACCGACCGACCGGACCCGCTTGTTTTCGAGGTGGTCAATGTCGTCAACGGTGCCGTTGCCCGCCGCCAGCTTGACAACATAGCGGGCGATAGCAATAATGTCTTCTTTGGTGATCGTCCGGTACGACAGCGGCAGCGACAGGCCCAGTTTTTTGTTCATCTTGTGACGGCCCACTTTTGCCATGTCATAGCGGCGGGTATCAAAGAAGATCGAGTTCAAAAGCGAACGGGCCGACTCCGGGGTCGCGGGGTCACCGGGCCGAATCTTGCGGTAAATGTCAATCAGCGCGGTTTCTTTGTTGTAAACCGCCGACCCTTCCATATCCAGCGTGGCGACGATATAGTTGTTCAGGTAGATGACTTCAAGCGAGTCCAGACCCAGCCCTTCAATCTTCCGCGCCGTTTCGCGGTCGATTTTTTCGTAGGCTTTCACCAGCACCTTGCCCGCCGAATCTTTGATATCGGCGGTGGCATACGGCACGCGCTTCCGCAGACCGGCGTTCTTAAATGACCCGTCAGCATTCAGGGCAGGCGTGACACCGTCTTCCTCAAATTCCAGCACTTCCACATCCACGCGGGTCGGGTCAAACAGCGTAGCGCGGGAAGGCTCTGAGATGGTTTCGCGCTCGGCGAACAGGTCAATAAGCTCGGCGGTGGTGGTGCAGGGCGTGGACGGCAGCTCGACTTCAAACGTCTCCGGCAGCGCGGCCTTTTCAACCCGGCGCAGCTCGTTCGTCTTCATGGTCGTGCCGGCTTCCATCAGCACTTCGCCGGTGTTCTGGTCCACAATTGGTGCGGCCAGCAGCTTGCCTTCCAGCTCGCCCCAGGTCACCGACTGCACGCCGCTGGGCGAGGCCACCGGGAACAGGTTCAGCGCCCGCAGCAACGTAGTGATGGGGAACTTGCGCGTCTGCCCGATCCGCACGGTGATCGCGTCGGTGGCGTCGGTTTCGACATCCACCCAGGCCCCTTCGCTGGGGATAATCGTGGCATAAAAGAGCTGCCGCCCGGAGAAGTCCAGCGTGTCTTTAAAGTACACGCCGGGCGAGCGGGCGAGCTGCGAGACGACGACGCGCTCGGCGCCGTTGATGACAAACGTGCCTTTGTCGGTCATCAGCGGCAGGTCGCCGAGATACACTTCGCTTTCAATGACTTCTGCCCCGGACGACTGCAGGCGCACTTTGGCCTTGATGGGCGACTCCAGCGTCACATCGCGGGCGCGGCACTCGCTAATATCATATTTTGGCTCACCGAGGGTGAAATCAACGAGGGAAATGGAATGATTTCCGGTAAAATCGGTGATGGGCGAAAAGCTGTCAAACAGCTCATTCAGCCCTTCCTGCAAAAACCAGCGATAAGAATCAAGTTGGAGTTCGACGAGGTTGGGGACGTCTACCACATGCGCGGTCTGCTTTGCGGTATGCTGAATCTCTTTCAATCTAAACCTCCTGGGGAAACACACGAACGCTCATTGTACCATGACTTGTGCAATGGTGTCAAGCGCCGTTTTCGGAGCAACTTTTCGTGTTACCCGGCAAGGGTGCGGGCTAAACGTGTCTCAAGCGCAAAAGAAGCGCCTGCCCGGCGTGCTGGCGGCAGCACAGGACAAACGCTTTCTATTACAAGTATAACGCACAAAGGCGGCGAGTAGTTCCCGGCCCCTCCCCGTCGCTTCGCGCCGACCCTCCCCTGATAGGGGAGGGTGAAGAAAGGACGAGGCAAAGAGGGCAGGGACAAGCCGTTGCCCCTACGGGTTTTGTCCGAATTATCCTTTCCTAAGTCCTCACCCTCCCCTAACAGGGGAGGGTCGGCGCGAAGCGACGGGGAGGGGTCCGGGGTTTGCCGCACTTTGCGCTATAATAGCCGCATGGATCAGAACACCCCAGCATCAGAAACAGCCGCATCAGAGACAGTCACAGAGACACCCCCCGCCCCCGACGGCCCCCGCGTGGCCGTCCTCGGCGCAGGAAGCTGGGGCAGCGCCCTGGCTCACCTCCTCGGAACCAAAGGCTACGACGTGCGCCTGTGGGACCGCGACCCGGCCCTCATGGCCGCCCTCGCCGCTTCGGGCGTCAACGCCAAGTACCTGCCCGATGTTCCCCTGCCCGAGACCGTCACCGCTACGCCTTCCATTGAGGCCGCCCTGGCCGACGCCGACTGGGCCATTGTCGCCATTGCCTCCGGCGGGGTCGTCGAAGTCATGCGCGAGGCCCTGCCCTTTTTGCACCCCGACCTGTCGCTTCTCAGCGCCGCCAAAGGACTGGATGCCGTCACCGGCGACACCGTCTCGGAGACGCTGACCACACTGCTGCAAGACACGCCCCACGCCGGGATCACTGTCCTGTCCGGCCCCAATCTGGCCCGCGAGCTGACACGCGGCGTCCCGACCGCCTCCGTCGTCGCCAGCCTCGACCCGCGCCAGGCCCGCCGCGCCCAGGGGCTTTTGATGACCGCCCGGACATTCCGCGTCTACACGCACACGGATGTCAAAGGTGTGGAGCTGGGCGGGGCGCTCAAAAACGTCCTTGCCATCGGCGCGGGCCTGTCCGACGGCCTCGGCTTCGGCGACAACACCAAAGCCGCGCTGATGACACGCGGCCTGATGGAAATGACCCAGCTCGGCGTCGCCGCCGGGGGACAGGCATTGACGTTCCTCGGCCTCAGCGGCGTCGGTGACCTCCTTGCTACCTCCGGCTCCAAGCTGTCCCGCAACTACCGCGTCGGCCTCGGCCTTGCCGCCGGTAAAACGCTCCCCCAAATCCACGCCGAACTCGGCCAGGCCGCCGAAGGCATCCCCACCGCCCTCGCCGCGCAGGTCTTAAGCCGCCGCTACGCCGTCCCTGTTCCCGTCTTCGACACCATCGACGCCGTCCTCCACCACGGCCTCCCCCCCGCCCAGGCCGTCGAAGAACTGATGACCCGCGCCGCCCGCGAAGAGTTTCCTGTGTAATGTTCTAAACTGTTCAACGAGATGGCAGACAGGGCTAGTGGCAGGAGGTTTCGGCATAATTCAGGTTGTTGAGAGCGGCAGTCTTGTCGGAAGCTGAGGCGAAGGCAGAATTATCTGCTGTCCACATATTGACGCCAGATGCGCCGGAGCCGCCTTGATCTGTGCCCACAGTGGCCAGAGCGTGCATGGTTTTTACGTGTCCGTCACAGAACAAAAAGTTCGTCATGCCGGTGTGCCCGGTAAAGATACACCCGGAAGCTTGCGTTGTGTTGTTGGTCATACCCGGCGCAATTTGCTGCCCCCCCGCTGCATCGATTATTTTGATTTCGCTGTAGCGGGCTGTAGACTCACCGACCATCAAAGTTGTGGCGGGTGTTATCAGCGACGCGAGTGCCACCGGAGCCGGGCCTGTGCTGCCGTCGCGGAAGGCACCACCACTGCCGCTGTCATAGCGGGCAGCACTATAGGATGGGTTGTAACCGTCGCTGCCGAGGTCGTTCAAGTCTTTGCTGGGGTTATCGGGGCATTGAAGAACCCCTTTGCTCTTTGCGTAAGGCTGGATCGCGGCACGCCAGGAGACTTCGGGCGGGTAGGAGCCATAGCGCGTCGGCAGCGTCTCGTCATAGTCTTGAGTGTACTGCGTGATGGCAAGGCCAATTTGCTTCAGATTAGACTGACAGGCAGCGCGGCGAGCGTTCTCCCGCACCTTCTGGAAGACAGGGAACAGGATTGCTGCGAGGATCGCTATAATGGCGATCACGACGAGCAGTTCAATCAGCGTAAAGCCTTTCCATGAGCGTTTCTGGTTTGCCGGAGACACAGGGTATCGAGACGCCGAAAAGGCTTGAAGCAAAGGCATTTGTGTTTTCTTCTTTCAATGGAGCCGATAGTAAGCCAGCATATTGTAACATATTTTTTGCCGATGTCAACTTTCGAGTCCAATCACTCGGTACTGAGAGTGCAGCCTACTCGTAAACGGAGAAAGTCGCTCCGCAGCTCAGGATATAGATGAGGCCGTCAAGCCTACAATCCTCTCTTGAGTCGCGGAGCGACTTTTTCCGTTTACAAGTAGGCTGGCACTTCCAGTGCCAGTCACAAACGCGGCCCCCGGTAATCCGGGTTCACTTCCTTTACCATGTCGATTGTATATTCTGGCTCGTTATCGCCGTAAGCACTCGCCAAATTCTGGGCCGACAGCCGCAGCCAATCATCCCGCTCTTCGTCGTTATCGAAAATAGTAACCAACAGCCGCGTGCCGGGCGCAATGTCATAAGGCGTGTCCAGAACAATCTGCTGGCCGTCAAAATGGGCGGGCAGGACGATGGTACTTACTGGTTAGTCCTCCTACTCCACATATTCTACTCAACATACTCGCGCAGGCGGCATTTGGAGGGGTGGCGGAGTTTTTTGAGGGCTTTGGCTTCAATCTGCCGGATGCGCTCGCGGGTGACTTCAAAGTGACGGCCCACTTCTTCGAGCGTGTGCGGGTAGCCGTCATCCAGGCCGAAGCGCATTTTGAGGACATCGCGCTCGCGGTCGGTGAGGGCGCCCAGCGCCTCATCGATTTTTTCGCGGAGCATCATAAACGTGGCGGATTCGGTCGGGGAGCAGGTGTCGTCGTCGGGCAGGAAGTCGGACAGGCGGCTGTCTTCCTCTTCGCCGATGGGGGTTTCCAGAGACAGCGGCTCGGGGGCAATACGGATGATCTCGGAAACGCGGTCGGCGGTCAGGCCCATTTCGTGGGCGATCTCGTCCACAGTCGCCTCGCGGCCCAGGATTTGCAGGAGATGGCTGCTGGTTTTGACCAGACGGTTGATCGTTTCCACCATGTGAACGGGGATGCGAATGGTGCGGCCCTGATCGGCAATGGCGCGGGTGATCGCCTGCCGTATCCACCACGTTGCATAGGTGGAAAATTTGTAGCCTTTGCGGTAGTCGAACTTTTCCACGGCCCGGATGAGGCCGATGTTGCCCTCTTGAATGAGGTCAGGAAAGGACATCCCGCGCAGGGTGTAGCGTTTGGCGATAGAGACCACGAGGCGCAGGTTGGCCTGGGTCAGCACGGCTTTGGCTTCGTGGTCGCCGCGCTCAATGCGCTTGGCGAGGCGGATTTCCTCAGACAGCGTCAGAAGGTGTGTCCGGCCCACTTCGCGCAGCCACATTCGCACCGAGTCGTCGAGCGGCATCCCCTCTAAAGCAGCCAGATCGTCAGCAGTCAGCTCCGGCTCCGAGGGGGCGCTTGCCCCGTCCTCGGCAAACGAGGCCGAGGCCAGCTCCGCCGCCCGGCGCACAATCGGCGTGTCTTCATCCAGAAATTGCAGAACATCGTCCAGAGCCGCCCGTTCCCCATCCAGGAGGGTGTCCTGCGGCGTGTCCGGCGCGTGTGGGCGCTCTTCTGCCAGCTCAATCGTCCGGTGCATCCCGGCGTCTGCTTCCTCTGTCAGCACGTTAATTCCCTTCGCTTGCCGCCAGAGACTTCGGTGTCCCTTTCAGCTCACTTTGAAGTTGTCTGTACCGCTCTGCTACGTCAGCATCTGCGGTTCCGTTCCTGAGCATTTCCGTCAGCGCACGCAGCGCCCCTTCTTTGGCACGCATTTTCAGGTGAGCAATCTCGCCAGCCACGGTCTCTGGCGTCAGCGGTTCCTCGCCGCTGTTCATTAAAATCTCTGCCAGCAAAGCGGCGCGGGGGTCGTCACCAAGTTCGGCCAGCACCGCACCGGCGTCCAGCGTTTCCTCCCAGAGCAGGTAGTCGTACAGGGAAGATGCCAGGCCGCGTGCGCGTTCGGACACAAAATCTTCCGCCGTCAGGCCCTGCAGGACCGGACCGGACAGCGCGGTGTCATCGGACACCAGGGCGCGTATCAGGTGACGCTCGGCCTGCTCGGTAGCCCCGCCCCGTGACAGGGCGAGCGGCGGCATGGGAACCGGCGCGGACCGCCGCGACTTGTAGCCGTGATCACTGCTGTAACCGCCGCTTGGCGTGTCGCTTTGGCTCGCAAGCTGCGCGGCGACATCCTGCCGAATATGCTCCTCGGCAAACGCCGCGCCTGTATTGTAATGCGGATGATACGGCGCCAGCAGCTTCACATACTGCTCCCGCTCCACCATGCTTGGCACGGACGCCAAAATCGGCAGAGCTTTTCGGAACAAGGCCACCCGGTCCCGCTCAGTCTCAGCGGGGCCTCGGCGGATCAAGTGCCGGATACGGTACTCGGTCAGCGGCAGGGCATTTTCAATCGCCAGCTCAAACACGCGGCGCTGATTGCTTCGCAGGAGGCTGTCCGGGTCCTCGCCTTCGGGCAGGTCCAGCACGCGCACATCCACTTCCTGCGCCTCAAAAATCTGCGCGGCCCGACCCGCCGCTTTCAGCCCCGCCGAGTCGGCGTCAAAGGCCAGCAGCACGGTGGACGCCAGCCGGGCCAGAGTCTGGACATGGTCTTCGGTCAAAGCGGTGCCGAGCGTGGCGACCACGTTCTCGAAGCCCGCCTGATGGCAGGCAATCACATCGGTATAGCCTTCCACCACCACCGCTCGGCTCTGCGCGGCAATCGCTTTGCGGGCCTGGGGCAGACCGTAAAGCGTCCGGCTTTTGGAAAACACCGGCGTTTCCGGCGAGTTCCAGTATTTGGGCTGACCGGGCTTCGCTTCGGCAATCAGACGCCCGCCAAAGGCGATGGGCCGCTCCTGCACGTCGAAGATCGGAAAAATCAGCCGCCCGCGCAGCTTGTCATACGTGCCGCGCTCGCTGATAGTTACCAGACCCGCTTTTTCGGCATCGGCCAGCGCAACACCTTTCTGTGCGAGAAAGCGGCACAGGGCGTCCCATTCATCCACGGCAAAACCGAGCGAAAAGCCCTGAATGGCCTCGTGCGCCAGCCCGCGTGCGGCCAGATAATCGCGGGCCACCGGGGAGCGGCCCAGCACGTCCCGGTAGAAGCGCAGGGCCAGCGCATTGATCCGGTAAATGCGGTCTTTTTCGCCCGCCTCAGACAGCGGGGCAGGCTGCCCGTTCGGGCCGGGCGCGGGGCGCGGGGCGCGGCTTGTCAGGGTGACACCTGCCTGCAAGGCCAGCCGCTCCAGGGCTTCGGGGAATGTCAGGTTCTCAATCTTCTGGACAAATTTGAAGACATCGCCGCCTTCCGCACATTGACCAAAGCACTTCCAGTAGCCGATTTCAGGGCTGACCACAAAAGACGGCGTTTTTTCCTGGTGAAACGGACACAGACCCTTCAGCTTGCCCCCGGCTCGCTTCAGGGTCACGTACTTTTCAATCACCGAAACGATGTCGATCCGGGTCCGCACCTCATCAATGTCATTGCGGTCGGCCATGAAAGGAATCTTGCTTAGTCTGGGGCGGCAACGATAATCGCCACGAGCTTCTGGTTCAGGAACTGGAAGCCGCAGTGCAGCGAGTCCTTGTAATCAATGTTGATGATCGGCCCGGTAATCGTTGTGTTTTCCGGGTAGCCGTAGCGCCCGACCACCGCCGCATAGCTTGTGCCGAGGCGGGTGCCGCGTGCGGTTCCGTAGGCCCCGCTGTAGCCGGTTTCCCGAATCTGCACCACGCGCTTGTCAGGCGAGATCGTAAATTCCAGCGAGCCGCCGTTCTGGCGGTCATAAATCAGCGTAACCGGCTGTTTCACCGGCGCGGCCAGCGCGTTCGGGTCGCCCGCGCCAGCACCACCGGGAGCGCCGGGGAACTCGCCGCCCGAAGCCCCGGGAAAACCGCCGCCCTGCCCTGGATAGCCGCCCGCGCCGGGGTAGCCACCGAGGCTGCTCTGGTTGGTCGGGACGCCGGGGAAGCCCGGCAGAAGCCCGGCCCCCGCCCGGGCAGAGGTGCCGCCGCCCGGATAGGGGGTGCTGTTAGCGCCGCCGGGGTACGGGCTGGGCGAACCGGAGGTGGCTCCCTGTCCGCCCGCAGCGCCGCCCATGCCGCCTGCATTGACATCGCCAGGAGCAATCCCGCCGACAAGAATACGGCTCGGGTTGCCGAATTTTCGCGTCACCTCGGAGCCAGGCGAGAAGATGGAAATGCCCGCCAGCGACCGCTCCGCTCCGGCGGCGTGAGTCGCCCCCCCCGAAATTGCCAGAAGAGACAGGGCTGCTGCCGTAACCAGCCGCCGCCAGGGCCGAGATGCCCGCTGAGACCCGTGAAGATGAACCATGAAAATCCTCCGTCCGCGATTGAGTTCGAACACGCTTAACGCATTATACGGTATTCTGGCCGTATAATTGCACCTTGCCGCCGACAATTCCTGCTTATTCTCTTACTTAATTCGCGGGTTGACTTGCAGGCTACCTGAGTGTACCCAAAAAGACGATGAACTTTGCGGCCCGCCCGGCGTCATAACGGGTATGATTGACGCAGAAAGCGTGTGCGTATAGCGATGAATAGTGTGAGAACAGTATGAGTTTTGCTCAGGTGATCCGCGTGCCGACAACCGATCTATCTCTGGTGGAACGCTGCCGTGCCAGCGACGAAGCCGCGTTTCGTGAGATCGTTTCACGCTACAAGGTGAAAGTTCACCATTACATTTTCCGCATGACGGGCAGCAGCGAAGACGCCGAGGATTTAACCCAGGAAGTCTTTGTGCGCCTGTACACGTCTCTGGGATCCTTTCGGGGGCAGTCCAGCCTCAGCACTTGGCTGTTTCGCATTGCAGGCAATTTATGTATTGACCGCTTCCGGCGCAGCAAAGGCCGCGCCCCGGCATATTCGCTGGATGAGCCGTTTGGCGAAGAGGCAGGCACAGGCCGCGACGTACCCGACCAGACCTGGGAGCCGCACCGACTTCTGGAAAACGGTGAAATGGCCGCGCAAATCCAGGCGGCCCTTGCGCGGCTGCCGGAAAAACTGCGAGCCACCCTGATTTTGCACGATTTAGAGGGCCTGCCCTACGAGGAAATTGCTCAGATCGCGGGCTGCCCGCTTGGCACCGTCAAGTCCCGCCTGTTCAACGCCCGGATGCAGATGCGCGGCCTGCTTGCACCCTATTTAAGTAATTAGCCATGACTTCTCACTGTCAGACAATTCAGCCGCTGCTCTCGGAATTTTTAGACGAGCAGCTCGACGCCCGGACCGCCTGGGAGGTGCAAACGCACATCGCTGGCTGCGCCGCGTGCGCCCGGACCCAGCGCGATCTGTCCCGGCTGCGCGATGCCCTGCACACGCTGCCCATGCCGGCGCTGTCGGCGGGCTTTGATGCCGCGCTGGCCGAGCGTCTGGCGCTGACCCGCCGCCCGGCCATGCCTGCAGCAGCATCGTGGAAAGACCGCCTGGCCGCCCTGTTCGCTCCGCCGCCGCCCGCTGGGCGTCTGCGGCCCGTGCTGGCCTTTGGCGCGGCGGGGGCCGCCGCCGCACTGGGCCTGCTGCTGTTCCTTTCCGCGCCGACGCCGCCCGTCTCGCCTGTGCTGTCCGACGCCGTGCAGACTGTCGCCGTGGACCATGCATTTGTCGCCGAGTGCCTTGCCCAGCGCCGCCGCGAAGCCGCCGGGGAGCCTCTGGCCGACCTGTCCGCGCAGAACCTCGCCGGGCATCTGGACACCGCCCCGGCCACGGACTCACCGAGCACTGACCCATTCAATGCCGACACGGCGGCGGCTGATGCGGGGATGTTCTAACGTGAAAGCTCTCTGGCTGCTTCTGCCCGCCTCGTTTCTACTGACCCTGCCGCTCCAGGCCGGACCGGCGCGACGCGCCCTGCGCCTGCCGAAACGCTCCGCCGCTGCACTTTCCGACCCGGCGGCGCAGGCGCTGCTGAAAAAGATGCTGCAGGCGGAAAATTCGCTGATGTTCTCCGGCGACCAGATCACGACGGTGGCACGGGGCGATCTGGATTTGTCTTCGGAACAGCAGGTGCAGCGTCAGGGCGCAAGAGCATTGCGGATCGACTACCTGCGCCCGGCGCGTCTGGCCGGGGAGCAGATTGTGGATAATGGCCGGTTTTATTCACACTACATCCCGTCCAAAGACACACTGGAACTCAGCCCCTCGCGCATTGGAACCCTGCGCGTGCGCGTGCTGGAAATCCTTCGGCAGATCAAGCAGGGCCGCCTCATCGTGCGCTCGCTCGGACCGGACATTGTTGCCGGGCATCCCTGCCTGGTGGTGGAAGTCACAAGCGGCGGGCCGGTTCCTTCCGCCGCCCGGCGGTTCTGGATTGACCCCGCCAACGGCGCCCAGCTTCGCATTGAGCAGTACGCTCCCGATGGCACGCTGCGGTCTGCGTCTTATTACGTGCAGGTGAACTACGCCCCGGCGTTCAGCGGCAAAACGTTTCAGGTGCCCACGACGGGCGGCAAAGTCGTCGCCACTGGGTTTGCCCCGGCGACCCTGACATTGGACCAGATGCAGGCGCAGGCGGGGTTTCCAATCCCGACCCCAACTTACCTGCCCTCGGGGTTTCAGTTCAGCGGCGGGGCCATTTCCGACAGCCGCCGGGGCCGCGTTGTGGAAATTCGTTATGTGGGCGGCGCGACTGCCCTGTCCCTGTTCGAGACCCCGGACAAGCAGCCCGCCGCTCCCGCACGCACCGAGCGCACCCGGCGCGGCGTGATCACCGGGCGTCAGGCGGGCATGAAGCTTGTTTTAATTGGCAATTTATCCGACGGCGAGCTGAAAAAAGTGCTGAACTCGGTGAAGTAGGCTCTCGCCTACTTCTCCATGCCCAGCATCTCGCCCACGGGAACCCCTGCCGGGAACAGCGCGTTGCGGCGCTCTTCGGCGTACTCAAAGACCGCCGCCATCAGCGCATCCCACGCGAAATACACGTCCGCGACATCTTCCCAGTCCGCCAGCACCAGCCCGCGTGACTCGGAGCTTTCAGGAATGGCCTCGAACCCCCAGGCTTCGGCCACGAACACCGGGCACCAGCGCCCGGTGCCGCCCCCACGCGGGGTCAGCTTGTAGCAGCCCACCAGCCGCCGGTGCTGCGGATGCAGCCGCGCCCCGGTTTCTTCCCACGACTCCCGCTCCGCCGCCGCGTCCAGCGTTTCTCCCGGCTCGATTTTTCCTGACGGGATGCACAGCCCGCGCCCTTCAATATCGGCCAGGGCCACTTTGTCGCCGTAGAACACAAACATCAGCACGGCCCACAGCTTCCCCTCGCTTTCGGGGGGAAGCTGTTCGCCGGTGTAAAACGTGGCGTCTGAGTCCCATTCGGCCCAGTAGACGGTGGGGAAATCCAAAGCGTGCTCTTTTCTGAAAGGGGAGCGCGGCCCGGCCGCGCCCCCAACAGGCCGGGGCGGTAAACGCCCCGGCCCGAGCCGGAACGAGGGGTTAAAAGCCCTCGCTAATAGGCGAGGACGCCGGGAAGCCAAAGAGAGAGATTGAGAAGGCTGTCATCCTAATCATTGGCCGCCCGGCGCGAAGCGCCTTCCAGCGAGGGCTTTTAACCCCTCGACTTATGGCATCCATCACCTACCCCGGTGTAATCGTCCAGAAGTCCTCACCGACCATGTTCCAGGGCAAGCGGCGCTCATCCGGGTCGGCCAGATTGAACTGCTGGCTGACATAATACAAAATGGTCGCCGGGGTCTGCCAGATGTTCGCGCCCCCATGCGCCACGCCGCGTGGGATATACAGCACCTGCGCTTTGCCGCTGCCCATCGTCAAGCGCATGGTCGCGCCCAGCGTCGGCGAGTCCTTGCGGCAGTCCACCAGGCCCACCAGAAGGCGGTCGGTCGGGGGCACGAACCAGACATCTTCCTGGTTGAAGTGCAGATGGAAGGCTTTGATCGCGCCTGGCAGAACCAGCGAGTACGACGACTGACGCACTTTGAACTCGGGGACGGCTTCCAGATGGCCGCTCTCGTCAAAGCGCACCAGCTCGGCGAACGAGCCGCCGTCATCAGTCAGCAGGCGCAGGTCAATCAGCTTGACGCCGTCGATTTTAACGCCGCCGCCGTAGCCCTGCGTGGTGATTTTATCGGCATAATCCGCACCGAAGTCGGCGGGGGACAGTGGTTTCAGCATGTATTCCTCCTGTTCACGGGTTAGCCGACGCCGAGAAGCTCGACATCAAACAGCAGTGTGGCATTCGGGGGAATAGCCCCGCCTGCGCCCGCCGCGCCGTACCCCAGATGCGCCGGAATGGTCAGCTTGCGCTTGCCGCCGACGTTCATAGTCAGCACACCCTCATCCCAGCCTTTGATGACCTGTCCGCGCCCGATGGTGAATACGAAAGGCTGGCTGCGATCCCGCGACGAGTCGAACTTGCGCCCGTCGGGGAACGTGCCGGTGTAATGCACGGTCACCTTCTGGCCGGGCGTGGGGCTGTCCCCGTCGCCGACCACTTCGTCCACATACTCCAGCCCCGAGGCTGTCTTGATAGGCTCTGCCATGTGTGTCTCCTGTGAGTTATTTTACGCTGCGGTGAAAGTATACCCGACCGTGCGAACGAGAGGCCACGCCATTGACACGCTTTCGCCCCGTGTGCTATGATTCGCCATGCCGCCGACCGCCCCCCCTGACCCCGACACGCCCCGTCCCCTGCCCCGCCGCCCGGTGCCGCGTCCCGCGCAGAGCCGTGCCTCGCGCCCGCGCTTTCAGCTCATGGACGGCCTCTGGACGCTTGGTCTGGCCGGGCTGGCGCTGGTGCATCTGGTTCTGATGGGAGATTTACACACGCCCCACACAGGCGCGGCCCTGGCGGCGGCGGCCACGGTCGCCGCGCTGTACGGCCTGGGCTGGCGGGCGCGGGACCGGGCGGCGGGCGTGACGGCGGCGGGGCTGGCGGCAGCCAGTGGGCCGTTCCTGCACGCGATGGCTTTTTCGGGGCAGTCTGCCCCGGTGACGCTGCTGCTGACAGCGGCGCTGGTGGCGTTTGTCTGGGGATCGTCTCTGGCCGCTCTGGGCCTGTGCGCTCTGGCCGCCCTGCTGCGGCCTGACACGGCCCTGCTCGGCCTGCTGCTCCTGGGGCTGTCGCTGGCACAGCACCGGCGGCGGGCGCTCTACGGCGCGGCGGTGTTCGGCGTGCCCCTGCTGGCGGTCTGGTCCGGGCGTATCGCGCTGGGCCAGGGTTCCCTGCCGCTGCCGACGGTTCAAATCAGCCCGCTGGTCTGGGACTGGCTGCTTCTGCCCGCATCCCTGGTTCTGCTGGGGCTTCTGCTGCCGCTGGCTGGAGAGATGAGCGAACCCGCACGCCGCGCCCGCTGGCTGCCGGTGCTGCTCTGGCTTGGCCTGTACGGCCTTGCCGCCTCAGTGCTGCGTGCCACGACGCCCACGGGAATGCTGCTGCCGCTGGCTCCCGCGCTGTTCGTGCTGGCAGGCGGCGGGCTGTCCCGCCTTCTGCCCACTCTTGCCGGGGAGTTTCCCGGCCCCGGCCCGCGCTACGTGCTGGCCGTACTGGCCGTGCTTGGCCTCGTTGGCCTGCACACCCGCCTGGAGCGGCCTAGTACGTCAGCAGGGCTTGCAGGGGCATATCCCCCAGCGCAGAGCGCCCCCCCAGCGCCTCCAGCTCAATCAAAACACTAAAGCCTGCCACCGTGCCGCCCAGCGCCGTCACCAGCGAGGCCGCCGCACGGGTCGTGCCGCCGGTGGCGAGCAGATCATCCACGATCACCACGCGCCGCGCCGGCAGCGCCGCATCGCGCTGCACCTCTAAAATGGCCGTGCCATATTCCAGCGCGTACTCTTCCTGCACCGTTTCGCCCGGCAGCTTGCCGACCTTGCGGATCGGCACGAACGGCACGCCTAGAGATAGCGCGATGGGAGCGCCGAACAAAAAGCCCCGCGACTCAATGCCCGCAATCGCTTCCACCCCCCACTCCCGCGCCTGCGCGGCCATATGCGCCACAATCTCCCGGAAGGCATCCGGGTCCGCCAGGGCAGGCGCGATGTCACGAAATAAAATCCCGGATTTTGGAAAATCCGGGATCACACGAATCAGTTTTTCAGCAAGCAGGGTACTCATAATTCAGTGATAATACCACAAGTGCCGCAAAACTGCTGTTAAAAGTTGCTGTAAAAGCCGTCGGAGCCGGGGCCGAAATAGCCGTAACCAGGGGCGTTGTAACCCGGCACGGCGGGGTCAACCCCCGCGCCCGGCGTATAAACATAGCCGGGGTAGGCTGTCCCACCGCCCGGCGCAGAGTACCCAAAGCCATTGTACTGCCCATAGCCGCCGCCATAGGGGTCAAAGCCGTAGCCGAACGGGCTGTAGCCGTAGGGCGAAAATCCATTGGTCGCATAGGCTGATGTGTTGGGGACAGTATTGACATCCGGCCCTGTCGGCAGGGGAGCCGTGCCTGGCGCAAGCGGGATGTCCGAGACAGCCGGGGCTACTGGCAGGTTGCGAAATGTAATCAGCGGCAGGGACGTGATGGGCTGACCATCAGTGGTAGTGCCCACCACATTGCCCTGCAGGCGGGCCTGACCCTCGCCGGGCCGGAACAGGCCGTAGTAGGCTTTCCAGACCGTGCCGGTTTGTTTGGCAATCAGCGCCGCCGCTTTGCTCACCGTCATGCGGCGGGTTGGAAATGTTACGTCGCCCGTGATCGCGTCGCTAATCTGTGCGTCCGCGCCGTCCACCCCGGCCACCAGCTTGATCGCCTCACGGGCGGGCGTCTTCAATGCCGGAAACACCACCGGGGCATTGGTGTCTACGGCCACGTCCGGCACGGCGGCTCCGGTGTCCACCTTGCTGACGACATACACTTTTTGAAAGTCCATGCCCAGCGAGTTCGCCAGGTCGTTGACCGCCTGGATGCGTCCCGCAGGCGTGTCCGGGTTCTCAGCAGACAGCGTGACCACTTTACCGGTCACAGAGCCGCGATAGACCACGGAGATGCCGTACCGCTTGCTCATCTGCGTGGCCGCAGTGGCAGCGGAGACATTGGTTAAATTGAGCGTGTCGGCCTGAACCCCCGAAGCCAGAAGGGCCATGCCGACAGATACCAGAGCGAGTTTAGAAAATGCGGTTTTGGAAAAGGTGCGTACATCAGTCATTAGGGTCACCTCAAAAAGCAGATTATGTTCTTTGCTTATCTTTTCCCCTCCGATGCACCGAAGCAAACGTGCCGGACTAAGAACCTCACCCCGCCGCCGCGACAATCGCGGCGAAATCTGCCGCCTTCAGGCTCGCTCCGCCAATCAGCCCGCCGTCGATGTTGGGCCGGGACAGCAGATCGGCGGCGTTGTCCGGCTTCATCGAGCCGCCGTACTGCACGCGCACGGCCTCAGTCGCGTCCGCGCCCAAAGCCTCGCCCACAGCAGCGCGAACCACGCCGCACACGCGGTCAGCCTCATCGGCGGCGCACGTTTCGCCCGTGCCAATCGCCCAGACCGGCTCGTAGGCAAAGACCAGCTCGCCCGCCGCGCCCGCGTCCACACCTTCCAGCGCCGCCACGACCTGATGGCGCACCACGACGTCCGTGTGCCCATTCTGCCGCTCGGTCAGCGTCTCGCCCACGCACACAATCGGGGTCAGCCCGGCGGCCAGCACGGCCTTCGTTTTGGCATTGACCGCCGTGTCGGTCTCGGCCAGCGAGTTGACCAGGTCAGGCGTCATGTCCGCCTCGGTCACGCCAAACCGCCCGCGTGTCTCGGAATGCCCCAGAATGACATAGGTGACGCCCACATCCTGCAGCATCGGCAGGGACACCTGCGACGTGTACGCCCCGCTGGCCTTCCAGAACGCATCCTGCGCCCCCAGCCCGATCTCGCTGCCGCTCAGGGCTTCATGGATCGAATACAGCGCGGTATACGGCGGGCAGACCACCACATCCACGTCACCTGCCCCCGTCACCAGCGGCTTGAGTTCGTTGACCAGCGCGACGCCCTCGCCCACGGTCTTGTTCATCTTCCAGTTTCCGGCAATAATCGGTTTACGCATAAGTTATCCTTGTTGTCGTGGTTATTCTGTTCGGGACCGCATCAGCGGCAGCAGGTCCGTCACGCGCACCGGCGCGTTTGGCGCAGACAGCGGGGCGATGGCTTCATTCTCGCCATAGGTCGTCAAATTACGATACGTACCATCTTCGGGCTGACGGCGCACTTCCAGCGTCCGTGCCGCGAGGTTCAGCAGCCAGTAGTCCGGCACACCGGCGGCGGCATACAGCCTGGCTCTGGTTCCCCGGTCAAAGCGCAGCGTCACCTGCGACACTTCCACAATCAGCAGAGCTTCCGAAGCATCGGGCACGTCCACATAATCGTCCGACTGCGCAGACAGCACCAGAACATCCGGCAGAGCTTCCGTGCCACTGTCAAACTGCACTGGCGACTGCTGTTCAACCGCAAACCCATTCTCGAAGGCAATTGTCAAAGCCGCTGCCGTCTTGGTCAGAGCGATACAGTGCGGCCTGCCAATGGGACTTATGCGCTTGATGATCCTTCCGTAGATCAGCTCCGTGCGCTCTTCGGGGCCAAGAATGCCGTGTTCAGCAAGCGCGTAATACTCGGCCCGGTTCAGCAGACGCGGCAGACCCCGCTCAACAATCTCTCCCCCTGCAAGCTCCAGCCGCTCACCCAGACCAAACAGGCCCGCCGCCGTCATGCGGCGGAACTCGTCTGGCGTCCAGCGGCGGACGGCCAGCCCGGAGTCAGGCAACAGGTCGTCCAGAAATGAGGGAGGCGCAGGCCGCTCCGCCAGCAGTGTCATTGCTGCGCCTCCACGCCCCGGTAGCAAGAGAATAGACCAAACGCAATGCAAACCCAGTGCATAATGCCAGCCTTTTCAATCACAAAGGGAAATACGTCCCCCAGCGTTGTGGTCATATCGGCGTTGCCCGCCGCACGGGCGGCGACCAGCACATCCTGCGCGTACACCAGATGGCTGACACCCAGCGAGGCCACCATCACGCCCACGGCCACCAGCGCCAGGCCGGAGCCGCCGCGCCCGATAATCCGGTGCAGCGCCCAGCCAATGCCATAGCCGAGGCCAATATACAGCAGGCTGAGGCCAAAATGGCCGTAAAATAAAATCTTCTCAATCACAACAGCCCCGGCAATGCCAATCAGCAGGCTCAGGCCAATGCCCATCAGCAGGGCTTTTCCATCGGCTGCGGGGGCAGGGACAGCCATCGCCGCTGTCTGCGGCGCGTACCCCGGATAAGTTCCCTGCGGCGCGGCATAGGACGGCGGCGGCGGGGCGGATGCCATCTGCTGCTCCACACGCGCCTGCATCGCGGGCAGGCAGCCTTTGCAGACGGACCGCCCGGCGACCGCTTCCAGACAGTCTTTGCAGAACGCCATCCCGCACTGCACACAGGAGGCCGACGAAGACACGGACGCATGGTTGTAACACGGGCTGACCATTGGAGTTCTCCTTAACACGAAACGCGCACAAGATGACCTGCCTTCCTTGCTTCGCTCATTCTTCGCTTCGCAGGGTCCTCCCTAAAGGGAGGATA
>CAXUKS010000046.1:0-30484 GCA_964251675.1 uncultured Armatimonadales bacterium
GGCTGGCAAGGCTTTGTTTGAGGCTGTTGCGCCCTGCTTCCAAATCTGACTCCGGCCACAGCAGATCAGCCAGCTCTTCGCGGGAATGGGTGCGCCGGGGAAACAGGGCCAGCCGCGCCAGCAGCAGCGCCGCTTTTTGCGTTCGAAATCGTGTGATGGTCAGCGGCCCCTGCTCCGCCCGCAGCCAGCCAAGCATTTCAATCCGCCAGGGTGTGTACATCTTTGTACTGTACCATGATAATGACAAAAATTCATACCTGGAGAGCACCAAACTTCTCGGCTTTCTGCCACAGAAAAAGCCTCGGACCCCGCTTCTGTCACCAGGCGGGGCCGGGGCAGTGAGGCTAAACGCCAGAACGCTTGCGTGCTTTGAGGGCATAGCCGCCCGCACCGAGCGCCAGCAGCAGGCCCAGTGACAGCACAGAGGAGGCTTCGGGGACGGGCGGAGCGCCGGGCGCACTCAGGCCAGGTGTCCCGTCCTGGGGGGTGAAGGCCGCCCCGGATGAGTTTGTCAGCAGCGTGGCCGGTCCAGCAGGGTCGAAGCGGACGGTAAAGAGGGTGCTGTCGGCTTGGCCCGTTTTTTGCAGGACCACTTTGAAGTCGCTTGGGTCTGCGCCGGGTGGGTCCTGATAGTTTAAGTCAAAGCTGAACGTTTTGCCCCAGTTCGTGACCGGCACAACAAAGCCGTTGGATACCTGCGTATTACGAATGGTGGCGCTCTGGCTGAACAAATCAACGGATGCGTCCCCAAACGAGGTGATGCCAAAGGGGTTGATCTGCCAGTCGTTGGAGTAGGTCAGGTGGCTGGCCGTGACACTGGCTGGAGCAGGGTTCGGCCCTGCTGGGCTAAAGACAAAGCGAACATCGCCATCCCCCGCGCCGAGGAACGGGGTGGGGGTGCTGAACGTCACCCCGTAATTGTAGTTGAGGCCGCCGGCCTGGGCAGGCCGCAGGGGCATCAGGGAAAGAAATGCAGCGGCAGCAAGGCCGAATCCGAGGGAGCGTGTGGAGAGCATGAAGATTCCTTTCATTCGCCGCGTTTTATTCGCAGCGTTTCCGGCGTGCAGACCGATTTCCTGCACGCACACCTACTCTACCGCACCTCCGTAAACACAGCGTGACAGAGATATGTGAGGCAGGTCGCATCAAAGGCTGTTGTGCAGAAATAGGGGGAGGCTTTGCTGCCTTCTTGGCGGCATTGAAGGGCGGGGGCCAAAGAGGCCGTGGGACTGGAATTGCTCGGCTGTGAGGCGCAGACGCCGAGTATCCACCTGCGTGGACACGGATTTGTCACGGTGTCTTGATCTTTTCTCCGTGCAGGCGGAGACTTGGCCGCAGGCCGCACAGCCGAGGACTTCCAGTCCCACGGCCTCTGCGGGCTATCACTTCCAGCACCCCACTACAATAATCGGTGCCTAACATCAGGCAATAATACGGAGCTGTTATCTATCAAGCCGCCCGCTTCATCACAACTTTGGCTTCTGGCTCGCTCACTTCGCGCATGAGCGCGACAAATGCCTCGGACAGCAGCGGCTCGAACTGCGTGCCGGAGCCTCGGGCGATCTCGTCCACGGCGATCTGCGCGGACAGCCCCTTCCGGTAGGGGCGGTCGCTCGTCATCGCGTCAAACGTGTCGGCCACGGCCAGAATGCGGGCGATGCGGGGGATCGCCTCACCCGCCAGACCGTCGGGGTAGCCGCCGCCGTCCCACCGCTCATGGTGATGCCGGACGCCCGGCAGGGTGGGGGCAAGCTTCGGGGCCTTGCGGACAATCACTTCGCCGAGAACCGGGTGAGTTTCCATCACCAGCCGCTCGTCGGTGTCCATCCGGCCCGGCTTCTTCAAAATGGCATCCGGGACGCCGATTTTGCCGACGTCGTGCAGCGTGCCGGTGATCTGTATCAGATCAATTTCGTCGTTCGGCAGCCCGATCTGCCGGGCCAGCGCCACGGCGTACTCGGCGACCCGCTGCGAATGACCCTGCGTGTACGGGTCTTTGGCGTCCACGGCAGCGGCAAGGGCCTGAATCGTTGCCAGGCTTTCGTCTTTCAGGTAGCGATGGAGCTGATAGGGGTCCGCATTCTGGTCTGCGCCCGGCACGCTGTCAAAGCGGCACACACGGTTGCGGCCAAGCTGCTTGGCGCGGGAGACGGCCAGCTCTGCGGCCAGCACCAGGCCCTCGCCTTCGGCTGTGTTCGTGCCGAACTCGGCGCAGCCGACGCTCAGGGTCAGCCCCTGCCCGGTTTCCTGCACCGCGCCCCGGACCAATTCGGCCACGCTTTCCGCCTGTGCGAGAGTGCGCTGTGGCAGCAGCACGGCAAACTCCTCACCGCCGTAGCGGGCAGTGATTGCCAGCTCCGGCAGGCAGCCGCGCAAAATCTCGGCCACATCCCGCAGGGCGGCATCGCCCCCCGCGTGCCCGTGCCGCTGATTGAACTGCCCGAAGTGGTCCAAATCCAGCAGCAGCAGCGACAGGCTTTCGCCGGACCGGGCGCAGCGGCTCGCTTCCTGCCCCAGCCGCTCCTGAAAGCGCCGGTGGTTGTTCAGGCCCGTCAGCGGGTCCGAGTCAATCAGCGCCAGCAGGCGCTCCTGACTGCCGCGCAGGGACTCGGTCATCTGGTTGAACACGGTTTGCAGCAGGCCGATTTCGTCCGACCGGGACACTTCAAAGCGCGTCGGCCAGTCCCCGCGCCGCAGGGTTTCCGCCGCCTGCACCACGCCGTCGAGAGGCCGGGTCAGACCCCGTGCCACAAAGCCGCCGCCGCCGAGCGCCAGCAGCAGGGTCAGCGCAGACGCGCCGAGGAAGGCCACCAGGCAGCGCCGGTACAGCGCGGTCGCCGGGCCGTAAGGGTGCAGCGTCTCAAACCCCATTCCCGCGCTCTTGTCCGTGCCGGGCAGCGGCGCATACAGCGCAAAAAACTTTGCCCCGCTGACCGTGACCACGGCGGGGGAGCTTGGCATCGGCAGCCGTTCCGGCAGTGGGCGCGATGCTCCCACCACGCGGCCCTCATACAAAAACGCCACATCCGTGCCCAGCGCCGCCCGCAGGCTGCTCGCCAGGGCGGGGTCAATGGCGCGGTAGGCGGTGAACGTTCCCCACGGATACTGCCCGATTTTCACCGGGACGCACACGGACAGCATCAGCCGCCCGCTCCGTGCGACAATGCCCTGCCAGGGCTGCTCATTCAGCGCCGCCGCGACACCCGGCTCATGGCTCAGGTCACTTCCTGCCGCTGCCTGTCCCGATGTATCGCCCAGGGTATGCCCGTCCCGGTCGGTGACGATGATTTCATCTGCCCCCAGCTTTTGCTGATACTCTTTCGCTCCGTCCAGCACTGTAGCCGGGTCGTGCGTGCTAAGGGCGGCCAGCAGGGGCGGGTCCGTGGCAATCAGGCGCGACTGCGACAGCAGGACATCCCCGCGCTCGCGCATGAGCTGTGCCAGAACGCCGCCGGTGGTGCGGACATCGACGCGCACCGCCCGGTCCATCTCGCGGGAGATAAGGAGGGTAAAAGCCAGCAAAATCAGCGACACCAGCCCGATGGCTGTGCCGGTAATCAGCAGCAGGATTTTGGTTTTCAGGGTCAGCCGCATAGGTGTGTATTCGGTAGCCGGGGTGAGGTTCCTAATGCTTTGCCAGCGTCAACGACAGCGGGGCATTCGCGCTGCCGACCGTCACTGTCTGAGTCAGCGTCGCGCCGCTTTCATGCCACGCGGACAGCGTGTAAGTCCCCGGCGGCACAGGCGGCAGGCGGAAGTGGCCTTTGGCGTCGCAGACGGCGTAGCAGGGGGTGTCCACCACCATGATATAGGCGCTCATGTAGGAATGAATGCTGCACAAAAGCACCACAAGACCCGTCTTGTCAAATGTCACCGACTTGCTTGCCCCGCGAGGGTACATGCCGAGGTCGAACTTTTTGGCCTGAAAGTACGCGAACACGTTATGAAAGACGCAGTCGTCATTGGGAAAGCGCACCGTCGTGCCGCGTGTGACCACAGAGACGTGCGGCGAGAAGATCTTGTCGCGCTGGTCCACAATGGCTTTCGGCAGCGGGGCAGCGTGCAGACCCGGTCCGTTCAAGTAAACAACTGCGCTGCCCGCCGCGCCGCGTGGCAGCAGCGCCGACCCGGTGAGGCCGTCGGCAGCGTGCGTGGCCCCGGCAGTGATCAGGCAGAACAGGAAAACAAGCAGAAATCGCATAGGTGTTCGCATTGGCGTAGCCTCCCGTACCGATTGTCGGCAGAACGGCTCGTTTTTTTGACAGGTTTTTTGCGCGGATGCGCTCTTTCCTCTAATGCCCGCCCGCGTTTTGTCCAATACTTTAGGCTATGCGACACCCATTTTTATGCCTGCCTTTGCTCGGTCTGGCCTGTTTGTCTCTGCTGGCCCCGGTGCGTGCCCAGACCTCTGCGCCCACCGTCAGCGAGATTGACCTGGATTTTCGCACTCGGTACGATTCCTACAATGCCTCCGGCTCGCGGCTGTCGGCGCTCACGGTCCGCAGCGAGACGCCGCTGGCTCCCGGCGTCCAGTTCCGGGTCTATGCCGCCCATCGCTACGGGCTGGAGGCCATGCAGGAGCTGGTCGTCGAAAAAGAGTGGGGCGGCACGGCGGGCCGGGCCGATGTCGGGCTGGTGCGCGTTCCCTTCGGCATCTATGACCCGCGTGAGACCTATGCGTCGGGCCTGATCGACTACCCGATGACGCGGGGGGACTACGCCTATCATTCGGTGGACTGGGGCGCTCCCGGCGTGTTCTGGGCGGGCGGCCCGGTCAATTTACAGATTGAGGCGGCGGGCTTTGGCGGCAAAGGCACGGGCATCTGGGACAATCAATCGGAAGTCAATGGCGGCGCGGTGCGGGCGCAAACCTCGGTCAGCAGCGACCGCCTCGGCAGCGCCATTTTCGGCCTGAGCCGCTGGGACGGCACTCTGCACGACAAGAACACGTCGCTGGTGTCCCGGCCCGTTCACATGACCGGGCTGGATTTGCGCTACACTCGCAATGAGCTGCTGCTGCGCGGCGAGTATTTGTTCGGGACGCTGGCAGGCTCTCAAGAGCGCGGCTGGTATCTGGACGGCTATTACCGCCTGCCCCATCAGCAGCGGTGGAGCCTCGTGGCCCGTGTGGAGGCGCTCAAGCCGGATGAGGAGTATGCGGAAAGCCGTCAGCTCACCCTGGGCGCTCGCTGCATTCTGTCCCCGGACTGGACGCTGGCGGTCAACTGGCGGCACAACAACGGTCATGCCTATGCGGCGACCTGGACGCCGTCGGCTCCCAATCGGGGCGACCTGTTCCTGCAGGCTTTCCGCCGCCTGCGCTGGTAAGCCGGGAACCTTCCCCCGCGCTGCATCGTTGCATAAACGCAATGAATACCGAGAACAACGAATTATTAGACCTGCTGATCGTGGGAGCAGGCCCGGCGGGGCTGGCCGCCTCCTGCGCGGCGAAAGATGCGGGCCTGTCCCATGTGGTGGTAGAGCGCGAGGGGCCGGTGCAGTCGCTGGTGAGGCATCCTCAGCAAATTCAGTATTTTTCGCCCGCCGATGAGCTGGCGATTGGCGGCGTGCCGTTCTTCAAGGCGGGAGGGCATCGGCCCACCCGTGAAGACGCGCTGGCCTACTACCGGGCCGTGGCGCAGTCGCGGGAGCTGCCGCTGGCGACGTGGGAGGAAGTCACGGACATCCGCCGTGACGGCGACGGCCCAGACGCGCCGTTTGTCGTGCTATCCGTGCGAAAGTCGGCGGGAGAGGGAGACATCGTGGAGCGCCGCGCCTGCTTCCTGCTGGTCTGCACGGGGACGTTTCCGAACCCGCGCCGCCTGAATGTGCCGGGCGCGGACGGGCCGAATGTCCTGACGCGCCTGTCGGATCCGACGCCCTATTTTGGCCGCGCTGTTTTAGTCGTGGGCGGCGGCAACTCGGCGGCGACCGGGGCAATGACGCTGGCCGAATCGGGGGCGAAGGTGACGCTCGCCATGCGCCGCCCCCCGACCGACTATCAGAGCCATCTGCGGCCCTTTATCGTGCGCGATTTGAAGATCATGGCTGAGGAGAAACGCCTGACGCTTTTGACCGGCGTGCAGGTCGCATCTATCACGCCGACCTGCGTGGAGCTGGCTCCGGTCCCCGGCGAAGACAGTGGCGAGGCGCGGATGCTGCCGACAGATTTTGTGTTCGCGCTCATCGGACACACTGCCGACCGGACTCTGTTTGCTCATCTGGGCGTGCCGCTGGCTGAAGACGGCCTGCCGATTTACGACGAGCAGACTTCAGAAAGCAATGTGCCCGGCCTGTACCTCGCCGGGTCGCTGTCGCGGGCGAACATCATTTTAGAGTCACGCCGCCGGGCCGTGGAGATTGTCGCGCACATCGCCGAACGAATGCACATATAAAAAGGCCCGGCACTTTGAGTGCTGGGCCTTCTTGCTGCTGCTACATATCCTGCATATTATCGGGCGGGGGGCCGCCAAAGCCGCCGCCCGGCCCACCCTGACCTGGTCCACCCTGGCCCTGACCGCCGCCGCGCCGTCCTGCGCCGCGCCGTCCGCCGCCGCCTTGTCCGCCGCCCTGGCCGCCGCCGAAGCCGCCCCGGCCACCCCCATAGCTGCCACCCATGCCGCCCATGTCCATGTTGACGCCGAGTGTGGTCGCGGCAAAGGAGCCATCGTCATTGCTCTGCCCGGTCGCCACCACCCGGTCGCCCACTTTGACGGCGCTCAGTGTGGTGGTCGCAAACTTGGTCACTTTTGCTGTCGGGTCCATCTTCAGTGTCACCGAAACCGTGTCGCTGAGTTTCAGCGTCAGCGGGTTGATCGAAGACACCGTTCCCGTGGCGGCTGCTTGGGCGGTCACGCCGCTGGCATTGGCCGGTCCGCCCGGTCCGCCCGGTCCGCCCGGTCCACCTGGGCGGCCTCCGCCGCCGAAACCGCCTGCGCCGCCGCCGGGCGGGGTCAGGGGAGAAGTGCCTATTGTCACACTTGAGGCCGTAATGCCTGTCGGTACCCCGCGCACCTCTACTTTGTCGCCGACTTTCAAATCAGACACCAGCGCGGCAGCCTGTGTGGAGATCGTGGTCGTCCCTTGCGTTTGAATAATCTGCGGCTGCCCGCCAAACGGCGAGGTCACCGTGACTGTCCCCGCTCCGCTGTTTACCGCAGTCACAGTTCCCGTCGCAAAGGGCATTCGTCCTGCAAAGCCGCCGCGTCCACCGCGTCCGCCGCCACCCCCCGGTCCGCCAAAACCCCCTGGTCCGCCGGGACCGCCGAAGCCGCCGGGAGGCGGCGGTCCGCCATCCTGTCCCTGCGCGTAAGCCGCTGGAACAAGCAGCACTGCAGCCACGCCAAGCGCGGCCAGTCCATAATGTAGTTTCATCGGGTTTCTCCTGCTCTTAATGAGCGCCATCAGTTGATTAAACTCAGTATAATACGCGAACATGAAAATCAGATGAGTGTTCCCTTCCTTTTTTGCTCTTTTTTGAGCCATACCCCCAGCGCGACCACCCCCAGACAGCCATCGGCCAGCCAGTCGCCCCAGCGGGTGAAGACTGTGCCGCGCCCATCGCCCAAAGTGACCGTCCTGACCAGCACATCCGGCACGAACAGCGCCGACTGCCCGACAATTCGCCCGTTTGCGCCCACAATCTGCGACAGCCCGTTAGAGTCGGCCCGCACAAAGGGCAGGTGGTTTTCCACGGCTCGAAACGGCAGCATCGTCCCATGCAGCCGGTGCAGCACCCCACCCGGCGTCGGCGGGTCGTAATTCGGCAGGGCAATCAGCCGCGCTCCCTGCCGTGCTTCCTCCCGCGTCGTGCCGGTGTAGCAGCTATCGAAGCAAACCTCAAGTCCCATGCGCCCCTGAGGCGTGCTGACGGTTGTGGCCGCGTGTCCCGCTTTGTTGGTCTCGCGCTCGAACAAATACAGGTGGATTTTGTGATGCACGGGGCTGAGAGCATCACCACTGGCATCCAGGTATGCCGCACAGTTGAAGGGCTTTGGCTTGGTATCGTCTGAGTAGCCGACCACCAGCGCCGTGTTCAGCGTCCGGGCCAGCGTCCGCGTTTCGTCGCTGGGGCTGCCTGGGTCAAATTCGCCGCCCAGCGACTCTTCCGACCAGACAATCAGCGTCGCGCCCCGTGCCGCCGCCTCTTTCGTCATTGCTGTGCGGTCCACTTCGCCGCCTGCCGGGGCCAGCTCGCCCGTTTCTTCCCGGTTCAGGTCCTGAATGGCCGCCACTGTCAACCGGGGCGAATTGGCCGCTGGTGTCTGCGCCAGCGACCCGAACCCGAATAGCAGCGCAAATGCCGTCAGCCCGGCCCCAATCCCCAGCGGCAGGGATTTACGCCGAAGAAGCAATTCGGCCAGAGCCGCGTTGACCCACCACAGCAGGAAGGAGACGCCCCAGATGCCGGTGATCGAGCAAATCTGAATCAGCGGCAGGAACTTGTACTGGCTCAAGCCGATATTGAGCGGCAGGGGCAGAAACGAGGTCAGCCATTCGCCGGAAATGCCCACCGAAGCCAGAAACAGCACCCGTGCCGTCGGGGTCCACGCGGTCGGTACAGAGGCTGCCGCCACCGCCACCAGCCCAAATAAAAACGTCAGCCAGAAGAAGGGAATGTAGGCCCAGAACAGCCGCGTCGTGTCTGCGCTCCACCCCGCCTGCACCGCCCCGCAGGCCGCCCCGGCGATAATCCCCAGCCCCATCGCCTCCAGAGGCCGCCGCCCCGGCGCGGCCAGCAGCAGCGGGGCGAACGCCACCCAGCCCAGCCATTCCCAGTTCCAGGGCGGCAGGCTGAACGCAAACAGCAGACCCGTCAGCAGTGCCAGCAAAAATGGTTTCATCGCGCCCTCCGTGAATAAATTAAAAGCAAGTGTCGCTATGATACCAGAAGGCGGTGGCGTCAAGTGCTGCCCAGTGTTAAAGTCCGCTGGTCTCAATATGAAACGTTACGCTCACATCATTGCGAGAGAACAAAACATGAGCAACACATTTGGCGTCGAGTGCTAGTCCAGCCATACCTGCCTTTGGAATACTATAAGAGAACGTACTCTTTCCTTCCCGTTCGAGGCAGGTAATCTGCTCATCTGAAAGAAGAACGTAGGTCAGTTGTCGAATGTCCAAACTCGTAAGAACCTGATACTCTGGCATCGGAGATAATGGCTTGCCATAGCAACTGGCTGTGTACGGCGATTGGCCGGTTTTCAGATGGAGTTCTTTGCAGCCTGCCTTTATCGCCTGCTGAAGCAACTGATCAGGATGAACATTGTCCAAGGGTAATAATCTCATAGTTCCTTTTTCCGCGCTGGACGATACAAAGGCAGCCCATGCCCCGCGATCTAATGGTAAAGCTCACCCGCGAATAGCCCAAACAGAGCCACCCAACCTTGCAGCGTAATCTCGACAAGTGGCGTCCGGTGCAGCACCATGTTAGGCCGCAACAGCTCTGGTAACGCCGTAGTCCGGTAGTCAGCCATTGCCGCAGTTTTTGCCTGCGACACGCGCCCTTGCATCAAAATATATCTCAATACCGCCATGCCAACTGGGAATGACAGGATAATACCACGCTTCCCTAACACGAGTCTCTTCCAAGTCTCGGACGATCATCAAGCGATTGTACTTCTTTTGCAGGACAGGATTGCCCAAACCTGTATTCGGCCACGTTCCGAGAGCGGCCATAAGACTGGTATCTTCATCATACAGTTTTTTCAGTTGAACCGGTGTCCAAGTAACCGCTTGGGGATTGATGATCTTTGTCGAACTCGGTTGGCCTAAAAGTCTGCTGACCTGGCTTTGGCTCATTCCTGACCTGACGGCTTGAAATGGTGGGTAGAGACAAATAAAGTGGTCGCGCACAACTTTTTCTTGGTTGTGCCTCTGTATGATTGGCAGAAGAAACAGGCCCAGGCAAAGAGCTAATGCGGCCACTATGCCGATACCTATCCCAAGTTTTCGCTTCATAGCATCCCGCCTTCCAAAAATGCCCTCTTGCGGTGCAACACAGGGCTAGACCGTCCCGCTTGTGTCGTCTAGCGACCGCAAGTGCTCTGGGTCGTGCCAATCCCGCCGGCAATGGCGGCATTGCTTGGCGTAAACGGTCCGCAACCCCTGGCCGCAGTAGGGGCAAGGCGACTCCCGATAGTCGGGCAACGTTGGGCGGCCACCATGATTGACCCATATTTTAGCCCAGAGCAGAGAACAGCCTGTTGCTGTCTGCAACTCTTGCATCGCCATGATCGGGCGGCTTTGACCGATGAGATAGCGAACTCTGTTCTCGTCTGCCTGCGTCAAATCTGCGAACTGTGGTATTTTTGTCTGACAGCAAGCACACAGCGGCCCTCGCTCTGGCATCTCCTGGCTGACGGCGATAACTTCTGCACGAGTGTAGGATGGACTGAACATTTTCTTGACGTCCCTGGCAACAAACAACCTTAAGCCGACGGCCAGACGGCACAGCTCACCCGCGCCGCTCACCGGCCAGCGAACCAAAGAAGGCCACCGACGACGCCGCCTGCACAGCCAACTGAGAATGCAGAGGCACGAGCATTGGTGACGTCGGCTGCAGCGCAACGTTAAGTGGCTACCAAGAATGCCCCTTAACGATGGGATTCTTCAGACTCCGGTAATTCAACTGGCGATTAGCGATCAACAAAATGAAAGAAGCAAAATCCTCCGCTTGAGCGTAAATATCGCCGCTCTCATGGTCGCAGTAGCGCACCGGCATTTCCCCATCCGCCCGGCTCTGGCCCGGGTCTAAGGCCCAGAAACTACTGCCTTCATCCATGCCAATTATCACCAAAGGCTCAAATGTGAAGTACGTCTCGATTTCGTGATCCATAAAAACGCTGTCTGCGGCATTGTATTCCATCAGGCTATGCCACGGCTTTTGATACTCACCGATGCTCAAGAAGCGTGGATAAGAGCCAGATTTGCTATCATCCGCCGAGCCACCGTCATAGCGAAGCAGAAAAGCCTGATAGGATGGCGGCAGGCGAAAATCTTTCACTCGTTCTTGTCGGGCTAAGGCCACTTCCAAAGCTTGGATGCTTTCCAAGGAAGCCGGTGGTTTCATATCGCCTTTTACATCAGGTTCAGCGAGAAATGCGTCAAATGCCGTGAGCCAATCCATGTGTCCTCCCTATCATTACTGTTGCCTCTGTCGGCTGTATAAGCCACTGCGTAGCGGTCTCACTAGTATTCTGCCGCACACTCGCGGTATGACACGTTTCTGTCAATTATATCATACTTCCCGCTAATCTCAAAGCCCTGCAGCCTACCCGCCATGGCTCCGTCTCTCCGCTCCTAATCCTTCTTAAAGGAAGGACCCCGCCTAGCGAAGAAGGAGCAAAGCAAGATCAGGAGGTCTCCGATTGCCCCATTATGGGGGGCGGGGGTCCTGCTGCGGCAGCCTCACTGTCACCGTCGTGCCCACTCCCACCGTGCTGTCCACCGTCAGCACCCCGCCGTGCGCCTCGGCAATGCTGCGGCAGATGGCGAGGCCGAGGCCCGTGCCGCCCTGCGCTCCCGAGCGGGCGGCGTCCACCCGGTAAAACCGCTCGCCCAGGTGCGCCAGATGCTCCGGCGAAATGCCTTCGCCGGTATCGGCGACTTGCAGGCAGACCGCGCCGTCCGCCGCAAAGCCGCGCAGCGTAATCTGACCGCCCGGCGGCGTATGCCGGGCGGCATTGGCGATGAGATTGCCCAGCAGCCTGCCGAGCGCGTCTGCGTCCCCGCAGACCGTCAGCGCGGGGTCTGGCACAGCCACGGCAACAGCCGGGCCGGGGGCGGGGGCCAGCTCACAGGCTTCCGTCAGCAGGTCCTGGACTCCAAGCGAGGCACGGGACAGACGCATCTCGCCCGCATCGGCGCGGGCCAGCAGCAGCAGATCCTGCACCAGACGGATGGTCCGGTCGGCGGCTTTATCAATGGCTTCCAGCGCCCGCCGGTCGGTGTCGGAGTGGGGGGCCAGCAGGGCCAGACTGGTGTTGGCCTTGATCGTCGTCAGGGGCGTCCGCAGCTCATGGGACGCATCGGCGGTGAACCGCTGCTGCTGCTCATACGCTTCGGTCAGGCGCACGAATGCCTCTTCCAGCCGCCCCAGCATCCCGTTGAAGGTGCGGGCCAGCTCTGCCATTTCGTCCTGTCCGGCCACCGGAAGCCGCTCGGACAGGTCCCCGGCCCCGATTTGCCCCGCCGCCTGCGTGATCTGCCGCACCGGGCGCAGAGCGCGGTTGGTCAGAAACGCCCCTCCGCCCCCGGCAATCAGCAGGGCCAGCGGGATCAGCGTCAGCAGCGTGCGTGTCACCCGCCGCACCTCGGCGCGTTCTTCCGTCAGAGGCCGTGCCACCTGTGCGACGCCAAAGACCTGCCCTTCCCGCCGCAGGGGGACCGAATAAATCCGCAGAGGCTCTTTGTTTATCGTTCGCGTCGAATACAGCGCCCGTCCCTGCGCGGACTGCGGAAATGTCTGCGGGTCCCAGGGAATATCTGTGGGGAACGGCCCGAAGGGGTGCCCGATGAGATCAAAAAATCGCGCCCCATACGGGCCACGGTCCGGCCCTGAGCGCGGGGGGCGTGACCGGTCAAGAGGCGAGTGATCGAAAGCCGGCCCGGCGGCAATACGCTGGGCGCGGTCGGCAAATCGGGCGAGGTCCCGGTCCATGCCGCGCATTAAGTTGGCCTGGAGCGTATAGAGCAGAGCCGCGCCCAGCACGCCCAGAGTGAGTGCCAGAACACTGACATTCCAAAGCGTCAGCCGCCACCGAATCGAGCCTCGCTGAAAAAAGTGCATAGGAAAAGTGTGGCAGGGCGGGGTGAAAAAACGATGAAAACCCCTCCCGCTCCCTCCCCTAACAGGGGAGGGAGCGAGGAACGAGCGGGAGGGGTTCCTACAGCGCAATCGTGCGGATGAGCTTCCAGGGCATCGCGGGGGCCTGCTCATCCGACCAGCGCCGGTAGACCCGCAGGGTGTTCCCCCGCGAAACGACGTACAGGTCTTCGCCCGCACCAGCAAACCAGCCCGCACACGCGGTCAGCGCCGCCGCCGGGACTTTGTAATCTTTGTACTCGGCCCGGCGAAGCGTGCTGAACCCAAACTGCGCCTTCGGCTCAATCAGCACCCGCCTTGTGCCGACTTTCAGAAAGACTTTGCCCTGCGGGACGAGCTGTTTGTCCGGGTGAATGTCAAATACCCATGCCAGCGCCGGGACGCGGGGCGCGGGAGGCGGCGCGGACAAGGCAGCGCCTGTGGAAAGCACAAGCAGCAGGCAGGCGAAGAGCCAAGACATGAGTATTCTCCCGGAAGCGCAGACACGGGGCTGAAGCCCCGTGTCCCCGCGTTATCTCACCTTCTTGGCGGAGCGGCGCTTGATCAGCTCATCGGCGGCGACGCCCAGCAAAATCACGACGCCGACGACAATGGCCTCGGCGGACGATGGGATATTATGCCCGCCGATCTGCACCAGGTTGACCAGGTTACGCAGCACTTGCAGCAGGGCCGTTCCCAGCAGAATACCGATGATGGACCCCTCCCCGCCGCGCAGGGAGCAGCCGCCCAGAACCGCAGCGGCGATGCCGTACAGCTCATACGACTGGCCGTGCGTGGACGGCGAGATCGAGTTGGTATAGAAGGCAATCAAAATAGCCGCCACACCTGCCAGCAGGCCCGAGATCACGTAGGCACCCGTGATAATACGGTTGGAGTTGACCCCCGAATACCGGGCCGCTTCTTCGTTGCGCCCGACGGCATAAAGATAGCGCCCGTACACTGAGCGATGCAGCAGAACACTCATGATCAGCGCGATCACGATCAAAATTACAAAGGAATTCGGAAACCCCAGCACGCTGCCCGTCGCCAGATGCTGCAGCGTCTCAAAGCCTTCGGCATTGCCAAACCCCACCGTGCTGTCATTGGTAATCGTCCGCGCCAGGCCCCGGTAGGCCAGCAGGCCGCAGAGGGTGACGATAAACGGCTGCAAGTTGGCTTTGGTAATCAGCACTCCGTGAAACAGGCCAATCAGCGCCCCGCCGACCAGCACCGACAGCACGGCCACCGGCCAGGGCCAGTGCCACTGCGTCAGCATCAGCGCCAGCAGAACGCCCAGCAGGGCAAACAGCGAGCCGACCGACAGGTCAATGCCGCTGGTGATAATGACAATACCCATGCCGATAGAGAAAATACCGTACTGCCCGATAATCTGCGACGTGTTCTGCAGATTGTCTACGTGAAAGAACGTGCCGCCCGACATCACTTCCACAAAAAGGCACAGGGCCACCAGCAGAACAAAAATGCCCAGCTCTTTGCGCCCGGAGGTCATCGGCAGGCGCGGTCCCTCGGGCCGCGTGGGAAGGCGGGGCGTCTCGCCGCTCGCCTTCGTATCTTGGTTGATCATTGCTTTCTTGTTCTCGCTTATAGATATGTTCAGTGGTGGGGCGTTTGGCCGACAGCAAGCTGCATCACGGCCTCTTCGGACGCCTGAGCGCGGGTGACAAACCCGCTGATTTGGCCCTCGTGCATGACGGCGATCCGGTCGCTCTGGCCCAGCACTTCTTCCATGTCGCTGCTGATCATCAGCACTGCCACGCCTTCTTTCGCCAGGCCGCGCATCAGCTCATAAATCTCGGCTTTCGCGCCGACATCAATGCCGCGTGTCGGCTCATCGAAAATCATCAGCTTCGGTTCCAGCGACAGCCATTTTGCCAGCACGACTTTTTGCTGATTGCCGCCGGACAAATTACGCGCCAGAAACTCCACCGTCGGCGTTTTGACACGCAGCGACTGCGAAGCCTCCTGCGCGGCGTCCCGCTCGCGCCCGCGCTGAATCAGCCCGCCCGCCGCATAGCGCGGCAGCGACGGCATGGTGATGTTGTCGCGGATTGTCATATCGACAATCAGGCCCGACTTGCGCCGGTCTTCCGGCGCCAGATAAATGCCGTGAGCAATCGCATCGCGGGGCGAGTTGATCTGAAGGGTCTCGCCGTCCAGCGTCAGGGTTGACCCGGCAGACGGGTCCACGCCAAAAATGGCCTGCGCGGTCTCCGAGCGGCCCGCGCCAACCAGCCCGGCCATACCTAAAATCTCGCCCGCGCCGATTTCAAACGACACTTCGCGGTCCGGGTAGCGGCTTGTCCGCAGTCCCTGTACCGAAAAGCGCATCTTTTTGGGGGACGGATCGGCGGGATGCTGGAACTTTTTCAGGTCCCGCCCGACCATCAGATTGACCATGTTGTCGTGCGTGATTTCGGACTTGGACAGCTCGCCCGCGTTCTGCCCGTCCCGCAGGCCCACCGCCCGGTCCGCGATTTCCTTGACTTCGCCGAGCCGGTGCGAGATATAAATAATGGACACGCCCCGTGCCCGAAGCTCTTTGATGACTTTGATTAAGCTCTCCGTCTCGGTGAGCGTCAGCGACGACGTCGGCTCATCCATAATCAAGATACGGGCCTGAAGCGACAGGGCTTTGGCGATTTCCACCATCTGCTGCTGCGCCAGCGAAAGCTGCGACAGCGGCGTCCGGCCCGAAACGGCCAGCCCGAGCTGGTCCAGGTACGGCTGCGTGTCGCGCACCATCTTGGCCCGGTCCAGCAGGCGCAGAGGACCGCCCGTGGTTGGCTCGCGGCCCAGATAAACGTTGCCCGCCACATCCACATTGTCCACCACGTTCAGTTCTTGATGGATAAACCCGATGCCCGCCGCACCCGAATCTTTGACGGACGTGATTACCGTCGGCTGTCCGGCGATTTTGATCACGCCTTCATCGGGCTGATGGACGCCGCCGAGAATCTTCATCAGCGTGGACTTGCCCGCGCCGTTTTCGCCGATCACGGCGACGACCTCGCCGGGCCAGACTGAAAGGCGAACGCCTTTCAAAGCCTGAACACCGGCAAACCGCTTGGAAACGCCGTCCATCTCCAGCAGGGGCTGTGCGCCCGTCACCTCGCTCGGGGCCAGGTAGACCTCCGCCATCGCTATGCCCCCATCTTCTTCTTCTGGTCGGCCATATACTCGGTGATGTTGGCTTTGGTGATCGCCTGCGTCGGCACGATGATCATCTTGCTGGCGGGGATGCCGCTTTTATCGCCTTTGGACAATTGATCCAGCAGCTTGATGGACTGGTAGCCAAACTGGTAGGGGTCCTGCACGACAGCCCCGTAGATAGCCCCGTCCTGCACGCCGGTCATGGTGTCGGTTTCCTGGTCAAACGCCACAATCTGCACTTTGCCCGCTTTGCCCGCTTCTTTGACAGCGCTGTAAATCTGTGGCCCGTTGTAGCTCCAGATGCCGACCATCCCGGCCAGGTCCGGCGTGCTCACGAGAGCATCCTTGGCGTTTTTCTTGGCGCGGGCACGGTCCGTGTCGTCGGTGCGTATATCCAGAACCTGTATTTTCGTGCCCTTGATCGCGTCTTCCAGGCCGGTAATCCGGTCATGGGCGTTCTGCGCGTCGCTTTTGCCGACAAACAGCATGATCTTGCCGCCGTTGGGGAGGGCTTTCTTCAGCAGTTCTCCGGCCATGACGCCCGCCGCGTGGTTGTCCGTGCCGATATAGCACAGGCGCTTGCTGTCGGCGGCATCGCTGTCCGAGGTGATCAAGTTGGTTTTTTCGGCAACCGTGTTCAGGTACGGCGTCTCATTGGCCGGGTCCACCGGACTGATGGCGATGCCTTTGACGCCTTTGGCGAGCAGGTCATCCACCTGGGACTTTTGCTTGGCCGCTGTGCCGTCATCGGGCTGCACGAACTGCACCTGCACATCGCCCAGGTCTTTCGCGGCGGCCTGCGTGCCCTTGTTACAAATGGTCCAGTAGTCGGACGGATTGTTGGTCACAAACGCAAGCTGCGTTTTGCCTGCCGCGCTGCCGCCTCCGGTAGAGCCGCCCGTGCCGCTGTCGCCTGCTTTGGGGCCGCATCCGCCCAGCAGGAGCATCGCGCAGGTTCCAGCCAGCACCGAAGCCAGTGCAGTGGGGCGAGAAGCAAAAATGTTCGTCAAAGATGAGGTGGTCAAGGGGAACTCCTGTGTTGTGTTAAGTGCTAAGCGATAAGGAAAAATGTTAAATGGCTCCTGCGGGGACCGTCGGTGCGGGCGTGTGATCCACACGCCAATTCAGGATGCCGCCGGAGAAACCGTCTTGGAGCTGTACTTCCAGCCGCAAGGCGGCTACAGTCAAAGCCGGGAAAGTGATACCGTTGTAAGCATCTTTAGCTGTACCCACGGCGGATGCACCGGGCACGGGCTTGAAGTCCAGATCATCCCGGTGCGCTTTGTAAAGCAGGCGGCAAGACTTGGGGACGCGGCATTCGCCGCGCCCGGTGTCGTCAAACCAGTAAACGGAAACAACGTGTGGCGGTTTTACCAGCGCCGAGCCTGGAAAATCGCCGGACACAACCTGCGGCGTTTTGAATTCGTACTGCACCCACTCGGTCGTGCCTTTATGGTCCCACCAGGTAAAGCGCGTCACGTTCTCGCCCAGCGAAGATGTCGGCACTTTAACATTGGACAGCGCGTCCAGGTCGTCGTTGACGTGCGAGGCGCTCAGCGTAAAGTCAGGCAGGACCGGGGCCACCCAGTCGTGAGCATCGGGGCCATGTCCGACTGTCGGGAACGACGTCAGGCGCAGACGGGCCGCTCCCATTGGGATCAGCGAGACGGTTTCCACCGGCTCCGTCGTCCGCGCTGGGGAAGGCTGAAGCGTAGTGATGACGTCTCTGTAGTCAGCCTGCCAGTTGGAGATTTTCCGCGCTTTAGCTCGCAGCTCCACCGGGCTGTTGCCGGGTGTCCACGGGTTGCCGGTCAGCGGGCCGCCCTTGCGGACGACATCAATTCCCACAGGTTCCAGAGCATAGTTCCAGGGCGTCGTCGCATAGACGCTGTATTCCGGCCATCGCTCCGTGCCGCCGTAGCGGGTGTACTTCTCGCCAATCGCCAGCGAGTACGACAGCGGCCCGTGGTTGACTGAGACCGAGTTCTGGTTTTTCTCCCATTTTTGCATGCTCGTGGTCATCGGCAGATGCAGGCTCACCGTGTCGCCGTCTTTCCAGGTGCGCGGCACAATCACATACGAGTTCGCTTCGGCGCTCACGGCGACGGGCTTGCCGTTGATCCGGACAGTAGGGGATTTGCACCAGCGCGGCACGCGCAGATACAGCGGAAACGCGACGGGGTTCACCGCCGTTATTCTCATTTCTACCGTGTCGCTGAACGGATAGTCGGTGGTCTGCTTGATGAGAACCACCGAGCCGTTGTCACCGACTTTCGCCCGCACTTCCGAGGCTCCGTAGAGCGACGCGCACAGGCCGCCGTCGTGGGTCGCCTGCCATAGTTCCTCGGCATAGTAAGGCCAGGCCATGCCATAGTTGTGCGGGCAGCAGCGGTAATCGTGGATGCCGGGCTTGAGGGCCTGCATCGGGAAGCTGTTCTGGAAATCGCCTCCCTTGGGCGTGTTGTCAAGCTGGATAGAGTTCGCGCTGGTGATATAATGACAGACTTTGCCCATCGGGTCCAGCGCGGCGGGCAGAGAGTTGAACGCGATATACTCACAGCGGTCGGCCCAGACCGGGTCGCCGGTGAAGCGCGACAGCATTTCGAACGAATGCATCAGCTCCGCAATGCCGCAGGTCTCAAAGCCCTGCCGGGGGTCCCCGTAGCCGGGACGTAAGTTCTCATCCCCCGCAAACCCGCCGCCCGCAAACTGCCCGTATTCGCCCATCAGCGTGTCGTAATCCTGGTAGGTCGCGGCCCGGTGTTTGTCGTCTCCCGACTGCATCCAGTAGGTTGCTGGCTCCCGGAACCCCTGCGACAGGTCTACATTGTGCTGATTGGGGAGGCCCGTCGTGTAATCGGCCATGTTCTCGTGCTGCTTCCGGGCCAAAGCCAGCAGAGACTCGTCCCCAGTGCGGTTGTAAGTCCAGTAGATGCTTTCAATGTTGTCGCCAAAGCGTTTTCCCGCCCAGCTTTTGGCGTACTGCGGGCCGGGAACGGCGCTCTGGAATGCGAAGTATTTGGTCATAAATGGCAAAACACGCGGGTCGCTCGTGTGCTCATAAAACGACTGCAAAGCGTTCAGGGCGGGCATATGCGGCCACATATCCGGGCCGCCGTCTAGCGACGTCCGCAGATTGGCCGGGCCAAACCAGCCGTCGGGCTGCTGGCTGTTCAGAATGCCGCTGATCCATTTGGTCGCCAGTCCGATAACACGCTTGTCGCCCAGCACATAGCCCAGATCGCCGTGGCCTTTAAGCCAGTACGTCACTTCTTCCCAGCCCACGTTGGAGCCGGGCGTCACCCAGCCATTGCCTTCATAAACCAGATAATCTGAAACTTCGGGCATCCGTCCGTTCAGCCCTTCGGCCTGAAGCAGAAGCTGTGTCCGCAGCCAGCCGTGCGGCGTGACCGCGCCGGGGGGCAGCTTGGAGAACGGGGTGGGGCGCAGCGGGGCGCGGTTCGGCGTATACCAGCCGCCTGCCTTCATTGCTGACACTTTGGGAACAGCCTGGGCCGCTTCGCCCGCCGCCCCGGCTTTTGTGCCGGGCAGTCCGGCCAGCGCCGTGCCTCCAGCCGCCGCCAAAGTTGTTTTTAGAAAATCTCTTCGTTTCATAAACTTGCTCGCCTCTATTGCTATGGTAGTGGATTCCGCACATTTTGTCAAGTGAGCACGCAAAAACACGCAAAAAACGCTACTGCCAGAGCTGACAGGCGTGCTCACCTGCACACTGTCCGGCACAGCTCTTCGCCTCTGCGCGTACCGGGGGCGGGAGCAGAGCAGGTGCGTGTGGACCACGGCGCTGGGTCCCTGGTTTTCGAAAACCAGGGACCCAGCGCGAGTAGGGCGGTCAGTGTCAAAATTAGGACACCCCCAATCTTGGGGGCTTATCTTATCTCTTCACACTCAGCCGCAGCACCGCCGGTTTCAGGCCCGGCGCACGGGCGGTCAGCGTCAAACTGCCCGCAGCGTCGTTCGCGCCGACAATCACCAGGCATTTGCCGTTGAAGGCCGACCGGAAGGACGCCTGATCCGGTTCGTGAGAGCTTGGGTTGCCGTTGCCGACGCCCGCAATCCGGCCCGGCCCGGACAGGGTAAACGTCACCTTGTCGCTGGCCGTCGGCACGATCCGCCCCTGCGCGTCGCGGACGTCCACTTCGATCATCGTCACGTCTTCGCCGTCCGCTTTCAGTGCAGCGCGGTCGGTGGACATGGACAGGGCAGCCGGAGCGCCCGTCGTTTCTACGCTATCCTGCGCGATCAGCGTTCCGGCGGCGTCCAGCGCACGGGCAGACAGACGGCCCGGTGCGTAAGGGACCGACCACGCCAGATGCCCGTTTTTCGGCATCTCTTTTGCGCCGAGGCTTTGCCCGTTCAGCAGCAGCTCCACGCGGGCGGCATTGGAATAGGCCCACACATCTACCGGCTGGCCCTCTTTCCCGGCCCAGTTCCAGTGCGGGAGCAGATGCACCATTGGCTTGTCGCCCCAGACCGATTGGTAGTAATAGAACGCATCTTTCGGGAAGCCGCACTGGTCCAGAGCGCCGAAATTGGAGTTGATGACCGGCCAGCCGAACGGAGTCGGCTCGCCTTTGTAGTCAAAGCCAGTCCAGACAAAGGTGCCAAAGACATAAGGCTTGTCGGCGATACCCGACCAGGCCGCTTCCGCCGTGTCCCCCCAGGGGACGCCATTCACATCGTAGGCATTAACCCAGCCCTGCGCCTCGCTGCCTGCATAATTGCCGCCGAGGTTGAACTTGGTTTGGTCGTAGACGCCCCGTGTGCCGACCTCGCTGCTGGTCTCGCTGCCGTACAGAATGCTCTGCGGGTGGCTTTGATGGTAGCCCGCATACACGCCGGAATTGTAGTTGACTCCGCGCAGGTCTTCCACCAGCGCAATCCCGGCGTGTTCGCCGGTGTTCATCGCGCAGGTCACGGGGCGTGTGCCGTCGGCGGCGTCCACCACTTTTTTCATGGCCGAGAAAATCCGCGCCCCGGCGTCCGAGGTCTGGATCGGCTCCTCGTTGCACATGGACCACATGATGATGCTGGGGTGGTTGCGGTCGCGCAGCACCATGCTCTGGACTTCGCTCAGGTCGGCGTAGGGCGTACTCATGGAGGCTTTGCCGTCTTCGGTGTCGCCCAAATGCCGGTTTTCATCCATGACCAGCATGCCGAGCTTATCGCAGGCATCCAAGAGTTCTTTCGTGGGCGGGTTGTGGGACGTGCGGTAGGCATTGCTGCCCATTTTCTGAAGCTGCTTGACGCGCCAGGTCAGCAGGCTGTCCGGCATGGCGACGCCAACCCCCGCGAAGTCCTGATGGTTGCAGGTTCCTTTGACTTTGACCGATTTGCCGTTCAGAAAGAAGCCGGTGTTGGCGTCATAGCGGATCGTGCGAATGCCAAACGGCGTGTCCTGTGTGTCTACAACTTCGCTGCCCCGACGTATCTCCGTGTGCAGCGTGTACATCCGGGGCGTCTCGACAGACCATAGCGCGGGCCGGGTCACGGTAATTTGCTGGGTGGGTGTTCTGCTGCTCAAGGTAAGCGGAGTGCTTGCCGTACCGACCATATTGCCTGCCGGGTCCATCACCTGCGAGACGAGCCTCGGGGCAATTCCGTTGCTATCGTAGACTGCCGGGTAATCCACCGTCGTCTTGACCGTCACGGTCGCAGGTGCGACGGGCTGACCGGGGACCGGCTCCGGCAGCTTCGCCGTCACAAACACGCCCCACGGGGCGACATGGACGGGGGCGGCTTTGTTCAGCCACACATGACGGTAAATGCCGCCGCCTTCATACCACCAGCCCTCAAACTTCTGCGGGTTTACCTGGACTGCCAGCACGTTCGCCGCGCCGTACTTGGCCGCACGGCTGATGTCAAACCGGAACGGCGTGTAGCCGCAGGGGTGATTGCCCAGCTTGACGCCGTTGAGATAGACCGTGCTGTCCCGGTAGGCTCCGTCAAAGTCAATCCAGAGCGCCTTGCCCGCATCCGATTTGGGCAGGGTAAACGTTTTCCGGTACCACGCAGGCGACGGGATCAGGGAGCCGTGGCTGGCATCTCCCAGCGGGTTGAAGGTGCCTTCCACCACGTAATCATGCGGCAGATGCACGGTGCGCCAGGCGCGGTCATTAAAGCCAGGCTGCGCGGGGCCGGTGCCGCCGGTCAGGAGCGACGCCGGGGCGAGGCCCAGCGCCACATTGCCGGTGATGCCGCCGCCGCCCGCCGTGTTTTCCACCAGCACCGTGACCACATTCGGCCCGCCGCTGCGCCAGGCGGCGTCCACCGGCACATCAAACGGGGCGTTATAGCCGGTGTGAGAGCTGACTTTGGCTCCGTTGAGATACACCGTCGCGTTGTCGTCCACCATGTTGAAATGCAGGGTCCGGCCCCGCCCCGCCAGCGCAGGCAGCGTGGCTCGGTACACGGCAAACCCGGCGCGGCCATCGAATGTTTCATCCCCAGATTTGGAGTCCTTCCACTCCGGGCCGGTGGTGTCCGTGCCGGAAACATCCGTGCCGGGGTGCCAGCGCCAGGCCGGGACCGCCACCGAGTCATGCAGGATCATTGGGGCATCCTGTCGGAACCGCCAGCCCGCGTCCATCAGGATATGCTGCCGGGCAGGCGGCGCGGCGGCAGCGGGCAGAGCCGCCAGTGTGAGGCTGGAAAGCGCGAAAAGTGCTGCTGTTTTCATAATGGACATAAAGTGAGCCTTTCAGATTGATTGTAAAGGAATAGCGCGGAAAATGCAAGTGGCAGAGGAAGCCCCCCCGCCCCAATAATGGGGAGCCAGATAGGAACGGAATAGGAAAGAGGGCGCAGCAAGCAGCGCGCCTACGGTTCTTTCCTCATCTCCGGCTCCCCATTATTGGGGCGGGGGGGCCTCTGGCACATAGCGCGTGTCCTGCCCAAATTGCACCATCAGCGTCACCTGCACAAAGTAGCCGCTCGTGTCGATGAACCGCGTCCAGTTCTCCGCTGTATGTGGCTGGTTTGCCCCGTCGCGCCAGTCCACCAGCCCGCCGCCGTCCGTGGGATGCCACAAATCCGAATACCGGCTCATGGCCGCCCAGCGCAGGCGGCGCACGGCCCGCGCCCGCATCTCGGCATCGCCGGTCTTCTTCGCATACTTCCACTCGGCTTTGGCAAGCTGCAAGCCGGGTCCGGGGTACAGATAGTCGTTCTCGGGACGCGGCACAAAATAATGATGCCAGCGCAGGCCAAAGTAGCGCCAGTTGGCCCTGTCTGCCGTCTGCGGAGTCATGGAGAATTCATTGCCGCCGTAAGTCCACCAGTCACTGATTTGCCGAGTGTACGGGTCGCCGGGGGGCAAAATGTCCGCCTCCGAGGGCAGAAAGCAAATCTGATCCAGGCTGTCGCCGTAGCCTGCCCGGAAGTCCTGGCTTTGCGGGCGCACCCGGTAAAAGCAGCCCCAGTCGCCGCGCTCCTTCATCGCCAGAATGCCCGCTGTCAGTCGGTCGGCGGCGGCGAGGCAGCGCGGGTCCGGGCGCTTCAAGTCGCTGGCCCAGCGGCTCAGGCAGCGCAGGCCAGCGTCGGCGGCGACGGCATCGGTGAGCCACAAATCGGGGCTGCCCGCTGGGCCGTGCATCAGGCCATACTTTTTGTCCTCGCGGGCCAGCAAGTATTCGCCCAGCGCCGCCGCCTGCGGCCACGCCTTCCGTTTCCATGCCGCCGCCTGCCCTGCGTTTTGCAGATATTCCGCCCGCTTCCACAGGGCCACCAGCGTCATGCCCGCCGCCGCAGGCGTCGCCGGGTCCGCCCGCTGCTTTTTGCCCGTGACATCATAGTAGACACGGGCCGGGATTTCGTGGCTTTGCCGACTGACCCACCCGAAATAGCCATCCAAAACGCGGTCATACGCCGAGGCGTCCCTGCCGCGCCCCCTCAAAAACGCCGCCGCCTGCATCAAGCTGATCGCCCCGACCGCGCTGGCTTCCGGGGCCACCCAGTCCGGCCCCCGCTCGCCGATGCGGATATCATTGAGTGCCCCCTGCGCGTCGCCTTGCGGCGTAAACGCACACGACGCCATGTACCCCGCCTCCGTCTCAATCGCCGCGACAGCCTGCGCGTCCGTAAACGGAGACGCCGCCTCGCCCGCTCGCGCCACCTGCCCCGGATGCAGGGCCAGCCCGGTCAGGCGCCGCAGGGGAACACCAATCCAGAGGGGGATCAAAACTGCCGCGAGAAGGAGCGTCAATGCTCCCAGAAGCCAGAGCCGGAGCGTGTTAGGCCGGGGAGAGGGAGGTGTTGCCATGCGCGATTATAACACGGTGGGGGCGGGCGGTGCAAGCAGTCTCCGCAGACGCTGAACGCGCTAAAAAGCATCAAAGCAATAATGCCGAGGGGCTGAACCCCCTCGCTGGGGGGCGCGGACGCCCTGAACCCGCCTGCGCGGGTAAAGAGTTAAGATAGGAGCAGAAAGGAAACAAAACAGCCTCCCGTTCGAGTCTGTCTTATTCTTCACCCGCGCAGGCGGGTTCAGGGCGTCCGCGCCCCCCAGCGAGGGGGTTCAGCCCCTCGAACTCAGTCATGATATTTTTCACGGTTTCACTCATTTTCACCCTCTGGTGAAAACAGGCTGAACAGTGAAAACACGCTCTGTCAAGCCGCGCCGATACCCCCCTTTACGGCGACGGCGGGGCCGGGGCCGTTTTGACCGTCTGGCCTTCTTTCAGGTCATCGGAAGGCGTGGCGACGATCTGCTGGCCCACGGACAGGCCCTGTGTCACTTCCAGCGTTTTGCCCAGATCACGACCGAGCGTAATGCGCTGGAAATGGAGCTTGCTATTCTTGTCTACCAGAATGACCTGTGTGCCATCGGCACTGGTCACCAGAGCGCCGCCGGGAATAATCACCGCGCCGGGCGGGTGAGCGATGTGCAGATGCACCTGCGCGAACATTCCCGGCGTTAGAGTGCCATTGGGGTTCGGGAGCCGCACTTCCGACACCAGCGTCCGCGAAGAGGGGTCCAAAGCTCCCGCCGCACGGGAGATGGTTCCCTTGAACTTTTGCCCCAACAGCTCCTGCACGGTAATATCCACCGGCTGCCCGGCGCTGACCACGCCAATATATGTTTGCGGGATATTGACATACACCCGCAGGGCATTGGTCTGGGCCAGCGAAAACAGGCTGCCGCTCTGGCCGCCGCCGCCGGGCGATGACCCGCCCCCGAGCGGATTGCCGCTGGCTGCCGCCCCCTGCGTGCTGGCTCCCGCCGAGGCGTCCCCGACGCTGCCGCCGCCGCCGAGCGGGCCGCCGCTGGAAGAGATAAATGCCCCGGCATCCACATTCCGGGCCGTGATCACGCCGCTGAACGGGGCCGTCACGCGGTTGAACCCCTGCAGAGAGGCCAGCCGGGCGACATTCGCCTGCGCGGCGCGGATATTGGACTGGGATGCGGACGCGGCGGCGCGAGCCGCCCGGACATTGGCCGCCGCCGCCCCGACTGCCGCCTGCCCGGCGCGGATGCCGTCGGCATAGGCTTTGACATTGGCCCGGCTGGAGCCGACTGCCGACGTGAACGCCCGGACATTGGCAAGCGACGCCCGCAGCGAGGCCGACAGCGCCTGCACATTGGCCTGATTGGTCACATACGATGCCACGGCCTGATCGGTGGTCTGCTGGTCTATCGCTCCTTCGGAGAGCAGATTTTGATACCGCCGCGCCGTCACCTGTGCCAGAGTCAGGTTTGCCTTCGCCTGGGCAAGCTGGGCACGCTGCTGGGCCGCGCCCTCCTGCGCCTGGGCAAGCGCGGCCTGAGCGCGGGCCAAATCCGTTCGCGCCTGCTGATACTGGGCCTCGGCCCGAGACGCATTGGCTTGGCTTTGCGCCAGATTGGACTGCTGGCCGTTGACATCGGCGAGCGCCTGCTGCGCCGCCGCCTGCGTCTGGGACACCTGGGCGCGGGCCTGCGTGACCTGCTGATCCACGTCTGGCGTGGAGATGGTGGCGAGAAGCTGTCCGGCTTTGACCTTGTCGCCGATGTCCGCGTACCACCGCTGGACATAGCCGGAGGCCCGTGCGACGATGGCGGTCTGCTGCACGGCCTGAATGTTGCCCGGCAGGGTCAGGTCATCGGAAGCCGTTGCTGCCTGTACGCCCGTGACACTCACGGTGGGCGTGGTGTTTTTGGCCTGCGCGGTGTCTTTTTTGATCTGCGGCCCGCGCAGCAGGCGCGGGACAAGGCCAATCAGCAGCAGCACGGCCAGCACGGCCAGCGTAATCAGCGCGATGCGCCAGAGCCGCCCCCGGCTGCCCGTGTCGTCTTTCTTATCTTTGGGCGTGTCGTCTTTGCCTTCAGGCGTGTCTTTGCCGTCTTCGGGCTGCCGATAGACTTTGGCGGCTTCGGCGTCTTGTGTTGTATTTTCAGGCGGCATAGGTTGTTGGTTTCGTTGGCATGGCACACCGGCACTGGAAGTGCCGGTTCCTTCTACACCCCCGCCCCGGCTTCCGCTGGCTCTTCCACCGGGCGGCGGTGCTTGGCGGGGCGCGTCTTCGGCGCGTCTTCGTCTTCCTCTTCGCTGCCGAGGGGCTTGGGGTCGGCGCGGCGCAGGACGGTGTAGGCGATTGGCACAATAAACAGCGTCGTGATGGTGGCGACCAGCAGGCCGCCGATGACGGCGCGGCCCAGCGGGGCATTCTGCTCGCCGCCTTCGCCCAGCGCCAGCGCCATCGGGATCATGCCCAGAATCATGGCAAGCGCGGTCATCAGCACCGGACGCAGACGGGTGAAGCCAGCAGCAATCGCTGCCTCAATCGCGCCCATTCCCTCAGCGCGTCTTTCATTGGCGAAGGTCACAATCAAAACGCTGTTGGCCGTGGAGACTCCAATCGTCATAATCGCGCCGGTCAGTGACGGCACGTTCAGCGTGGTCTGCGTGGCATACAGCATCCACAAGATGCCCGCCAGCGCCCCCGGTGCGCCGGACACGACCACCAGCGGGTCCAGCCAGGACTGGAAGTTGACGACCAGCAGCAGGTAGACCAAAACGACCGCGCCGATGAGGCCAAGCGTCAGGCCGGAGAACGACGTGTTCATGCTTTCCACCTGCCCGGCAATCTTGATCGTCGTGCCTTTGGGCGCATCTTTTTTGACACTGTCAATGATTTTCGTGATGTCGCCGGAGACCCCGCCTAAATCCCGGTTCTGGGTGCTGGCATAAATGTCATACGTCGGCTGGATGTTGTAGTGGTTGATGACCAGCGGCTGCGTGTCATGCGTGATTTTGGCAAATGGGGCTAGTATCAGCGGACTCGCCAGCCCCGGCGCGGTCAGCGGCGTGTTCAAAATAGACTGCGGCGTGTCCAGCCGGTACTGCGGCGTCTGCACCACAATGCCGTAAACAACGCCGTTCTCCGGATTGAGGAAATAGTTCGGCGACGCCGTACCGGTTCCGGCCAGCGACACGAGCAGGCTCTGCGACACGTCCCGCTGCGTCAGCCCGACCTGCGCGGCCCGCGTCCGGTCGATGTCCAGATGCAGGGCGGGGGCCTCGGTGATCTGCTGCAAATGCACATCCGCCGCGCCGGGAATGCCCGTCATTTTGGTCTGAAGCTGCTTTGCCAGCGCCAGGTTCGCGGCGGCGTTGCGGTTCGGGCCGGATACCTGCACATCAATGGGGGCAGGCAGGCCGAAGTTCAGAATCTGGTTGACAATGTCGGCAGGCTGGAAAAAGAACGTCTCATCGGGAAACTTCTGCGGCAGGCTCCGGCGCAGGGCCTCCACATACTGCTGGGTGGGATGATGCTTGGACTTGAGCGTCACCAGAATCTCGCCGTCGGACGGCCCCGTGGTCGCGCTGTCGCCATACGCCAAATTGATAAAGACCGGCTGGCCGATGTTGTCAATCACGAGGTCGATCTCGTCGGCGGGGACGGCCTTGCGGATTTCGGCCTCAATAAGGCTGAACTTTTTCGCGGTTTCTTCCAGCCGCGTGGAGGGCGGGACGCGCACATGGAGCCGAAACTGCCCGGCGTCCACCTGCGGGAAGAAGTCGCGTCCGATAAACGGATACAAACAAAACGACAGCCCGCAGAAGGCCAGAAACAGCACGCTCACGCCCAGTCGGTGGTTCAAAGTCCAGGTCAGCCCGTTTTTGTAGCGGCCCCGCATCTTGTCGAACTGCGTGTTGAACGCCGTGTGGATACGCCAGATCAGCCCCTTTTTCTGCTTTTCGACAGCTTCGTCCAGCTTCTTTTCCTCTTTGTGCGGCTCGCTGCCATTCTGGCCGTTGGAATGGCCGTTCATCTTTGCGATGCCGTCCTGAGCGTGCTTGCCGCGTGCCCCGTTCTTGCTGTCTTTGCCGTTCTCTTTGCCGCCGTCCTCGCCCGAGGCTTCTGCTTCCCCTTCGGCGGCGAACAGCGCGACTTCTTTGGGCAGCAGCACCATCGCCAGAGTCGGCGTCAGTGTTCGGGACAGCAGGTACGAGGCCAGCATGGCGAAGATCACCGCCTCGGCCAGCGGCAGGAACAGATACCGGGCGACGCCGGACAGGAACGCCATCGGGATAAAAACAATGCAGATGGACAGCGTGGACACCAGCGCGGGCAGGGCGATCTCCGCCGAGCCTTCCAGAATCGCCTGCCGCAGCGTCCGGCCCTTGCCTAAATAGCGATTGATATTTTCAATCGTCACCGTCGTGTCATCCACCAGGATGCCGACGGCGAGTGCCAGACCGCCGAGCGTCGTCGTGTTCAGCGACTGTCCCAGCGCATGAAGCACGGCAATGGAAGTCAGAATAGACAGCGGGATCGACACGGCCACAATCAGCGTGGAGCGCAGACTGCCTAGAAACAGCAGGATCATCAGCGCCGTCAAACACGCCGCAATGATCGCCTCCCGCACGACACCCTCTACGCTGGCCTTGACAAACACCGACTGGTCGGCAATCAAGCTGACTTTCAGCGCATCCGGCAGCGTGGATTTAATACGCGGCAGGGCGGCGCGGACACGGCCCACGACATCCAGCGTAGACGCACTGCCACTCTTGTTGATTTGCAGCAGCACGGCACGTTTGCCGTTGAGGTTCACGATATTCTGCTGAATAGAGTAGCCGTCGCGCACATGGGCCACATCGCGGACATACACCACCGTGCCGCCGACGGTTTTAATCGGCAGGTCGTTCAAAGCTTCAATGGTGCTTGGGCTGGCATTGATAGACACCGGGTAGTCGCGGGCGCCGATTTTGGCGCTGCCGGTGGGCAAAATCAGGTTCTGGGCACTGATGGCGTTGGACACATCGTAAGGCGACAGGCCGTGGGCAGTGAGCGCCTGCGGGTTGATGTCCACATTGATGACGCGCCCGCGCCCGCCGTAGGGAGCCGGGATCTGGGCGCCCTGCACGGTGGTAAGCTGCGTTCTTAAGAAGTTTGTGCTGAGGTCGGACAGCGCCTGCTCCGGGAGAGTGTCGCTGCTGACGGCGGCCTGAATGACTGGCACATCGCTGGCATCATAACGCAGGATGTACGGCGGCTGCGTGCCCGGCGGCAGCTGCCGCTGAAGGGTCTGGGACGTGGCGACCACCTGGGCAATCCCCTGGGCCACATCCGCGCTAGGCTGGAAATAAATGCGGATGACGCCGACGCCCGAGACGGACTGCGACTCAATATGCTCGATGTCATTGACCGACGTGGTATAGCCGCGCTCGCTTTGGGTCACGAACCGCTTTTCCATGTCTGAGGGCGTCAGGCCGGGATACGACCAGATGACGGTGACGACCGGCAGGTCAATGGCCGGGAACACGTCCGTGGGCATCCTGAAAATGCTGCCAATGCCGCCGATCAGCATCAGCAGGGCGAGAACAAAGAACGTGTAGGGTTTGCTGAGTGCCAGCTTGACGATCCACATGACTTGCGTGTCTTTCCGTTACGTGTGGCAGTGCGAAGGATTTTTCCCGGTCCGATTCAGAGAGGCCCCCCCGCCCCAATTCTGGGGAGCCAGAGTTAAGAGCAGGGACATGGAAACGTAGGGGCGCTGCTTGCTGCGCCCTCCTTGTCCTATGTCTTTATCCGGTCCGTATTTGTCCGGCTCCCCAGAATTGGGGCGGGGGGGCCTCTCACCGCCCGCCCATCGCCCGCACAAGCTGGGCGAGCGAGGTCTGGTAAAAATACTGGGCGTTCTCTAAATTGGTCCGCGTCCGGGCAAGCTGGGCCAGCGCGTTCAGCACATCCAAAAACGTCCCGAGGCCGTCTCCATAGCGCAGGTACACCAGGCGCAGGGCTTCCTGGGCCTGCGTCACGCCGGTCTGCGCCGCGCCGACCTGCGCCTGGGCGTTGCGGACATTCAGCGTTGCCTGCCGCACTTCCAATGCCACATTGAGCCGGATTTGTTCCAGCGTCAGCGCCTGCGTGTCCACATCCGTTTTGGCCGAGCGGACGCGGGAGCGGGTCGCCCCGCCGTCGTCGAGCGGCACGGCAAGCTGCGCGGAGACGGTCCCATAAGAGCGCGGCACGGTGGAGGATTCGGTCCCGGAGCTGACGCCGCTG
>CAXUKS010000047.1:0-28393 GCA_964251675.1 uncultured Armatimonadales bacterium
GTTGGCGCTGCCTGACCGGGGCGAGGCGGCGGAGGTGGCGCTGGCGTACTGGTAGGTGGCATTGAAGCTGGAGTCACCGCCCACATCGGCGGGGGTGATGGTGGGGGATGCGCCGCCGGTGTAGGTGACGGCGTAGGAGCCAGCGTGCACGGTGGGGGGAAAAAGAAGCAGGCCAGCCATCAGGCTAACAAGAGCCAAGAAGAGGCGCACGGACGATGAGGCGCACGGACGATGAGGCGCACGGACGATGAGGCAAGGGCATGACATTCCTCCAAAAAACAGAGTTCAGAGAGCAGCGGTCACGGCAACGGTCACGGAAGACGCCCGGCGTTCAGCGTCATGCCTTTATTGTATCATGGCTGACCGACTGTGTCAAGAGCAATTTTTGCCAAACAAAAGGCCGGAGGCAATTCGCCCCCGGCCTTCTGCGGTTAGCGGCGCTTGGCGGTGAACACATTGCTGTCGGCGGCAGGGGCGGGGGCGGCTCCGTTCGTTGTGCCGTTGGTTCCATTGGTCTGCGCGGGCAGGGCCAGCGCCGGGTCGGGAGCATCTAACCGCAACTGGCCGCTGACAAGCTGGGTTGCCAGAAGCGTTTGGATGACGCCGGTGATCTGGTCGGTGGCATTGCCTGCCGCACCGCGCCCGTCGCCGGCGCCGCTGATGTTGATGAGCTTGGCATTGGCTAATGCCTCGGCGATGGAGGGGACGATCTGGGGCAGAAGCTCCAGCTGCTTCAGGGCCAGGTAGGCATTGCCGCCCTGCTGGATGGCCTCGTTGACGGCGCGGATGGCGTCGGCCTGGGCGAGACCGAGCGTGCGGACTTTGACCGCTTCGGCATCGGCGGCGGCTTCGGCCTGAATGCGGACGCGGGCGGCGTCGGCATTGGCCTGGGCAATCTGCGTGGCTTTCAGCTCGGCTTCGCGCTGGACGGCGACGGCATCCTGCCGCTTGGCCTCAGCCTCGGCGACCGTGGCGGCGTTCTGGGAGCGGCGCTGCTCTAAATCACGCTGCTTATCGTTGATGGCCTGTTCTGCCGTCAGCTGAGCCTCACGGGCGCGGCGCTCCTGGTCGGCGGAGACGATGTCGGCGTTGGCTTTGGCTTCCACAGCGGACTGCCGCCGCCGGGCTTCGGCGACTTCGCTTTGCACTTCCTTGATGTTGAGCGAGTTGAACACCAAGCCGAGGTCCTGAAGCTCGCGGGAGCAGGCTCCTTTGATAATGAGTGCCAGCCGGTCGTCTTCTTCGACGGGAATGGTGGCGATAGACCGGGCAGCCTCCGTGCCGGGCGGCAGGGCGGCGACGCCGCGCTGGGCTTTGGCCGAAAACAGCTCATCGTGATTGAGCAGGTTGACCGCCCGGCGGCCCGTCGAGGTCAGCAGATCGCTCAGGGTCGCGGTCTGCTCGGATTGGGGCTTGGAAAAGAACTTGTTCGCCGCCGTGGTGATCATTTCGTTGGAGTCGCCCACCGAAACAATGGCGGACGCCAGAACGCGCACTTTGATCGGCTTCGGCTGCCCATTCGCGTCCACGTCGGCGGTCTGGTCGGCGATGTCCAGGTCAATGTTGATGGCTTTCGACGGCACGGTCGTCCCGGTGGTCAGCATCGGGATTTCAATGGCCTTGCCCGGCCCTTTGTAGATGGCGGTACGCCCGTTCAGCGACGATACCAGACGGATAGTTCCGGCTTCCACCTGGGTCAGAAACCGGCTGATAATCAGCGGAATTAAAATGATCGCCACCACGATGACGACCGCGACCAGAAGCATACTGCTCATTGCACGTTCTCCTTTTCCTAAAAATCTTCCCTAAAAACTTGTTAAAGCCGCGCCACGCGGCAGGTGTTCGCCCGCCCGTCTACAGACACCACCGTCAGCGTGTCCCCTTTTTGGACCGCCCCGGCTTCTTCGTCCGCTTCCAGTGTTGCCAGGACGCGCACCCACTGGCCGTCAATAGTCAGCCCTACCAGCCCGCGTCCGCTGGCATCAAAATGGCCCAGCGCCTCGGCCTGCTGGGCCACCATGCCGTTCAGCGCGTCGCTCGGGCGGGACGCGAACTTGAAAATCAGCGTCCACAGCGGGCGCACCAGCAGGCCGTAAAACACAAGTCCGCCGATCAGCGCTGCCAGCGCAGTCAGCGGCGACGGCCAGTGCGCGGGCCGGGCCAGCAGCCCCGTGGCCCCGGCGCCGAGGCACAGCGAGAAGATTGTCAAGGGCGACAGCCAGCTCCACAAGGGCGACGGGCCGCGCTCGGAGCGCGATGTATTCGTGTGGCCGCCGCGTCCGTTGTGTCCGGCGTGAACGTGCCCCATGTCGGCGTGCGCGTGCCCGCCGTGCGCGGCATCATGGCCGCTGTGCGAGAAGCCCAGAGACGCCTGCGCGATCAATCCGAGCAGGCCAATCAGCAGCAGTGTGGTGTAAATCATGGCTTTGTATTTTGGCTCTTATAGGGTGTGACACGCGAGGCGCGAAAAAGTTGCACGAGGCCCCCCCGCCCCAATTCTGGGGAGCCAGAGAGGCAAATGTAGGGGCGCTGCTTGCTGCGCCCTCTTCTCCTGTCTGTATTTATCCGGTTCTCCCAGAATTGGGGGCTAGGGGGCCTCTTCTACCATCACCCGTGCTTCCCGAATGCGCTCAATCGCCTCAGCCAGCAGCAGGCGGTGGGCCGGAGTGTTCAGCCACGTACTCGCGCCCGACGAATGCGGCAGGGGAATATACGTCAGGCCATCGCGCTCAAACACCGTGCCGACGCTCTGCGTCAGCGGCATCAACGGCAGGAACGTGTCAATGGACAACTTGCCAAACAGCAGCACCACACGCGGCTGTACCAATTCCCACTGCCGGTCCAGCCATGGACGGCACAGGGCACGCTCACGGGGCGACGGGGCGCGGTCGGTGCTTTTACCGGGCAGGCGGCCCGGAAAGCACTTGGTCAGCGCGGTCATATAGACCCGCGTGCCGATGTCGGCCTCCGTGAAGCCCGCCTCGCAGAGCCAGCTTATCAGCTTGCGGGCCGCCGGACCCAGATACATCCGATCGCCGCGCCAGTCGCTCAGGCCCGGAGCCTGCCCCACCAGGAGAAACGGCGCGGGGGCCTGTCCCCACGCCAGCCCCGGCGGGGAGATGGGAAAGCCTCCCTCTTCGCAGCGGCGGCAGGCGCGGATTTGGTCGTGCAAAGTTTCGAGTTCAGTCACAGGAAAAGTGTACCCGGCGGGCCATCCAAAACCGATGCCTGCACCAGCGCGATCAATGCCCGAACCGGGGCGGACGGGGCAGACAGGCTCCACACCGCCCAGACTTCCGCCGACAGCGGCAGGGGCGTTTCCACCCGCAGGCGGCACAGACCGGGGGCGGGCACGCCGCCCAGGCTGCTGGGGGTCAGCAGCACGCCCTCGCCGCCGATAACCAGCGCCAGGCAGTTTTCGCCCGGTCGGCGCTCCCGCAGGGTCAGCGGTGCGGGCAGAGCCGCCGAAACCGCCAAGACGCGGTCATAATACTCAGGGTACTCGGACCGGGGGTGCAGGATCAGCGGCGCATTGCCGAGGTCTCCCGGTGTCACAGAGTCCCGCCCGGCCAGCGGGTGCCCTTCGGGAACCAGCAGGCCCAGCGGCTCCCGGTGCAGGCACACGCTGCCAAACTCGGCCCCGGCAGGCGGGCCATCCGAAAAGGCCAAATCTATCCGTCCCGACCGCAGCGCCTCTGACTGTGCTTCGCCCCACAGCTCCATCAAGTCAATCGAGGCATCGTGATTCCGCTCACGCAGGGCGGCCAGCAGGCGCGGCAGGACAGTTTGCAGGGCCAGCGGCGTGTAGGCCAGCCGCAAGTGCCCTGCCTGCCGCCGCGCCGCCGCCGACACCGCCTGCAGAGCGTCGTCCATCCGCGCCAGTGTCGCCCGCGCCTCCGCCACAAATACCTCGCCGACAGCAGTCAGGGCCACGCGCCGGGTCGTGCGCTCAAAGAGCCGTGCCCCCACCCCTTTTTCCACGTCGGCGACCAGCCGTGTCAGCGGCGGCTGCGACATCAGCAGCCGCTCCGCCGCCCGGCCAAAGTTCAGCTCTTCGGCCAGCGTGACGACGGCCCGCAGGTCAGATAATTCAATTTGATTTATTTGCATAGAGTATCAATTTAAAGAAAACAGCAGAAATATATAGGGCAATTCTGGTGTTATGATACCAGAAGAGCAGCAATCGGCTGTTAGTTTCAGGAAATAATTCAGGAGATAATTATGGAAACAGTGTATGACGCTGTCGTCGTCGGTGGCAGCTTTGCCGGTCTGTCCGCCGCCATGCAGCTTGCCCGCGCTCGCCGCCACGTGCTGGTACTGGATGCGGGCAAGCCGCGCAACCGGTATTCGTCGGCCTCGCACGGCTTTCTGGGGCAGGATGGCCGCTCGCCCCGCGAGATCATGGAAACCGGGCGGCAGCAGCTTTTGGCCTACCCCACGGTCCACCTTCACCGGGCCGAAGCCACCGAGGCAGTTCCCACCGGGGGCGGCTTTACGGTGACGTTTGAAGACAGCGCCCTGGAACACCGAGGGGCAGCCCGCGCCAGGAAATTGATTCTCGCCACCGGACTGGTGGATCACCTGCCGAATGTGCCAGGAATGCAGGAGATGTGGGGCGAAGGCGTCAACCAGTGCCCGTACTGCCACGGCTACGAGGTGGCAGGCCGGAAGTTTGCCATTTTTGGAGCCGGGCCGGGGTCAGTGCATCATGCCGCCATCGTCAGCGACTGGACCGAGGACGCCACCCTGCTGACCAATGGCGGAAACTGGCTGACGCCGGACCACCGGGCCATGCTGACGGCACGGGGCATCAGGCTGGATGAAGCTCCGGTGCGGCGGCTTGTCCCTCGGGGCCGGGAACTGGAAGCCGTGGAGTTCGCAGATGGCCGGGTCGTGCCATACGGGGCGCTGTTTACCGGCACGCGCTGGTCGTTTGCCTCGCCGCTGGCCGAGCGGCTGGGCTGCGAGACCGAGGAAGGCCATTCCGGGCCGCTGATCAAAGTGGACTTTTTCAAGGAAACCACCGTGCCCGGCGTGTTCGCGGCAGGCGACAACACCAACCCGATGGCAAACACGACACTGGCCTCCGCCGCCGGGACGCTGGCCGGGTCGGGCGCTCATCAGTCTTTAATAGGAATGAAGCCGCCAGCGCCAGCCAGGTAGAGATTGGGGCAGGGGGCAGCACAGTCTTGACACTTCCCGCCACTGACCGGGTATAATCGCATTCCCCCCGCAATGCCGCGTGGTCTCATGCTAACCGAAAGTCAGGAGCCAGCCGCGTTCTTATGTCCCTCTTTGAACATTACACCCTGGATGGGTTCTACGATGAGATGTTTCAGTCTCCCGGACAGCCCCGCCCCCACTACCGCAGCCTTCATGCTACTCTGGAGTCTCTGACGGGACGCGATTTCAAGCAGCGTGCCCAGATGGCTGAAATCAGCATGATGAACCAGGGTGTGACGTTCACCGTCTACGGCGATGACCAGGGCTTGGAGAAGACCATGCCCGTGGACCTGGTCCCGCGCATCATCACGCATGACGAATGGACACGCATTGAGCGCGGATTAAAGCAGCGCCTGCGGGCATTGAACCTTTTTCTGCATGACATCTACCACGACGGCAAAATCTTGAACGACAACGTTGTGCCGCGTGAGTTGGTCGTCAACGCGAAGCATTTCCGGCGTGAGTTTCTGGGGGCGGTTGTACCGAAAGACATCTATGTGCATATCTGCGGCACAGATCTGGTGCGCGACGACAGCGGCGAATACTGCATTCTGGAAGACAATCTGCGCTCGCCGTCGGGCGTTTCTTACGTGCTGCAAAACCGGATGCTGATGACCCGGATTTTCCCTGGCCTGTTCCGTGAGAACCGCGTGCTGGCCGTGGACCACTACTGCTCCCAGCTCCTCGCCAACCTGCGCCACATCTCGCCACGCGGCAGTGATGACGCCACGGTGGTGCTGCTGACCCCCGGCGAGTTCAACTCGGCCTACTTCGAACACGCCTTTATCGCGCAGCAAATGGGCATTGATCTGGTGCAGGGACGTGATTTGTATGTGGACAACAATAACGTCTGGATGAAAACCACACGCGGCCCGCAGCGGGTGGATGTGGTTTACCGGCGCATCGACGACGACTTTCTCGACCCCCTGACATTCCGCCCGGACTCATCACTGGGCGTGCCGGGCCTGATCAACGCCTACCGGGCGGGCAATGTCGCCCTTGCCAACGCGGTTGGCACGGGGGTGGCCGACGACAAAGTGATTTATGCCTACGTCCCGGCCATGATCAAATACTATCTTGGCGAGGATGCCCTGCTGCCCAATGTGCCGACGTACCTGTCCTGGGACGATGCCCAGCGCGACCACATCCTCAAAAATCTGGACAAGCTGGTTGTCAAAAGCGCCAACGAGGCGGGCGGCTACGGGATGCTGATGGGGCCGCAGTCCACCAAAGCCGAGCAGGACGAGTTCGCCCGCATGATCGTGGCCGACCCGCGCAACTTTGTCGCCCAGCCTTTGGTTCAAATCTCCCGCGCCCCGGCCTTCGTGCCGTCGCTGGACGGCTTTGAAGGCCGCCATATCGACCTGCGCCCCTACATTCTGATGGGTGAAGACATCACGATTATCCCCGGCGGCCTGACCCGCGTGGCCCTCAAAAAAGGCTCCTATGTGGTCAACTCCTCGCAGGGCGGCGGCTCCAAAGATACGTGGGTACTGGCCCGTCCGATGGGCCAGTTCCAGTCCCAGTCGCAGACAATGGGCGGCATGAGCCAGGGCCAGCGGCAGGGTCACGGCGAGCCGGAAATGCGGCCCGTGCAGGGGGACAAAGTGATCGAGGAAGAGTAGGAACCCGGCACTGGAAGCCACGCAGCGATAGCCACGCAGCGATAGCCACGCATTGAAATGCATGGCTGAAGGGCGCAGACGCCGAACGTCCCTCCGGGACGCAAGAAGTTAAGAAGCCGTGAAACGGGCTGTGTTCTCTTTTGTCCCGCAGGGACATTCAGCCAAAGGCTCCTCAGCCACCGATTTCAATCCGTGGCCTGAAGGTGAAGGCAAATCTCAAAAGGACCCCTTATGCTTGCTCGTGAAGCCGACGCGATGTTCTGGATCGGACGCTATGTGGAGCGGGCCGAGGCGACCGCCCGCATGGTGGATGTGCAGTACCACTCGGAGCTGGAAGGGGCCTTTCCCCTCACCCGCACGGAAGACACAGACGCAGTGGAAAGCGACTCGTCCGCGCTGTGGGGACCCATTCTGGCGATCTCCGGCGATGCGGAATTGTTCGCACGGCTCTACGGAGACACTCAGGATGAGCGCAATGTACTGGATTTCTTTGCCTTCCGCCGCGACCATCCCAACTCCATTATCTCCTGCGTCACCCGCGCCCGCGACAATGCACGCGGCGTCCGCGAGTCCCTGCCGTCGGAGATGTACGAGAGCCTGAACATCTTTTTCCTGGAAGTCACCCGCTGGAACGCGGACAAGATTTTGGAGTCGTCCCCGCACGGCTACTTTCAGCAGGTCAAGAACGCGTCGCACCTGTTCCACGGCATCACCGACCGGACGCTGCCTTACGACGAAGCCCGGTCGTTTCTGGAATGCGGCATGATGCTGGAACGCGCCGACAAAACGGCCCGTATTTTAGATGTCAAGTATCACATCCTGCTGGGGGAAGCCGAGATCGGCGGGACGCTGGATCAGCACCAGTGGATTGCCGTCCTGAAAAGCGTGGGCGCGTTTGAAGCCTTCCGCAAGGCGAACCGATTGGGCATCACGCCCGGCAAAGTCGTGTCGTATCTGGTCCGCAACCCGGCGTTCCCGGCCTCGGTGTCGTATGCCATCACGCAGGTGGACCGCGCCCTGCGTCAGATTGGCGGCACGCGGGGAATGCCCGCCTCCAACCGCGCCGAGCGTCTGGTAGGCCGCCTGCGGGCAGATTTGTCCTATATCACAACAGATGAGATTTTGGCTTTCGGGCTGCATCAGTTTTTGGAGCAGGTGCAGGTGCGCTGCATCGAGATCGGCAACGCGATTTCCGAGGCGTACTTGAAGTATTAGGAACGAAGTATTCGGGGGCTGCCAGCCTTGACAAACCCGGCCCTGGCGGCGTATAGTAGAGGCAGAGGAAATGTATCGTGGCACGTTCCAGTTCTACTCTTAAATCGACACGCGGCGGCTCCGGCGGCGGCGCGTGGAAGTTTGTCGGCGCGGCGGCGATTGCGATTGTCGGCGGCGTTGGCATCGGCTACCTGTTTGGCGGCGCACGCGCCCCGCGTCCGCCCGAGCAGCCTGTCCCGCCGTCGGCCACGGTGCTGACGCCGCCCGCTGCACCGGGCGTCTCCCCCGCCTCTATTCGTCCGCAGACGACCAACGGCAATTACACCGCGCCCAATGCTCCGCGCATCACCATCCGCGAGGAGCAGACGCCCATCCTGCGCCGTGTCACGCCGCCCCCCGCCGCTCCCGTAGACACCGAGGCCAGCCAGGAAGCCGCGCCGACGCCCAAACCGTCCCCACGCACGTCCACCGATGCCGCTTCCTCAGACAGCACGACTCCCGCACCCCTCGACAGCAACCCGGCCACCACACCGTCGACCGTCAACGCCGGTCCCGCCGCCCCGGACACAAGCAGCACGGCACCCGCCGCCCGCCCCGCCCCGAAGCCGCCCGTCAACGCCGACCCGGATATTGAGCAGGTCACGCCGCGCAGCACGGCACCCGCCCCCGCTCCGGCCACCCCAGACAGCGCCACCCACGCCCAGTTCCGGGTGCAGACCGGGGCCTATGCCGATGAAGGCAACGCCCGCACTGTCGCCGACCAGCTTCGCAGCCAGGGCTACCCCACCAGCACCCGCAGCGAGCGCGACGGCGACCATCTGGTCTACAAAGTCCAGGTGGGCGCGTACCGCTCCAAATCCGGGGCCGCCAAAGCCGCCGATGACCTTCAGAAAAAAGGCGTCCCCGTCTACGTCACCCCGATTGGGCCGTAGGGACAGTCTCGTAAGATAACAAAACGTTCCCGCTGACACCCTGCAGCTCAATGACCTAACTCATCTACGCCGAGACCAGATCAAGAACCAGAAAGCACAGGCGACGGCGTCAAATACAGCATATTGTTAGGCTGACATCTGCAATGGCTCATGACAATCCCTCTAATCTTCCCACCAGCTCAGAAGACTCCACGGATTGAACCATAACAGCCCCCAGGCAAAAATGAACAGACCAAACTGCAGCAAACGGGCACGGCGGCTATACCAACGGAATGCCAAAGCCATCACAATCACCCAAGCGAAGAAACTACAAAAAGTGATCCCATCCAGGCGCTCTACTGTATCGTACAAATGCTGATAGACCCCATCATTTTGCCCAATCCACTTCGGGTCGTTTATCATCGGGATCGGCCAGCGACCAATCAACACGGCGGCACGTTGCGCCAAATGATATATATAGTACGTCAGCACGATAGGTGGTCCGACCAAAAAGATTTGGACGACCATAAGAACAGGGATAACGGCTTTACCCCAAAAGGTTTTGATGTTCATCCCGACAGACTTGCCTTTGGCCCCGCAACCTACCTAATCAGTATGCCGCCCAAGCGCGGCGTGTCAGGCACATTATACCTGAGTCAAATACCGACCTGTTAGCTCCGCTCCGAGCGCGGGTCTAACGCATCCCGCAGGCCGTCGCCGAGGAAGTTCAGGGCCAGCACGGTCAGGGACAGGCACAGGGCGGGGTAGATAATCAGCGCGGGCTGGCTGCGGTAGTAGCCGCCGGCGTAGGCTGTCGAAATCATCTTGCCCCACGACGGCATGGGGTCCTGAATGCCAATCCCCAGAAATGACAGCGTGGACTCGGCGATAATCACGCCCGCGATGTCAATGGTCGCGGCCACGATGATCGGCGACAGCAGGTTCGGCAGAAGGTGACGGCGGATAATCTGCCCACCCGGCACGCCTAAAGCCCGCGCCGCCTCTACATATTCCCGCCCCCGCAAAGAGAGTGCCTGGCCGCGCACCAGCCGCGCCAGCCCCGGCCAGCCGGTAATCGCCAGGGCGACAAATAAGTTCAAGAGACTCGTCAGCGGATTGGTCTGCTTGATCACGGCCATAATCAAAATCGCCAGCAGAATATCCGGGAACGCAAACATCATGTCGGTCAGCCGCATCAGGGCGACGTCCAGCCCTTTGCCGTAGTAACCCGCGATGAGGCCCACCGACACGCCCACCAGCAGCACCAGGATTTCCACGCCGAGGCCGACGCCCAGCGAAATCCGCGCTCCCACCGCCAGCCGGGTCAGCAGGTCATAGCCCGAATCGTCCGTGCCCAGCCAGTGCCGGGCCGACGACCCCAGGCTGTAGTCATCGGTTGGCTTGTCATAACGGTACGGCGAGATAATCGGATAGAAGACAGCCAGCAGCACAATCAGTGCCAGCACCACCAGCGACACCACCGCCAGCGGGTTGCGCCCCAGATGCCGCCACACCAACCTTGCCTGGCTCGGCGGGGCCGCACCTAATCCCGCGATTTCTTCCCGCTCCTGCTGTAATGTGATGCTCATAGATTAGTTAGGAACACGGGGCTGAACCCCCGTGCTTTAAAAGTGCAATCCCCCGCCTTCGCGGGCGAAGAGTTTAGGAACGCTTCTGTTCGGTTGTTTTATGCCCGCGAAGGCGGGGAATTGCTTTTTATGCCTTCGGCATTACTTCGTATCGAGCACGGGGGTTCAGCCCCGTGGCCTCTCCCCTATCCGGCTTCCAGTGCCTTCACACGCGGGTCCAGGACCACATACAACAGGTCAATCACCAGGTTAGTCGTGACGAAAACCACGGCCAGCAGGAGCGTCGTGCCCTGAATCACCGAATAGTCACGCTGAAAGACCGAGTTGATGGACTGATAGCCGACGCCCGGCACGGTGAAGATCGTCTCCACGACGAACGACCCGGACAGCAGGTAGCCAAAAGACACGCCCGCCGTGGTCAGCACCGGCAGGAAGGCGTTTTTCAGCGCGTGCCGCACCATAATTCGCCCCGGCGACAGCCCTTTGGCGCGTGCCGTGCGGATGTAATCCTGCCGCAGCGTCTCTAGGAGCGACGCCCGCGTCATGCGCCCGATCAGCGCGGCGGGCCGGGCGGCCAGCACGATGGCAGGCAGAATCAGATACTCCGGGCCGCTCCACCCGGCGACCGGCAGCCAGCCGAGCTTTAGGGCGAAGATTGAGATGAGAACCGGAGCCAGCACGAAGTTCGGCAGCGTGACACCCACCAGAACGCTGGTCATCAGAAAGCGGTCCAGAAACGTGTTCGGCTTCAGCGCCGCCAGCACGCCCACCAGAATGCCGACCACGAGCGCCAGCACAATCGCGGTCAGTGCCAGCAGGGCGGTGTTCGGCAGGGCGCGGGCGATAAAGTCCGTCACCGGCTCTTTGGTGTAGTACGAAAAGCCGAGGTCGCCGTGTGCGGCGTTCCACAGGTACAGGCCGTAACGCACCAGCGGCGGCTTGTCCAGCCCGAACTCATGCCGGATGTGCGCCAGTGTCGCCGGGTCCGAGTGCTGCCCTGCCGCAAGCTCCGCCGGGTCGCCGGGAGCCAGCAGCGCGATAAAAAAGGTCAGCGTGCAGACGGCCCAGACGGACAGGAGGGCCAGCCCCACGCGCTGCAAAATAAAACGTGCCATAAGTTAAACTCTCAATATGAGCCGGAGACCTAACCCCCCCGCCCCCTTCCCTAAGAAGGAAGGGGGAGGCAGAGTAAGAATAAGAGCGAGGCCCATAGGGGCAGCGGCTCGTCCCTGCCCTCTTTGCCTGATCCTCATCTTTCTGCTCCCCCTTCCTTCTTAGGGAAGGGGGCGGGGGGGTTAGGTCCTTACTTCAGCGCAACGTGCTTGTACGGCAGATGCCCCATCAAGCAATCGTCGAGACCCTGCACACGCGGGCTGACCAGCTCCGGGTCCACGCCGTAGTACAGCGCAATCCGGGCGGGCGACGCGCCGACAATCCGGGCGACCTGGCCGTACAGCGCGGCCCGCTTGGCCGGGTCACGAGTCGTATCCGCTTCGGCGCACAGGGCGTCCACCTGCGGGTTGGAGTAACCCGTATGGTTTTCCGGGCTATGGGTCGTCAGCAGCAGGCTGTAAAAATCCTGCGGGTCCAGGTAGTCAGCGTACCAGCCCAGCACAAAGCCGGGCGCGACCGTGTTTTTGTTTTCGGCGGCAATCAGCGAGCCGAACTCTAGCTGCCGGATGTGCACGGTCACGCCTAGCTCGGTGTACATCTGGCGCAGCAGGTCGGCGGTTTTGGCGGACAGCGGCTCTTTTTCCTGACAGTAGATTTCCAGTGGCGGCAGGCCGCGCCCGTTCGGATAGCCCGCCGACGCCAGCAGGGTTTTGGCTTTGGCGAGGTCATAGGGCAGGCCGGTGTAGGTCGGGTCGCCGCCGGGGATGCCGCGTGGCAGAAGGTCCGGGGCAACGGGGTAGATGTCCGCCGTGCCGACTTTGACGATCTTCTGCTTGTCGGTGGCATAGGCAAACGCAGTGCGGACACGGGGGTCCTGGAAGGGCGGGTAAGCCGTCTCATTCAGGGCAAAGTAGTAGACTCCCGCACGGGGCCAGAGCTTGACGCTGTTTTTCAGTTGTGGGTCGCGGCGGTCGGCCACAACATCGCCCACCTGCCCGCCGCGCATGAGGTCAATATCACCGCGCACAAACTCCTGATGGCGCGTCCCGGCATCCAAGATAATCTTCTGCACCTGCCCGGCTATCGGAGGAGCGCCGCCCCAGTAGGCGGGGTTCGCGTCCATGTCCACTTCCTGATCGGGGAGGAAGCGCGTGATCTTGAACGCCCCACTGCCCGCGCCAGCCTCAGAATCGGCGGCGGTCAGCGGCTGCGTGCCGCGCTTCTCGGCAATGGCTTTGCACACGATCCAGTCCGTCGGGTAGGTCAGCGTCGCCAGCCAGTAGGCTTTCGGCTGCGTGAGGGTGACAGTGAGTGTCTGGGGGTCCAGCACTTTCACACCTGTCAGGTCCATAGATTTGCCGCTGTAAACATCCAGCGCCCCGACGATGTCGCCCAGGTACTGCTTGGCGACCGGGGAGGCCAGCTTCGGGTCCAGCGTCCGGCGCAGGCTGAACGCCACGTCATCAGCGGTGACGGACATTCCGTTCTGGAACTTCACGTTTGGGCGCAGGTGGAACGTGTAGGTGCGGCCGTCGGCACTCACCTCCCATTTCTCCGCCAGACACGGCACGACTTTGTTCTGCGTGTCGTACTGCACCAGACCCTCATACGCCTGACTGAGCATCTGCCCGCTTTCCACATCCTGACACATGGCCGGGTCAAAGGTGATGGGGGCGGTTCGCATGGCAACGCGCAGGACATTCCCGTTTGAGGCCCCGCCGCCGAAGAAGCCACGCGAGGCCGTGCCGCCCTTGTGCCCGCACCCGGCGAGCAGGGGCAGAAGGGTCAGAGAGGCGAGGGGTAGTAGGATACGGGGTTTGTTCACACAGTTGACTTTCAGAGGGAACCGGCACTTCCAGTGCCGGTTCCCGCGTTAATGCGCCGCCAGTGTCAGGTGCTTCCAGGGCAAATGCCCCATCAGGCCGTCGTCAATACCGGAGACGTAGGGCTTGACCAGCTCCACGTCCTGCTGATAATACAGCGGAATGAGCGGAACCTGATCGGCGGCAATCCGCGCCGCCTGCCGGTACAGGGCCGCACGGGCGGGCGGGTTCTGGGAGACATCAGCAGCATCGCAGAGGGCATCAAACTGCGTGTTGGACCAGACGACGTGGTTTTCCGGGCCGCCCGTGCGAAGCAGCACCGAGTAGTAATCCTGCGGGTCCAGATAGTCGGCAGCCCAGCGGATATGGTAGCATTCGAGCTGGTTGCGGTCCTCGCGGGCCAGCATCGCGGCCCATTCGCTCACCGACGGCTGCACTTTGACGCCTAACGTGTCGCTCCACATCTGCCGGATGAGGTCCACGGTCTTGGACAGGGCCGGCTCGGACTGCCGGTAGGTCAGCGGGATCGGCGGCAGACCCGCGCCGTTCGGATGCCCGGCGGCGGCCAGCAAAGCTTTAGCTTTGGCGGGGTCATACGGAATGCCCTGGAAAGCCGGATCAAAGCCGGGGATGCCTTTCGGGAGAATGTCCTCGGCCACATCGCGCTTGCCGTCAAAGACGACCTGCACGATCTTCTGCTTGTCAATCGCATACGCCAGCGCCTGCCGGACACGCGGGTCGGCGAAGGTGGGATAGGCTTTCTGGTTCAGGCCAATGTAGTAGGTCGCCGCACGGGGGAACTGCTTGAGCTGGTCTTTGAGCGTCGCGTCCGCCCCGTCGTGGGCCACATCGCCCGGCGACATGAATTGCAGCATATCCACATCGCCCCGGACATACAAATCATGGCGCGTCCCGGCATCAATCACCACAGGCCGCTCGATGCCTGCGATTTTGGGCGCTCCGTCCCAGTATCCAGCGTTGGCGGTCAGGGTGACTTTGGAATCGGGCAAATAGGAAGCCAGCCGGAACGCCCCCGTGCCCGCGCCTTTGATGTCGTCAGCGGCGGTCAGCGCGACGCCCTCTTTGGCCTCGGCTTTAGACAGCACGTAGCCGGTCGGGTAGGTCAGCGTGTAAATCCAGTAGGCTTTCGGCTGGGTGATGGTGATGGCGACCGTCTCAGGGTCCACCACTTTCACGCCTGTCAGTTCCGTCGATTTGCCGCTGCTGAGTTCCTGCGCCCCCACAATGTCGCCGAGGTAGGTCAGCGCCACCGACGACTGCAGTTTCGGGTTCAGAGCGCGGTGCATAGAATAGTACACATCCTGCGCCGTGACCGGCTGCCCGTCCTGAAACTTGACGTCAGGCCGCAGGTGGAAGGTATAGGTCAGCCCGTCCTTGCTGACCTCCCACCGCTCCGCCAGACACGGCACGATCTTGTTGTCCGGGGACCACTCTACCAGCCCTTCAAAGCACTGCTGCAGGACATCAATCGTGTCGCCATCTTTCACGAGGGCCGGGTCAAACGTCGTCGGGGAGGCTTTGATGGGGTAGCGGAACACATTGGCGGCGTGGGCGTCCCCCCCGCCAAAGATGCCTGCCTTGTTGTTTTTCTGGCCGCACCCGGCCAGCAGTGCGGGCAGAGCCAGCAGGGGGAGAAAGCGCATTGGCGCGAAAGAGCGGGGGCGAGCGTCAGTCAAAAGCAGTCTCTCCAATCAAAACAAGTTGCGGCACGGACATAGAAGCAAGGGATAGGCTATTATACCACGCCCCCGCGCCCGCCGCCAACCTGCCCGAAACGGCTTTAGACTAATGCTTTTGCGCGTGAGTGACGAGCAGCCAGGCGAGGATGCAAAGCGTATAGCGCGATTTGTCTGAAATCTCGACGCTGTCGTCGGTCAGAGCGCGGGACGCGCCGGGGCTGAGAGGCGGCAGAAGGATCGGCGTGCCGAAGCCAAATGGCCCCTGCGCCCCCTCTGCACTTGCCCCGTAGCGCATACTGTGAAATCCAGCGCTGCCAAAAGTCGCATGGACAAAATTAATGTGGTGGCGGCCACGCGGGATCGTCTTGCCGCTGACGTTCTGGACGGTCAGGTCAAAGCCAGGGTCAGCGGAATGAATGGGAAACCACTTCATTACCGTTGGCACTAGGTCGTTCCACTTCAAATCGGAGAGACTAACGCCTTGTGATCTCCAAATCAAATTCAGAGTGTCCGGGTCATCGGTGAGCGTTGTTAGAAACGTCTTGTCGCGGAGCGTCAGTATCTTGTGCGTCGCGTCCCAGTGTGATTGAATGTGAAAGGCGGCAAGGATCGGCGACAGCGGCACGATCATCTTGCCCAAAGGCGCATCCCACAGAGCCGTGACCGGCAGGTCTACTGGCTTGCCGTCCACCGTCGCGGTGGATGCCCCGTCCACAAACGTGATGCTGTACCCGGCCCGCAGGATGGTCTCTTTTTTGCGTAGCGCATCGTGGCGTGTATGCGCTTCCATCATTTTGGCAAGGGCATCAAGCCCGACAATAAATGTCCCGCTGGGGTCCCGATGCGGGACGATAGGATAGGTGAACAAGACGTAAAACTGGTTGATTTTGAGAAAAGCGTCGGGCGGGGGCGAGCAGGTCGCCGCCGAAACACAGTCACGCGGGGCAAAGGCCCCGTGCAAGGGCGCGGATGGCGTGGCGGACAATTGGCGATACGCCAGCCCAAGCAGCACGGCGAAGGCCGCCGCAAGCAGCGCGAGGAACACAGTCTGTTTCAGCGGCTTCATGCTGCCACTATACACTATACTACATGAATAGTCAACCGCCACTAATGGAATGGCGGGCAAGAGATAAGCCATCATACCATAGCCCCCGCGCCCGCCGCCAACCTATCTTGAAGGAAACTAAGGGTTGGAAGCACGGCCCGTGACCAGCCAGACAGCGATGTAGATTGTCTTGGGCGACTTAGGACCGCTGATTTCAATGTCCTGAGACCAAGTTGCGCCCGGTCTGAGTGTGGGGGAATAGGTAGCAAGGTCTGGTGGCCAGGGGACGCCGCCGATGATATAGTTAACCGCGTATGGGCCTTCCCAATGACCAAGATAGATAGGCACTTCGCCTGCATTGACTAGATTGATATAGGCTGAACTCTGTTTGAGTGTGCGGATGGACGCATTCTGCGCCTTGAATTGCAAGCGGTGACGCATCTCATTACGCGATCCGCCAAAGTCTGCGCTAAAGGGAACCAAAATCGCTGTATTCTTGCTGGGAACTTCAATAGCAATGTTGCCGAGGCTGTCAGCAGGAATGTTATTCATCAAGTTCTTACCGGTCAGGGCCAAAACGCGGCGGCGGGCATCCCAGCGGGATTGGAGGTGGAAGGCACTGACAAGAGCAGACAGAGGGACAATCATCTGCCCGGAAGGCTGTTTCAGCACGGCAGGCGCGGCCATCCTGACCGGCTTGCCGTCCACTTGCGCCGTCTGCGACCCGGCAGTAATCTGGATTTGGTGTAGGCCCTTGACGACAGTGGTAACCGTCGCCTGCGCGTTCGTGGTCGCTTTCGCATTCAGTATCAGGGCGGCGGATTGCAAGCCCACCAGAAAGTCCCCGCGCTTTATATACTGCGGCACGATGGGGTTGGTATACAGGATGTAAAACTTGTTGACTTTTAGAAACGCCTGCCGGGAAGCGGCACTGACAGTGGAAGCAAGGGCAAAGACGAGCAGAGCGAGGAACATAGTCTGTTTCAGCGGCTTCATGCTGTCACTATACACCATACTACATGAATAGTCAAGAGCCGCCGCCGAGAGTCAACAACAGCGCGACGGGCAAGGGATAGGCTATCACACCACGCACCCAAGCCCGCTGCCAACCTGCCTGGGAGGAGACCAAAGTTTATGCTTCTACTTGCCAGTCACCAAAAGCCAAGCGAGAACGTAAAGCGAGTATGAGTCTTTTGAAACACCAACGCCATATTGAGTGGCAGTTCGGGAAGCATTTTTTGGAAGAGGAGGCTGAATAATTGGCGGCACGTTCCAACCACGTGCGCCTTCGGCTCCCGCACTATATTGTAGTGATTTATAGCCCGGAATGCCGTACTTAGCCTCAATAAAATCAACGTGATTGTGGTCACGCGGGATCGTTTTGCCGCTGACGTTCTGAACAGTCAAGTCAAGGCCCCGGTCAAAAGGACGAGCAGGAAGCCATTTCATGCCCATCGGCACAAGGTCGCTTCGCTCAAAATCGGAGAGTTCAGGACCTTGCGTTTTCCAAATGAGGCTGAGAATATCTGGGGCGGCAGTGATTCTTGTCAGAAACATCTTGTTTTGAAGAGCCAGTATCTTGTGCGTCGCGTCCCAGTGCGATTGGATGTGAAAGGCCGCAAGAATGGGCGACAGCGGCACGACCATCTTTCCCGAAGGCGTGTCCCACAAAGCTGTCACTGGCAGGGCTACCGGCTTGCCGTCTACTTCTGCTGTTTGCTTTCCGTCCGTGAACGTGATACTGTGCCCGGCCAGCGTGACGGTTTCCACTTTATTAGCCGCATCGGTGCGTGTGTGCGCCTCTATTATTTCAGCGAGGGCATCAAGACCGACAATAAATGTCCCGCTTGGGTCTTGGTGCGGGACGATAGGGTAGGTGAACAGCACGTAGAACTGGTTGATTTTGAGAAAGGCATCGGGCAGGGGCGCACAGGTCGCTGCCGAAACGCAGTCACGCGGGGCAAAGGCCCCGTGCAAAGGCGCGGACGCAGCGGCGGCAAATGGATGGCGGGAAGCCAAACACAGCAGGGCGACGCCAGCGACAAGGGCAACCGCAAACAGGGCAAGGAAAACAGTCTGTTTCAGCGGCTTCATACGGCCACTATACGCCAAACTACAAGAATAGTCAAGAGCCGCTAACAAGCCGACGCATGAGAAAAAGCAGGTGCGCGGCGTAGAGGCGGCTGTACAGGCGGGCGCGGGCGGCGAAGCCGTGCGGGCGGGGGGCATGGGGGTCGTTGTAGAGGCTGTGGTAGTAGTGCGTCACCAGCCAGCGGAAGTCGGGGAGCAGGGTGCGGCGCAGGGCCATGCGACGCGCCCGCGCCGTGCCGAGAAGGCCCCAGAGCAGGGGAAAGCGCAGGCACTCGGTGGCCGCGCCGTTTGCGGACGCGTCGGCGGCACGGGCGGCGGCCAGGGCGGCCAGCCGCATTGCGCCGCGCTTGGGGGCGAGGGCGGGTAGAACGGCGGCGGGGACAGGGGTTTGCAGAACGGTCGCCGCCGCGCTCAGGGCGGCGTAGGACAACGGGGCGGCGTGGGCGGCTTCGGCAAGGCGGAGGAATTGGGGCCAGTCCAGCGGCACGCGGCGGCACAGGAGGTCGAGGTCGCGTAGGGATTGGGGGGCGAAAAAATAGTGGCCTGCGAGGTGCAGGCAGAGGTGCAAAAGCTGGTCTTCGGGTCCCAGCACGAGGGCGTCGGTGTCCGCGAGGCGGGCAGGGCGGGCGCGGGACCAGAGGCCGTCTGCGTCCAGTTGGACGTGGCCGCGAAAGAAGGCGTTGCTGAGGAGGTCCGTATGCAGCTCGACTACGACAGCACCACGCCCCGTGTGCTTAAAGAAATTGGCCTGCGTGTCCGCGCCGCGCAAAAGCGCGTCCCAGGCGGCAGGGGCGACGGTGTAGCCGAGACCTTCCAGCAGGAGCCGGGCGCGGGGGGCGTCGCCGAGGCGAATGAGAACGTCGATGTCACCGAAGGGGCGCAGGCCAGGGCGCGGGTACAGCGTTTCCGCCAGGGCCGCACCTTTGAGGACAATTAGGTCCATCCCCGCCGCCGCCGAGGCTTGCAGGAGCGCAGCGAGGTGAGGCCGGAAGAACAGCCCTTGCACCAGCGCCATTAGCGCGGCGGGAGCGAGTTCGTCCGGCGCCAGAGCGTCAGATGTGTCCGGCACGGTCCCCACACACATTTCCGATGGGCCGCAGGCCGGGGCAGCAGGGCCGGGTCGCGGAGAATTGTTCACCGCGCTTGGCACAGCCGATGGACATCGCCATCGCGGGTGTCGGGGCAACCATGCTCTGCACCACGGGAATCAGCACAGACAAACCGCCAATCAGCGCGGCTTTTCGCAGCACATCGCGCCGGGAAATCTGTGTCATGCCTTCGGGCCGGGTCAGCGTTCCCTGAAGCAGCTTTTCTTTGTCTAGACGATCCAGCGCCAGCCAGACCACATCTTCCGTCACCGAAACTGAGACGCCGGGAGCGGACGCCAGCTCGCGGGAGACGACCTGTGCCAGCGCGGCCACGGTGTGATGGCCGTCGCAGAAGCGCCACACGAGGGCGGCAGTGCGGTTCAAGCGATGCACATGATCGCGCTGCTCGTCGTAGATAATGGTTTCGTCGGCGACTTCCTCAACAACAAGTTGTTCCTGACGTGCCAGCGGCAAAGGTTCGGAGCGTGTCATGGTAGTTTCTTTCGTCCTTGTGGGCAAAGTATACCCGAAAAGCCAGGCACTCAGACGCGGGCGGCCCGGCGACGGCGGGCAATCAGCGTCACGCCGCCCAGCAGAGCCAGCGTCATGCCGAAGCTGATCACGCTGGAAGCTTCGGGAACTGGAACGACGTTAAGGGGGCCGAAGTAAAAGTCATTGTTCCCCGTAATCGGGGGGGCTGTGAAAGACTGGCTGCTGATCACTACTTTCGTGAACACATCGCTGCCGGTCGCCTGTGCGCCCAGAAAAAGGGATTTGCCATTGCCCTGCGTGTTGTCCACCAGCGGCGTGGTGTATGTACCAACCAGCACCGCGCCGTTGTAGGTGCTGAAGGTGAACTGTTCGGAATCGATACGTGCGGACTGCACTTGCAGCCCGAACGCGGTGACGCCCTTGCTGAAATCGATTTGCAGAGGACCCGTGTTGGTCCCGGCTGCAGGATCAAAGGTGTCCAGAATCTGGGTACCGTTGGCGAAATCAAAGTTGTTTTGATTGTTCAAGCTTTCAAAGACATTGCCATTGGTCGCCGTAAATGTCACGTTCTGCCCGCCTACCGCAACCTGGTAAGGAGAGGGCAGGGTGTTGATCGTGCCGACGCCGCTGGGAGTACCGGCGGAGTAGGGGGCGGTCGTGCTGGCTCCCGCGCCGAGCTGGGCGGCAGTCCCATTAGGATCATAGACGTTCTGCCCGGCGTGAGCTGCGGAGCCGCCGAGGACGGCGAGCGCGAGCAGAGCGGTCAGCGGCGCTGAGTGGCGAAGAGTGTAATGAGACATGAGGGTTCCTTCGTGGATGAATGGCACTCATCCGGTGAGCTTAAGTAGATAAGTTGTCCTGAAAATATCTGTCAGGCCGCTGACAGCCGCTCCAAGAGCCACGCCGCAACACGGTCAGCTTCGCCGCGCCGCCCCCGGTAGGACTGCGCTTCGCGCACGGCTTCGGGCAGGGTCTGCATGGCAAGGCGCGGCATCTCCCGCACACGGACGGCGTTTTCCAGCAAAGTCATCAGGGCCTGCCCGGAAGTCAGGGACGACGGACGCCAGCGGGCACCGGCCTCGTACCGCGCCGACACAATCATGCCCACCGGCAGCGGCCCGGATGCCGCGTGCCCGCCGAGGCTTTCGGCGGTGTAGCGGCCTTCCGCCAGCGCCGCCCCGGCCCGCACCGACAGCGGCTTGGCATAGGGGAGAACCTGCCCGGCGGTATTGATCACGGCGTATTCATCGGAGAGGTACTCGGCTCCGGCTCGCACCAGCGCCGCTGTCAGCGTGGTTTTGCCGGAAAAGCTGCGGCCCGGTATCAAGATGGCCTGCCCGGCAGACGCGACTGCCCCGGCATGAACAAAAACGTGCTCTTCGGCCTGACGGGCAATCGACAGATGCAGGTCAGACTCCAGCGCGGGCAAAATCTCATCCCAGTTTCGGGACCGCGTCAGAAGGCAGCCGCCCCGGTAGACGTAATAAAAAGGGGCAGGGTTCACTCGGGAGCGCCCGGCAATTTTTGTGACCGAATACAGCGTGTCTACAGCGGGCGTCGCCGCCGCAGTCCATCCCGGCGGCAGCAGAGCCAGGACTGCTGGCAGCAGGGCCGCGTCGGTGACGCGCACGCCAAGCGGAACGCCGTAGCTTTGCAGGGCCAAGCCCGCCTCCCAGCGGAACCGTTCCAGCACCTGCCAGCACGCCCGGCAGTTTCCCGAAGGCTGTGCCTGCGGCATGACAGTGTTGAGGGCAGGCGCTATCTCTGAAAAAATCATAGTGAGTCTAATTATTCTTCTGCAAAAACAATGCCAAAGCAAGCAAAGGAGCAGTTAACAATCATAAATTTTAACTTTTCTTATTAAAATGTATGCCACTCCACAAACTTCGCGCCTACCAAAATACCCTCAATTAAAGTTTCAGCGAACGCTTGACATTTGGCAGGCCCTGTGTTAAAGTAAGGCGTCACCAAATTTTCCCGCACTTTCCCGCACACCCACCCGCTCGGAGGCGTCCTGCATGAAACTCTCGTTCAACGGTTCCTTACGCAGCCTGACCGGCACTGCCGCTTTGCTGGCTGCCGCGCTTGGCCTGAACTTGCTTGGCCCCCACCGAGCCTACTCCGCACCGCCTGCAGCGGCGTCCGGAGACAGCGACCTCGGCGTCACACTGCTGTCTCCGGACCCGCACACGCCCCTCAGCGGCTTCAAGCCCGTGGAGATTTCCGCGTTTTATCAGGGCACGCCCGGCAATCAAATTGTCTCCGTGGAGCTGTTTATAGACGGCGCAAAGGCCGCGACCAAAACGCTGGACGTGCCCGAGACACGCGGCGTGGTGTCGTTTCTGGTAGACTCCTCGCAGATCGCCCCCGGCCCGCACAAAATTGTCGTTCGCGCCACGGCTGCCGATCAGGAAGTCAAGTCCGCGAAAAGCAGCTTCCTATTCAGCGCGGATGTGGCTCCGAATTCCGGCCCGTCCCTGACCCTGCCTGCCGCGCCTGGCTCCACGCTCGACGCGGCCCCCACCCTGCGGCTGATCAACCCGTCCACCGACGGTAAAGTGCAGGGCACCGTCACCCTGCGCGTCGAAGCCCACGATGCCAGCGGCAAGGCCCCGTATGTGTCGCTGTTTGTGGACAAAACGTTTAAGACACTTCGAAACTTCGCCCCTTACGAGTTTGAGTGGGACACCACCGCGTACTCCAACGGCGTCCATACCATTGAAGTCTACGGCTACAACGATTCGCCGCACGTCGGCCATGCCAAAGCCATTCAGCTTCTTGTCAACAACCCCGGCGGCGAGACGCAAATCCGCCATGACCTGCTCGACGGCGTCAAGTCCATCAAGCCGTTCAAGGCCGTTAGGCCGCTGAAAGCACTAAAGTCAGCGCGGGTTATCCGCGCCGCCGCGCCGCGCAAGGCACTCGGGCGGCCCCTGCCCCTGCGCCGCCCGGATGTGTTGTCAGCAAATGAAGCCCCGCAGATGGCCGCCATCCAGCCGATGCGCCCGGCGTCCACCCGTGAGATTGTCCGCGAGCTGACACGCGGGGCCGGTTCCCTCCACTTCGGCCTGCCCGGCTTTGCCTCCAGCCTGTCCACCCCATTTGTCACCCCGCAGGCCGCGCCTGCAGTGCCGATGGCCGGTCCCCAGATGTCAGCCCGCGTGCTGACGACGCCCCGGAGCGGCTTCAAGGCGCTGCCCGGCGCACTGCCCGCCTCCATCATTCCCGACGCAGTCGTGCGGCGTGTGGACCCGATGGACGCAGCCCTGGCCGAGACACCTGCCCGGCGCATTGCCGATAAAATTGCCCGTGCCCCACGTCTGCCCGGACAGCGGCTGGCAGCCCTGCGCCTGCCTGCCGACGACCTCGCTTCGCCGTTCCTCGCCGCACCCCGCGTGCGAATGCAGAGCGTCGCCTCGGTCGTCAAAACCGCCGGACCGATGAAGACGATGCACCCGCTGCGGGTTCATCTGCCCGCCAGCTTTGGCAGTCTGCTCCGGGCCGTCGGCCAGAAGACGCTGCTGTTCAACCACACGACGGTGCAGATGGACCGGCCCCTGAGCGCCCAGGACGGCGTGGTGTTTGGTCCCCTGCGGCAGATTTTTGAGCAAGGCGGCGGCACGCTGACCTGGGAAGCCCGCACCGGCACAGTACACGCCAAAAACGCGACCCGCGACATCATGCTGACCATCGGCCAGCCGACGGCGCTGGTGAACGCGAAAGAAGTGACGCTGGACGGTACCCCGTACCTGCTGACGGGCCGGACGATGGTTCCAGTGTCGTTTGTCAGCGAAGCGATGGATGCCGACGTGCAGTATGACGCCGCGACGGGCCACCTGCTGATTACGAGCCGCAAATAGTTTCTGTGCCAGACTCAAAAAAGCCCCGCGCCGTCTGGCGCGGGGCTTTTGGCTTGCGGCGGCCCGGAGACCTACCTTCCCCGCTTCGCTGGGGTCCTCCCTAAAGGGAGGATTCGGATAATATAGGTCTCCGAACCTGTTCCTTCACGACCCTGCCGGGGCGGCAGGCTTGCTGTCCGTCTTGGCGGCGGGGGCAGCGTCCGCTTTGGGTGCGTCGGCCTTTGCCGCTTCGGGCTTGGCTTCGGGTTTGGTCTCGCTCGTGCCTCCATCGGCTTTGGGCGTCTCGGTCTTAGCCGCCCCGCCGGACTTGGGGGCGTAATCGTTCACATAAAAGCCAGACCCCTTGAAGGCAATGCCCACGGGATAGATGCGCTTTCGAAGCGCCCCGCCGCAGACGTCGCAGGTCGTCAGCGGGTCGGCTTTGATGCTCTGGTTGATTTCAAACTGGTTGTCACAGGACAAACACTCGTAGCCATAAGTCGGCATAAAATTAGGTACCTCGGCAAAATTGATCTTGCTCTATTATAACACATCTCCCCGAAAGGCTGGTTCCCCGTGACGCCTACCCCTGCTTCTCCCGCCCTGAATACACTGACGACTGAAGCGATTGACCCTGCACTGACCGAATGGGATGCGTTAGACACGCTGACCCGCCTGCGTCTAATGAACGACGAAGACGCTAAAGTCGCCGCCGCCGTCGCCCTGGAGCTGCCGCAGATTGCCCGAGCCGTGTCGCGGGCGGCGGCGTCGCTGCGGGCGGGCGGGCGGCTGATTTATGTCGGGGCAGGCACGAGCGGGCGGCTCGGCGTGCTGGACGCCTCCGAATGCCCGCCGACGTTCGGGGTCGCTCCCGGCATCGTGCTGGGCATCATTGCGGGCGGCGACGGGGCCATGTTTCAGGCCGCCGAAGGGGCAGAGGACGACCCCGATGCCGGTGCGGCAGCGATTGTGGAGGCCGATGTGACTGCCCGCGACACCGTGATCGGCATCAGCGCCTCCGGGCAGGCCCCGTTCGTGCTGGGGGCGCTTCAGCAGGCGGCGAAGCGGGGCGCGGCCACGGTGGCCGTGACCAACAATCGCCCCTCGGCCCTTGAGTCTGCCGCCGCCATTACCATTGCCCCCGTCGTCGGCCCCGAAGTGCTGGCCGGGTCCACGCGCCTGAAGAGCGGCACGGCGCAGAAGATGGTGCTGAACATGATTTCCACCAATGCGATGGTGGAAGTCGGCAAAACCTACGGCAACCTCATGGTGGACGTCCAAGCCACCAACACCAAGCTCCGCGCCCGCGCCGCCCGCATCGTCCGGCAGGTCACGGGGGCCGCCCCGGAGCGGATCGCCGAGGCGCTGGCCGCCGCCGACGGCTCCGCCAAGCTCGCCATTTTGATGCTCCAAACCGGCCTGACTGCCAATGACGCCCGCGCCCGCCTGTCCCATTCCGGCGGCTTCCTCCGCCGCGCCCTGTCCGAGAAGTAGCACGCAGGGACAGTGTTGCATAAATGGATGGGCCAGATGCCGGGGGTATAGAAACCCCCGGCAACTATTAGGCTTTACTGATTAGTACCTCCTGTACTGTTCTGGATGCCAACACGATGATTGCACTGTGCGCTCAGGAGCCGCAGCGTTATAGAGTTCACCTGCTATAGACACTTTTTGCCATGATCCCCAATCTTTCCCCACTCTGGACGCGCCTGCTGCGCGGGCTGTCGCTGGTTCTGCTGCTGGGCGGGGCGGCGGGCATTCTCGCGGGGGCGGTCAGCCCGTGGGCAGTGTTCAAGGTGTTCAGAAACATCGAGATTTCCCTGCCCGGTATTGTGTTCCCGTGGGGCGGGCTGTGCCTGGCCGTCGCCGTGCTGGTGCTGCTGGGGATGCGTCGCTCCCCGCTGCTCTGCCTCGTGGCCGCGATGTATGTGCTGTCATGGACAACCGAGGCGCAAAGGCGTGTGCCGCAGCGGGTCAAGTCGCAGCTCATCGGTTCCCAACTTGTCTTTCAGACGTCCATCAACCGCCTGCTGGACCAGTTTCGGATCGAAGACATTAAGGTTACCGACCTCAGCATCCCGAACCCCGATTTGCTAGGGCCAGGGCTGGACTGGACAGTCAAAGGCGCGTATGCGCTGCTGCTCGGCAGTCTGATTGGCATCCCCATCGACCCCGCCGCCGTGTGGCTGCTGCGGCACACCGTCCGGGTCCGCTGCCGCGCCTGCGGGATGCCCCGGCTGCTCGCCCGCACCGCCCTCTTCTGCCCCGCCTGCGGCGTCTCCACCCGCCCCGCCCACCACCGCGACTGCCCCCATTGCGCCGCCCCCGCCCGCCGCACCGACCGCCACTGCACCGCTTGCGGGACAGCTCTGCCCGCACGATGAGTTTTGCTGAATAAAATGGCTATAATAACGATAACACGCTGAACGTTCTCACGGAAGAGGCCAATGAGATTATGACTATACTTCTTACTGCCGATGCTGATAACCAAAAGCTGCGCGGCGGCTACTATACTCCCGAAACTATTGCCCGGTTTCTTGCAAACTGGGCTATTCAAAGTGCAGATGAAAAAATACTGGAGCCAAGCTGCGGGGACGGCGCACTTTTAGACGCCGCCGCCCGTCGCCTGCTGGCACTAGGCGCGACACCGAAAGCAGCGGCCCGGCAGCTTCAGGCCACGGAGCTGTATGCCTCCGAGGCGGATTTAGCCCGCGCACGACTGGAAAACCTGGGGGTTCCAAGCGCAGGCGTAGTCACGGTTTCCGACTTCTTTTCCGGGGGCGATCAGGAGTGGGGAATTGTCGGCAGCCAAGTGGATGTGGTGATTGGCAATCCGCCATTCTTGCGCTATCACGCCTTCCCGGAAGACCAGCGCGAACGGGCCTTTCGTCTGATGCGGACCGCCGGGCTAACCCCAAGCCGCCTGACCAATGCCTGGGCGGCGTTTCTGGTGGCCGCCAGTCTGCGCGTCCGGGCTGGAGGAAGGCTGGCGATGGTCATTCCTGCAGAATTATTGCAGGTTAAATATGCGGAGCAGACCCGCGCCTTCCTGGCCCGCCATTTCGGCGCGATTACGATTGTCACTTTTCGGCGGCTTGTTTTTGAAGGCATTCAGCAGGAGGTTGTCTTGTTACTGGCTGAAAAGACGCCAGAGATTGAAAGCGGCATTGATGTGGTAGAACTAGATGACGCTGCCGATTTGCCCGGCTATGAGGTCAATCTGCGGGCACGGCATCATTTGAAGGCCATTGACCACGGCGCAGAAAAATGGACACAGTATTTTCTGGAGGAGCGCGAAATCGGGCTTTTGCGAACACTGAAAACGCACCCGGAGCTAACCCGATTGGGTGCGCTGGGCAGTGTCGATGTGGGCGTGGTCACGGGCAGCAACTCATTTTTTGTGCTGACCGAAGAACAGGTGTGCCTGCGGGGCCTCAAAGGGCTGACGCTGCCGCTGGTCGGGCGCACCGCACAGCTTCCCGGTCTGGATTATTCGGAGGCAGACTGGCAGGCCAATCGGCAAAAAGGCGTTCTCTGCCATCTTCTCAACCTACCCGCCGTGCCTTTGGAGCAGCTTCCCGAGGAGGCCCAGGCTTATATTCAAAGCGGTGAGGCTCTAGAAACTCATCTCGGCTTCAAATGCCGCAATCGCAAGCTCTGGTACATTGTCCCGACATTGTGGTCACCCGATGCATTCCTGTTTCGACAGATTCACGGCTACCCCAAGATAGTACAAAACCACACGCAGGCAACTTCTACGGATACCATTCACCGAGTTCGTTACCACCATCCCGAGCAGGCCGCACAGATTGGGCTGTCTTTCCTGAATTCTCTGACTTTCGTGTTTGCGGAAGTGCTGGGCCGGAGCTACGGCGGTGGCGTTCTGGAACTGGAGCCAAACGAGGCGGAGCATCTTCCTGTGCCATTTTTCGAGAACAGCCTGCTGCCTGTGGAAGAATTGGACACTCTGGAACGGGCGGGGAACATCAACGCGATATTAGACATCACGGACCAAACACTGCTGGCAGACAGGCTTGGACTGGAACACGCGGAAATCGCCCTGCTCCGGCAGGCATGGCGCAAACTCTCGGGACGGCGCATGGGGCGCAAGACCAAAGCGGCAAAAGGCAAGGAAACAGCCTGATGGCAAAGCTCGTCACAATGCCTCCGCTGGTTTTGCCGCAAGAAGATTTGGCACAGTTCGGAGTGACTTGGACTGCCAATGGCGGCAGCCTGAGCCGGACGCCGCCGCAGTCGTCGGGCGAGTTGGGCCGCGTGTTTGACACAGCCGTGGGTGACGCTCTGGCAGCGATGCTGGGCGGCGTCCCCGTGGTAACTCCTAATTCCAACGCGCTCACGCCTGCTCTCCCTGACTGCGTGGAGGTTGGGCCAGTACGGATTATCGGCGGTGTGCGCCCGCAAAACTTTGACGTAGGTTATCGCCCCGATGGCGTCCGGTTTGCCTTTGACAGCAAAACGCTGAACGATGCCAAAAGTGTCGGCAAAAACTGGCAGCAAAAACTGGCAGAACATGGTCAATGATCTGGCGACGGAAGCCACCACGGTGCATAGCCGCTTTCCACACGCCGTTGTGGCATTTCTGGTTGCCATCCCGGAGCCTTGCCTGCCGGAGCCTCAG